>NZ_JBSFNE010000020.1:0-119763 GCF_053586935.1 Nonomuraea sp. NPDC003727
GCTCCTCCCCCACCACGCCCAGCGCCCCGTAACTGGCGTCCACCAGATCGGTCGCCGTCTCCACGATCCGGCGCAGCATCGTCTCCAGATCCAGGCCACTGCCCACCGACACCACCGCGTCCAGCAACGCGTGCACCCGGTCACGGGTGGCCAGCACGGCGTTCAACCGGACCTGGAGCTCCTCCAGCAGCTCGTCGAGCCGCATGTGTGGCAGCAGCGGGTTGGACACACCTGGAAGTTTTCCACCGGGACGGCAAACCGCCCACCACGGATGGGTGGGCGTTTCTTGGACTATTTGAGGTACGGCCTGGTGACGAGCCTGCCGAGACCGAGCGTGTCCCCCGCCCTGACCACGGCGAGCAGGGCCAGCCCGACGGCGTAGACGATGTACTCGTGGGCGAACGGCCGGCCGGACAGCGGCAGCGCGGCCGCCCACATGAGGGCCAGCGTGATCCCGCCCGCCGTGGCCACCGCCCGGGTGGCGACGCCGAGCACGAGACAGAGACCGAATCCGAGCAGCCCGAACATGAACAGCCCATCCACCCACGGCTGCCCGGCCGGCGCCGGCAGACCGCCGTGCCGGAAGGCCGAGGTCGGGCTGCCGCCGTACATCCACGCCTGATGGACGGGCGTGACCAGGCCGAACGCCCGGTCCACGTAGGCCCACAGGAACAGCGAGCCGGCGGCGATGCGGGCCACGCCCCAGACGTAGTCGAGCGGCCTGACCGGATCCTCTGCCGGCTCCTCCGCGGAATCGGCTTCGGTGAGAGAGCGGTGCATTGTTCCTTCCCAGTGCCGAGTGCCGACACCAGCACACCATCCGGACCCGTCCGCCGGGCAGGGCCGAAAGTCCTTTTCTGCTGCCTACCGAGGTCCCGGCGACGCGATGTCCGACGGCCGTGGCGGGCCGCCGGAGGCGTCCGTAGCGTCGGGGCGTACCGGACGACGAGGAGGAGCCCCACGATGACCAGCGATCTGGGCCGCAGGGTCCGTCACCACCGCGAACGCCTCGGCCTCACCACCGAAGAGGCGGCCGAGCGGGCGCGGCTGTCCCCCGGCGACCTGCGGCACCTGGAGGCGCAGGCGGCCACGCCCGGCATGGAGACGTTGCAGCGGCTGGCCGACGCCCTGGACACCACGACCGGGGATCTGCTCGGCGACGTCCCTGACCGGCCGCAGGGCGGCGCTCCGGCGCTGGCCGCCCCCCGGCTGGAGCCGCTCGCGGCCGAGGAGTGCCTGCGGCTGATCGCGCCTGGCGGGGTGGGCCGCGTGGCGTTCGACGGGCTGCGCGGGCCGACGGTGCTGCCCGTCAACTACCGCCTCGACGAGGGGGCGATCGTCTTCCGCACCGCGTACGGCGGGCCGATGGACGAGGACCTGCGGACGGGTCTCGAAGGGGTCGAACGGATGGTCGGCTTCGAGGTCGACAGGATCGACGACGCGATGCGGACGGGCTGGAGCGTGCTGGTCCAGGGTCCGGCGCGGCACGAGGCGACCGGGCCGGAGGTGACCCCGTGGGCGGGCGGCGACCGGACGCTCTACGTCAGGATCACGCCCACCCGGATCACCGGCCGCCGCATCGTCGCCGCGTGACCTGCCCGGCACCGCACCGGCACCGCACCTGTGCGGGGCCTGCCCAGCACCTACACCGCGTGGATCCGCCCTACGGGCACGCCGCCGCCCAGCACCGGGACCGTGGTGAAGGCGCCGGCGTCCGAGACGTCGCAGCCCATCCGGCGCAGCACCGCAAGCGCGATCGCCGTCGTGGCCCTGGGGCTGCCGTCGATGACCTTGACGGCGACGGCGTGGCCCGAGCCGAGCGCCGCGACCAGCACGCCCTCTGCGCCGCCCTTCACCACCGCGCCGGGCAGGGCGCGCATGAGCTCGGTGTTCTGGTGTCCGGTGCCGCCGACGTACTCGGGGTGTTCCCGCATGGCGTCGGCGACCTGGCGGGGCGCGCTGCCCGGCGCGGCCAGCACCAGCGCCCGCACCGCCCCGGCCAGGCCGGCCAGAGACAGCCCGAACAGGGGCGCGCCGCATCCGTCGACGGCCACCGCGGCGGCCCTCTCCCCTGACAGCTCCTCCACGGCCGTCCTCACCCGGCGCTGGAGCGGGTGGTCCTGGTCGAGGTAGGAGGCCACGTCCCAGCCGTTGGCGACGCAGGCGGCCAGCATCGCGGCGTGCTTGCCCGAGCAGTTCATCCGCTCGCGCGTCCTGCCGTGGCCGTCACGGATCAGCCGGTGGCGGGTGGCCTCGTCCTCCGGCCAGTCCTCGGGGCAGCGCAGGTGACCGAGGCCGAGGCCGTACTCCTCGAGGAGTTCGGCGACCAGCCGTACGTGGAAGTCCTCGCCGGTGTGGCTGCCGGCCGCGATCGCCAGGCGCGGGCCCGGCAGGACCGCGCCCGCGGTCAGGCAGGCCAGCGCCTGGAACGGCTTGGCCGACGAGCGGGGCAGGACAGGGGCGTCCACGCAGCCGAGGGCGACCTCGACCCGGCCGTCGGGGCCGAGGCCGACGGCGCTGCCGTAGTGGACGCTCTCGACGAAGCCCGAGCGGACCACCTCGGCGAGGACGGCGGGTTCAGGCACGGGCTTTGCTCCTTCGCTCCAGGACCCTGGCCAGCTTGGACAGCGAGGCGTTGACCACGAGGTAGATCAGCGCCAGCACCACGTAGGTCTGGATGAGCAGGCCGTTGTAGGCGGCCAGGACCTTGCCCGAGTACAGCAGTTCGCCGTAGCTGACCACGAAACCGAGCGAGGTGTCCTTGAGCAGGCCGACGGACTGGCTGACGATCGACGGCAGCACCCGGCGGGCGGCCTGCGGCAGCACGATCATCCGCATGGTCTGCAGGCGGGTCAGCCCGACGGCCAGGCCCGCCTCGGTCTGCCCGCGCTCGACCGACAGGATGCCGGCGCGGAAGATCTCGGCGAAGGCGGCCGCGTTCGAGACGGTCAGCGGCACCACGAGCTTCCAGAACAGCGGCAGGTCGAGGCCGTATCTGGGCAGCGCGAACAGCACCACGTACACCAGCAGCAGTGCCGGGATGACCCGCACCACCTCGACGTAGCCGGCCGACGGCCCGCGCACCCAGCGCCGCTCGGACAGCCTGCCGAGGGCCAGCAGCAGGCCCAGGGCCATGGACAGCGCCGCCGACACCACGGCGGCCAGCGCCGTCGACCACAGGCCGTTGAGCAGGTAGCGCCACATGGGCCAGGTGGCGTACGGCTGCCAGCGCTCGTAGGCCAGCTGCCCGTTGGCGGCGAACTGGCGGATCGCGAGCGCGGCGAGCGCGAGCGCGACCAGGACGCCCAGGACGGTGGCGACCCGGATCCTGCGCCTGGCGCGCGGCCCCGGCTCGTCGAACAGGACACTGCTCATCGGATCATCACCAGCCGTCGCTCGAGCCGTCCCGTCGTGAAGCCGATGACGGCGGCGATGAGCGCGTACATCAGGCCCGCACCGACGAAGATCGGGATGGGCTGGGCCTCCATCAGGTTCACCCTGTTGGCCGCGGCGGTCAGGTCGACCACGCTGATCGCGCCGGCCAGCGCGGTGTTCATGGTGAGCGCGATGAGGATGTTGCCGAGCGGCTGGACGACCGTGCGCAGTGCCTGGGGCAGGATGACGTACCACAGGGACTGCCGGAACGTCAGCCCGAGCGCCCTGGCCGCCTCACCCTGGCCCTGGCCGACCGCGTTGACGCCCGAACGCAGCGCCTCGGCCACGTAGGCGGCCTCGTAGACCGAGATCACCACGATCGCGGTCACCATCGGCCCCGCCTTGATCCCGATCTCTGGCAGGCCGAACCAGGCCAGCAGGAGCAGGACCAGCAGCGGCAGGTTCTGGAACGCCTCCACGTAGGCGGTGCCCATGGCGCGCAGCACGCCGACCGGGCTCACCCGCATCGCGGTGACCAGCACCCCGAGCACCGCCGCGCCGACGAAGGACGCGACGGTGAGCTGGAGCGTCACGACCAGGCCCTGCCAGAGTTCGGGCAGGTGGTCCAGGAGGACGGACATCAGGAACCCGGCACCGAGCCGATCTGCGGCGGGGCGGGCGCCTCGCCCTGGACGACGGTGCCGATGGAGTTCTTCCAGGCCTGCTGCCAGACGCCGGTGCTCTGCGTCTTCTTCAGCCAGTCGTTGACGAACGACTTGAACTGGTCGTCGCCGTGCTTGAGGCCGATGCCGTACGGATCCTGGGTGAAGGGGTTGCCGACCACCTGGATGGAGGGGTCCTTCTGCGCGTTGGCGATCAGGAGCGTCTCGTCCTGCACGTAGGCCACGCCCCGGTCCTGCTTGAGCGCCTGCATGCACTCGGGGTCGCTGCCGAAGGTGATGATCTCCGCCTGCGGCGCCAGCTTCTTGATCGCGGGGATGGCCGGGGTGTTGGCGCCCGCGATGACCTTCTTGCCGTTGAGGTCCTCGGGCTTGGCGATGCCCGTGGCGCCCTTCTTGACGGCGATCGTCAGGCCGGAGGTGTAGTACGGCCCGGCGAAGGCGACCTGCTTGGCCCGCTCGGGGGTGATCGTGTACGTCTGGAAGACGACGTCGACGGTCCCGTTGCTGAGCAGCGCCTCACGCGTCTCCGAGGCCGAGTTGACGATCTTCACCTTCGGCTCGCCGATGATGTACTTGGCCAGGGCCTTGCCCATGTCGGCGTCGAAGCCCTCGACCTCGCCGCTGACCGGGTTCTGCTGTGACAGCAGCGGGGCGTCGAGCGAGCCGCCGACGAGGAGCTCGCCGCGCTTCTTGATCTTGTCCATCGTCGAGCCGGGCAGGATCGCGGCGGCGTCGGCGACGGGGGCCTTGGCGAGCAGGTCGTTGGCGGCGGGCTTCGCCTCTCCTGGCACGGCGGGGCTGCCGGTGGACTCCGTGCTCGAGCAGGCGGCGAGGCCGAGCAGCGACACGGCGACGACAGCGACCATCTTCTTCATGGGCACCATCCCTTGCGTTCAGTGAGTGAGTACCTTGGCCAGGAAGTCCCTGGCCCGGTCCGTCTGGGGGGCGTCGAAGAAGGCCGCGGGAGCGCCCTCCTCGACGATCTGGCCGTCGGCCATGAACACCACGCGGTCGGCCGCCCTGCGCGCGAAACCCATCTCGTGGGTGACGACGACCATGGTCATGCCGTCGGCGGCCAGGCCGGTCATGACGTCCAGCACCTCGCCGACCATCTCGGGGTCGAGGGCGGAGGTCGGCTCGTCGAAGAGCATGACCTTGGGTCGCATGGCCAGGGCGCGGGCGATGGCGGCGCGCTGCTGCTGCCCGCCGGACAGCTGTCCCGGCAGCTTGCCCGCCTGCGCGCCGATGCCGACGCGGTCGAGCAGGTCGCGAGCCGTCTTCTCGGCCTCGTCACGGCCGACGCCGCGCACCTTCATCGGGGCGAGCGTGATGTTCTCCAGCACGGTCTTGTGCTGGAAGAGGTTGAACGACTGGAAGACCATGCCGACGTCGGCGCGCAGCCTGGCCAGCTCGCGGCCCTCCAGCGGGGCGGGCGCACCGTCGATGGCGATCTCGCCCTTCTGGGCCGTCTCCAGCCGGTTGAGGCAGCGGCACAGCGTGGACTTGCCCGAACCCGACGGGCCGATCACCACCACGACCTCGCCGCGCGCGACGTCGAGGTCGATGTCGCGCAGCACGTGGTGCCGGCCGAACCACTTGTTCAGCCCTCGTACCCGAATCATCCAGTCCTCCCACGGTCACGGAACCCTCTTTGCCAGGTATCCCGCGACACTTCCTTCGATATCGAAGATATGGCGGACCGTAATGGATGATTTCGCGCTAAGTCAACACATTGTCGTACGAAGGTAAAGCGTGGTATTCATCTGCTCATGTCTGGCAAAGAGCGGCTGCCCGTGACGGGGGCGCAGGGGGAACTGCTGCGGCTCGTCGCCACCGGCCAGGCCGAGTCACGCGCCGATCTGGCGCGGCTTTCCGGCCTGGCCGCCTCCAGCGTGTCGCTGCGGGTCGAAGAGCTGCTCGAAGCCGGGCTGCTGGTCGAGGAGGGCTCAGGCACCTCGCGCGGCGGACGCAGGCCCCGCCGGCTGCGGCTGGCCCCCAGCGCGGGCCTGCTGGCGGTCGCCGACCTCGGCTCCCATCACGTACGGCTCGGCCTGCTCGATCTGAGCGGGACACCGCTCGCCGTACAGGAACGGGCCTGTGACATCGCGGCCGGCCCCGAGGCGGTGCTCGACTGGATGGCCGACGCCTTCGACGACCTGCTGCGCACGCGCGCCCCCTCCGGGATGCCGCTGCGCGGCGTCGGCACCGGGATCCCCGGGCCGGTCGACCCGGCCTCCGGGCGTGTCGTCGGCCCCTCCCGCATGCCGGGGTGGAACAACTACCCGGTGGCCGAGCACCTGGGCGCCCGCTACGACCTGCCGGTGCTCGTCGAGAACGACGCCAACCTCATGGCCGTCGGCGAGGCTCGCTCGTGGCCCGGCTCGGACAACCTCATGGTGCTCAAGACCGGCACCGGCATAGGGTGCGGCGTGATCGTCAACGGCCACCTGCACAGAGGCAGGGGCGCGGCGGGCGACATCAGCCACGTCAGGGTCCGCACCGACCCCTCGGTGATGTGCTCGTGCGGCCACCCCGACTGCCTGGAGGCCTACGCCAGCGGCGCCGCGCTGATGGCCGCGCTGGCCGAGGCGGGCATCGTGGTCGACCGGCCCGCCGACATCATCGGCCTGGTCAGCGACGCGGTGCCCGAGGCGACCAGCCTGGTGCGCGGCGCCGGACGGCTGATCGGCGAGGTCCTCACCGTGCTCGTCAACTTCTTCAACCCCGACGTGATCGCCGTCGGCGGCAGCCTGTCGGCGGCCGAGCCGCTGATCGCGGCGATCAGGGCGGCGGTGTACGAGCGCTGCCTGCCGCTGGCCACCCGCGACCTGGAGATCGCGCCGGCGCGGGCGGGCAAGGACGTCGCGCTGCTCGGCGCGGGCGCCCTCCTCCTCGACGCCGTCCTCTGACACGGCCGGACGCGGCCCGGCGGTACGGGAAACGGTTCCTAGAGTCGTTCGACGCGCTCGCCCTCGGTGAGCACCCCTCTGGTGTCGAGGACGAGCCTGCCCTGATCTTCGATGATCTCCAGGTCGAAGGTGGCGTGCTGCTGCAGGAGCACCGTCAGGTCCGCTCCGGCGACCGCCGTCGCGAGGTCTTCCGCGCGTGGCACCGCGCTGCCGTTCACCTGCCACTCCTTGACGTACGGGTCGAGGTAGACCAGATCGGCGCCGAACTCCAGCAGCGCCCGCGCGACGGGCAGGGCCGGGCTCTCGCGTTCGTCGGCGATGTCGGCTTTGTAGGTGACGCCGAGCAACAGCACCTTGGAACCGTTGAGGGCTTTGCGACACCGGTTGAGCAGCCGCTGCGCGCGGGCCACCACGTAGGACGGCATGCGCTCGTTGATCTCCTGAGCCAGTTCCACGAACCGGAACGGGTAGCCCAGCTTTCGCACGGCGTACGACAGGTACGACGGGTCGACGGGAATGCAGTGCCCGCCGACGCCGGGCCCGGGAAGGAACTTCTGGAAGCCGAACGGCTTGGTGCCCGCGGCCTCGATGGCCTCCCACAGGTCGATGCCGAGTTCGTCGCAGAAGATCGCCATCTCGTTGACGAGCGCGATGTTGACGTGCCGGTAGGTGTTCTCCAGGAGCTTGGCCATCTCCGCCTCGCGGGTGCCGCTGACCGGCACGATCTGCTGGACGAACCGCGCGTAGAACGCCGAGGCCACCTCCAGGCAGGTGTCGGTGTGGCCGCCGACGACCTTGGGGGTGTTGCGCAGGCCGTACTTGGGATTGCCCGGGTCGATGCGCTCAGGAGAGAAGGCGAGGTGGAAATCCGTCCCCGCCAGGAGGCCGGAGGTCTCCAGGATCGGGCGGGCGACCTTGTCGGTCGTGCCGGGCCAGGTGGTGGACTCCAGGACGACCAGCGTGCCGGCGCTCAGGTTCCTGGCGATGGTCACAGCGGCGCTTTCCACCGCGGAGAGGTCGGGGCGATGGTCGTCGTCGAGCGGGGTGGGCACGCAGATGACGATCGTCCGGCTGCGGGCCAGCACGCTCTCGTCGGTTGTCGCGCGGAAGCCGCCGGCCTGCGCCATGTGCTCGAGGTCGGCGTCGGTCACGTCGTCGACGTACGACCGGCCGGCGTTGAGGGCGTCCACCTTTCGCGGGTCGGCTTCGAAGCCGACGACGCGGAGCCCCGCGGCCACGGCCTCCTTCGCCAGAGGCATTCCGACGTAGCCCAGTCCGACCACCGCGAGGTCGTAGCCGGCGCCGGAGGGGTCGCGTGCCATCAACGATCCGTGGAGTCGAGGCGCCGCAGGGCGGTGGCCAGCCGGCCGGCGCTGAGTCCTGTGGTTATCGGCGGCACCCGGTCGCCGAACCGGAGCCGGAAGCGCGCGGTCAGGTCGGCAGGTCCGAAGAACTGCCCCGTCCAGGCGGGAACAGTGGTCCTCAGGTCGCTGTCCTCGCCCAGCGACGTGGTGAAGAGCTCGACGACCGCGCGCTGCACGGCGGTCGCCGGGCTGCCCGTGGCCTTCCCGCTCGTGTGAGCGGCCGCACGGGGCGGCGGGAGCGCGGCCCGGTCAAGCTTGCCGTTGCCGGTCCGCGGCATCCGGTCGAGCACCGTCCAGGTCGCGGGCACCATGGAGGCAGGCAGGAACCGGCCGGTGTGCGCGCTGAGTTCCGGCCGGCTGAGCGCGGCCGCGCCGGTGGCGACGACGTAGGCGTCGAGCCGATGGTGATCACCGGCGCGCGCCGCGACGACGGCCACCTCTCGCACCTGAGGGTGCCTCGAGATGACCTGCTCGATCTCCGCGGGCTCCACACGGAGGCCGCGCATGTTGATCTGTTCGTCGATGCGGCCGAGGAACTCCAGATCGCCGTCCGGTCGCCAGCGGACCAGGTCCCCGGTCCGGTAGACGACGCCGGCGGCGAAGGGGTTGGCGACGAAGCGCGAAGCGGTGAGATCCGGCCGCCCCACGTAGCCGCGGGCGACTCCCGCGCCGCCGATGCACAGTTCGCCGGGGACTCCGATGGGAACCGGCGCCAGCCGTTCGTCGAGGACGTAGGCGAGGGCACCCGGTATCGGCCGCCCGATCGGCACCGACCTCGCGGGCGGCTTCCCGCGGTCGCAGGTGTACGAGGTGGCCCAGACGGTCGTCTCCGTCGGGCCGTATTCGTTGATGAGAACGGCTTCACGCGTCACCTCGTTGTGGCGCGTCACGAGAGCGGGAGGGCACACCTCACCGCCGACCACAGCGCAGCGCAGCCCGGCGACGGAGTCAGGAGCGGCGTCCAGCAGCGCGGCGTACTGTCCTGGAACCCCGTCGACGTGTGTCACACGCTCGCGCGTGATGAGCTCGCCCAGCAGCCAGGGGTCGCCGACCTCGTCGTCCGTGGGCAGGACCAGCGTGCCTGCCCTTGTCAGGGTCAGGTAGACGCCGGCGCCGAGGGCGTCGAAAGCCGGCCCGGCCAAGGCCAGGTAGGAGTCGATCGGACCGGGGAAGACGGGGTAACGGGCGAGGGTGGACGCGACGATCTGCCGGTGCTCGACCTGAACCCCCTTGGGGCGACCGCTGGATCCGGAGGTATAGATCACGTAGGCGAGCCGGTCGGGCTCCGCCTCCGCCTGCCGCCTCCCATGAGGAGCGGCCGGCACGCTGCCGGATCGAAGGGCGTCCAGCGTCTCGCCGTCGATCACGATCTCGGCGCGCGCGTCGGCCGTCATGAAGGCCAGGCGATCGGCGGGATGGCCCGGATCGAGCGGGAGGTAGGCGGCACCGGCCTTGAGCACTCCCAGGAAGGCGACGATGAGGTCGACCGAGCGCGGCAACCGTACCCCGACGACGTCCTCGCCGCGCACGCCGAGATCGCGCAGTCGCCGGGCGAGCAGAGCGGACCGGCGATCGAGCTGTCCGTAGGTGATCCGCTCGGTTCCGCACACCACGGCCACGGCGTCGTCGGGGCCGGCTATGAGCTCGTGAAGCACGTGGCTGCTCGCGGCCGGCTCCGCCGTACGGCTGAAGCGTCCGACCACCGTCGTCCGCTCGGCCTCCCCCATGAGCGAGATCGCGGAGAGGGTGTCACGGGGGTCGGCCGCCAGCACCCGCTCCACCTGGTGGAGCAGCCGCTCGGCGGTCGCCTCGTCGATGTCCCTGGCGTCGAAGCACGTGTCGTCCATGCCGATGGTGAGGCTCGATCCGACCGCCCCGTGCGGCGGCACCCTGGGGATCAGCGTCAGCGGCCCGGCGTCGACGAACCTCGGCGGAGCGGCTGCGTCAGCGAAGTGAACCGCGGGCAGATGCCGGATCCCGGCATCCTCCATGACCTGATGCGCGCCGTCCCGGAAGGCGCCCGCGTGACGGAGTCCTCTCCCCCGGCGTTCCCTCACCTGGTCCACCAGGTCGCTGAGGGATGCCGTGTCGTCGATGTCGATCCGGACGAAACCTTCGGGAACGCCGATCAGCAGATCTCGTGATCGAGTCCAGCGTCCCAGTACCGCCGCCAGCGCGGCGAGCACGGATTCCGGTGCCGCGTCCTCGAACCGGTGCCTGATCACGCCGGGACCCGCGCCCGGGCTGCCTTCCACCGGTATCCGCGACACGGGAGGATCGGTGATCACGTCCCGCCAGTGGGCGCGGGCCCGCGCGGTCGGCTCGTCGCCGCCGGCCGCCGCCCGGCCCGCGTAGGCGTCCGCGACCGCCTGGACGAACTCCCCGGGAGTCGCGGTCTGCGCGGGAAGCGTCACCGCCACACGGCGGTCGCGCACCAGAAAGCTCGGCGTCAGCCGGACGGGAACCGGAACCTCGAGGCAGGGGAACGCGGCGAGCGCCCCTTCGAGCCGGGTCCGATCGACGGCTCCCGCGAGGTCGATCGTGAACGTGACGGTGTGCCAGGGGCCGTCGGGATCGAGAACCCACTGCTCCCAGAGCCGCCGTCGTCGTGCGGTCATCGTGGCTCCTCGACTGCTCGGACGATCGCGTCGCACAGGGCCGCGGCGACATCCGCGGGTACGGCCTCGCACCGATGACTGACCCGCAGCACCGATCCGGGCAGGAACTCGATGACGAGGTCGACGTCGAGCCGGGTGGTGTCGGCCCAGACGAAGCGCGTCGCCGCCGGCAGGTCGAGCCGCGGCTCGGGAGCGTCCTGCACGGCCAGGACGGTGGTGTAGAGCGGACGCCGGCGGGCCAGTCTGGCCACCTCGTAGGCGGGCACGTCCTGGTGGCTCAGGGCGTCCACCAACCCTGCCTTCGCGGCCGCGACCCCGGCTCCGCGCAGCCGTACGCACACCATGTCGATCAGGCAGGTCACCGACCTGGCGAGGACGTCGTCGTTGCGCCGGGCCACGGGCACGCCCACGGCGAGGTCGGACCCGCCCGTCAGGGCTTCCACGGCTCGCGCGTACGCGGCCAGCAGGACGACCGTGCTGGTGGTGCGATGCCGCAGGGCGCTCTCGTCGAGCCGCGTGACGGCCAGCGGCCGGCTCACCGAGGCGAGTCTGCCCGGCTCGACGCCGTCACGCCGGCCGGGGTCCGGCAGGCCGGTGAGGGCGTGCCTCCAGTAGGCCCGCTGGGCGTCGAGGTCCGTCACGTCGGCCTGGCGATGGTAGGCGCGGGCGACCTCGCCGAGACCGGGAGCCGGACCGCCGAAGCGAGGGGCGCGACCGTCGAGCCGGGCCCGGTACGCCACTGACAGGTCGTGGGCGAGCAGGCCGGCGGCCCAGCCGTCGATGGCGATGTGGTGCACCACGATGCCGAACCGGCCGGGGGCCAGGGCGGAGCGCCACACCTGTCCGGATTCCAGGTCGAGCGGCCGGATCAGCACCGCCGGCAGATCGTGGGGATCTTCCACCAGCCGGAGTTCGACAGGGTACGGTTCGGCCGCGATCTTCGCCACCGGCCCGTCCCGCAGGAAATAGCGACTGCGCAGAGCCTCGTGCCGGATCGCCACGTCGGTGAGCGCGGCCTGCAGTGCCGCCCGCTCCAGCGTCCCCTCGTACTCCCAGACCAGCGGGCACATGCCGGAGACGTCCTCGGGTCGCATCTGGGCCGCGAGGAAGAACCCGAGCTGGGAGGGCAGGAGGGGGACGGCCGTGGCCGCCGTCGGCGTGCCGGGCTCTCCACGATCCCCGCCGGCCCCACGCGTGCGCAGCCACGCGGCCAGCCGCGCGGCGGTCGGATGGCGCATCACGGCCGAGACGGGAACCGTGACACCGAGGCGGGCCCCCAGCCTGACGCACAGCCTGCCCGCGGCCAACGATGTGCCGCCGAGCGCGAAGAAGTTCTCGGTGACCTGTACTTCCGGCAGTCCGAGCACGTGAGCGAACGCCTCGGCCACGACCTCGGTCACGGGATCGGCAGTCACGGGATCGGCGAGCAGGGGATCGGGATCGACGGAGGTCTCGCCGGTGGCGGCGGGCCTCGCGGGACCGGCGAGCAGGGTGGCGGTGAGCGCCTCGTGGTCGGTCTTGCCGTTGGCGGTCAGCGGAAAGCCGTCCACCCGCGTGATCCGCGCCGGCACGAGATAGCCCGGTAGCCGGGCCCGCAGCTCGCCCTCCACTCCAGGGGCCGGGCGTTCTCCCTGGTAGAAGAGCGCCAGACCGGTCGTCGTGCCGTCCGAGCCGGTGAGCGGCACCGCCGCGCTCCGCACCACCCCGTCGAGGGCGTCCGCGGCCGTCTCGACCTCCGCTGGTTCGACCCGGTGGCCGCGGATCTTGACCTGCCGGTCGAGTCGGCCACGGTATCGCAGCAGGCCGTCCTGCCCGCGTTCGCCACGGTCGCCGGTGCGGTAGGCACGGGTCCGGTCCCCGTCGACGACGATCTCGACGAACCTCTCAGCGGTACCCGCGGCGTCACCGAGGTACCCGCGGGCGAGGCCGTCGCCGCCGGTGAACATCTCCCCGTCGATGAGGTGTATCCGTGTGTCCGGCGCCGGCAGCCCGATCGGGACGTCGCGCCGCGCGCAGTCCTCGGCGGTGACACGGTGAGTGGTGACCAGGATGCCGCATTCGGCGGGCCCGTAGCAGTTCACCAGGGCGATGTCGGGATGCCGGTTCACGAACCTGCCCGCATGGCATGCGGACATCCGCTCGCCGCCCGTCATGACCTGGCGCAGACCGGTGAACGCGTCGAGGTCCTCGTCGACGTACAGGTTGAGGAGCGAGGCCGGGAGGAAGAGCGTGTCCAGCCCGCCGCGGCCGACCAGCTCACGGACCCTCTGCGGGAGCGGGTACGGCTCGGTGACGACGACGGCGGTGCCGCCCGAGCACAGCGCGCCCCACAGTTCGAGGGCGAAGCCGTCCCAGGACACCGCCGTGGACAGCGAGACGATCGGACGGCCGGTGAGGTCGGCGGCACCGCAGCGCGGGAACAGCCGGGCGATCGCCCGGTGGGGGGAGAGCACGCCCTTGGGGCGGCCCGAGGTGCCCGAGGTGAAGACCACGGTGGCGATGTCGTCGCCATCGACGTCCTCGTCGACGCGCGCGCCCCTGGCGGACGCCACGGCGGGGTAGGCGCCGGCGTCGATCACGGCGGCCGGTTCGAGCCGGCGGCTCAACTCCTCGACGCGTACGGCGGGCCAGCCGGGATCCAGAGCCGAGTACGAGGCTCCGCACTTGAGCGTCCCGAGGATCGCCGTGACGAGGCCGATGGATCGGGGCAGCAGCAGCGCCACCCGCTCGCCGGGGCCGACCCCTCTGGCGCGCAGCCCGGCGGCCATCCGGTCGGAGGCGGCGTCCAGTTCGGCGTACGTCAGCACGCGCGTGCCCTCGACCAGGGCAGGGTGGTCTCCTTGGCGCTGCGCGTGGCCGCGGAAGACCTGGTGGAGCACCCTGGTCACGGTCAGCTCACCGCCGCGACCAGATCGCGCAGGACGGGATTGTCCACGAGGTCCTTCACCGCGATGTGGAGCCCGGCCCTGCGCGCCCTGCTGACCATGGTGACCGCGAGCAGGCTGTCTCCGCCCAGCTCGAAGAAGTGGTCGTCCTGGGTGATGCCCTCGATGTCGAGAACCTCCTCCCAGATGCCGGAGAGGGTGATGGCGACCTCGGATGGTGACATATCAGGACTCCTTTGCGGAATGTGGCAGGCAGCGCCCAGCCAGATGGGCGACGTTGAGCACCCTGTTGGTGAGCCGAACCGACGGTGTCGCTCCGGGGACGGCCTGTGTCGCACGGTGCAGGGCCGCGGGCACGGAGAGAGGTTTGTCGTGATGACGCCCGGCGCCGAACGCGGTACGGACCGCCTGGGAGAACCCTTTGCCGTTGCGGTGCACGACCACCAGTGAGGGCACGAAATGAACGGAGAGCCCGAGCCGTTCGAGCTCCGCGACCAGTTTGTTGTCGCCGCCGGGCCCCGCGGATGTCATGCCGCCGGCCTGGAGGAAGGCCTCGCGCCAGACCGCGCTGTTCCCGCCGGCGAAGAAATCGACCGATTCGCCATGCGACAGGCCTCGGTAGCGTTCCATGTACCTGGCCTGGCGTGCCTTGGAGACCAGGCCGGCGTCGAAGGGCAGGACACGGCCGGTGATACCGCCACGGCCCGGTGTGAGCTCCTCGGCGATCCGGTTCAGCCAGTCCGCGCGGGGCAACGCGTCGTCGTCGAGGAAGGCGAGCATCGGTGAGCTCGCCCGCCCGGCGCCGAGGGAGCGAGCGCGCATCGCCCCCTGCGGGCGGGCGTTGCGAATCACCCGCACCGGCAGGCCGGGCACCGACGCGTCGCCGATGCGCGGCTGCGAGCCGTCGTCGATCACGAGCACTTCGTGCAGCAACGTGGTGTCGCAGTCGACGAGCGCCAGCAGGCAGCGGCGCAGGTCGCGATACCTGTCCCTGCTGGGCACGATCACGGTGACGGGCGCGTCCATTGGTCTCTCCATTCACGGCACAGGGCCGGCCATAGCCGGTGGTGTCCCACTGGCAGGTAGGTACGGCGGATCGCGTGCGGCGCCGCGAGCCAGGGCAGCGGAGCGGCTTTGACCGTGCCGAAAGCGAGGGTTCGGGACGGCACGGCCGGCACGCTGGGCACGAGCCCGTAGGGATAGGCCAGCGGGGGCGAGGCCACGGCGAGCCGGTCGCGGATCACCGCGAGCGATTCGGTGATCTCGTGGCGCTGTTCGTCGGCGCCCAGCTCGGGCAACCTGCGGTGGGTCACGGTGTGCGCGCCGATCAGATGCCCGGCCGTGCGCAGTCCGCCCAGTTCCGCCCAGCTCAGCAAGCCGTGGTGGTAGTACGGCTCCGCGCCGGCCGGACCGGTGATGACGAAGAACACCGCCTTGACGCCGAACCGGTCGAGGATCGGCAGCGCGTACTCCAGCGTGTCCCGGTGACCGTCGTCGAAAGTGATCAGGAAGCGCGGTTCCGCGGGCAACGCCCGCAGGTCGCTCAGCGCGCCGGGATCCAGTGGCCTGCCGTACTCGTCCAGCAGCGTCTCCAGGGCATGGGCGAACGCCTGCGGGGTGACCGACGTGTAGTGCTCAAGAGCGGGATGCACGTGGTGGAAGTACAGGACGAGTGGCCAGCCGGGCGCTGAGCCGGCCATGGCGAGCTCCACCTCCGCGGGCAGCGGGCCACGGATCATCGGTCACCTCCACCCGAGGGCGTCGGCCACGGCGCGCGGCACGCGCAGCCCTTCGGCGCGGCTGTGCGAGGTATGGGCGGCCTCGAGCTGGTCGGGGAAATGCGGCTCGGGGGCGCCCCCGGCGTAACCCGCTGTCACGGCAGCACGCAAGGCTTCGATCAACGTGTCGATCTCGTCGAGCCCGAAGGCGGCGGGCGAGAGTCCGATGAACAGCTGGCTGCAGTTCATCGGCCGGCCGGGGCGCTTGCGCTGCTTGCCGACGAGCGGACTGATGGTGTGGCCGCCGAGCATGCCGGCCAGTACCTCGGCGATGACGGTCACGCAGAGCCCCTTGTAGCCGCCGAACAGCGGCACCGAGCCGCCCTGCTCCAGATCCGCAGGATCGGTGGTCGTCCGTCCTTCGCCGTCCAGCAGCCATCCCGGAGGGACGGGCGCGCCACGATGGCCGGCGTCGCGGATCTTCCCGATCGCCACGACCCCGGTGGCGAAGTCGACGACGAAGGGTTCGTCGCGGCCGGTGGGGGTGACGAGGCAGACGGCGTTGCTGCCGAGCGTCGGCCGGACCGCTCCCGGAGCCGCCAGGCTGGGGCCGGAGACGTTGTACAGCAGCCCGACGGTCCTGTGCCGCTGGAACGGCCACCGGTAGGCGGCCATCATACCGACGTGGTTGTTGTGGTGGACGGCGACCGCGGAGACGCCGGTTCTGACCGCGGTCAGCGCGCACCATTCAGCGGCTCGTGCGGCGGCGACCTGGCCGAATCCGGCGCGGGCGTCGACGCGGGCGGTCGCGCCCCGTGCCGAGAGGACGGGTCTGGCCGTGGGATCGATGCCACCCGCGCTGACCCGCTCCAGGTAGGTGGGCAGGAGCCCCACTCCGTGGGAGGGGTGCCCCCTCACATCGGCCTCGACGAGGACGTCGGCGACGATGCCGGCGGTCTTCTCCGTGGCGCCCACCCCGCGCAGGGCCGCCACGGTGAGGTCGCGCACCTTCCCGGCGGGCAGGCGGAGGTCAGTGCCAGGATCCGGCGCGGAGCTCTCCGGGATGAGAGTCCCCTTGGCGAGAGTGAACACGCGGTCGGGCATCACCCGCTCGCCCTGGACGGCGTCGGTGGCCAGCAGGACGGTGGTCTTTCCGCTCGCCTTCCGCTCTCGGACCAGTGCGGCGAGGTGGTCGACGGGCAGCCGGTCGGCGTCGTCGACGACCAGGACCTGTCCGCTGATCTGTCCGAATCGTGGGCGCAGCTCGCCCTTGAGCACCGCGCCGAGCACGCTCTTGCCTGAGCCCCGCGCGCCGCGGACCAGGACCGTCTGGCCGGCGGAGATGTCGAGGTCGAGTCCGCGCAGGAGGACCGCCTCCTCGCCGGGCGCGCCGACGACGACGACGAGATCGCGCACGGTCAGCATGTGAGCTCCTCCGCCGCCGCGCGCACCCTGACGACCGCCTCTTCGAGCAGCTCACGAACGGTGCCGGGATGGTAGTGCCCGGTGCTGTACTTGATGTGCAGCTCCAGCCGCCTGTCGACGACGTCGCCTTCGAGCATGAGCGTGTAACGCTCGGTCTGGGCCTGCGAGCGCAGTGGCCCGAGGGGCTCGTCGGCGGATCGGAGCAGCGCACCGGCGCGCTCGTCGAGCCGTCCCAGCTGGCCGCGGAAGTTGTAGCGCAGCGTGGTCTCGGGGAGGTCGGCGAGCTCGTCGGTGAAGTGGCGCAGGGCGTCGAAGCCGAACAGGCGCTCGGGGACGGCCCGCAGGTCCGCCGGGTCGAAACCGTCCCGGGCCGTGAACACGATCGGGAACGTGTTCTGCAGATAGCCGACGGTGTCGACCACGTCGATGTTCAGTGGCGTCAGGTGCCGGCCGACGTGATAGGTGTCGACCCCGACTGCCGGAAGGCCCCAGCGCGCCATGATCGCCTGAGCGGCCGCGTCCAGCACGACATCGCTCACGCGTAGTCCCCGAGCCCTGGACGTCCTGGCGAGCACCGCGGTTTCCGCGGCGGACAGCCGGATGCCGGCCAGTCGCATCGTGGACAGCGACGCCGGCTCGTCGCGGTCGGTGGGAGGCATCCGTACCGCGTCGAAGGGCCGTGCCCGCCAGCGTCGCGCGTCGGCCGCCGCCTCCTCCGTACGCACCCACTGCTCGACGGCGGCGACGTAGTCGGCCGGGGTGGCGGGACGACGCGGTCCTTCGGGTTCGCCGCGCAACGCGCTTTCGAGCTCGTCGGCGACGATGCCCATGGAGAATCCGTCGAGCGTCAGATGATGGATGATCACCAGTAGCCGCCCCGGCTCGTCGCCGAAGGGGAAGTGCACCACGTGAAGGACCTGGCCGTCCGCCGGTCGCATCCTGGTCTGCGCCCTGGCGATCTCCTCGGCCAGGGCCGCTGCCTCGCCACGGTAGTCAGCCAGTTCGGCCCGGCCCATGACCGTGCCGGCCTGCGGGCTCAGCACCTGTGACCGCCATCCGTGCGGAGTCACGCGGTAAGCGGTGCGCAATGCCGGGTTGCGCTCGAGGAGGCGTTCCACGGCCCGGACGAGGATCTCGCCGGTCAGCTCGGCAGGTACGGTGAACAGCCAGCCGAGGTTGAAGTGGTGCCAGTCGGCGTCCGGCCGGTTGCCGACCCACCGCCGCTGGGCGGGAAGCAGGCACGTCATGCGGTCACCTCCGCGGACCGCTCGGCGCGTTGCCGGCGGGTGCGGGGATGCCGGACCGCCACTTCGGCGCTGATCAGGCAGGCGCCGCTGACCAGAGCGAGCAGCACGACCCAGCCGAGCGATGTCAGGCCGCTGATGAGCAGGGCGACGACCACGGGTCCGATCGCCTTCTGCGCCGAGTCGCCGAGCGCGAAAACCGCGAGGTAGCGGCCCCGCAGGCGTTCCTTGGCGAGCCCGATGGAGACCGTCCACTCGGCGGCGGAGGCCGACAGCTCGCCGATCGAGTGCATCACGACCGCGACGGCCATGACGGCGATGGTGAGCGTCACCCCGGTGTACTGGGCCGTCACGTAGCCGGCCGCCGCGAACGCGAAGGCGATCGCGGCCCGCGCGTACGCGGGACGGACGTCCGCCGGTCCGCTGAGATTCCTGGTCGCCCGTACCTGGAACAGCACGATCATGATCGTGTTCGCGGTGAACAGCACGCCGACGAGCGCCTGCGGGGCGTTGGTGTGCTGGACCACCCAGAGCGGAACGCCGACGATGAAGGCGTTCGCCTCCAGGAGCACCAGGACGTTCAGCGCGGCGAGCGTCACGTAGCGCCAGTCCGCCAGCACCGCGCGATAGCCGCCGGGGGCTGGGGCCCGCTCTGCTTCGGCGACCGCTCGGAAGGCCCGCTCGGGCGGCCTGATGGACACGACGAGAACGGCCGCGACGACGAACGACAGGACATCGAGGCCGATGGCCAGGAGGTATCCCTCGCGGGTTCCGACGGCCAGCACGATCGCGGCAAGCAGTCCGCCGATTCCGTATCCGGCGTTGCGGATCGAGCGGTTGAAGGCCAGCAGCCGGTTCCTGGTCTCGCCTTCGGCGATCTCGGCGATGAAGGCGTGCTTGGCCGGCCGGCCGGAGGCGTCGGCCGTCTGCGCGAGAAGCACCGCGACCACCAGCGGAGCGAAGGCGTCGGCGAGCAGGTAGGCGGCGGTCCCGAGTGCGGCCAGGCCGAATGCCGCGATCACCACCGGTTTGGGGCCGTAACGGTCGACGAGGGCGCCCCCGACGGGCACCAGCGCGATGCCGGCGATGCCCGCGATGCTCATGGCCAGGCCGACCGTCACCGGCTCGAGGCCGATCTGCCGGGTGAAGTAGATGATGACCAGCGGCATCAGCAGACCGCTGCCCAGAGCGTCCACGATCGCCACCCAGGACCAGCGGCGTACCGCGGGAATGTCAGGCAGGCCGACCAGCCTGCCCACGAGGCCGGTCATGTCATCGCTCCGGAGGCTGGTCAGGAAGCCGCTGGAGGAACTCCAGACGGTTGCCCAGATTGTCATGGACGTAGAAGCGCCGGTGGCAGGGGAGGTCGCCGTCCCACGTGACCTCGACGCCGCGATCGGCGAGACGGCGGGCCAGGTTGTCGAGATCGGCCGACCTGATGCCGGGATGGGCCTTACGGGCCGGGCGGAAGTCCTCTTCCACGCCGAGATGGATCTCCAGTGCGTCGGCCCGCACCCACAGACCTCCGCGGGCGGCGAGCGCCGGCGGCTTCGGGATCTCGACCATGCCCAGGACACCCACGTAGAAGGAGCGGCACTCGTCCTCGCTGCCGGGAGCGATGGCCAGTTGGACGTGATGCAGGCCGAAGCCGAACGGCGACCGATGGTCATGGTCATGTCGCCCGGCGTGGGGCGGGTTGTCACTCACAGCTGTTCTCCCTTTCACGAAGACGCCCCCACACGGCGGTGACGTGGGCATCCAGGTCTGCCGGCAGATCGGGTTCGGGGCAGGTGCTGCGCCTGGCGCGCAGCCCGCCGAGATAGGGGGCGAGATCCAGACCGACGAAGGTGCTGAGCCGCCGCGTGGCCCTGCCGTCGCACAGCGCGCGATATCCGACCACCATCTGGCGCGCCGGGTCGAGCGCCGGCGCGAGTGCGAGCCAGCCGCGGTGCCAGGCCGCCCACTTGGCGCACGCGCCGACATCGGTAGCCGGTTTCCACGGCCGCTCTCCCGCCCATTCGTGCGTGGAGGCGGCGACCTCGTACGGGTGCCGCACGAGAAGCAGCAGGCGAGCCGACGGCACCGCCTCCAGCACGGTGGGCAGATCGAGCAGGTACTCGTTGTACTTGTCCCCCCAGAAGGGCCAGGCCGCGTAGGACTCGGTGAGGATCTCCCGGACCAGCGCCGAGGGGTCGTCACGCCGGCCCTCCGCCACCCTGGAGGCGGCGGCGCGCAGGGCGGTGCCGACGCGGACGCGCCAGTGCGCGACTCCCTGTCCTGCCACCGGCTTGCGGCCGAGAGCATGCCAGATCTCGTCGGCCCGGAAATGCCGGCCCGCGAGATCGCTCCGCGTGCACCAGCGGGGCAGGAGGTAGGGCAGCTTGCCGTTGACGGTGAACAAGCCTCCGCTGTCGGCGTAGGCACGGCTGAGCGCGTGCGCGAAGGCAGTCGTTCCCGACCGCTGAGCGCCGAGGAGCAGGAGCGGGCCGTTCACGTGGTCACCAGCCTCTTCAGCCACCGCATGCATTCGACGCTCGCCGCGTGGCCCCCTTCGGTGAAGGCCTCGCCCCATGGCCGGTCGCGTTCCTCCCGCGTCAGGACGCGCCCGTGCCGCCAGTGAGTCTCCAGCGACAGCCAGCCCTCGTAGCCGTCGGCGGCCAGGGCGGCGACGATCTCCGCCCAGGGCAGATCGCCCTCGCCGAGGCGGACATAGCCGGTCGTGCCCGCCGGGTCCTTGACGTGCACGTGGCGGATGAGTGCTGACCCGATCCGGTACTCCTCGGGAAAGGGAGCCCGATGCCGGCCGCTGAAGACGCTGTTGCCCGGGTCCCAGAGAATCCCGACGTCGCTGTGACCCAGCACGTCCAGGAAGGTCATGATCAGGGCGATCGTCGGGGTGTTGGTCCGCGTGCCGGTCTCCACCAGAAGCTGGACGCCGGACATGGAGACCCCGTGCAGCACCTCCCTGGCGACCTGGGCGGCGCTGACCGGATCCGGTGCGCCGTCCCGGTAGAAGGTGAAGGCGCGCACGTGGGGGGCGCCGAGGAGACGAGCCTGCTCGACGGCGCGGATCAGCAAGGTCCGGACCCGGCCGACGTCTTCGTCCGTGCGCGGCAGGTCGCACTTCATGGCCGGCGGGCAGAACCCCGCCACCTCCAACCCGTGCTCGGACACCGTCCTGCGCGCCTGCGCCAGCTGCTCGTCACCGAGCCGATGGGGCGGCGTGTTCGCGAGGGACCGTATCTCGATGCCCGAGAACCCGCAGGAGCGCGCGGTCCTCGCGACGACGCGCAGATCCTGGTGGACTTCGTCGTTGATCACGGCGAGTCGCATGCGACCCCCTTCCACGCATGGCGGAGGACGCTCAGGTCCTGTTCGGGCACGCCCGCGTGCGACTCCACTGTCAGGTCGGTGACGTCGTCGCCGGCCAGGCGGAGCCAGCGGAGGTCGTCGCCGGTCAGCGGGCGGTGCCGGTGCCGGTCGCCGCAGCCGAAGCCCTTGACCTGAACGGCACGAGCCAGCAGGGCCAGCCGGGTCAGATCCGCCTCGAAGTCTCGCGAGATCCCGTGCAGGCCAAGGTTGTCGATCAGCAGGCGGCAGCCGTACCGGTCGCACAGGCGCATCAGCTCATCGGGGCCCGCATGCCCTCGATGGGTCTCGATGAGGACGTCTCGCGGCGGACGATGGCGGGTGAGTCGGTCGATCTGCTCCGACGTGCACGGGGCCTCGAGCGCGCCCACCGCCGCGAAGATCTTGACGGGGTGATCGGGGAAGTGCTCCGCCGGCATCACGTCGCGGTCGTCCCGGCCGAGCACGACCGACAGGCCGACGAACGCCACGGGGAGTCCAGCCAGCCCGGCGATGCCGTCCCGCTCCCACCGGTGGCCCCTGCCGGCGCGCAGGTCGACCACCGTACCCCCGGCACGACGGGTGAGCGCGGCCAGATCGGAAGCGCTCAGCTCCGGCGCCGACGCCGACGAGAGGCCGCACCGTGCGATCATCGGCCGCCGGCCTTCCGCACCTCGTCGAGCACGGTCACGACGGCCCTGGCCCGGGCCAGCCGGCAGCGATCGGGGCCGGCGGCGAACTCCTGGTAGACCCGTGTCCGGAGGGCCGGGGTGGGCTCGGGTGGGATCTCGGTCACCCGGTCGCCGACCGCGATACGGACCATGCCATCGGTGATCTCGAATCGCCTGGCGTCGCCGCCCACGATGACGAGGTGTTCCGCGCGCGTGCCGCCATCGGCCGACACGGTGAAGGCCAGCGTCGCCCCCGAGGCGAAGAAGATCGTCCCGGCGCTCCTGATGTCGATTCCGGGCGCGCATTCGCGATAGTCGCTGACCCGTACCCGTTCGATGTCGCCCAAGAGCTGGCAGGCGATGTCCAGGTAGTGAATTCCGAGGTGAGACGTGACCCCGCCGGATGAGTGCAAAGGATTCGCGCGCCATCCGGTGAAATGTTCGGGCGCCCGTGGCCGGCTCACGAGCAGCGTTCCGATCGCGTCGCCGCCCCAGGCGGTGCAGGCGGTTTCCGGGATGCGCAGGCGATGCTGCAGCATCACGGCCACGTCGTCGGACTTCGCGGCGAGCCGGTCCAGTTCCTCGACCGACATGGCCGGAGGCTTCTCCAGGAGAAGCGATTTCCCGGCGTCGAGAACAGCGTGCGCCATGTCGGACCGCTGACCGGGAGGGGTGCACAGCGCGACCGCGTCCAGGTCCGGGTCCGCCAGGACGTCCGGCCACGAGCCGATCCGCCGGTGCGGGAGGACGTCGACGGTTTCGTCGGCGTCGAAAACGGAATGCAACACCATGGCGCCGGCTTGTCGAATCGCCGTGGCGTGCTGCCGGCCGGCTTTGCCGTAACCGACGATCGCGATACGCATGTCGCCCCGGTGACCACGCTTCGACCTCGCGGCGCGCGAAAGCATGTCGCTTCCGGGAGTTTCCTTCATCGAGTCACACTTCTCTCCCGCGCCAGGGCCGGCGTCGGAGTCGCTCGCATCGCAGAAAGGGATGAATCTGACACTCGCCCCTCATATGCCGAGGGCGACCGCGCCGATGGCAGCGCCATCACATGGGCACGATCGATGAGTATCGAGCAGTTTCGTGCAGATTTATACGGTTTATGGCCGTATGCGCTGTTTCTAGCTGAATCGCCTTGCATGAGCCTTTCATCGGACTTTCATGAGACTTACCGAGGCCATGCCGGCGCCGGGCCCGCCGGCCATGCCCGCCGCCATGCCGGCGCCGGGCCGCGAGGACCGGCCACCCGCCGCCCCGCCCTCCCGCGACCCGCGCAGGCGTCGGCGCGAATCCCGACAGGCTCGGCGACCATCCAGAATGATGGGCGGGACAACCCTGATCGAGAGGCGTCGATGACTGGAGAGCGCGCGGAGGTGTGCGTCTCGGCCGCAGCCGTGCCGCCGCTGCCGAGGTCGCAGGACGAGGCGCTCGACGCACTCGAGGCCGACCAGGTCGTCCGCGGCCTGTTCGCGCCCGACCTCATCGACACGTACCTGTCGGTCAGGCGGGCGGAGTCGCGCGCGCTCGACGGTCTGGACGACGTGGAAAGCTGCCGGAGGATCGCTGATGTCTTCTGAGTCCCTCGATCAGTCGATCGAGGCCATCGCACTGGTGGACCACCATGTCCACGGCGCCGCGGGCAACGACCTGTCCAGGGCGGAGTTCGAGGAGCTCATCACCGAGTCGGACCGGCCGGTACCCGGCTGGATGAGCCAGTTCGACTCCCAGATCGGCTTCGCGATCCTGCGGCACTGCGCGCCCGTGCTGGGTCTCGACCCACATGCCTCCCCCGAGGCGTACATGGCGCGGCGTGCCGAGCTCGGCGCCGCGGAGGTGAACAGGAGGTTGCTGACCGCGAGCGGGATCGGCCACTTCCTGGTGGAGACCGGTTATCGCGGCGACGAGATCCTCGGGGTCGCGGGCATGACCGAGGTCACCGGACGGCCCGCCGAGGAGGTCGTCCGCTTGGAGGCGGTGGCCGAGCAGGTGGTCGCCGAGGGCGTCAGCGCGGCCGGGTTCGCCGCGCGCTTCGCCGAACTGCTGTGGAAGCTCAGCCGTACGGCCCGCGGCCTCAAGACGATCGCCGCCTACCGGCACGGGCTCGACCTCGACCCGAGCCCGCCCACCCCCGCCGAGGTCACGGCCGCGGCGGGGCGGTGGCTCCGGGCGGTCGAGGAGACCGCGACGGTCCGGGTCGACGATCCGGTGCTGCTACGCCACCTGATCTGGACCGGGATCGAGCGCGGGCTGCCGCTGCAGTTCCACACCGGCTACGGCGATCCTGACATCGACCTGCGCCGCTCCGACCCGCTGCTGCTGCGGGGGCTCATCGAGCGGGCCGAGCCCAGCGGGGTGCCGCTGCTCCTGCTGCACTGCTATCCGTTCCACCGCAACGCGGGCTACCTCGCCCAGGTCTACCCCAACGTCTACTTCGACGTGGGCCTTGGAGTGAACTACACCGGAGCGCGCAGCGTGGCCGTCGTGGCGGAGAGCCTGGAGCTGGCGCCGTTCGCCAAGACTCTCTTCTCCTCCGACGCCTGGGGCCCGACCGAGCTGCACCACCTGGGCGCCCTGCTGTGGCGCCGGGCCATGTCCCGCGTCCTCGGCGGCTTCGTGGCCGACGGGGAGTGGTCGCCGGCCCAGGCGGTCCGGGTGGCCACCATGATCGGCAAGGACAACGCGCGTCGCGTCTACCGCCTGGGAGACGACGCGTGACGGATCAGACCGAGCGCTACCCCGGACAAGACACGCGAACGCACCCTGGACGAGACATACGGACACACCCCGGACGAGAACGCGCGAACGCCTGCTCGCCGCGCTGCGCGCGAGCTTCCGAGCTCCTGCTCTGGCGGGCCTGGCCGGAGGCGCGAGCCCTGATGGAGGAGCAACTCGGCTGACCCGCGCGCGTTCCAGCGCGTGAGGCCGCGATACCGGCGCAGGCGTCGCAGTCGGAGGGCGCGCGCAGCGTGCCGCCCGAGCGGGACCCGCACGACCTCCCTCCAGCCGGCCCTCCTTCGCTGACACCCGTCAGCGGCTCGACCCAGGCCGGGTGGGTGTCGGCGGGGTCTGGTGGCCACGCCGGTCGGGGCGGTGCTCCGGCTCACGGCGGAGCCTTGGCGGGAGTGGCCGCATCGAAGGTCGGCGGCTTGCGATGATGCCAGGTTGACGCCATAGTGGCGTCATGGATCTCGCGCCATACGTCGACTATCTGCGCCAGGAGCTGGCCGCCGCTGCCGAGGTCGGTGGCGACGACGCCCGTGCGCTCGCCGAGCGGCTCACCGGGCCGCTGGAGTCCGCGACCAGGCTCGCCCTGCTGGAGGCGCTGTCGAAGGCGGCCGACGAGATCACGCGCGACCTCGCACCCGGGTCGGTCGACGTCCGCCTGCGCGGTCGCGACCCGGATTTCGTCGTCAGGGTCCCCGTCGACGAGTCCGCCGACCAGACCGTCGAGCCCGTGCCCGCCGTCGCGGCCAGGCCGCCGGCTCCCCCGCTGCCGCCGGAGGGCGACGAGGGCGGTACGGCGCGCATCAACTTCCGGCTTCCCGAGCACCTCAAGGTCAGGGTGGAGGAGGCGGCCGGCAGGGAGAGCCTGTCGGTGAACGCCTGGCTGGTCAGGGCGGTCGCCGCCACCCTCGAACCCGCCGAGGGCCGCGGCGGCGGGCGCTCCTCGGGCACGTCGGCGGGACGCCGCTACACCGGCTGGGTCCGCTGACAACCCCAGCCTGACCGTCCGCCGGCCTCCCCATTCACCGGCCTCCCGTCCGCCGGCCTCCCCATCCACCGGCCCTCGTCCGCCCGCCTCCCCGTTCGTCGGCCTGCCGGTTCGCCGGCCTGCTGACCGTCCCCCTGTCCACCCGCCCGCCTCCACCTCCGCCGACTCCCCGTCCATCCGGCCGTCCACCTGCCCACAGCACCGGTGAGGCTCATGGACGCCGCCCGCAGCCCCGCAAAGTGCCGCGTTCCATCCGGCCCGCATGCGGACCTGATCACGCCGCGGGGTCGGCCGGACCTAACCGACAGGGGTGAGCCAGTCGCGGTAGCGGTCGTCACGACCGTGCACGGCCGCGTCGTAGGCGTTCCTGAGCTTGGCGGTCACCGGGCCTTCCGGACCGCTCTCGCGGTGGTCGACGGAGGCGACCGGCACGATCCCGACGGCCGTGCCGCACAGGAACAGCTCGTCGGCCGTGTAGAGCTCGGCGCGCAGGATGTCGCGCCGCCGTACGGGCAGGCCGAGGTCGGCGGCGAGCCGCTCGACGGTGTCCTGGGTGATGCCCTCCAGGGCCCCGGCGGTGGCGGGCGGGGTGGCCAGCGCACCGTCGCTGACGAGGAACAGGTTGGCGGCCGTGCACTCGCTCACGTGGCCGGCGGCGTTGAGCAGCACGGCCTCGTCGAAGCCCGCCTCCAGCGCCTCGGCCTTGGCCAGCACCGAGTTCAGGTAGGGGCCGGTCGCCTTGGCGACCGTGGGGACGACGGCGGGGTCGTTGCGGCGCCAGGAGCTGGTCATCAGCCGCACCCCGTCGCCCAGGTACGTGCCCCACTCCCAGGTGGCGATCGACACCGTGACCGGGCAGTTCCGCGCCGAGATGCCCATCTCGCCGTAGCCGCGGTGGACGAGGTGGCGGATGTAGCAGGTCGAGTGGCCGTTGTCCCTGACCGTTCGCAGGGTGGCGGCGTGCAGCTCGCCCGGGGTGTACGGCACGGCAAGGCCGATGATCTTCGCGCTCCGGTAGAGCCTGGCCAGATGGGCGTCGAGCCGGAAGACCGCCGGGCCCTGCGGGGTGTCGTGGACGTTGGTGCCCTCCAGCACGGCCGTGCCGTAGTGCAGGGCGTGGGACAGCACGTGGACGCGGGCCTCCGGCCACGGAACCAGCGCGCCGTCCATCCAGATCGTCCCGGTTTCGGGCAGCTTCATCATGTCCCCTCAAGTGGCTCAATCAAGTGGCCACTTCTGAGCCACTTCTCCGATGAGTGGCGAATCTAGCGGCGGTCGACCAGGCCACACAAGAGCGGGCACAATAGCCCGGTGGGAACCGAGGATCTGAACAGGTTCGCCGTGCTCGTCCGCGACCGGCTGCGGCTGCGCGAGGGCAGGCAGCCGCCCAGTCGCAGGCTCGCCGGGGCGCTGAGCGATCTCGCCGAGATCGGCGCGCTGGCCCCCGGCGGCAGGCTGCCGTCCGAACGCGACCTCGCCCTGATCGTCGGGCTCAGCCGCGGCACGGTCGCCGCCGCGCTCAACGCCCTGTGCGAGGAGGGGCTGTTCGAGCGCCGCCACGGCAGCGGCACCTACCTGCGCGAGACCGTCGCCACGGGCACGCCGTCCTTCTCGGGGCTGCTGCGCGCGGGCGCCGTCCTCGCCGACCTGTCGACCTCGGTCGTGCCCGACCCCTCACACCTCGTCGTGCCCCCGCTCGACGCCGCGGAACTCCTGCGCACACCCACCGGCCACGGGTACGACGCCAAGGGCGACCCCCGCCTGCGCGCGCTCCTGGGCGGGGACGTCCTGATCACCGGTGGCGCCCAGCAGGGCATCGACCTGGCGGCCAGGGTCCTGCTGCGCCCGGGGGACAGGGTGCTGGTCGAGGATCCGACGTACGGCGGCGCGCTCGCGGCCTTCCAGCGGGCCGGAGCGCTGGCCGTACCCGTCGAGCTGGCCGACCCGCGAGCGGCCCGCGCGGCGATCGGCCTGCACCGGCCCGCGCTGATCTACGCCGTCAGCGTCAACAACCCGACGGGCGCGGTCCCCGACCTGCGGCACGTGGCCGACCTGGCCCGCGCCGACGACATCCTGATCGTCGAGGACCGGACCCTCGCGGAGCTGGTGTTCGAAGGCGCCTGCCCGGCGCCGCTCGCGGACGGTCACCCGCACGGCACGGTCACCGTGGGCTCGCTGTCCAAGGTGCTGTGGGGCGGGCTGCGGGTGGGCTGGCTGCGCGCCGCCGAGCCGCTGCTGGCCCGGCTGGCCGAGGCCAAGCAGGACGCCGACCTCGCCACCAGCGCCGTCTCCCAGCGGATGGCGGCCGAACTCCTGGAAGGCAACCCCGCCGGCTCCTGGCGCGCCGAGCTGGCCGCCCGCCGCGACCACCTGTCCACCGCGCTCGCCGCCGCGCTGCCGGCGTGGACATGGGAGCCGCCGCGCGGCGGCCTGTCCCTGTGGGTCCGCCTGCCCGGCACCGACACCGACCGCTTCTCGGCGCTCACCCGCCGGTACGGCGTCGCCGTCGCCCCCGGCTCGCTCTTCTCCGCCGACGGCCGCCACCGCGACCGCCTGCGCCTCAGCTTCGCCCTGCGGCCCGAGCTGCTCGACCAGGCCGTCGCCGGCCTCACCGAAGCCTGGCGGGCCCGTGACCAACGGACCGGCACGCCCGCGCAGAGCGGCTGATCCCCGTCTCGATCGGCTCGGGCCCTCGCCCTTCGCCCACGAGCACGGTCGAGGTCGCGGCGGGCGCTCACCGGTCGTCAGGGTCGCCCCGGACCGCGGTCACCAGGTCCGCGCCGGACCGGAGGAATCAGGTTTCGCGCCGGACCGGAGGAGTCAGGTCCGCGCCGGACCGCGGTCGAGCTCGTCGCGAAGGCGGCCGACGGCCTCCCTGCCGTCGGCACGGCGCCAGGCCAGGGCGACGCGGTGGCGGGGAGCGTCCCGCAGCGGGCGCCAGACCAGCTCGGGATGGCCGGCCTTGGCGGCGGGCACCAGCGTGACCAGGTCCGGCTCGGCGGTGAGCAGCAGGACGACGGCGCTGAGCCGCCGGCTGTCGCACACCTGGATCTCGGGCCGCCATCCGGCGGCGGCGCAGGCGTCCAGCACATGGTCGTGGTAGCCGGGGGCCTCCTCCCGGTCGAACCAGAGCAGGCGCGTGCCGGTGAGATCGTCCGCCGTGAGCCGGTCCGGCAGCCGGTGCCGCTTGCCGGCGATCACGCCGAGGGGTTCGTCGACCAGGCGCAGCAGCCTCAGGTCCGTGTCGTCGGTCGCGGGCTCGAGCACGAGGCCGAGGTCGAGTTCACCCCTGCGCAGCAGGTCCGGCTGTTCGGCGGAGGCGGCGTCGCGGAAGGCGATGTCCACGCCCACGGCTGCGGCGGCCAGCCGTACCCGGCCGAGCAGGTCGGGACCGATCCCCGTGGACAGCCCGAGCCTGAGCGCGGGCGCGGAGCCGGCGGCCAGGTCCCTGATGTCGCGCAGGGTGCGGTCAGAGCGGGCGAGCAGGTCGCGGGCCGCCTCCAGCGCCGCCGCCCCCGCGGGGGTCAACCGCACCCCGCGCGGCGTGCGCTCCAGGAGGGTGGCGCCGACCGCCCGCTCCAGGGCCTTGATCTGCTGGCTCAGCGACGGCTGGGCGATGTGCAGCCGGCGGGCCGCCCGGCCGAAGTGCAGTTCTTCGGCCACTGCCTGGAAATACCGCAGCCGCCGCAGATCCCATCCCATTCCGGCCATGATAGGCCGCGCCTGTCGGGCAGGTGGAAACCGGTCTTGGACAGTCCCATCGGGGACGGTGTGCACTGAACGGCATGACCATCGTGTTCTGGGTGTTTCAGGGGTTGCTGGCGGTGTTGTTCCTCCTCGCCGGTGGCCTCAAGATCTTCGCGCCGCTCGAGGCCATCAGCGGGATCATGCCGTGGGTCGAGGACTTCTCCCGGCCCCAGGTGGCGGGCATCGGGATCCTGGAGGTGTGCGGCGCGGCGGGCCTCGTCCTTCCCGGCGTGACGCGGATCGCGCCCGTGCTGACGCCGGTCGCGGCGATCGGTCTGGTGATCCTCATGGCCGGCGCCACGATCACGCATCTGGGTCGCGGGGAGGCGCACCTGGTCGGCGGGAACATCGCCGTCATGGTCGTCGCCGCGATCGTCGCATGGGGGCGTCTCACCTCGTGGCCGCTCTGAGCCCGCCCGCCGGGGCCCCGATGTCACCCCAGCCGGGCGCCGGCGGGCTGCAGGAAACCGGCGGCCGCCACCGCGCAGACGGCCGCGGCCAGCAGGAGCGGCAGGGCCGGGCCGGTGGTCACCAGCGCGCCCATGGCCGCCACCCCGAGCGTCGCGCCGACCTGCCTGACGCTGTTGAGCAGCCCGCCGGCCGCGCCTGCCGTACCCTCAGGAGCGGCCGCGACGACGGCCGCGGCCAGCGCGGGCAGCACGAAGGAGACGCCGAGGCCGGCCAGCAGCAGCCCGGCAGGCAGCCATCCGGCGGCCAGCGCGAGGCTGCCGGCCACCAGCAGCGCCAGCCCGGCCAGGATGGGCGGGCGGGGGCCGAAGCGGGCCACCAGCCGGCCGGTCAGCGGCGGGTTGAGCACGAAGGGCAGGGTCATCGGCAGGAACGCCAGGCCGGTGTCGGTCGCGCCGAGGTGCTGGTCCCGCAGCAGGAGCGGCAGCACGAACAGGATGCCGTTGAGCGTGAAGGTGACCGCGGCGCCGGCCGCCAGCCCGGCGCGCACGCCGCGGCCGGCCAGCAGCCCGCGGTGGAGCACCGGCGCCGGGCTGTGCCGTTCGAGCGCCGCGAAGAGGCCGGCCACCGCCAGGGTGGCCGCTCCTGAGGCGGCCGCGTGCGCCCAGGCGCGGGAGCCGGCGGCCACCACGGTGTCGGTGAGCAGCGCCAGCACCGCCACGGCGGCCAGCTGCGCGCGCCAGTCGATCCGCCGCTCCCCCGCGGGGCAGGTGATCGCCGCGCCCTTGACCAGGGACAGCACGAGGAGGGTGATGGGCACGTTGACGAGGAAGATCGCCCGCCAGCCGGCCAGGTCCACCAGCGCTCCCCCGGCGATCGGGCCGGCGGCCACCGCCGCGCCGCTGACGGCCGCCCAGGTGGCCACGGCGCGTGCGCGGCGCGGCGGGTCAGGGTAGAGCCGCGCGATGATCGCCATCGAGCTCGGCAGGCAGGCCGCCGCCGCTGCCCCGAGCACGGCGCGCAGGCCGACCAGGGCCGGCAGCGTCGGCGCCAGCGCCGACAGGAGCGAGAGCGCGCCGAACGCGCTCACCCCGGCGCGGAAGACGCGGTGCGCGCCGTACCGGTCGGAGACGGCGCCGGCCGACAGCAGCGACGCCCCGAACACCACGGTGTAGGCGGTGGTCGCCCACTGCAGGCCGGCCACGGAGGTCTCCAGCGAGGCGGCCAGGTCCGGCTCGGCGACCGCCAGCACCGTCATGTCCAGCAGCACCATGAAGTAGCCGAGCGAGACGCCCACGAGATATCTGATCACGGCGCCCACCCTCGCCCGGCACCGACCGCCGCCTCCACCGGCTGACCCGAAGGCAGCGTTCGGAATTTCCGAACGCCCGGCGCGGGTTGGCAGCGGCATGGAACTGCGCCAGCTGCGCACCTTCGAGACCCTGCTACGGCACGGCACCGTCACCGACGCCGCCGTCGCCCTGGACCTGGCGCCCTCCAGCGTCTCCGAGCAGATCCGCGCGCTGGAGCGCTCGCTCGGGGTGTCGCTGTTCGAGCGCACGCCGCGCGGCATGCGTCCCACCGCGGCCGCCGAGCGGCTGACCGGCTGGGCGCGCCGCCTGCTGGAGCTGGCCGAGCAGGCCCGGCTGGAAGTGACCGGGCAGCCGTACCGGCTGCGCCTCGGGGCGCTGGAGACCATCGCCGCCACCCACGCGCCGCGCGTGCTGGCCCACCTGGCCGAACACCATCCCGGCTTGGAGGTGCGGGTGCGTCCCAGCTCCAGCAGGGACGAGCTGATGGCCGAGGTCGCGGCCGGGCGGCTGGAGGCGGCGCTGCTGCTGGACGCGGGCCAGGCGCTGGGCGGGCTGGGGTTCGCGCCGCCTGAGCCGCTGACCTTCCTCGACGTCGACGAGGTCCCGCTGGTGCTGGTGGCGGCACCGGGACACCCCCTCGCCGGGCGCGGCCTGGTCGGCCCCGGTGACCTGGCGGGCGAGCGGCTGCTGGTCAACGTGCCGGGCTGCTCCTTCCGCCTGGCCGCCGACAGCGTGCTCGGGCCGGGGCCCGAACGAGTCGGCGCGGGCGGGGTGGCGGTGATGCGCGCCTGGGCCGAGCAGGGTCTGGGCATCGCGTTGTTGCCGGAGTTCGCGGTGGCCGGGGCGCTGGAGTCGGGTGCGCTGGTACCGCTGGCGCTGCCGGCTCCGCGGCTGAGCCTGCGCCTGGTGTGGCGGGAGGACCGGGAGGAACTGCCGGGGTTGCGGCAGCTGCTGTACGCCGCCGCCGGCCGGCCACGCCACTCGTAGCCGCAGGGTTCGGCGGCTCCGCCCGCACGCCGCAGCCCCGATAATTGCCAGATGTGACAGATCTGGACGGCCTCGTGAGGGAGTCAGCTGACCGGCTGGCCGCGAATCACGTCGGCGTGGTGGTCGCCGCGCTGACCCCCGGCTCGGTGGAGATCCGGGGTGCCGGTCGCGCCGGCGGTGACAACGACGGCACGCCCGGCGCCGGGACGGTGTTCGAGGTCGGCTCGGTGACCAAGGTGTTCACGGCTCTGGCCCTGGCGCGGCTGGGTGTCGCCGGCACGGTCGACCTCGACGAGCCCGTGGCCGCGCTGCTGCCCGAGGGAACACGCGTGCCGTCACGGGATGGCCAGGAGATCACCCTTCGGCATCTGGCGACCCACACCTCAGGGCTGCCCCGACTGCCCAAGGGCATGATGCTGGAGGCGCTGCTCCGCCCGTGGAAGCCGGATCCGTACGCCGGATGCACGATCGATCTCCTGCTCCGGGGGCTGGCTCGGACCCGGTTGGGCGCCACACCCGGACGCCGGTTCCGCTACTCCAACCTCGGCGCCGGCCTGCTGGGAGCGGCGCTCGCCCACCGGGTGGGCACCGACTACGAGACGCTGATCTCCCGGGAGATCAGCTCCCCGCTGGACCTGACCGGCACCGGCATCACCGTCGACGGCACCTTCGACGGTGATGGCGGTGCCGGCACCGTCGGCAGCACTGTCGGCGGCACTGCCGGCGGCGGCCGGTCGGCGCGCCTGGCGCAGGGCCACACCCGGCGGGGCAGGCCCGCCGCGGCCTGGCACCTGGCGGACATGGCCGGTGCCGGAGGGCTGCGATCCACGCCGGCCGACCTGGTCGCCTTCCTCCGCGCCCACGTGGACGACGGCGCCGGCGCGCTGGCCGAGGCGATCCGGCTCAGCCGCCGGACCGAGCACCGGATCAGCCCCTTCTCCTGGGTTCACCTGGGCTGGATGGGGCAACGGCTGCATGCTCGGCAGGGCGCCCACCTGCAGATCTGGCACAGCGGGATGACCGGCGGGTTCTCCTCGTTCGTGGGCTTCGACCCCGAGAAGGGGGTGGGCGTCGCCGTCCTCAGCAACACGCGACGTTCCGTGGACCGTCCCGCCTTCGAACTGCTCCGCACCTTGCAGACGGCGCATTCCTGAGCTGTCGAGCCGGTCGGGCAGCCGCGGCAGGGGGCGCCCACTCCCCGCCAACTGATCGCCGACATCGTCCAGCCCGCGCAGACAGGCTTCACCCAGTTGTACTCATCCGCGGCTGCCGATCAAACCGGCAGGAAATCAGGGGCGCAGCAGGGGACGTCCTTCAAGCGCGGCTTCCCAGAGCTTTTCCGCGGCATCTTCAGTGTCGCCGTCCAGGAACTCGGGCAACAGGATGTCAGCCGCATCATCCGCGTCGGCGTCTTCAAGGTAATCGCCCTCGGACACGCGCAGCCGACGGGCCTTCAGATCATCGACAAAGGTGACGTCGCCCCTGTCCCATGTTTCGAGCCACGCGCCCGCAGATGCAGCACCGTGTACGACGAGCATTCCCGAGTCGGAGAGTTCCGTCATCAGCAGGCCCCCGACGGTGAGCGAGCCGCCGATGAACAGATTGCTGTCCACGAGGCACATCAGGTGCTGCGCGGTGACCGAGCCGGTGACATAAAGCGGCGTGTAGACGTCTGCGTTCAGAAAGCGCATCGGCCCGTTGACCGTCAGGTAGGTACCCGGAGGGAAGGCCGCGACGGGGCGGGGTCCTGCCCCGTCGTCCGTCGCTCACAGCGAGACGGTGCCGCGCAGGTTCCACGACCTGCACCGCGATACCGGATCCGGGCCGCTGCTCGAGCCGTTCCCGCTGGACCTGGCGCGTCGCTCCGGCCGCGCGCACGCGCACCACAACCCGATGGAAGCCTGGACGCCGGAGCGGACAGGCCGCTACGGCCCACGGTTCACCAAGATCGAGAAAGTCAAAGAACCGTGCGTCAAACGCCCTTCAGAACACGATCAAGTGCCGCCCGGCCTGCGGGTCCCCAGTTCGGCTTCCCGCCGGGAAGGCCCCGATCTCCGTTCTGCCCCATGAGCATCAGGAAGAGGCTCTTCATAGCGGCCAGCCCGCGGGCGCGCCGGATCGCCGCCTCGTCTGCGTGCGCGTACATGTCGAAGAACCGTGCGGCCGTGCCCGCGGGTAGCAGCACCCATGCGGCGGCGAGGTCCCACGCCGGATCGCCGGCGAACATGCCACCGAAGTCGACGATGCCCGAGAGCGTTCCGTCCGAGACGACGACGTTCGCGGGATGGAGGTCGCCGTGCACCCACACCGGCGGGCCCTCCCACTCGGGGGCCGCGACGGCATCGGCCCAGACGGCCCGGACGGCGCGGACATCGCCGACGGCGTCGCGGTCAATGGCCTGCAAGAACTGCTCGAAGCCGCCCGTGCACCTCTTGAGGTGAGCGCCGAAGTCCGAACCGGCCGGGGCCTCGGCGGGCGCCTCCACATGGAGCGCCTGGAGGAAGCCCGCCAGCGTGTCGGCCGCGTGGGTGCCGCGGCTGATCGAGACGTGGTCCAGCGGCTCGCCGGGAACCCACGTCATCACGGTCCAGTGCTTGGGGAAGCGCTCGGACGGTTCGCCGAACCGCACCGGGGTCGGCACCGGGAGCGGCAGGCGCGGGGCCAGCACGGGTAGCCACCGCCGCTCCTTGAGCTGGAGCTCCGGGGTGGGGTCCATGCGCTGCATGCGCACGGCCAACTCGTCCCCGAGGCGCCACATCTGGTTGCCCCAGCCGCCCGCCACCTCGCGGATGGCCAGCCCTGCAAGGTCCGGATGTTGCTCCTGCAGCAGGTCGCGGACCAGGTCGGCGGTGATCTCAATCTCGGTGTCCGTCATGCGAAATCACAGTACTGAGGCGGCAGGCGGAGCGGCTCTCGCTCTCCGGAGCATCTCGCTGTGATTCCTCTGGGATCACCGATTCGGTTTCAGAGAGCTGCAGATCAGAGGCTTTGGGACGGACCGGCCCCAAAGTTCAGAGAAATCAGAGAAACGCGTGAACCACTCTTAAGATCGCCAAAGGCCTGGCCATCGACAGGAAGAGCTCGCTCGTGCGCACCATTTACGTCGTCACCCATCCGGAGGCGACACATCACATCGAGGGGGTCGTCGGCGGTTGGCATGATTCGCAGCTGACGCCGGCCGGCCTCAGCGCGGCGGCCTCCATTGCCCAGGCGCTGCGGGCTCAGATCCCGGACGGCGGCGAGGTGGAGCTGTTCTCCTCGGATCTGCAGCGCACCCGGCAAACGGCCGAGAAGGTTGCCGAGCTGTTCGGCGTGAAGCCAATCTTGGACCGCAGACTGCGGGAGAAATCCTATGGAGAGGCGGAGGGAAGGCCACAGGAGTGGCTGGATCAGCGATTCGTGCCGCCGCCGGCTGTCGGGGAGCGGCTGGAACATGACGAGGGCGTGGAGGGTGCCGAGACCAAGGCGGCGCTGGCGCAGCGCATCTACGCGGCCATGGACGAGATCGTGCAGCGCCCCTGCGAGCACCAGATCATCGTGACGCACGGTGGCTCCCTGACCTTCGTCGTGGCGGCCTGGATCAAGATGCCGATCATGGCGGTCGGCCATGCCTTTTTCCGAGTTCGATCGGGCAGCATCACCACACTGCACGAAGACGATTTCCGCCACAGCCGCCAGGTCGTCAACCTCGGTGACACCCGCCATCTCGACTCCGCCAAAGCTGGGCTGACCTCTACCTGACCCGCTTCGACAGCGAACGAGGTGAGGCGCTACCGCTGAGCATCAAGTTCCTTAGTTCAGAGAAGCCTGCTGAGATGTCCCATGCTGCAGCCAGATCCAGCACAAGCGATGCGGCTCGCCGAGATCATCACGAACCTGCATGACCGGATACGCGAAGCCACCGAACGCGGCTGGCTCGGCGAGGTCGAAGGGCTCCATGGGTATCCCATGTTCCGGCGCCTCCGTGTCCTCGGCGGCCTGCTTGCCGGTACACCGCGACGCTGACGACGGATCCCATCACTCTTGCGATCATCGGTCAAGTCAGCCGTGCGAGCGAGGAAGAGCCGTGTCGGCGACGTTTGACAGCCCTGCGTCGGCGGGCTCTAATGATCTGCGTGTCGCGTGACGTCGTCGAGGAGAACGCCGACGGCATGGAGGCACCGTATCAAGGGGTTGGTCTCGTGACGTCTCAGTTCACCGGTCGCATCTGACCGTGACCACGCCCGCGCCGCGCGCCCTGCGCGGACGGTGCTGACCACCACCACCGCAGGTGAGCACGGCGCATTCTCGCGTGCCGAACAACTGACCGCCGATCCGCGCTCCTGTTGACGCCGGGTCGTCGCATGCCTGCACCGCATTCCCGTCTTTGCCAGGTACGGCACCAGGCGCCTCCTGGTGACCGCTGCCATCGGCGCATCGTGCCTCCCTCCGACGATCCACCACTCCGGGACGGAGGGGAGGCCGTCCCGCCCACTGCTCCGTACGAAGGATCTGTTCGTGAACCTCACCCACATCCCCGCTGCACCCGACGCCGGCGCCATGGTCTTGGCCGAGCTCGGCGCCATGCAGTCTCGACCTCCCGTCCTACCGGCTGACGCCGACCTCACCGCCCTGCTGCCGCACACCGGCGGCGTTCCCGGCACCTGGGTCACCGCTCCGCAGAAGCCTCCGCAGATGCCTCTGCAGAAGCCGCCAGCCGATGCGGTGTCCGCGAGAGGGGTCACCGTCTACGTCCACGGAGGCGGGTTCGAGTACGCCAATCCCCACCTGGAACAGATCATGGCCTACCGCCTTTCCGAGGCGACCGGCCGTCCTGTCCTGGCCGTGGACTATCGCCTTGCCCCGGCTCACCGATATCCGGCCGCCCTTGAGGACGTGGTGACCGCCTACCGGAGCCTGCTCGCTCAGGACGTACCCGCCTCCAAGATCATCCTGGCCGGTGAGTCCGCCGGCGCCACGCTGGTGCTGTCGGCGCTGCTCGTACTCAACCAGGCCGGCGACGCTCTGCCCGCCGGAGCGCTGACCATCTCTCCGCAGACCGACCTCACGCTGTCAAGCCCGTCGATCGACGCCAACGACGGCCAGGACGTCGTCGACCGGACCGTGCTCGACCACGTCCGAACGCAGTACCTGGCCGGTGCCCGGCCGGATCAGGGACCCCAGTCCCCTCTGCACGGCGACCTTCGCGGGCTGCCGCCGCTGCTGGTCGTGGCCGGCTCGAAAGAGGTTCTCCTCGATGATGCGCAGCGGTTCGCCGAGGCGGTGTCCGACGCCGCGGGAACGGTCAGCCTCGACATCTACGACGGCATGCCGCACGCCTTCCACGCGAGCGTTCTTTGCGCCGATCCGCTTCCTACCGCCGTGACCTTGCTTGCCCGCGTCAGGGAGTGGAGCGGTTCGCTCGCCGTCGTTCACGACCGCACGGCTTGATCCTGTACGGCAGGTCGCCGGCGTGGTCATGGCCACACCTTCCCGCCCGCGATCCGACCCCGTGACGCCCTCCCGCGACCACGGATCCTCACCGGCCGACCCGGCCTGCCGACCTCCTTGAAGTCGATCAGGTGGTAGGTGCCGGCGTCCTGTCGCGTGATGCAGGAGACCGGTGTCGGGGGCGGCTCGGCGGCGCCGCCGAGCATCTCCACCTCCTGCGTGAGCATCCCGGCAGCCGGCCGCGGGGTCGGCGTGGTCGTAGGCGCGTGCCAAGGTGTCGAGGACCCGCCGAAGGGGCACCCCGGGCGGGCGAGGGTGACAGCGGTGATCGTTCGGGCTCGCCTGCCGCCCGGCTTCGGCCGCGCACGACCGGCGGGGTGGGGCCGGTAGGCCCGACGGCGTACCGGCAGAGCCCTGGTGCGCTGCTGGTCGAGCGTTGACGAGCGGCACTCCCCCAGAGCCGAGCGTGAATCAACAGAAGCGAACCCGCCGCTTCACGCGCATGTATCGCCGCCGCTGTCGGTCTTTCCGACTGCTTCCCAGTCCATCCGAGTGCAGATGTGTTGAGATCTAGTCGTTATAAAGTGTGGTATTGCATGATTCTGATGATTCATGGTGAATTGCAAAGGCAAGGCTGTTCGTATTCGTCCCGGCCGCCCATCCCCGGCCCGCGACGGGCCACCGTCCCAGCCCTTCCCACCCGTTTTCACCGTGCCGCCTCACGGCTCTCCCCAGCACCCCCGCGAGGGCAGGCTCCGGCATGCCCCGGCCGGGCCTTACCAGTGGAGCCTGCCCGCCATCCACCCCCCATGGAGGCAGTTCGTGCGTGCGCTTCGACAACTTCTCTCCGGCTTCGCCGCGACGACCCTGCTGAGTACGGCCCTGGCGAGCGCCGGGCTGGCCGCGACCGTGGCAACGGCCGCTCCCGCAGCCGCGGCGGCGGTCGACGACGGTCTCGCGCTCACCCCGCCCATGGGTTTCAACAACTGGAACAGCACCCACTGCCGTGCCGAGTTCAACGAGGAGATGGTCAAGGGAATCGCGGACCTGTTCGTCTCGAAGGGACTGAAGGACGCGGGATACCAGTACGTCAACCTCGACGACTGCTGGGCGCTGCCGCAGCGCGACCAGAACGGCAACCTGGTGCCCGATCCCGTGCGGTTCCCCCACGGCATCAAGGCGGTGGCCGACTACGTCCACTCCAAGGGCCTGAAGTTCGGCATCTACACCAGCGCCGGCACCAGGACGTGCGACGCCAAGGGCTTCCCCGGCGGGATCGGCCACGAAAGGCAGGACGCGAACCTGTTCGCCTCCTGGGGTGTGGACTACCTCAAGTACGACAACTGCGGCGACCATCTCGGGCAGAGCGCGCTTGAGAGGTACACCACGATGCGCGACGCGCTCAGGGCCAGCGGCCGGCCGATCGTCTTCAGCATCTGCGAGTGGGGCTCCAACCAGCCGTGGCTCTGGGCGCAGGACGTCGGCCACCTGTGGCGCACCACGGGCGACATCAGCGACAGCTGGTCCTCGATGCTCGACATCATGAAGCGCAACCTGGCGCTGGCGCAGTACGCCAAGCCGGGGGCCTGGAACGACCCCGACATGCTCGAAGTGGGCAACGGCGGCATGACGGACACCGAGTACCGCACCCACTTCAGCATGTGGTCGATCATGGCCGCTCCGCTGCTCATCGGCTCCGACCTGCGCAGGGCATCAGGCGAGACGTTCGACATCCTGCTCAACAAGGAGGTCATCGCCGTCGACCAGGACCCGCTCGGGATCCAGGGAAGCGTGCTGAAGTCCGAGGGCGGCCGGTGGGTCGTCGTCAAGCCGCTGGCCAACGGGGACAAGGCGGTCGCCCTGTTCAACGAGAGCGACCGGGCGCAGCGCGTCGCCACCTCGGTGACCGAGATCGGACTGGCCGACGGCAGCCCGGCCTACCGGGTGCGCGACCTGTGGACCCGCACGGACACCCACACCGAGGACGTGCTCGCGGCGACGGTCCCCGCGCACGGCACGGTCATGCTGCGCGTCTCCAAGGACGCCGGGTGGGCCCGGTACGCCCCCGCGGTCGAGCTGAGCCCGCAGGGCGAGGCCGCCTATCCGGACGGCCCGGTGCTCGCCCACCCCGGCAAGCCCCTCACCCTCACCACGACCGCGGTCAACCACGGGCACGTCCCGGCCCAGCGGCTCTCGGTGCGGGTGAGCGCGCCCGAAGGGTGGAAGGTGGAGGCGACCTCCCCCACGACGAAGGGCATCCTCGCTCCCGGCAGGACCTTCCGTACCACCTGGAAGGTCACCGCGCCGGCCGACGCCTCCTCCGGTCACCACGAGGTGACGGCCACGCTGGACCACACCGGCCCCGGTGGCCGGCCGCCGGCCCGGACCACGGGCACGGCTGGCCTGCTGGTTCCGCCGACGGCCCCTACCGGCAGCTCCTACCTCAGCGATGTCGCTTGGCTGAGCTCGACGAACGGCTGGGGCCCCGTGGAGCGGGACCGCAGCGTCGGCGAGGACGGCTCGGGGGACGGCGGGCCGCTCACCGTCGGCGGAGCGGTGTACGCCAAGGGCCTCGGCGTGCACGCCCCGAGCACGGTCGAGTACTACATCGGCGGCGCCTGCACCCAGGTGACGGCCGTGGCCGGCCTGGACGACGAGGCGGGGACCCGCGGCACGGCCGCGTTCGAGATCTGGGCGGACGGGCGGAAGGTCGCGAGCACCGAGGTCATGACCAACGCGATGCCCGGGCAACGGCTCACGGCCGACATCTCGGGAGCCGCCCTGCTGCGCCTGGTGGTCACCGACGGCGGGGACGGCATCAACTACGACCACGCCGACTGGGCGGACGCCAAGCTCACCTGCGCCGGCCCCACCCACAACCACTACGAGGCCGAGGCGCCGGCCAGCGCCGTCGAGGGCGCTGCCCTGCGGGCCGCGTGCGGCGGGTGCTCCGGCGGCGCGAAGGTCGGCTACATCGGCAACGGCGCCGCCAACGGCGTCACCCTCACCGGCGTCACCGCGCCGAGCGAGGGCGACTACCGGCTGGAGATCCACGGTCTGGTCGACGGCTCCCGGTCCTTCTCCGTCAGCGTCAACGGCAGCCCCGCGACGCAGGTGGCGCTGACCGGCACCAGCTGGTCCGTCCCGGCCGTCGTGACCGTCACCGTACGGCTCGCCGCCGGCGCCAACACGCTCCGCTTCGGCAACGACACCGCCTATGCCCCCGACCTCGACAAGGTCGTCGTCCACGGCTGACCACGGATGACCACGGATCAGGCCCCGGGTGAACCGCCGCCCGGGGCCGTCCGGCCGCCCACCGGTCACCCGGCGCACGACCGCCGATCTCAGTCCTTGACGACCTCCACCCAGTAGCGGCCGTCGCCGTCACGGTGGGCGCCGTGGATGTCGGTGGCCAGGTCGGGGAAGGCCCGATCGAAGTCCTCCAGAGCCCGTAGATAGGTCATCAGCGGGCCGTCGGCCGGGCCGGTCGCCTCGCCGGGCATCAGCATGGGGATCCCGGGCGGGGTGACCACCACCGTGGCCGCGGCTACCCGCCCCGGCAGGCCGTCCAGCGAGACGCGCTCGGTGCGGGCCCGGATCATGGCCTGGTAGCAGTCGGCGGGAGTCGACACCGCCTCGGGCAGGGTGGTGAAGACCTGGTCGAGCAGCTTCCCGACACCGGAGTCGCGCAGCTTCTCGTGGACCAGGGTGCAGAACTTCTGCAGCGAGATCGCGGACGGCCCGAAGCCCGGCAGCACCTCCGCCAGGTCCAGATCGTTGTCGTAGGCGTTCTTGAAGTCGGTGAGCGCGTCGATCAGCGTGCCCCACTTGCCCTTGGTGATCCCCATGGAGAACAGCACCAGCAACGTGTGGTCGCCGGTCTTCTCCACCACGATGCCGCGCCGCTCCAGGTAGGCGGCCACGACGCGGGCCGGGATGCCCCAGTCGAGCGTGCCCGTGGCGGCGTCGGCACCCGGGCAGGTGATCGTCACCTTGACCGGGTCGAGCAGGCAGTAGCCCTCGGACATCCCGTCGAACCCGTGCCACGCGGCCCCCTCGTCCAGCGTCCAGCATCGGGGCTCGGCGCACAGCAGCGCAGGGTCGGCGTCGGCGAACGAGACGTCCTGGCCGGTGCGCGGGTCGGTGACCGTGGGGGGCTGCCAGACGCCGAAGAACCAGTCGGGCCGCAGGCCGTCCTCGCGGATGCGGGCGGCCAGCCGTACCATCGCCTGCCGGAAGCGGACCGCCTCGACGATCGCCTCCCCGGTCAGGAACGGCCCGGACGGGCCGTCCATCATCGCCGCCGCGACGTCCAGCGAGGCGATCATCGGGTAGAGCGGCGAGGTGGAGGCGTGCATGAGGTAGGTCTCGTTGAACGCGTCGTAGTCGACCGGCGCCCGCTCCGCCGGGCGGACGTGCAGCATCGCCGCCTGCGACAACGCGGCCAGCAGCTTGTGGGTCGACTGGGTGGCGAAAACGGTGGGACGCCCCGCGCCCGGCAGCGTGCGCTCGTCGATCGCCATGCCGTAGCGGCCGGCGTAGAGCTGGTTGAACCGGGCGTAGGCGAACCACGCCTCGTCGAAGTGCAGCCGCGGCACGCTGGCGCCCAGCAGCTCGCCGACCCGCACCGCGTCGTAGCACACCCCGTCGTAGGTGGAGTTCGTGATCACCGCGTACGTCGGATCCCCGGCGGCGAGGGGGTGGGCGGCCACCCGGTCACGGACCGCGTCCGCCTGCAGTACGGCGGGCGGGATCGGGCCCGCCAGCCCCAGCCCGTTGCGCTCGGGTACGAGGTAGACCGGGCGGGCGCCGCTGATGGCCAGCGCGTGCTGGACCGACTTGTGGCAGTTGCGGTCCACCAGGACCGTGTCGTCACGGGCGATCGCGTGGTGACCGACGATGCGGTTGGCGGTGGAGTTGCCGTTGACCACGAAGAACGTGCGGTCGGCGGCGAAGACGCGGGCGGCGTTGCGCTCGGCCTCGCCGATCGGGCCGGTGTGGTCGAGCGGCGATCCCAGCTCGGTGACGGAGATGGACAGGTCGGTGCGCAGCAGCCGCTCGCCGTAGAAGTCGAAGAACGCCCGCCCCACCGGCGACTTGAGGAACGCCACCCCGCCCGCGTGCGCCGGTGTGTGCCAGGAGTAGCGATGGTGGTCCTGAAGGCGCCGCAGCGCGCTGAAGAACGGCGGAAGGATCTTCTCGGCGTACTGCTCGGCCGCGTGGGCGATGCGCCCGGCGATGAACTGCGGGGTGTCCTCCAGCGGGAAGACGTAGCCCTGGATGACCTCGTACACCCACAGCGGAAGCTCCTGCTCCTGCGTCATCAGGAAGACGGGCAGGCCGCGGAACCGTTTGGCCACCGCGCCGAGCAGTTCCTCGGCCCCCGGCGCGTCCCATGCCGCCAGCACAGCCGTCAGCGACGCGTCCGACCCGACCACCGCCAGGGCGTCCTCGGCCCGGTGGGTCCAGCGCACCTGGAGCCCGTGCTCGTCCATCGCCGCGCACACGCGGCGGAGCTGATCGGCGAGTGCCGAATCGGCGTCGGGACGTTCGGTGACGGCGGCCAGAACCGTTCGCTCCATGCGGCACTCCGTGATCGGGGGGAAGGGATCGGGGAAAGGGGTGGAAGACCTCCACGCAATAGTAACGGTGTGTCGTCGATTGGCAACTCTGTGCAATGAGATGAAAGTGGCGAACGAGGGGGCGGGCCTGACCGGCCGCGCGCAGGTGGTGGTGCCGTCCTGCGCATGCGGCGCGGCCAGGCCCGCTTACCGGCCTGATCCGCCGCCTAGGGCGGTGGTGTGCGGATCAGCCGAGGTTCCAGACGGAGGAGATGCGGTCGTTCCAGCCGCTGGGGACGAGGTTGGGGATGTCGGTGAACGGTGCGACGAACAGGGAACTGCCACCGAAGTTGATGTGCTCGTAGTAGCGGACCGAGCAGTTCGTGCCGCCCATGGAGCTGATGACGTCGTTCCAGTCGTGCAGGTGCAGGGGCCCGTGGTGGACGCTGGTCAGGTCGTTGTGCGCTTCTCGGGCCGCGCACCAGAACCAGTCACCGGCGTAGTCCACGTGCTCGAACATCTGGACCTGGCCCCACGTCGCGGGGCGCGGGTCCCGCGCGGCCCCTGCCTGGGCCAGTTGCGAGGCCGCCCACAGCGCGCCGTTGAGCGCGCTGTCGTCGGTGAGGGCCGACAGCCGCTCGGGGCCGTAGATGTAGGTCAGCGGGCGGCCGTCGAACCGCGACAGGTCGCGGGGGTCGTGCTCGACGCCGTCCACGACCACCGCCATGGCGGGTGCCGGGTGCGTGATGGGCTGCGTGGAGGTCGCCCTGGGCGCGCTCAGCGCCTGGGCGGCGTCCATCTTGACGGGCGGGGCCGAGCGGGGCGCGCTGACGGCCTTGCTGACGAGTGCCTCCAGCGTGGTGATGCCCTGGTCGCGCAGCAGCGCCAGCACGTCGGCCTCGGCCAGTCCCCCGACGTGGTCGGAGAACTCCAGGAAGCGCTCGACCTGGCGGCGGGCGGGGGTTGAGATGCTTTTCACGGGTGTTCCTCCCCTGTGAGTGGTGCGAACTCCTTCATGGTCGGGTGAGGCGGCGGCCCGGACATCCCCCCAGTGTTGGGGATGGCGTTCAGGTGGTGAAGGCGGCCATGAGCTCGTCCCTGCCGGCCGCGCCGGTCTTGCGGAAGACCGCCTTCAGATGGTCGTTCACCGTGTACGCGGACAGGCCGAGCAGCCGCGCGATCTGCTTCGGCGCGGCTCCCCTGCACAGCAGTTCCAGCACGCCGCGCTCGCGCGGCGTGATCGCGTACCAGTCGCAGAACGAGGGCAGCATGAGCGCGCCCGCGGCCGACTGGATGACCACGGCCACGTCGCCCGTGCCGTCCTCGTCCAGGGCTTGGCCCTCGACGGCGAGCCAGCGGCCGTAGTGGGCCGCGGGGGCGCAGATGAGCGGCCGGCCGCCGCCCGATCCGCGGACGTGCTCGCCGGCGTCGATCGCCAGCGCCGTCACGAACGTGTCGGCCAGCCAGGCGTGCGTGCCGTGCCGGACAGGGCCGCGCAGCCGCTCGAGCCACGCCTGGGCCTGCGGGGTCACGGTACGGATCGTGCGGTCGGGGCCGACGACGATCACGCCGGCGGGCAGCGCGGCCGCGGTGGGCGCCAGCGGGCCCGCGGTGACGTACCGGCGCAGCGCGGTCACCAGCGCCGGGCCGAGCAGCGCCGCCCTGCGCAGGTCGTCGCCGGTGAAGGGGTGGTCGTCGCAGGCGCGCACCAGCCCGAGCAGCCCCCACACGCCGCGGCTGTCACGCAGGAGCAGCCGCAGCTCGCAGGAGACGCCGCAGGCCGCGAACGCCCGCCGCGCCCCCTCGTCGGCGCCGGCCACCGCGACCGGCACCTGCCGGCGCACCAGGGACGAAGGCCGGCAGGGATCGCCGTGGGTGTGACGGTGGGCGAGCAGGGCCGTGGCGAGTTCGCGTTCGTACCGGTGCCAGAAGCTGAACGAGCCCTGCCCGAGCCCGGTCGCCGGACTGGTGCCGATCAGGCGCAGCGCGTCGTGCCGTACCCACGGCGCGATGGCCGCGGAAAGCGCGGCGCCGAGATCCTCGGCGGCGATGGCCCGATCCATCAGCGTGCGCAGTTCGTGGACCACCCGGTCCTGGCATGAGGTCACGCCGCTCACGTCAGCACAGCGTGGAAAGCGTCCGCAAGCGGAGGGTAGTGTTTTGGCTACTCTCAGTTTGAGCAGGCCCTAGCCGGGCGCACCCTGCCGTTCGGGCAGGGACCAGCTCGCCAGCAGCCGCAGCGCCTCCTGCGAGGGCGAGCCGGGCTCGGCCGCATAGGCCACCAGCACCTGGTCGGGCTCTCCGGTCACCGTGAACGACTGGAAGCTCAGCGACAACTCGCCCACCACCGGATGACGGAGCTGCTTGGTCCCGCGCGTCTTCTCCAGCACGTTGTGATCGGCCCACCAGCGGCGGAAGTGCGCGTTCTTCACCGACAGCTCGCCCACCAGCGCTGCCAGCAGGGCGTCGTCCGGATACTGGGCCGCCTTCAGCCGCAGGTAGGCGACGACCTCCCTGGCCTTCTTCTCCCAGTCGACGAAGATCTCCTTGCTCGCCTCGTCGAGGAAGCAGAAGCGCGCCCAGTTACGGTGCCTGCCCAGGTCGGTGTAGAGCGCGGAGGCCAGGCGGTTCCAGGCCAGCAGCTCGCTCCTGTGGTCGATCACGTAGGCGGGCACGCCCTCCATCGCGTCGAGCAGGTGCCGCAGCTGAGGGCCGACCGTGCGCCGGGTACGCCGCGAGCGCTGAGGTGCGCGCACCGGCCTGGCCAGGCTGAACAGGTAGGTCCGCTCGTCCTGGTCCAGACCGAGCGTCCTGGCCAGCGCGTTGAGCACCTCTTCCGACACTCCGCCGCCGCGTCCCTGCTCCAGCCGCGTGTAGTAGTCGGCGCTCATTCCTGCCAGCTGGGCCAGCTCCTCCCTGCGCAGGCCGGGCACGCGGCGGCGCCCGCCGTACGACCGCAGGCCCGCCTCCTCGGGACGGACGCGCGCGCGACGCGACTTGAGGAACTCACCCAGTTCGTTCACCCCTCGATTATCGGTCCGCCCGGCCGCGCGTGCCTGGTCCTGTCAGACCCAGGAAAACCAGGTCCCTGGGTACGGCATGCGGCGGGCGGCAGAGTCGGCGCCATGACCGACAACCTCGCGGGCCGTACCGCCATCGTCACCGGAGCATCCAGCGGCATCGGAGCCGCCACCGCCACGCTGCTGGCCGCCAGGGGCGCCAGGGTCGCGCTGCTGGCCCGCCGCGAAGAGCGGCTGACCGACCTCGTCCAGGAGATCAAGCACGCCGGAGGGGAGGCGATCGCCGTCGCCGCCGACGTGGCCGACTCCGCTTCGGTGGCCGCGGCCGTCCAGCGGGTGCTCGGCGTCTTCGGCGGGGTGGACCTCGTCGTCAACAACGCCGGGATCATGCTGCCCGCCCCCGCCGAGCAGGCCGACCTCGCCGACTGGGAGAGCCAGATCGACGTCAACGTCACCGGCGCGCTGCGCATCGTCCACGCGCTCACGCCCTCACTGCTGCGGGCGGCGGCCACCGGACCCGCCGACCTGATCAACATCTCCTCGATCGCCTCGCACGTGCCTTTCCCCAGCTTCGCCGCCTACACCGCGAGCAAGGCCGCCGTCACCCACCTGTCCACGACCCTGCGCGCCGAACTCGGCGGCCGTGGGGTGCGGGTCACCGCCGTCGAGCCGGGGGTCGTCGCCACCGAGCTGCAGGGGCACGTCACCGATCCCGCGGTCAACCAGTGGCTCGACGGGCTGATCGGCAGCATCGAGGTGCTGTCGGCCCAGGACGTGGCGGAGGTGATCGCGTTCACGGCGGCTCAGCCGGCACATGTCAATCTCTCGCGGATCACCATGTATCCGACTCGGCAGGTGTAACGAGCCCGGACCTGGGCGACGGTGTGGGAGCGGCCGGGTTTCGAGCCGCTCCCACACCGTGTGGACGCTCAGGGCCGGTAGGGGCACGGGCAGCGCCCGCTCAGCCCGGGGAGGCCGGCGGGCCCTGGTGCCCGTCGGCGCGGGCGGATGCCTGGCTAGGTCAGCTGTCCGACGGTGAACCCGGCCAGCAGCTCGCCGTCGGGCGGGATGACGCCGTAGCTGCTCTCGGGCAGCTCGTTCCAGGCTCCCGGCAGGTCGCCGAGCGGCTCGGACACGACCAGGCGGGTGTCGGCGGACAGCCCGCGCAGCCACGCGACATCCGGGTGCAGCGAGCGCAGGGACTCGACGCTGGAGCTGTAGAACAGCGTGCGCGACTGGCGCCGGCTGGAGTAGCGGAAGACCCACACCCGCTCGCCGTTCGACGTCGCGACCGTCATCTGCAGCGGGAACTCGATGCCGTGCTCGTGGCCGAGCCGTTCGACCAGGCCGGCCATGCGGGCCACGGCCTCCGGCGGGTCGTCGTCCAGGCCGAACGTCAGTGCCAGGTAGAACATCACCTCCGAGTCCGTCGTGCCCTCGATGCGGGAAAACAGCGCGGGGTCGACGGCCATGCACAGCTCCCGCCGGAGCCGGTCGAAGCCGGTGACCACGCCGTTGTGCATCCACAACCAGCGTCCGTACCGGAAGGGGTGACAGTTGGTCTGCTGCACCGCCGTACCGGTCGACGAGCGGATGTGGGCGAAGAACAGCGGCGAGCGGACATGCTCGGCGATCTCCCGCAGGTTGCGGTTGTTCCACGCCGGGCCGGTGTCCCGGAAGATCGCGGGGGTGCCGATACCGACGGTGTACCAGCCGATGCCGAACCCGTCGCCGTTCGTCGTCTCCACGCCCATCCGGGAGCGCAGGCTCTGGTCGATCAGCGACGGCTGCGGACGGTACAGCACGTCGCACAGCAGCATGGGCGTTCCCGAGTAAACGAGCCATCTGCACATGAGCCACGCCTTTCCTCAACAGGTCGTACAACCTCCGCCGTACCCTCTCGGCCGGGTGGTATGGCGTGGCCTGCGCGCGACGGTGCCGGCGAAGGAGCAGGTCAGTGACCGGAGCCCCGTGCGGGTAGGCCCGCACGTGAGGTCGTCAGGTGGCGTACCGCCGCAGGAACATGTCGACACCCTCGCGGATGAGGCGTTCGGCGAGGTCGGCGGTGAGCGTGGTCCCGAAGGAATTGAAGATCAGGTGGGGGTAGACCGTCAGCCCGAAGAACTGGATCGTGGCCACCTCGATGTCGCCGACGGCGAGCCGGCCGCGCTCGGTCAGGTGGCCCAGGATCTCGCCGAGGAGCCCGGCGAACCGGCCAGGCCCGCGCTCCTGCCAGGCCCGGCCGATCTCGGGGAAGCGGCGCAGCTCGCCGGTGACGAGGTTGCGCAGCTCCGGCCGCGGGGGCTCGATCGCCTCGGCGACCATGGCGCGCGCGGTGCGCGTGAGCACCTCGCGTACGTCCTCCGCGGCCAGCACGCCGGCCTTGACCTGGGAGAGTGTCGAGCCGATCTCGTCCAGCGCGTCCTCGACCACCGCGGTGAACAGGTCTTCCTTGCAGCCGAAATGGTTGTAGACGGTCACCTTGGACACGCCGGCGGTGGCGGCGACCACGTCGACGCTGGCGTCGAAGCCGTCGCGCAGGAACACCTCGCGCGCGGCGGCGACGATGGCGCGCCTGCTGCGCTCGGCGCGCTTGCCGGTGGGAGCGGATGCGGCGGTGCCTCTGGCCATGGCGCCATCCTACCCGACAACTGAACGATTGAGTACAGTAAAACTTTCCTGTACCGTACAGTTCAGTTAATTCGAGGAGGTTCGCCATGCCCGATACCGTCACCACCGGCACCCTCGCCGTACCCGGCGCCCGGCTGCACTACGAGGTGCGCGGCCAGGGGCCCGTCGTGGTCCTGGTCGGCGCCCCGATGGACGCCAGGTCGTTCGAACCCCTGGCCGACCTGCTGAGCGCCGACCACACGGTGCTCACCACCGATCCGCGCGGCATCAACCGCAGCCCCGTCGACGACCCCGGCCAGGACTCCACGCCCGAGATGCGCGCCGACGACCTCTCGCGGCTGCTGACGCACCTGGGCGCCGGTCCCGCCGCCGTCCTCGGCTCCAGCGGCGGCGCCGTCAGCGCGCTGGCCCTCGCCCAGGCGCATCCCGACCAGGTCCACACCGTCATCGCGCACGAGCCCCCGCTGATCGAGTTGCTGGAGGACCGCGAGGAACTCCGCAAGGGCACCGAGGAGATCATCGCGACGCATCTGGCGGGGGACGCCCGCGGAGCGTTCCGCAAGTTCCTGGAGCAGGCGAACATCTTCCTGCCCGAGGAGGTGTTCGAGCACATGGTCGGGGGCGATCGCGACCCGCAGGACGTCGCGGACGCGGACTTCCAGCACACGCACATGCTGCGGCCCACGGTCCGATGGGTCCCCGACGTGCACGCCCTGCGCTCGGGGAAGCCGCGGATCGTGGTGGGGATCGGCACGGACTCGGCCGGGCAGCTCTGTGACCGCTCCTCGCGAGCCCTGGCGGACACGCTCGGGGTCGAGCCGACGATGTTCCCGGGGGACCACGTCGGGTTCGCGGGGGATCCCGAGCGCTTCGCCGCCCGGCTGCGTGCCGTACTCGCAGAGGCCGACCTCTAGCGTGTCTCGGGGCCGCACTCCCCGGATGCCGGCGCGGGCCGATCACGGGCGACGGGGCCGGCCCGCACGGTCGGGATGCCGGTGCGGGCCGATCACGAGTGACGGGATCGGCCCGCACGGCCGGGCCACCGACACGGGCCGATCCCGGTCTCAGGACGCGAGGCGCGGCGCCGCGGCGAGCGCACGGCAGAGCCGGTGGCCCCACGCCCGTTCGCCGACCCTCATGAGATGGGATCGCCGGCGCGGGGTGGTCGCGCGAGGGCCCGGCCCGAGAGGTGCCGCTCGATCAACGCCAGATCCGCTCGGTCCTTCGGGCGGCCCAGGAGCCGCTTCCAGCGGCCTACGTCCGCCAGGGACTCGTACCTGAGGCCGTCGACGACCTCGGACCGGGCGATCAGCTCGTCCACGGTGCCGGCCTCGGCGAACCAGCCGTTGAATATCTCGATCCTTCCGTCCAGGACCGCGACCTTCTCGACGTGCTCGCCGAACGGAGACGGCTCCGGCGCGCCGAACGCGCACGCCCTGGCCCAGGCCTGGCCACGGGCGACCACGTCGAGGTCGCGGATGTCGTCCTTGATGCCGTGGGCGAGGAGCGGCCCGCTGCCCGCGATGACGAAGTCCGCCGGGGGAAGCTCGAGCGACAGCAGTGCTCGCACCAGGGGATGGTCAATGGCTCTCATGAGAGCTCATTCTCGGCGCTTGTCCGCCGCGGTCCGGCCGGTGGCGGGGCATGCCGGAGCAGCGCTATCTCAACGCCCGGGCCGCCCGCCTGCCCTGAGCCGAGCCGGCGCCCGCCGTACGTCAGCACCCTGCCCTGGGCAACCCGCGTGCGTCGGCGCCGCACGCTGCGCGACCCGCGCCCCGCCGCGCCTCGGACCGTGCCTCGGGACGCCTCGGGACGTGCCTCAGCGCCACACCTTGTCGAGGAACCCGGCGACGAGCGGGGCGATCTCGGGCAGCTTCTCCTCCAGGGCGAAGTGGCCGGTGTCGAACAGGTGCAGCTCGGCGTCGGGCAGGTCGCGCAGGTAGGCGTGGGCGCCGGGCTCGGGGAAGAACATGTCGTGGCGCCCCCAGGTGATGAGCGCCGGCGGGGTGTGCTCGCGCAGCCACGCCTGCCACCTGTCGTACTGCTCGACGTTGGAGTGGTAGTCGAAGGCCAGCGCGACCTGCGCCTCCTTGCGCCCGGGCAGGTCGAGGAAGTGCTGGTCGAGGGTCCAGCCGTCGGGGGCGACCGCCTCGGGGTCGCCGGTGCCGCCTTCGTACTGGCCGCGCGTGCTCTCCAGCGTGAGCAGCCCGCGCACGGTCTCCTCCGCCCCCGCCACCTCCGGGCGCAGCGCGATGAAGTCGCGCGCACCGGCCGACAGCCCGTCCTCGTAGGCGTTGCCGTTCTGCACGATCAGGCCGGCGATCCACGACGGGTTGCGCAGGGCGAGGCGGAAGCCGACGGGCGCGCCGAAGTCGAAGACGTACATCACGAAGCGCTCCAGCCCGAGCCGCCGCACGAAGCCCTCGGTGATGTCGGCCAGCCGGTCGAAGGTGTAGGTGAAGTCGTCGGGGGCCGTGGTGTGGCCGAAGCCGGGATAGTCGGGGGCGATCAGCCGGTAGCGGGCGCCGAGCGCGTCGATGAGCCGCCGGTACTGGTGGGACGCCGACGGGAAGCCGTGCAGGAGCAGCAGCACGGGGGCGTCGGGATCCTCGGGGAGCGACTCCCGGTAGAAGACCTTCACCCCGTCGACGTCGACGAACCTGTGCACCACACGCGGGACCAACATGTCACATGCCTCCGTAGCGAGAAGATGCATTAGTTATAGCACTAATGGGTCAAGATGGCGATGTACCATTAGAACCATGCTCATCGGAGAGCCCCTGGCGCTCGACCTGATCAATACCCGCCCGGCCGGCACCGACCTGATCGCCACCCCCGAGGGGCTCAGACGCTGGCTGGACCTCGAGGCCGACCGGCTGCCGGGCCTGGACGGCCTGCCGTCGGCGGCCGACCTGGCCGCCGTGCACGCCGTACGCGACCACGCCGGCACCGCCGTCCACACGCTCATGCGGGGTGAGCGGCCCGCGCCGGCCGCGCTGCGTGGCCTCAACACGGCCCAGCGCGCGGCGCCCGCGGTCAGGGAGCTGCGCTGGGACGGCGAGGCGCTCACCGCGGTCCCCGTCCGCACGGGTTCGCCGGGTGTCCGGCTGGCCGCGATCCTCGCCGAGGCGGCGGCCGACCTGTTGAGCGATCCCGCCGCCGGGAGGATCCGGCAGTGCGCGGCCGACGACTGCGTGATGCTGTTCCTGCCCGCGCACCCCCGGCGGCGCTGGTGCTCGGCCGCGCTGTGCGGCAACCGGGCCAGGGTGGCGCGCTACTACCAGCGCCACAAATCAGTGTGAAACTTGCCGGATGAGATCATTACTTGTCGCGATGTGCATGGCGCTCGCGGCGGCGATCCCCGCCTTTCCCGCGCATGCCGAGACCTATTCCTACGCCGACGCGATCCGCGAGACCGCGTGGGTGGAGCTCGACGTCGACCTCGATCGCGACGGCCACAGGGACCGCCTGGCCGCCGACGTCATCCGGCCCGCCGAGCCGGCGGCGAGCGGGCTCAAGGTGCCTGTCCTGATGGACATCAGCCCCTACTACGCCTGCTGCGGCCGGGGCAACGAGGCCCAGAAGAAGACCTACGACGCCGACGGCAAGCCCACCGGCTTCCCGCTGTACTACGACAACTACTTCGTGCCGAAGGGCTATGCGGTGGTGCTCGTCGACATGTCGGGCACCAACCGGTCGACCGGCTGCATGGACAGGGGCGGCCGGCACGACGTGGCCGCGGGCGCCCAGGTGGTGAACTGGCTGAACGGCAGGGCCCGCGCCTACACCAAGCCGTTCGGCGGCGAGCCGGTGGCGGCCGGCTGGTCCACCGGCGCGGTCGGCATCTGGGGCAAGTCGCACGACGGCTGGCTGGCCAACGGCATCGCCACGACCGGGGTGCGCGGCCTGAAGACCGTGGTGTCGATCGCCGGGAACACCGACATCTACCGCACCTACAACGCCAACGGCGCCTGGCGCGGTTACGTCCGGACCGACGACGGCCCGCCGCGGCTCTACAACGAGCGCGCCATGCGGCTGTGCAAGCCGTTCACCGAGGAGCTGAACCGGCTGGAGGGCAACGACGGCGACTGGAACCGCTACTGGCAGGAGCGCGACTACCCCGGCAAGGCCGACCGGGTGCGGGCCAGCGTCTTCGTGACCCAGGGGTTCGGCGACTACGCCGTGGCGGCGTCGAACTTCTCCCTGTGGTGGCAGGCGCTGCGGGTGCCGCGCAAGGCGTGGCTGTTCCAGGGCGGGCACGTGGACCCGTTCGACCTGCGCAGGGCCGACTACGTGCGCACCGTCGAGCGGTGGTTCGACAGGTGGCTGCGCGGCGTCGACAACGGCGTCGACCGCGAGCCTGCCGTGACGATCGAGCACGCCCCCGACCAGTGGCGCGAGGAGCAGGCCTGGCCCGCACCCGGCGCGCGGCCCCGTACGTGGTGGCCGGGGCAGGACGGCCTGTCGACCGCCCCTCCCCCGGCGTCGGCGCGGGCCACCTTCCAGGACGACCCCGACATCGGCCGGTTCGAATGGGTGAAGGAGGGGCCCTCGAACCACCGGCTGCTGTACAGGTCCGAGCCGCTGGCGGCCGACACCCGCCTGTCGGGCACCGGCAGGATCACGGTGACGATGAAGTCCTCCACGCCGGTCGCCAGGGTGGGGATCGCGGTGGTCGACTACGGCCCCGCCACCATCAGGGACTACGTCGACATCACCGGGACGGGCGGCATCCGCACCCTCACGACGCGCTCGTGCTGGGGTGAGGGCAGCGCCACCGACAGCGCCTGCTACCTCGACACCGAGACCGCCACCACGACCGTCGACCACGAGATCGTCGCCACCGGATGGGCGGACCTCGGCCACCACGCCACGTTGCGGCGCGGCGTGCCGCTGGACCCCGAGCGGTTCTACACGATGAGCTTCGACCTGTCGCCGCTCGACCACGTCGTGCCCGCCGGGCACCGCATCGGCCTGGTGATCGGCGGGACGGACTACTGGGAGTTCCTCGAACCCGGCCAGCGGCCCACGCTCACCGTCGACCTGGCCAGGACCACGCTGACCCTGCCCACGGTCGGCTGACCCCCGCTCCGAGGCATCCACCCGGGCGGACGAACGGCGCGGCGGAAATGGTGCGGGCCGACGAAGCCCGCCGCTCCCGCAGTCAGCAGGATGAACCGATGACCGACCTCACTCCCCTGCAGCGCCTGCTCGACAGCGAAGCGACATCCCGCCACGTCCCCGGTGCCGCCGTCGGCGTGCTCGCCGACGGCGTGCAGCACATCCTGACCACCGGCGTCACCAGCGTCGACGCGCCGGCCCCCGTGACCGGCGACACGCTGTTCCAGATCGGGTCGACCACCAAGACGGTCACCGCGACAGCGGCCATGCATCTCGTCGAACGCGGCCGGCTCGACCTGGACGGGCGCGTGCGGCAGTACCTGCCCGGCTTCCGGCTCGCCGACGAGCGGGCCGCGGACGAGCTGACCGTCCGGCACCTGCTGACCCACACCGGCGGATTCCTCGGCGACATCGACGACGGCGAGAGCTGGGACACCTCGGCGCTGGCCGACTCGATCGGCACCTACGACCGGCTGCCCCAGCTCTTCCCGCCCGGGGCGCTCGCCTCCTACAACAACGCCGGGTTCCGGCTGCTCGGCCGGATCGTCGAGGTCGTGTGCGGCGAGCCGTACGAGCAGGCGGTCAGGCGCATCGTGCTCGAACCCCTGGGCATGAGCTCCAGCTTCTTCTTCCCCTGGGAGGTCGCGACGCGGGCGCACGCGGTCGGGCACGCCGTACGCGAGGACGGCCCGCGGGTGGCGCACACGTGGGGGCTGTTCCGCGAGGGTATGGCCGAGGGCGGGCTGGTCTCGTCGGTGCGCGACCAGCTTCGCTACGCCGCCTTCCACCTGGGCGCCGACGGCGAGGCGCCGATCTCGGCGGCCACCAGGGAGCTGATGCGGGCCGAGCACGTGCGGGTCGGGGCGCCGTGGACCGGCATCGGGCTGCCGTGGCTGCTGGAGGAGCAGGCGGGCGTGCGGCTGGTCACGCACGGAGGCAACATCGGCAACCTGCAGCTGTCCACGTTCGTGCTGGCGCCCGAGCACGGCTTCGCCGTCACCACGCTCACCAACTCCGCGCCCGGCAAGGCGCTGGGCGCGCTGGTGACCGACTGGTGCCTCGAGCACCTGCTCGGCGCGAAGCCGCAGGCCGTACGGCTGGCGCTGCGGGCACCCGCGCCGGAGTACGCGGGCGGCTACGACGCCGGGCAGTGGACCTTCGAGGTCGACGAGAACCTGACGGCGCGGTTCGTGCTGCGGCCCGAACTGGTGAGCGCGGGAGTGGAGGGCATGCCGGACCTGCCGCTGGCGCTGGTCGAGGGCGGTGACGAGGTGACGATCGCCGCCGACCCGCGGCGCGTCGTGGGCCGCTTCCTTCGCGACGACGCGGGTGAGATCGCCTTCCTGCACCTGGGCGGCAGGGCCGCCCGGCGGATCCCGACATCATGATCCGCGGCACCGCCGAGCACAGGTCTGTATTGAAATAGGGAAGCAACCGGCCCCACTTCTCGGCAGAGAAGGCGCCGACGCCGTCAAGGACCACTTCGTGGCGGTCCTCCAGCAGGTCGGCCATCGGCTGTCCCGAGTGACGGTCAGCCGCAGCGGCCGGGGGGCGATGCCGTACGGCTCGCGCCCTCCCCACGAGGCTGCGAGCCGTACGGTCAGGGGCCGGGTTTCAGCCCCCGATCCACACCGCCGCCAGGATGATGAGAATCACCGTCTCGGCGACGTCCAGCCGTCCCGCCCACCCGGAGAAGCGGCGCAGGTCGGCGGAAGGATGCCTGCCGCGGCTGAAGGATCGCGCCGCGATCAGCACCAGCGGGATGGCGCGCCCCGCCGCGACCCCCAGGAACGGAAGAACGGCCGGCCACCAGTTCGGCGCGCCCAGTGGCCACAGCACCAGCAGGTAGAGGCCCGGCGACGACAGAGCGGTGGCGAGCCCGGTGCCGAGCGCCACGCCGAAGACTCCGGCGTAGGGGACGGGGCCGAGCGCCGCCCAGTGCCGCGGGACCCGCCACGGGCTGCCCTCCAGCCGTACCGGCAGGAGCCCGCCGGCCACCAGCGCCAGGACCAGGGCCACGCCGCCGAGCGCCCACGCCGGAAGCCCGCCTGTGACCTCGCCCAGCAGGTAACCCGTGGTCGCGGTCGCCAGCGCTCCCAGCGGAAGGCCGGCGGCATAGGCCGCGACCGCGAACGCCTTCAGTTGCTCTCTCCCCCGGACCGGAGGAGACGCGATCACGTGGACCGCGTTACCGCCTCAAGGCGTCTGCAGCCCCTGGATGCCGCTCAGGATGCCGAGCAGCGCCAGCAGCGGAATCTCCCAGCCGTCGGCGACCCTGGGGACGGACAACGTCACGGCGCTGACGCCGACGCCCGCCACGAGAGCGGGGCCGGCGACCGACCACCTGGGGCTCAGCGGAACCGTCAACCGCATGAGACCCCTCCTGGATTGATCACGACCAGACCGGTCATCGGCCGTTGCAGTAGCAGTAGCTTCCCCCGCACTTGCAGTCGCAGCAGTAGTAACCGGGCGAGTACGACCAGCAGGCCCCTCCGCCGCAGCCGTTGTAGTAGCTGCACCCCGCGCTGCTGAGGCAGTCGCTTCCCGAGCATCTGCTCGATCCGCAGTAGCCGCTCCCGAACGGCCCGGTGCATACCGCCGCCTGCACGGGCGACTGCCCGACGGTCAGCCCGGCAAGGGTTCCGAAAGCGGCCGCGGTGGCCCCACGCAGCACCTGGCGGCGGTTGACCCTCGACGCGGTCCAGGTGAGCAGTCGTTTCATCGGGAAGTGCTCCTCTCCTCTGTGGGCGCGGACAGAACTGTGAGCTGGTTGGCCTCGTGGGCGGCCAGTTCCAGGCCGTCGAGGCCGTTGACGATCCCGCGTGACCGCACCCGGCCGTCATGGCCGACCGCGACCGAGAACGGGGTCAGGCCGACCTCGTACCGGGCGGCGATACGGCCTCGGGGATCGGGGACGACGCGGATCACGGAGGCCAGGTCACCGGCCCATTCACGAACCGCGCGGGGATGGCCGTCGCAGATGACCACCACCAGGACGTCGGGGTGCTCCGCCGCGAACCTCCGCAGCACCGATCGCAGGGCACCGCACAGGGTGCATCCGGTGGAGGCGAACACCGTGATGAAGGGACGGTCCTGCGCGGGAAGCGTCACGGCTGCGCCGTCCAGATCCCTCGCGTCCAGGGCCGGGAAGAGGCTCCCCTCGTCGGGACCGTGCGCGACCCGTCCCTCCGGACTGGTCATGTACATCTGCCCGAAGTGGTGGTAGAGGGCGAACACCGCGCCCACCAGCACAGCGACGAGAACCCACAGAACGACATACGAAATCACGAACAACGTACTCATGTGCACCTCGTGCTCGATCCGGCAGCGGCGGGAGCGGAACCGCCGGGAGTCACCTGCTCCCTCTGAGCGTCGAGCGGAACCTTTCGAACTGGATCGTCCGCCCCAGCAGTGCGAAACAGGCGATGCAGGCCACCCCGAGCAGCACGCCGGTCAACGCGGCCGGCAGGGCCGTCGGGTCGATGATCGGCGACGTCGCTCCCGGGCCGCCCACCGACGCTCCGGGGCCGCCCGTCGACAGTGCGAGAAGAACGAGACTCCCCGCGAGAAGAACGGCCGCCCGGACAGCGCTGACCGATGTCGGGACACCGGAATCCAGCGCTCCGAAACAGCGGCAACTCTCAGAGACACCCAGACGGGCGGCGTTCACCAGGACGGCGGTGAATCCCAGGGACAGTCCGGCGGCTCCCAGGGCCGCCCACCATCCCGTTCCGGCGATGAGGCCGAGCCCCACGGCCGCCTCGCAGAGGGGGACCGCCCCCCGCGAGATCCGCACCAGGACAGGAGGGACCGCCATGGCTTCGAGGAAAGGGGACAGCGAGGCACCCCCTCCCGCCTTCATGAGGGCGGCGAAGACCAGCTGGAAACCTATCGCCGTCTGGAGGACGACGACCCACTGCCCCGAGCCGCTCAAGACGAGACCAGCTCCGGGAGGGACCGGGCGACCTTGACGAGTTCGTCGGCCCCGACGTCGCGCGGCGCCCTGAGCGCATAGGTGCCGCCCGGGGCGTTGACCGTCACCGAGTGCGCGTTCGGCGCCCAATACCGGTCGCCGTCAGGTCCGGTGAACATCCAGAGGCCGTCGTGGTAGACGGCGCTCGCCCCGGGAATCCCGAGGTCCACAGCGATTCCCGGACGGTTCTCCGTGCCCTCCAAAGTCCGGCCCGGCTCGGCGACGAAACAGACAACGAGCGGTGAGGCCTGCTCCTCGTGACTGGAGCCACGCGTGTACACGAGTGCGATCTGGTTTTCCAGGGTGCCGAACCCGGGGGCCTCAGGCCCTTCCGTCCGGAACTGGAACTTGAATCCTCGGAGGACGTACGAAGGCTGCAGATTTCTCGTTTCCACAGTTCTCCTCATTCTCCCTGCAGATGATTTGACGGAACCCCCTGAGCACCGACTCGATAACCTCACTCATGTGATCACACGGGTTGATCTTCGTCAACACTGAAGGTCAACTTGTTTTCACCATCGATTCGAATCGCGCCCATTCTCATTCCCGGACGATAACTTGCCTGGTCACAGCATGATCGCTTCGCATGCCGCTCTCTCGCACCCAGGTCGACGGGGGTCCCGTACGACACTGAACCACCCGGACCCGACGATCTTCGGCTGTCGAAGCCGGTCACGCGCGCCCCGGATCCGTTCCACCCTGAAATCCGACGCCCAAGGCACGACATGGTCCCGTGCGGCCGGAACCACGGGCCGGAAAACCAGGGATCCATTTCACCGCCGACCGCCTAATGCATTCGCCTCGCAGCGCTCGTGACATGCGGATTTACCGGCAACCGAAGAGGGCGGCACATCAGGACGGGCACGATGCGCCTTTTTCATCCCCGGGCCGCCGCGGAGTTTCTGTGGTCCGAAATGATCCGCACCGGGCCACCAGGGCAACCCGCCAAGGCCGATGCACATGTCCGTGTCGGCGACGGTCGCCAGCGGCTTGTTGCGCAGCCCTTGGCTCCCAAGATATAACCTAGGATCACTAGGCAGATCCGAATGACTCTAGGGATGGTGGTGTGCGCATGGCGCGGGCCGGGTTGACGGCGGATCGGGTGACGCTCGCTGGTGCCGAGCTGGCCGACGAGGTCGGGTTCGACCACGTGACCATGTCGGCGGTGGCGCGACGACTCGGGGTGAAAGACGCCAGCCTCTACGCGCACGTCCGTCACCTGGCGGACCTGCGCGGGCGGATCGCGCTGCTCGCCGCCGACGAGAAGTCCATCCGCATCGCGGAGGCCACCGCCGGGCGGGCCGGAAAGGATGCGCTGGTGGCGTACGCGAACGCCTGGCGGCAGTACGCCCACGACCACCCGGGCCGGTACACGGCGACGCAGATCCCGACGGAGATCGATCCCGAGCTCATGGCCCGAGCGCCCGGGCCACGACGCGCGGTCGAGCTGACCTACAGCATGCTGCGCGCCTACGCGCTGGACGAGCCCGCCCTGACCGACGCGGTCCGGCTGATGCGCAGCATGTTCCACGGGTTCATCGGCCTCGAGGCCGCGGGCGGGTTCGCGCACGCGCGCCCGGCCGAGGACTCCTGGGTCCGCTGCCTCGACGCCCTGCACGACCTCCTGGAGCACTGGCCCGCATACCATGAAGGAGACCCGACATGACCGGCCCGACCATCGGCCACCTGCGCGTCGACGGCGCCACCCTGCGCTACGAGGTGCGCGGGAAGGGCCCCCTTCTGCTGCTGATCCCCGGCGGCACCGGCGGCGCGGCCTCCTTTGACGGCGTCGCCGACGAGCTGGCCGCCGAGTACACCGTCGCCTCCTACGACCCGCGCGGCCTGTGTCGCAGCCCGCTGGACGACCCGGAGGCCCGGCAGCGGGTCGCCCAGCACGCCGACGACGCGTTCCAGCTGCTGGAGCTGCTGTCTCCAGCCGCGCCCGCCCGCGTGGTCGGCTGCAGTTCGGGAGCGATCGTCGCGCTGCACCTGCTGGCCACCCGTCCCGAGCGGATCGAACGCGTCGTGGCGCACGAGCCGCCGGTGGTGGAGGTGCTGCCGGACGCCGCCGAGCATCGCGCGCTGCTCGCCCGCGTCCAGGACACCTTCCTGCAGGACGGGCTGATGCCTGCGGCGGCCCTGCTCGCGGCCGGTCTCAGGCGGCCCGGCGCCGATCCCGTCGACGCCCGGGCCACCGAGCTGCCGCCGCAGGCGAAGGAGCGAGCCGAACGAACGATGGCCGACATGCCCTACTTCATCGGGCGTATCATCCCGACCTTCATGGCCTACGCCCCGGACGTGGATCGGCTGATGGCCCTGTCGGACCGGCTCGTGCTCGCGGGCGGAGCGGACTCACGCGGTGAGCTGCCCTACCGTCCCGCCGCCTTCCTGGCCGAGCGGTTCGGCACGGAGCTCGTCCACTTCCCCGGCGGGCACACGGGCCTCAGCACGCACCCCGCCGAGTTCGGCGAGCTGCTCCGCAAGGTGCTGAGCGTCCAGTCGTACGGCTGAGCGCCCGTCCCCGGCCCGTACACCGGTGATCCGTCAGGCGGACCGCCTGTGCTCGCCGTGGCGAGCACAGGCGGTCCGACGGGTCACCGCTGGTTCCTTTCAGGGTCCGGGCGGGCCGTGGCGACCTCCTCGTGGGCCGGACGGCCGGCGGCTGAGGTCGGGTCAGCCGCCGGGCGGGCCTGTCGCGCCCGGTCCAGGAGAATGAGGGGTAGCGCGGCCGCGGCGAGGGCGGCGCCGATCAAGCAGACCGACGTGAGTGCGGCCCCTTGCGTCAGGGAGACCGCCGCCAGGACCGGGGTGATGCTGATACCCAGCTGGAATGCCGACACGGTGGTGGCGCCGGCGAGGGTCGGCGCCTCGGCGGCGAGAGCGAAGACGCGTCCGTAGACGGCGGGGTTCAGCACGAACGCGGCGACGCCGAGCAGGAACACCGTGGGCACCACCGCCCAGGCCTGCTGGATCACGACAGCCATCACGACCGACAGGATCACGATCGCCGACGCGCCGGTGAGGAGTGCGACGTGCGGGCGCTTGTCGGAGATGCGGCCGCCGATGGACAGGCCGACGAAGGCGCCGACCCCGAACAGCGCGAGGATCGCCGGGATCCAGACCTCGGGGATGGCGGTGATGTCGGCGAGCATGGCCGCCAGGTAGTTGAACGTGATCATGTACGCCGCGGTGGTCAGGATCGTGATCGCGTAGATGCCCCACAGCATCGGTTTCCGCATCGTGGCCAGTTCCCGCGAAACACTCGGCTCGGCGGGCCGGTTGCTGTCGGAGTCGGCGGCGGGAAGCCCGAGGAGGCAACCGATGATCCCGGCGACGGTCAGAGCCACCACGGCCCAGAAGCCGCCGCGCCACTGGATGAAGTGGCTGAGCAGCGTGCCCGCGGGGCCGCCGGCGACCATGGCCACGCTGAGCCCGCTGACCACGACTCCGGAGGCGCGGGCGTTCCGGTCCGGCGTCACCAGGCTGATCGCGGTCACCGACGCGACGGCGAAGAAGCCCGCGTAGGCGATACCCGCGACCACCCTCGTCAGCAGCAGGACCTGGTAGTCGCCCAGCAGGCCGACGACGATGCTGACCGCGAAGAGGCCCTGGGTCGCCACCAGCGCCGTACGGCGCGGCCAGTGCAGACTGAGCACGGCGAACGGTGGCCCGCCGATCACGACGCCCAGCGCGAACGCGGTGATCAGGAACCCGGCCGAGGAGAGCGTGACCTCCAGATCGGCGGCCACCGCCGGCAGTACGCCGGCCAGCAGGAACTCCGCGGTTCCCATCGCGAACAGGCTGAAACTGAGCAGGTACACGCCGGCAGGCAACCGGTCGGAGCGAGTGTTCCTGGGCGTCTCCGCGGTGATGCCGGCCATCAGATCGCACCCCCGGCGTCGAGCCCGCCACCAGACGAGACGGCGGCAGCCGGCTCCCGTTCGAGCAGCCGGCCGGTCATGCCGATGGCGGCGGCGACGACCTGTGCCCCGGGGTTGACCACGTTCCCGCCTGCCCAGACCTCCGGGACATGCGTGGCACCGGGGGAATCGGCGGCGCCGAGTCCAGGGACCCCGTCCCTGGTCAGGTACCCGTGCGGGTGGTCGGCGGGCCCGTTCCCTGGCTGAGCGCCGCCGACGACCGGAGCCGCGAACCGTGCTCTCGCGGGCACGAACCCGGCCCGCGGGTCGGCGGCTCCACCGCCGACGATGACCGGGTCCCACAGCACCTCTGACACCGATCCGCTCGTTGAATCCGTTGTTGCGTCCATGCGGATCACCTCCATCGAGAGGATCGGGAGATCTGACCGAAATCAACAAACTCCATTGCTGATTCCGGGACACATTGGTTGACTGCATTCCATGGACGAGCAGCCGACCGTCAGCGCCGTGATAGACCAGATCGCTCCCCGGCTGCGACGCGCCCGCGAGAAGAAGGGCATCAGCCTGGCCGACCTCGCGCGCGCCACTGGCATCTCGACCAGCACGCTGTCCCGGCTGGAATCAGCCCAGCGCAAGCCGAGCCTCGAGCTTCTCCTGCCGATCACCGCGGCGCTGGGCATCCCCCTCGACGAGATCGTCGCCGCGCCCCGGATAATCGATCCGCGCGTGCCGCAGCAGCCCACCGGAAAGAACGGCCGGGTGCTGATCCCGTTGTCGCGGCATCAGGGAGAGCCACGCGCGTACAAGATGACCATTCCAGCGCACGACGAAGAGCCCCACCTGCGGACCCACGCGGGCTACGAATGGCTCTACGTCCTCCGCGGACGGCTCCGCGTGAAACTGGGTGACCACGACTTCATCATGGGAGCCGGCGAAGCAGCCGAGTTCGACTGCCAGATTCCGCACTGGTTCGGCGCCGCCGGCCGCGGCAGCGTCGAAGTACTCAGCCTCTTCGGGAAGCAGGGCGAACGCATCCACCTGCGCACCTCACGGCGCTGACGCAGGAGCACGCGCACATCGGTGTGCGGTGGGCGGGTTGAAGTGCCTTCTTCCGTCATGGATGCATGGTGGACCAGACTCTCGAGGTGCGCACAGAACATAACCAACGCACAGAAAGTGCGGTACCTCATGTTTGACCCACCGAAGAGATCGGGAACCAGGCCGGCCACCACCGGGCTGGAGATCCCGCATGACCAGATCGACCAGTTCTCTCCCGCACCGATCCGGGAAGCGCTGATCGAACAGGCCCGCGCCCTGCCGGGAGTGTTCCTCGGGCCGAGCCAGGTCTCCGAACCCGCCTCGCTGGCGCTGCGGCTGCATCGGCCCGCCGGACCGTGGGAGGCGTTCCTGCACCCCAGCCCGGACGAGTTCGCCCACATCCATCGCGCCGGTTTCCTGCACCTCACCCTTCCTCAGCCGATGATCGCCCCGCTGGTGGCGGCGGGCTGGGCCGAACCGCACCCGATCAGCCTGCGCCCGCAATGGCCGGACACGATCGTCATGCTGTACGCCCCTCGCGACGAGGACGAACTGTCCGTCGTCGGCACCGCACTGCGCGCCTCCTGGCGCCAGGCGTCACTCGAGGAGGAGTGACCGGACCGCGCCGCCCCGGGCGCGCCGGTCCGCACCGATCCGCGCCGCATCCGCACGGCGCGAGCCCGCCGCGGCAGATCCGCTCGACCTGAGCACGCCCGGACAGGTCCACTCGACCTGAGCACGCCCGGACAGGTCCACTCGACCTGAGCACGCCCGGACAGGTCCACTCGACCTGAGCACGCCCGGACAGGTCTACTCGGCTGAGCGCATCCGGACCGATCCGCTCGACCTGTCGGCCGGCCCGGGTGCGAGGGTGGTCATGCGGGCCTGCCCGGCTGTGCACGCCCGGGCGCGACGAGGGCACTGGCCGCCCATCGTGGGCGCCGCCCCCTCTGGTGGGCCGCCGGTGGACGGTCGCCCGAGGCGGCCGAGGACAGGAGGCGTCAGGAGGGTCGGCCGCCGAGCCGCAGGAGCCGGTCGACCAGGGCCTTGGCCTGGTCCGGCCCCATGGGGGCGTTGAAGAACATGGCGTGGAAGTAGACCGGGGCCTGGACGATCTCCATGAGCTCGATCAGCGCGGGCGGATGCTCGCCTCGCTCCTTCGCGCGGTCCAGCATGGCCTGCAGCTGCACGCCGCGCTCGATCAGGTAGATCCGGTCCTCGGCGTTGCCGGAGCCGACCATGGCCGCGCGCAGGAAGAGGCGCCCGGTCGGGGCGGCGATGTCCCGGGCCAGCTGGACCGCGTAGGCCTCCAGGTCGCCCCGCAGCGTCCCGGTGTCGGGGATCGGGGACGTACGGCGCAGCAGCTCCATGACCACGTCGTCGACCAGGCCGGTCACACTCCCCCAGCGGCGGTAGATGGTCGCCTGGTGCACCTCTGACCGCTCGGCGACCTTGGCGATCGTCAGCTCGTCCCAGGTCGATTCCTGGAGCAGCGCTAGCACCGCCTCGTGCACGGCGACGCGGACGCGTGCCGTACGGCCGCCGGGGCGTCGTTGCGTGGTCATGCCGGCCATCTTAACGCGAAGCCTCTTGCGTTAGCGATGCATCGAGCCTTACCTTAATCACGAAATTTCTCGCATTAAGGAGGCGTGGTGCGGCCCGTCGTTTTCGAGAAGGACGAGACGTTCTGGTATGAGACGCTGCGCATGTTCGGCCACATCGCGTACGGCGGCGCCGACTTCGGCGAGGTGCTGGTCACCGCGCAGCGCATCGTCGAGGGCGACTACGACAGCTGGCACGACAAGTGGCGCGCGACCGCCGACCGGGTCGCCGCCGAGGCGGAGCGCAGCCGCGGGATCAGCGCCAGGGACGGGTTCCTGCGGGCGTCCAACTACTACAGGTCGGCCGAGTTCTTCCTGCACGGGGACCCCGCGGACGCGCGGATCGCCAGCGCCTACGAGCGGGCGGTCGAGTGCTTCAGGAAGGCGCTGCCCGAGGTGGCGCCCGTAGAGATCCCCTACGAGGGCACGACGCTGCCGGGCTACTACTACGACGCGGGCGCCGGCCGTACCGTCGTCATGCACAACGGGTTCGACGGCAGCGCGGAGGAGATGCACTTCGTCGCCGCGGCGGCGCTGTTCGAGCGCGGCTTCAACGTGCTGGCCTTCGACGGCCCCGGCCAGCCAGGCCCGATGCACCGGCAGGGGCTGGTGTTCAGGCCCGACTGGGAGAACGTGGTCGGCCCGGTCCTCGACTTCCTGCAGCACGACCTGAGGGCCGGCGGCCCGGTGGGGCTGCTCGGCAACAGCCTGGGCGGCATGCTCGCGCCTCGGGCGGCGGCCTTCGAGCCTCGGATCAAGGCGCTGGTGGCACTCGACGGCGTCTACGACATGGGCGCGAAGGCCACGGAACACTTCGGCGGCGACAGGGAGCTGGCCAGGAGCATGCTGGCCGGCCCCGAAGCGGATGCGGCCCTCGAACGGCTCATGGCGACCGACCCGGGCGTGCGCTGGGCGTGCACCCACGGGATGTGGGTGACCGGGGCAGGCAGCCCGCGCGAGTACACGGCGACGCTCTTCGACTATCACCTGCGCGACGGGATCGCCGAACGCATCACCTGTCCGACGCTCGTGTGCGCGGCCCAGGACGACCACTTCTTCCGCGGCCAGCCCGAGCAGCTCTTCGAACACCTGACCTGCGACAAGACCTTCCTGGAGTTCACCGAGGAGGAAGGCGGCGACGCGCACTGCCAGGCAGGAGCACAGCGCCTGGCCATGTCCCGGATCGGCACCTGGCTGGAGGAGGTTCTCTGAATGAACCGTTCGATCGTCTCCGTGGTCCTGTGGGACGTGGCGCCCATGGTCGCCGCCTACTACGCGGGCCGGGCGCTCGGCGTCGGCGAGTACCTCGCCATGCTGGCCGCCAGCTGCGTCGGCCTGCTCCGCGTCGGGTACGTGGCCGTCAGCAAGCGGCGCCTCGACGGCTTCGCCGCCTTCACCTCGTCGATCTTCGCGATCGGCCTGGTCCTCTCGCTCATGACGGGCGACGAGAAGTTCATCCTGGCGCTCAAGTCCGTGACCACCGCCGTGGTCGGCGTGATCTTCCTCGGCACCGTCATCGCCGGCCGCCCCGCCGCCTTCGCCGTGGCCAAGCGCTTCGGCGCCGAGGACACGGAGACGGCCGCGCGGTGGGACGTCCTGTACGCGGCCGAGCCGCGGTTCCGCCGGGTCTACGTGGTGATGACGCTGGTGTGGGGCGTGGCGATGCTGGCCGAGTCCGCCGCCCGGCTCCCGCTCGTCTACCTGCTGCCCACCGACGTGATGGTCACCGTCTCCACCGTCATGCTGCTGGGCACCATGGCGCTCCTCGGCCTGTGGAGTGCCTGGTACGGCAAGCGGGGCGAGCTCAGGACCCGCCCCGCCGCGTGATCCGCCGCCCCGGCCGATCACGGGCGGGCGCCGGCCGCGGCCTCCTCTCGACAGCGCCGCCGGCGGCCCCTCTTGCGGCCTGTCGCGCCCGCGGCCATGCTCGGTTTCCCAGCACGAGTCGATCTCGGGAGGCGCGGTGCCCGCCAACGATCCCGGCGTCTCCCGCCGGAGCAGGCCATGACCGTGACGGCGACGCCCCCGGTCCGGCGCAAGGAGTCGGTCTCCGGGCGGGTGCGCACGCTGGCCGGGCTGTCCCTGCTGACGCTGGCGCTGCTGCTGGGCGCGATCCTGGCCGGCGCGGCGAGCACGGGCTCCAGCCTGCGCGTCATCGGGCATGACGCCGGGCCGCAGGTGCTGGCCACCACGGGCCTGCACCGGCAGATGTCGGAGATGGACGCGCTGGTGGCCGAGACCCTGCTGCTGGGCAGGGAGTACGGCCCGCAGCAGCAGGCCGACCTGACCGGCTACGACCAGCGGCGGCTGGAGATCTCCGAGAGCCTGCTCAAGGCCTACCGGCTGGCCATGGACGACCCCGCCGAGCAACGCACGGTCGAGTCGCTGATCGAGGGGCTGGGCCGCTACGAACGGCTGGCGGCCCGGGCCCGGCTGCTGGACGCGCAATCCGGGCACACCGCCGGGCAGCCGCCCGACGACGTGGTCGCGGCCTACCAGCAGGCCACCGACCTCATGCACCGCGAACTGCTTCCCCAGGCCTACAACCTGACCTTGGAAACCGGGACGATCGTCAGGCGCGCGCACGACGCCGAACGCTCGGCCACCTCGCTGGCCCGCACCGCCGTCATCGTCACCGGGCTGCTCGCGCTGGCCTGCCTGCTGGGCCTGCAGGCCTACCTGACCAGCAGGTTCCGCCGGGTCTTCGCACCGGCCCTGGTAGTGGCCACCGTGCTCACCGCGGCCAGTCTGGTGACCGGCACGGCCCTGCTCAACCGGCAGGGCCAGGCGTTGGAGCAGGCCAAGCGCCGCGGTTTCGACTCGGTGCTCACCCTGAGCAGAGCACGGGCGATCAGCAAGAGCATGCACGCGGACCAGAGCCGCTACCTGCTCGACCGCTTCCGCAGGGACACCTACGAACACACCTTCCTGGACAAGTCCCGGACGGTCGCGGCCGTCGAGTCCACCAGCCTGCCCGACTACCAGAGCAGGCTGCACGCCGACTTCCAGGGACTGCTCGGCGGCCTGACAGGCCGGGACCGGCACCGGCTCTTCGCCGTCTACCAGAGGTTCCAGCAGGCCGACGCGCGGATGCGGACCATGCCGGCCGAAGCGGCGATCAAGTTCTGGGACGGCGAGCTCACCCAGACCTACGAGAGCTACGACAAGGTGCTGGAGGAGCTGGTCCGGCGGCACGAGTCCGACTTCGAGCGCGCCATCGACAGCGGCGACGGAGCCCTGGAGACGCTGTGGCGCTCGATCCCCGCCGGGCTGGCCGCCGGCGCCCTGCTCGTCCTGGCCGGCGTCTGGCCACGACTCAGGGAGTACCGGTGACAAGAGTGCTGATCTGCCTGATCCTGCTGCTCACCGCCTGCGGCGCCGCGCGACCGCAATCCCTCGTGGACAAGGACGAGCTGGTCGTCGCCATCCGCTCCGACGTCCCGCTGATCAGCTTCAAGCGGCAGGACGGCGCCTACGACGGCTTCAACATCGACGTGGCCAAGGATCTGGTGTCCCGGCTGGGCAAGCGGATCCGCTGGCTGGAGATCAAGGCCGGCGACCAGCTCACCGTGCTCACGGACGGGCGTGCCGACCTGGTCTTCGCCCACATGTCGGTCACCCCGGAGCGGAAGAAGGTGATCGACTTCGCCGGGCCGTACCACGTCGACTTCCAGGACATCGCGGTACGGCCGGCCGACAAGGACGTCATCCGCGACGTCCGTGACCTGGCGGGCCGCCGGATCTGCTGGGTGCGCGGCACGAACATCGCCCAGCGGATCGTCGACGAGCGCCGGGTCAAGGCGGTCGTCGTCGCGGCACCCGACTACAACGTCTGCCTGGAGATGATCAAGGACGGCAGGATCGACGCCATCTCCACCAACAGCCAGATCCTGGCCGGGCTGCTCACCAGGCCGGGCGTCGACCTGCACCTGGTGGGCGCCACCTTCAACGAGCAACGCACGTCGATCGGCGTCCGCAAGGGCGACGTCGACGGCTGCGAGGAGCTCAACCGGGCCATCACCCGGATGTACCAGGACGGCACGGCCCACATGCTGCTGGACAAGTGGTTCGGCAGGTCGGGCATCGACCTGTCGGTGGTCTCGGTCCCGCAGTTCGAGGGCTGTTCCTAGTCAGGCGGCCCGGCGATCCTGCAGGGCGGCCTCGCTGCCGGAGGCGTTGTACCTGAGCACGTTCGGGTGGAGGCCGCGCAGGTAGCCGAGCGCCGCTTCCTGATCGCCGCCGTTCAGCTCCACGTGGGTCCACAGCGCGGTGTAGGCGGTTCCGGAGGTGGCCGGATGGGCGATGGCGACGCCGCCGCGCAGCCGCTCGTCCAGCAGTTCCCGCCAGGAGCGGATCGGCCGCATGCCGCGCCTGGCCAGTTCCTTGGTGTTGTTGCAGAAGGCCAGCACACCGGCGTAGATCCCGCTCCAGGCATGCTCCCGATCGACCCAGTCCTTCCGGATCTCACCGGATTCTTTGGATTCATACGGCTCCAGCAGCCCCTGACTCTTGGCGGCCACGTAGGAGTCGGCCGGGCCGCCGTGCCAGACGTCGAACTCCTGCCGCGCCCTGGCCGCCTTGATCCGCTCCAGCGCCTCGCCGCTCGACAACCGGACGAAGTCGGCCTCCACGCCGGTGGCGTCGGAGAACCTCTTGACCATCATCGCGCACCATCGCTCGCTCGCGCCGCACGCGACGGTGATCTTGTCCCGCCTCGGTGCCGTGCAGCCCGCCACCATCAGGACCGCCACCACTGCGATGGCCAACGGCCTCATTGCCCCTCCAAGGGGTTGCCGACGTCTCGCCCGTGTGCCGATCCCATTCGACACTCCGGCGCGAGAGCCGTGCAAGATCCCCGCCTGGCCGACCCGCGAAGAGCAGGCCTGACCTTGTTTGTTCCGTCATGATCTGTCCATGCGGTGCCGATACGGGGCATGGCGCGCTCGACCTCCTCGACAGACTTCTCGCGCGGGCGCATGCGGCACATGCCGTCGCCGGCGAGCAGATCGGGGCAGATCACGGCGTTCCGCCATGAGATGATCCATGGCATGACTGGCCCGTCTGACCTGCACCGCCGCGGTGTTCCCGATTCGCTGGAGACGCCCATTCCCATGGTCAGGGGTGTCGGGCAGATTCCCGGCCTGCGGCCGCGCCGCCGTCCCGGTGACGGCGGCACGGTGAGCGGTGCCGACATCGAGGTGGTCGACACCTTGGACGAACTCAGCCGGCAGACGGTGACGGCGTGGCTGCAGAGCACCCCCTCCCCTGCCGCGCGGCAGACCCGGCTACGGGTGGTGGCCGCGTTCCTGCGCTGGTTGCGCGCCACCGAGCCAGGTCTCGGCCTGCTCTCCGTCACCGGAGCCGAGGTGGACCGCTACTGCGCGGCGGCGCGCGCCGGCGGCCTCAGCACGCCAAAACCCTTGTCGGGCACCACGGTGGCCAGGAAGCGTGCCGTCCTCACCTCGCTGTACACCTTCGCCTGGCGAAGCGGAGCCCTGCGAGCCTCTCGGCACGCCACCCAGACGCCGGCCGAGGGTGGCGACAGCGGCGCCCCCGGCGTGCTCACCCGGGACGAACGCCGGCTGCTGCGCCGCGGCATCGCCCGGCTGGCAGCCGACGGCCGATCGGCCGAGGCGGCCGCGGTCGGGCTGCTGGAGGCCACCGGCGCCTGCGGGGACGTGCTGGCCGACGTCGCCCCGCAGGACTTCCGCCTTGTCGCCGACGGCGATGGCGAGCACCTGGTCATCGTGATCCACACCAGTCGTGACGACATCGTCGCCTACCCGGTGCCTTCGGCCGTTCGCTCACTGGTGAGAGCGCTGTGCCACGACCGGGCGGCCACGGAACCGATCCTTCGCCGCGACGACGGCAAACCTGTCGACCAGGAGTGGGTCGCCGCCGCGCTCACCCAGGCCGCCCTCGCGGGCGGCATACCCGAGCACCGGGCCGTCGGCTTGGACCCGCGCAGCATGACCCGGCCCCGAAGAGGCCCCGATGACGCCACGGTTGTGACACGGTGAGCGCCATGCGGCGCCGGCGGCGAACCGGGATGTTCGCCCTGGAGGTCGAGACGGCTCGCCGAGTCGGCGGTCGATCCGTGTCTCAGGCGACGTGACCGCCGGGCCGGATGTCGTCCTCGAGCGCCTCGACCGCGTCGCGCAAGCCCCGCAGGCCGATCTCCGTGCGTTCGACGTCTGTCGGATCGAACCGCCACTCGGTGGCCGGCAGTCGCATCTCCTCCTCCGGACGGCTCGCCTCGACGATGGTCAGTTCGGCCTCGACCTCGATCTGAAGCTCGCACAGGAACTCGTTCTCGCTGTCGGACGTGCTCATGTTTCCTCCATGCGTGGCTGGAACGGATGTCCGGCTGATCGCGTGGATCAGCCGGACGGCGATCTGGCCGGCGGCCATCAGTGGCCGGCGGCGGCGTTCTGGTCGAGCCAGTCGCGGTATCGCACCTTGCCCAGCACAGCGCCCTCACCCGGCACCAGGGTCCGCTCGCCCGGCACGCTGCCGAAGTAGCGCGCCCGCGGATCAGTCACCACCTCGCGCGCGTCGCCCCACGCCGCCAGCGCCTCGCGGAAGAACTCGTCCATCCGGACCTGCTCCGGTCCGGCCACCTCGAGCCTGCCGTTCAGCGGCGCGCCCGCCGCGACCCTGCCGACCTCCTGCGCCACCTCGTCACCCGCGATCGGCTGGAACCGCACCGGCGCGATCCGCACCTCGCCCTCCGCCGTGGCCTCGTCCGCGATGCTCCGCACGAACTCGAAGAACTGGGTCGCGTGCACCAGCGAGAACGGCACCCCCGAGGTCTCGATCAACCGCTCCTGAGCGATCTTCGCCGCGAAGTAGCCGTTCTCCGGCATCCGCTCGGTCCCCACCACCGACACCGCGACGTGATGGCCGACCCCGGCCGCCGCCTCCGCCGCCAGCAGGTTCCGCGTGGAGGTCACGAAGAAGTCCATCACCGCGGCCGGCTCGAACGACGGCGAGTTCGACACGTCGACCACCACCTGCGCCCCCGCCAGCACCTCGGCCAGCCCCTCACCGGTGAGCGTGTTCACCCCGGTGTTCGGCGCCGCGGCCACCGCCTCATGGCCATGTCCCCCCAGCTTGGTCACCAGCTTCGATCCGATCAGACCCGTCCCACCGACGACGACGACCTTCATCGCGAACCTCCTCCTGTCCACCAGCGGCACCCCGTGCGCCACCCGGTCTCCGGCTAAGACAAGACACCCCCCACACCTGTGACAACAACCGCGAAAATTCTCCGGAAATCAGGTCAAGGACCCGGGACCGGCTGGACGGCGTGCGAGCTGTTCGACGAGCTTGCCCGCGGCCGAGATCTCACGCATGAGCGCCGCGACCTCGGTGGGAGTCAGCGGGAATCAGCCTCCCGCTCCACCGATCCAGGACCAGACGAGGTCGACCCGCAGGTCGGGATGGTCCTCTGGCCGCGCCTGCCGTCCGCGGGTGAGTCCGCTTCACGACTCGCGTGAGTCTGTGAACCGCGGACCACGATCTTGCGCGCCGGCGCGGGCCGCGACGGCCGCGCTCCAGAGCGTGACGGCGACCAGGACGACGCAGATGGCCGCGACCAGCGCGACCACTGCGGCCACACCGATCCACGGCGTCCCGAGCGGCAGCAGCAGGACGACTGCGACGCAGCCCACCACAGCGGCGACAGAGATGACCGGCTCCGCGACGGCAAGCGCGTGCACCGCCCACAGCAGTGCGAGATACACGCCGACCGGGACGGCCACCGCGTAGCCGATCGCCTGCGGTGATGCCGCCACCTGGTGCCCGCTCTGCTCCACGGCCACCTCGAGCCCTGCGCCGAGAGCCGCAAGCGCCGCGAAGATGCCGTAGTGACCGTATCCCCACCAGTAGGACCGGTGACGGCGGTCACTGAGACCGGCCCCGGCCTGGACGAGGAAGTACAGCCACCACAGCGCGAACAGCAGGACGAGACCGGACCCGGCGACGACGACAAGGGGACCGCTGATCTGGCCCGATTCGAGCGCGCCTTCGACTCCCCGGCTCGCGGCCAGGACACTCTCACCCAGCAGAATGATCGTGAACAAGCCGTACCGCTCGGCGATGTGGTGCGGGTGCCAGTTGGTGGCCCTTTCCCGCTCCGCCCACCGCGGCACCGCCAGCTCCAGGACGACCAGGCAGACGAAGAGCGGCAGCTGGAACGACGCGGGAACGACGCCCGCCGCCACGAGGGCCAGCCGGAGCAGCCAGCCCAGCTGCACGAGGCCGATGCCGGCCGCGTAACGGAAACCGGTGCGGCGGCTGGCCGGATCTTCCAGAGCGGCCCGCAGCCATTGCGCGACGAGCCCGGCTCTCATGATGAGGTAGCCCAGCGTGATGATCCCGAGGTCGGAGCGGCCGACCGCGGCGGGTACGCCGGCGGCCAGCACCAGCACCCCGGCCATCTGCACCATGGTCAGCACCCGGTAGAGGACGTCGTCGGTGTCGTAGGACGAGGCGAACCACGTGAAGTTCATCCACGCCCACCAGATCGCGAAGAACACCTGGAGGAACGGGATCAGTTCGCTCAGGCCGTGACCGTCGGCGATGCCGTGCGCGAACTGCGCGGTCACGGCGGCGACCGCGACCACGAACGTGAGGTCGAACAGCAGCTCCAGCTGGCTTGAAACGCGATGCGGCTCGTCGATGGGACGCGAGCTCATCCGGACTCGAATCCGGAGGGTGGTACTGGCTGGTGGCACGGTCAAGCTCCTGTCACTGCGCGAGGTCCGGTCCGTCTCAAGGACAGGACAGTAGTGCGATCTGTGACAGCGGCCGCGAGCGCGGGCCCATGCCGCCTCCGGCGTCGGTCGCCGGCGTTCTCAGGTCACCACCACCCCGCTCTCGAAGGTGCGGATCACCGTGGCGGTGATGCCGTGGCGTGGCAGTTCCCCCTTCTCGGCGGCCTCCCAGCCGGTGTAGGTCAGCGCCCAGACGACGCGCTGGATCCACTCGGGGCTGGCGGCCGGGTCGAAGACGCCCTCCTCCTGGCCGCGCTTGATCAGGTCGAGGGTGGTCGGCACCGACATGTCGGGTTCGAAGCGGTCGGTGAACTCCTCCAGCACGTGCGGGTCGCCGAACAGGAACGCCAGCCGGTCGCCGGACTCCACCATGGCCGCGATCAGACGTCGCATCGCCTCGAGCGCCGGCCCCTGGTCGATCGCGGCCGCGCGGACGGAGTCCTCCACCGCGCCGAAGGAGTCGACGATCGCGGCCGCCATCAGCTCGTTCCTGTCGGCGAAGTAGCGGTGCAGCGTGCTGCGGCCGACCTGGGCGGCCTCGGCGATGTCGGCGAGCGTCGCCTTGCGGTCGCGGGCGAGCGTGGCGGCCGCGGCGGCCAGGATCGCGCGGCGCGTACGGCTTCGGGTGCCGGACTCCGTCCTGGAAGTACTCACTCCCAGACCCTAACATCATCGTTTGACTTTGGGACATTGATGTCTCACTCTAAAACAATGAACTCCTATTCTCTGGTCGCCGAAGGGCTGACCAAGCGCTTCGGCGACGCCGCCGCGCTCGACGGGTTCGATCTGGCCGTGCGGGAAGGGACGGTGTGCGGGCTGCTCGGACCCAACGGCGCGGGCAAGACCACGGCCGTGCGCGTCATGACCACGCTGCTGCGGGCCGACGGCGGCAGGGCCACGGTGGCCGGCTTCGACGTGGCCGCCCAGCCCGCGCAGGTCCGCCGGGTCATCGGCCTGGCCTCCCAGGAGCCCGCCGTCGACGAGATCCTCACCGGCAGGGAGAACCTGGTGATGTGGGGCAGGCTCTACCACCTCGACGCCAGGCGGGCCCGACGCAGGGCCGACGAGCTGCTGGAGCAGTTCGGGCTCGCCGAGGCCGCGGACAAGCGGATCAAGCACTACTCCGGCGGGATGCGCCGCCGCCTCGACCTGGCCGCCACGTTCATCCAGGCGCCCCGGGTCCTCTTTCTCGACGAGCCGACGACCGGGCTCGACCCGCGCAACCGCACCGAGGTGTGGCAGGCCGTGCGCACCATGGTCGCGGACGGCTGCACGGTGCTGCTCACCACCCAGTACCTGGACGAGGCCGACCAGCTCGCCGACCAGATCGCGGTGCTGCGCGGGGGACGGGTGATCGCCGACGACACGCCCGACCGGCTGAAGTCCTCGATCGGCGGCGACCAGCTCGACCTGGTGCTGCGTGACGCGCGGGACCTGCCGGAGGCCTGCGACGTCCTGGCCGCCTTCGGCCCTCCCGCGGCCGACCCCGACACCCGCAGGCTGACCGCGCCCGTGACCGACCGCATGCACGCCCTCGGCGAGGTCATGAGCGCCCTGGCGGCCAAGGGGATCGAGGTCGAGGACGTGGCCCTGCGCCGACCCACGCTGGACGAGGTGTTCCTGAAGGTGACGGCATGACACACGCGCTCACCGACGGCTGGGTGATCGCCAGGGCGTACCTGCTGCACTGGGTGCGCAACCCCGCCGCCATCCTGTCCCAGCTGCTGTACCCGATCGTGATGGTGCTGCTGTTCGGCTACGTCTTCGGCAGCGCGATGGCCGTCGCGGGCACGGACGGCGACTACCGCGAGTACCTGATGCCCGGCATGTTCGGCCAGACGATGGCCGTCGGCGTCACCAGCACGCTGATCATCACGACTACCCAGGCCTCCAGGGGCGTCACCGACAGGTACCGCTCGATGCCGGTCTCGCAGACGGGCGTGGTGCTCGGCCGGGCCCTGTCGGACATGGTGAGCTCGGCGCTGGAGCTGGCCGTGCTCATCGCGTGCGGCGTGGCGGTCGGCTGGCGCTGGCACAACGGGCCGACGGCCGCGCTGGCCGCCGTCGGCCTGCTGCTGCTCCTGCGCTTCTCGCTCATCTGGGTGGGCATCTTCGCCGGGCTGAAACTGACCCCCGAGGCGGCGGGCGCGTCCTGGATGCTCATGCTGCCGCTCACCATGGTGGCCAACACGTTCGTCTCCCCCGCGCAGATGCCGGGGTGGCTGGGCTTCCTGGCCGAGTGGAACCCGCTCTCGGCGACGGTCGCCGCCTGCCGGCGGCTGTTCGGCAATCCGGGGTTCGCGGGCGAGTCGTGGGCGGCGGAGCACGCGCTGCTGCTGGCCGTCGCCTGGCCGGTGGCCATCACGCTGGTGTTCCTGCCGCTGTCGGCACGCGCCTACCGGCGACTGAGCCGGTGACCGTGGGCCGTGCCGTACCGCGCACAGGTCGCGGTACGGCACGGCCGGCTCAGGGGGTACGGCACGGCCGCCCGACTCTGCCGGTACGGCACGGCCGCCGGCTCAGGCGTTCTCCTCCTCCCGCTGCCGCTGGCGGCGGGTGAAGGCCCAGTTGACCAGCCACAGCAGCACGCCGATGCCGAGCAGCACGCCCGCCGTGACGTACACGGTGCCCGGCCGCCCGGTCAGCGGGCTGGCCAGCACGACCGCCATGACCGCGCCGATCGCCGGCAGCGCGGTCGGCGCCCGGTAATGGGCGTGCTCGACCTGCTCCCTGCGCAGCACCAGCACCGCGACGTTCACCACGGCGAAGACGCACAGCAGCAGGAACGCCGTGGTCTCGCCGAGCCCCGCGATCTCACCGGTGGAGATGAGACCGATGGCCAGCGCGGTGGTGAACAGGATCCCGACGACGGGGGTACGGCGGCGCGGGTCCACCATGCCGAGCCGGGCCGGGATGACCCGCTCGTTGGCCAGGCCGTACACCAGGCGTGAGGCCATCATCATGTTGATCAGCGCCGAGTTGGCCACGGCGAAGATCGCGATCGCGGCGAACAGCTGCGGCGGGAACCCGAGCCCGCCCGCCTTGACCACCTCGAGCAGCGGCCCGTCCGACTCCTTCAGGACGCTGGCGTCGACCAGCAGCGAGGACGTCAGCGCGACCAGGATGTAGATGGTGCTGGTGATGGCCACGCCCAGGAAGATCGCGCGGGGGAAGTTGCGCGCGGGGTCCTGGGTCTCCTCCGCCATGTTCACCGAGTCCTCGAACCCGACGAAGGCGAAGAAGGCCAGCGCCGTGCTGCCCAGCAGCGCCAGCAGCAGCCCGCCGGAGTCCTCGGCGCTGATCTGCACCAGGCGCGACGGCTCTCCCGCGCCCGTCGCGACCGCGTAGACGCCGATCAGGATGATGATGATGAGGCCGGTCAACTCGATGAGGGTGAAGACGATGTTGGTCTTGACCGACTCCGACACGCCCCGGTAGTTCAGCGCCGCGACGGCGACGATGAAGATGATGCCCACCACGACCGACGGCAGGGTGACGAACTGCTGCAGGTACCTGCCGCCGATGGCCCGCGCGGCGGCGCTGGCCGAGGTGAGGCCCGAGCACATGACCGCGAAGGCCACCATGAACGTCAGGAACGGCTTTCTGAAGGCGAGCTGGGTGTAGAGGGCGGCGCCCGCCGCTCTGGGGTACTTGGTGACGAGCTCGACGTAGGACATGGCCGTGAACAGCGCGATCACGAAGCCGATGAGGAAGGGGATCCACAGCGCTCCGCCGACCCTGCCCGCGACCGTCCCGGTGAGGGCGTAGACGCCCGTGCCGAGGATGTCGCCGACGATGAATAAGACCAGCAGTTTCGGTCCGATGGCGCGCTTGAGGGACACCTGGGCTGGGGGTGTTGTCATGTGGATGCCCTGCCCGGCTCCGGTGATGTTGACACCGGCCAGTAATGTTGATACATCAACAACCATGGAATTCGGCCTCAACGTCCCCGCCGACGCCCGCCCGGGCGACGACCCCGTGCGCGCCGCCGTGCGCGCCGAGGAGCTCGGCTTCGACTTCGTCTCCACCAGCGACCACCCGTGCGGCGCCGCCCCCAGCTTCGAGACCTGGACGGTGCTGTCGTGGATCGCCGCCTCGACCTCGCGGATCCGCATCGCGACCAGGGTGCTCGGCGTGCCGTACCGGCCGCCGGCGATGGTGGCCAAGATGGCCGAGACGTTCGACCGGCTGTCGGGCGGCCGGCTGATCCTCGGCCTCGGCGGCGGGCACTCCGACGAGGAGTTCCGGGCGTTCGGGCTGCGGGTGCCCACCACCAGGGAGAAGATCGACGGCCTGGAGGAGGCGATCCACATCACCAGGGGGCTGTGGGAGCGGCCCGCCTTCACCTTCGAGGGCAGGCTCTTCCACACCGACGCCGCCGACCTGGAGCCCAAGCCGTCACGGCGGATCCCGATCTGGCTGGGCACGTTCGGGCCGCGGGCGCTGGAGCTGACCGGACGGCTGGCCGACGGGTGGATCCCCTCGCTGGGGTTCGCGCCGCCCGAGCAGGCCGTCGTCATGCGGGAGAAGGTGCTGGCCGCCGCCGAACGGGCCGGACGGCCGGCCCCCACGTGCGCCTACCACGTCGTCGTGCACGTCGGCGAGGATCTCGGGCGGCCCGGCATGGTCTCGGGCCCCGCCGAGGCGGTCGCCGAGCGGCTGGCGGGCTTCGCCGCGATGGGGTTCAGCACGCTCAGCCTCGCCCCGACCGGCCCGGGCGATCAGGCCGGGCTGCTGGCCGGCGAGGTCATCCCGCTGGTGCGCAAAGCCGTGCGCTGACCGCCGCGGTCACCCGGCCGGCGCGGCAAGCCGTGTCCCGCTCATCCCGCTGGTACGCGAAGCCGTGCGCTTCCGCCGCGCTCACCCGGCCGGCGCGGCAAGCCGTGTCCCGCTCATCCCGCGGGGGTGGCGAGCCAGGCCGCGATCCCCTGCAGCAGTTCGGCCTTCAGGGCCTCGGGCGCGAAGGAGGCGGCGACGGTGGCCGCGGCCAGCTCGGCGAGCGTCTCGTCGCTGTCGCGGGCGTCGGCGTACTCCCGCAGTAGCGAGGTCTCCCCGTCGGTGTTGAGGGTGACGACCAGGCCGGCCTCGCGCAGGCGGGGCAGCGGGTGCTCGGCGCGCGAGGGCACGATGCCGAGCAGCACGTTCGAGAACGGGCACACCTCCAGCGGCACGCGACGTTCGCGCAGCTCGGCCACCAGGTCGGGGTCCTCGAGCACGCGGATGCCGTGGCCGATCCGCTCGGCGTGGCCCACGTCGAGCGCCTCGCGCAGGCTGTCAGGCCCGGCGGTCTCCCCCGCGTGGTGCACCAGGTGCAGCCCCGCCTCCCTGGCCACCTCCAGCACGTCGGCGAAGGGCGCCAGCGGGAAGCTCTCGTCGCCGGCCAGGCCGATGGCGATGACCTCGTCGTGGGCGGTGGCCAGCTTGAGCGTCTGCCACAGGCGTTCCGCGGGGCGCCGCCGGGAGTGGTCGAGGATGAGCCGGCAGGTGATGCCGTGCTCGGCCTCGCCCTCGGCCAACCCTTCGAGCACGGCCAGCAGCGGCATCTCCAGATCGCCGAGCCGTTCGCCGTGGGCGGCGGCGGTGAAGGTGACCTCGGCGTAGCGGGTGCCCTGGGCGGCCTCGTCGGCGCAGAACTCGCGGGCGATCCTGCGGAAGTGGTCGGGGGTGCGCAGGGCGCCGCGCACCTGGGCGTTGAAGTCGGCGAACGGCCGGAAACCGGCGAAGACATCCGGGCGCCGCGCCTGGACCCCGAGATCTCGCAGCGTGGCAGGGCGGACCGTGCTCTCCAGGTGGACGTGCAGATGGGCCTTGGGCAGCAGCGCGATGTCTCTTACCGGGTCTCTCACTGGTGTGATCCTACGGAGCCCTCCTCAAGGCGCACACCTGCTTTTCCGGCGGTACGGCGGGGCGTCAGCCGACGTAGTCGCGCAACGCCTCGGCGCGGGAGGGGTGGCGCAGCTTGGACATCGTCTTGGCCTCGATCTGCCTGATGCGCTCGCGCGTCACGCCGTACACCTTGCCGATCTCGTCCAGCGTCATCGGACGGCCGTCGGCCAGGCCGTACCGCATCGAGATCACCCCGGCCTCCCGCTCGGACAGGCTGCCGAGGATCTGCAGCAGCTGGCGCCGCATCAGCGTGTAGGAGACCTGCTCGACCGGGCCGGGCGCCTCCGAGTCCTCGATCAGGTCGCCGAGCTCGGCGTCGCCCTCCTCCCCGAGCGGGGTGTGCAGGGAGATCGGCTCGCGGGCGTGGCGCTGCGCCTCCACCACCTTGTCGGGCTCCATCTCGACCTCGGCGGCGATCTCCTCCGGCGTCGGCTCGCGGCCGAGGTCGGCCAGCAGCCGCCGCTGCGCGGAGGCCACCTTGTTGATCACCTCGACCATGTGCACGGGGATGCGGATGGTGCGCGACTGGTCGGCCATCGCGCGGGTGATGGCCTGCTTGATCCACCAGGTCGCGTAGGTGGAGAACTTGAATCCGAGCGTGTAGTCGAACTTCTCGATGGTGCGGATCAGACCCAGGTTGCCCTCCTGGATCAGGTCGAGGAAGAGCATGCCGCGCCCGGTGTAGCGCTTGGCGATCGAGACGACCAGCCGCAGGTTGGCCTCCAGCATGCGCTGCTTGGCCCACCCGCCGTCCTCGGCGATCCACTCCAGGTCGGCCCGCAGCTCGGCGGGCAGGCCCGGCTCGGTGTCGAGCCGCTCGCGGGCGAACAGGCCGGCCTCGATCCGCTTGGCCAGGTCGATCTCCTGCTCGGCGGTGAGCAGCGGGACCTTGCCGATCTGCTTGAGATAGTCCTTCACGGTGTCGCGGCTGGCTACGGCCTCGGCCGTCAGGGTCGCGGTCATGCGTTCCTTTCCAAACTTAGTATGGACATAAGATTAGGATCAACCATAGATAGTGTCAACCTAAAATGATGTCGGACCTAAAAATTTGTGATAAGGGTGGTGCCCATGAGCACCGACGCGCTGGGTTTGAGGGAACAGAAGAAGCGAGAGACCAGGCAGGCCATCTCCGACCACGCTACCCGCCTGTTCGTGGAGCGCGGCTTCGAGCGGACCACGATTTCCGACATCGCCGCCGCCGCCAGGGTCGCGAAGATGACGGTCACCAACTACTTCTCCCGCAAGGAGGACATGGCGCTCGACCACCACGAGGAGTTCGTGGCCTCGCTGGCGGCGACGGTCAGGGGGCGGGCGGCCGGGCAGTCGGCGCTGGCGGCGCTGCGCGAGGCGTTCCTGGCGGCGGTCGAGCGGCGCGACCCGGTGATCGGGTTCGCGGGCGAGCCGTTCACCCGCATGATCGCCGACAGCCCCACCCTGGTGGCCCGCCTGCGCGAGCTGCACGAACAGCGGCAGGAGGCGCTGGCGGCCGAGCTGGGCGGCGACCTGGACGCCCGGGTCGCCGCCTCGGCGCTCGCCGGTGTCCACCGGGTGCTGTTCGCCGACCTGACGCGGCGCACGCTGGCGCACGAGGACCCCGACGCCGTCGCCGCCGCGCTGAAGGAGGCGGCCACGACCGCGTTCGGCCTGCTGGAGTCGTCGTTCGGCGGCTACGCCGTACGGGCGGCCTGAACGCCCGCCGCCGGCCGGGGGTTGCGGCGTGCCGACCGGCCGGAGGAGAAAGCTCCAGGTCAGCCGGGGTACCGTCCCATATGTAAGGATCCGGCGCCTCGGGGGTGGTGACTTTGGTGGGACGGTTCCCCCCTTCCGACGCTGTCGACGCCTTCGACGACGGACAGGGCCACGACGGCCACGACGACCACGACCTGATGGCCAGGGGCCTGACCGAGATGCTGGAGACGATCGGCGCCCACACCGGCGCGGTCTACCGTCTGTCTCCCGACGGCCAGGTGCTGGAACTACGGGTGATGCTGGGGCTGCCCCGGGAGTTCGTCCAGCCGTGGGAGCGGGTGAGCCGGTCCGCACCGGTCCCGGTGGCCGACGCGCTGCGAGAGCGGCGCCTGGTGTGGGTGGGCAGCGCCCGCGACATGGTGCGCTGCTATCCGTCGATCGCCGTGGCCCTCCCCTACGACTACTCCCTGGCCGCCCTCCCGCTGTCGACCTCGGCGGGCGACTGGGGGGCGATGTTCATCGTCTGGTCGGGCTCCTATCCGCCACCACCGGCACACATGCGCGACCGGCTCACGGCCGCCGCGGACACGCTGGCCCGCCGGCTGGAGACGGTCACCACCGGCGGCGGCCCCTCCCTGGAACGTGGCACCGGCTCGCTCGACGCGGCGCGCGCCGACCCGGCCGTCGCGCTCGGGGCGATGGTGGCCCGGCTGCCCGAGGGACTGTGCACCCTGGACGTCAACGGCCGCGTCACCTACGTCAGCCCGAAGGGGGCCGCCCTGCTCGGCGAGTCGCCGCTGCGGCTGATCGGCGCCCGGCCCTGGGTCGTGCTGCCGTGGCTGGACGATCCGGTCTACGAGGACCACTACCGCCGGGCGATGATCAGCCAGCGGCCGTCCTCGTTCGTGGCGCTGCGTCCGCCGGACCGGTGGCTGGCCTTCGACCTGTATCCCTCGATCTCCGGCATCACCGCGCGCATCACCCCGGCGCCTGCGGAGGCGCAGGCCGTCCCGGCCGCCACGCAGCCGATCGACGTGGCGCTGCCCGCCCGGGCTGGAGCGATCTACCACATCCTCCATCTGGCGAGCAGGCTGACGCAGGCCGCCGGGGTGCAGGACGTGCTGGACCTGGTCGCCGACCAGATCATGCCCGCGTTCGGCGCCCAGGCGGTGGCCCTGCTGACGGCCGAGGACGGACGGGTGCGGGTCGTCGGCCACCGGGGGTTCCCGCCGCACATCATCGAGCAGTACGGCAGGCTGTCCCAGACCGCGCCCACCCCGAGCGTGCGCGCGATGGTCACCGGGGTGCCCAACTTCTTCGAGTCGCACGAGGCGCTGTACCGGGTCTACCCGATGGCCGTCGCGCCGGACGACGGCATGGCCGCCTGGGCGCTCATGCCGCTGATCGCCTCCGGCCGGCCCATCGGCACCTGCGTGCTCGCCTTCAGGGAGCCCCACCGCTTCACCATCGAGGAGCGCGCCGTCCTCACCTCGCTGGGCGGCCTGATCGCCCAGGCGCTGGAGCGCGCCCGGCTGTACGACGCCAAGGTGGAGCTGGCCCACGGCCTGCAGCAGGCCCTGCTGCCGCACGCCCTCCCCCACGTGCCAGGGCTGGCCGCGGCCGCCCGCTACCTGCCCGGCACCGAGGGCATGGACATCGGGGGCGACTTCTACGACGTCATCCGCCTGCCCGGCGACGCCGCCGCGGCCGTCATCGGCGACGTGCAGGGGCACAACGTCACCGCCGCCGCCCTCATGGGCCAGCTCCGCACCGCGGTGCGCGCCTACGCCGCGGCCGGCGCCGATCCGGGCGAGGTCATGACCCGCACCAACCAGTTGCTCACCGACCTCGACCCCGGCCTGTTCGCCAGTTGCGCCTACGTCCATCTCGACCTGCGGCTCCGGGTGGCGCGCCTGGCCCGCGCCGGTCACCCCGAACCTCTCCTCCGGCATCCCGACGGCCGCGTGGAGGTGATCCACGTGCCGGGAGGGCTCCTGCTGGGCGTCGACCACGAGGCGGAGTTCCCGTGCACCGAGATCGCCCTGGAGGACGGCAGTCTCCTGTCGCTCTACACCGACGGCCTGATCGAGGTGCCGGGGCTCGACCTCGACCACGGCCTGGCCGCTCTCGGCGCCGAGCTCGGGCGTTCCGGCGACCTGCCGCTGACCGAACTGGCCGACATCCTGATGGGCGGCGCGCGCGGCGCCAACCGGCGCAGCGACGACGTCGCCCTGCTCCTGCTGCGCCTCACGGCCGAGGCGGCCTCCTAGCGCGCGACGGCGCCCTCCGCGGTGACCCTGATCTCCGCCTCCGGCCGTCCCGCGAAAGCGAGCATCCGGTCGGCCTCGGCCATGACCTCGGCCATGACCGCGGCGGGCAGCTCGCGGAAGGGCCTGATCTCCAGGCCCTCGCCGGTCAGCCACCACATGCCCGCGACGAACCCGTCGACCAGGATGACGGGGTTGGTGACCGCGCCGACGCACACCGCCTTGCGGTGCTCGTCGGTCATCATGCGGGTGCGGTCGTCGTAGGCGAGGACCAGGTTGTCGAACCAGGGCAGGAACCGTACGGGGGCCGGGGCGTCCTCGGGGACCAGCTCGGCCTCGGGCAGGTCATAGAGGGGGCGGCCGTTCTCGTCGGTGTGGCGGCGCAGCGGCATCCGCTCGACGACCTCGCGCAGCCTGGTCAGCCCCGACCAGACCTGGATGTCCTTCACGCCGGCCGGTCCGAACGCGGCCAGGTACCGCTCGATCATCCGCTCCACCGCCAGCTCGGCGGCCAGGGGGGCGCCGATCCACTCCTCGGCGAGCGTGAACGGCGTGGCGCCGCCCGTGCCCCAGATGCCGTTGGGCGGGGTGTGCACCAGGGGCAGCAGCGCCTGGGCCGACCAGCCGAGGGCCAGTGGCTGCACCTCGGGCCAGCGGGCGGCCAGCAGGTCGCGCAGCTGGGGGCGGGTCAGGGTCCGGCCGGTGAGCAGTTCCCTGGCCAGGGCGGCCAGCTCCTCCAGGTCGACGCCGCCGGTGGCCTTGCCGAAGGCGGCCTGGCGGGTGCGGGAGAGCGTGGCCTGCATGAGCGGGCGCAGCCACAGGTAGTCGGCGGCGGCGGTCAGGTGCTGGGTGCCGCGCAGCAGCGAGCCGCGCACGACCTGCCGGCCGTACAGCAGGCCGGACAGGTCGTCCTGGGTGAAGCCGGCCAGGCGTGACCACAGGCCGAAGTAGGGGGCGTCGATCTCCTGTCCCTGCACCGCCACGAGCCGGCGGACCGCCTCGAGCGGCGTCGTGTGCGCGCGGCGCAGCAGGAGCTGGCGGTCGAGGGCGGTGCGGTTGAGTGTCCTGCGCGTCAGCTTCATACCGGCGACGCTAGGGCCTCTTGCGGAAGACCTCGTTCCTCAATTCGGCGAGCGCGTCCCTGAGACTGTCGGTGATCTCCCAGGCGTCGGGGATCATGTCGCGGTCGGTGACCACGCCGATGTTCAGGACGCCGTCGTAGGAGAAGCAGGTGATGTTGACGCCCCCGCTCACGTCGGTGATCACCGAGACGGGATAGAAGGTCAGCAGCCTGGCCCCGCACACGTACAGGGGGAACTGCGGCCCCGGCACGTTGGAGATCGTCACGTTGATCGGCGGCGCGGTGTGCCCGACGAGCTGGAAGGCCGAGCGGGCGGCCAGGCCCATGAGGGCGGCGGGCATGGACTCGCTGAACTCCCTCAGCCAGCGCGCCGGGGACAGGGAGAAGCGCTCCTTGATCCGGTCCATCGCCGCCTGGACCTGTTCCAGCCGCGCCACGGGATCCTCGACATGGACGGCCAGCGGCGCGGTCATGATCGTCACCTGGTTGCCGGGGCCGCGCTCGTGCACCGAGAACGGCACGCCCGCCACCAGCGGCCGGTCGGGGACCCCGCCGTGCGCGGCCAGCCACGCGCGCAGCCCGCCGGCGCACACCGCCATCACCACGTCGTTGACCGTCACGCCGAACGCCTTGCGCACCTCCTTGATCTCCTCCAGCGGCAGCGACACGAACGCGACGCGCCGGTGCGCGGAGATCGGGCCGCTGAACGGGGTGCGCGGCGCGGGCAGGGCGGGCAGGGCCGGCGCGTCTCCGGTGCCCGCGAGCGTGCGTGCCAGGCCCGAGACCAGCTCCACGCCGGGCACCTTCGACACGACGGGGATCTCGTCCAGGTGCGGCACCGCCCGGGCGGCGAACTTCACCGCCTGCGCGGGGTTGGCGGCCAGCCTGGTCAGCGCCCTGCCGACCATCTCGAGGGGGCTCGGCGCCGGCTCGTCAGGCTCGGGCTCGACCTCGGGCGGCGGCGCCGGGACGGGGGTGAGGTCGAGCAGGACGGCCAGCACGTCCGCGCCGCCCACGCCGTCGACCGCCGCGTGATGGATCTTGGTGTAGAGGCCCGTACGGCCGCCGGCCAGGCCGTGGATCAGGTAGATCTCCCACAGCGGGCGGTTGCGGTCGAGCCTGCGGGCGTGCAGGCGGGAGACCTGCTCGGCCAGCTGCCTGTCGTCACCCGGCGGGGGCAGCCCGATCTCCCTGACGTGGTAGTCGAGGTCGAGGTCGTCCTCGTGCACCCAGTAGGGGTGGTCGAGACCGAACGGCACCGGCGCCAGCTTGCGCCGCATCGCCGCCACGTGCGGGAGCCGCTGCGTGAGCAGGTCCTGCAGGTCGCGTCTGAGGAGGGGACCGTCGAGGACGGCCAGTCCCGCGATGTTGGCCACGTTCGTGGCGGTCTCGAAGTTGAGGAACTGCGCGTCGAGAGCGGACAGTTGCGCCATACCAGGAAATTTACCGAGGATCGGCATTGCTGCAGAGACCATGACAAGCACTGCCGCCAGGTTGCTGGTCCGGGCGCTGGAGGCGGAGGGCGTGCGGTACGTCTTCGGCATCCCGGGTGAGGAAAACATCCATTTCGTCGACGCGTTGAACGATTCTTCGATCCGCTACGTCCTGGTCCGCCACGAGCAGGGCGCGGCCTTCATGGCGGAGATCTACGGCAGGCTGACGGGCAAGGCCGGAGTCGCCTCGGCGACGCTCGGCCCCGGTGCGATCAACCTCCAGTTGGGCGTCGCCGACGCCACCACCAACAGCACTCCCGTGGTCGCCGTGTCCGCGCAGGTGGGCCTGGACCGCATCTACAAGGAGTCGCACCAGATCGTGGACCTGGTGTCGCTGTTCAGGCCGATCACCAAGTGGTCGGAGCTGGTGCCGACCGCCGCCGCCGTTCCCGAGATGGTGCGCAAGGCGTTCAAGACCGCGCAGACCGAGCGGCCCGGAGCGGTGTACCTGGCGATCCCTGAGGACGTGGAGAAGGCGGAGGTCCCCGACGGGGTCGGGCCGCTGCCGGTGAACGTGGTGCGCCCGGTGGACCCGTCGGCCGCGCAGATCGCCCGCGCCGCCGACCTGCTGGCCACGGCCGCCCGCCCGGTGATCCTGGCCGGCCACGGCGCCACCAGGGCCGGCGCCCGCGACGCGCTCGTCCGCTTCTCCGAACGGCTCGGCCTGCCGGTGGCGACCACCTTCAACGGCAAGGGCGTCTTCCCCGACGATCACCGGCACGCGCTGGGGGCGTTCGGCTTCATGCGCCACGACCACGTGAACTTCGCCTTCGACGAGGCCGACGTGCTGATCAGCGTGGGCTACGAGCTCCAGGAGTTCGACCCGGTGAAGATCAACCCCGACCGGTCGAAGAAGATCATTCACATCCACCAGTTCCCCGCCGAGGTCGACGACCACTACCCGGTCGCGGTCGGCATCCAGGGCGACATCTCCAGGTCGCTGCACGCCCTCGGCGAGGCGGTGCACCGCCGCTTCACGCCCAGTCCGACGGTGGAGAAGGTGCGCCGGCTGGTCAGGGAGGAGTTCGAGCAGGGGCGGCAGGAGGACGGCTTCCCGCTCACGCCGCGCCGGATCGTCGCCGACATCCGGCAGGCGATGGGACGCGATGACATCGTGCTGGCCGACACGGGCGCGGTGAAGATGTGGATGTCGCGCATGTACCCCACCTACGAGCCCAACACGATGCTGGTCTCCAACGGGCTGTCGTCCATGGGGTTCGCGGTGCCCGGCGCGATCGCGGCCAAGCTCGCCTTCCCCTCGCGCAGGGTGCTGGCCGCCACGGGTGACGGCGCGTTCCTGATGAACTCCCAGGAGCTGGAGACCGCCGTGCGCGAGCGCGTGCCGATCACGGTGCTCATCTGGGAGGACGACGCCTACGGGCTCATCGACTGGAAGATGGGCCTCGAGCTGGGCCGCAGCTCCAACATCGCCTTCGGCAACCCCGACTTCGTGAAGTACGCCGAGAGCTTCGGGGCCAGGGGCTACCGGGTGCGTTCGGCCGCCGAGCTGCTGCCGACGCTGCGCGAGGCGCTGGACGGCGACGGCGTGTCGGTGATCGCCGTCCCCGTCGACTACTCGGCCAACCTGGCGCTCACCGAGTCGCTCGCGGGCCTGGGGGTGACGCCCCCGACCGGCGACGCCTGAGCCCGCGCGAGCGCGCCCTCCGGGAACCGCACCCTCTAAGATCGGGCCGATGGACGTGCCCGCCGTAGTCACCGATGGCCCGCGGCCGCCCGCCCCTGCCGTACGGCCGGCGGGCGACCCCTACCACGTCTACCTCGACTCCCTGGCCAGCGCCGAGTCGAGGAGGACGATGCGGGGCTGCCTCGACCGCATCGCGCGGGTGCTGACGGGCGACGAGGCGGTGACGGGCGCCGGGATGCCGTGGCACCTGCTGCGCTACGAGCACACCGTGCGGATCAGGACCGTGCTCACCGAGCAGGGCTGGTCGCCCGCCTACGTCAACAAGCACCTGGTGGCGCTGCGGCGGGTGCTGAAGGAGGCCTGGCGGCTCGGGCAGACCAGCGCCGAGGACTACGCCAGGGCCGCCGACCTGGCTCCCGTCACGCACACGCGGCTGCCCGCCGGCCAGCACGTGCCGCCGGAGGTGGTGGGAGCGGCGCTGGCGGCCTGCGACGACGCGCCCGCCGGGCGGCGCGACGCCGCGCTCATCGCCGCCCTGTACTCCACCGGCTGCCGGCGGGCCGAGATCGCCGGGCTCACGCTGGCCGACTACGAGCCGGCCGCCCGCTCGCTGCGGGTGCGCGGCAAGCGCGACAAGGAGCGGCTGGTCTACCTGACGGGCGACGCGATCGGCCTGCTGGAGCGGTGGCTGGCCGTCCGCGGGCGGGCGGCGGGGGCGCTGTTCTGCCCGATCAGCCGGTCAGGACGGCTGCGCACGCGGGACGAGCGGCCGGTGGCGCTGACCGGACAGGGCATCGCCGACATCCTGGCGCGGCGGCTCGGCGAGGCGGGAGCCGGCAGGCGGACCGCGCACGACTTCCGCAGGACGTTCATCGGCGAGCTGCTCGACGCGGGGGTGGACCTGGCCACCGCGCAGGCGCTGGTGGGCCACTCCTCCCCCGCCACCACCGCGCGCTACGACCGGCGGCCCGAGAACACCCGCCGCGAGGCCGTCGACCGGCTCCGGCTGCCGCAGGCCCGCCCCCTCCCCTGACGGTGGCGCGCCGCCTTCGAGGTCCCTGGCCGCCGCGCCGCGCCCGGCCGCGGGGATCTCACAGGCCGCGCACGGCGGCGATGGTGAAGGGCCGCTGCGGCGTCCCCTCGCCGAGCGGACCACCCTTGTCGAACTGGGAGCGGACCACGTAGAGCGTTCCCCTGCTGCGCACCAGCGTGGTCGGGAACTGCAGCGCGTCGTCGGTCACCCGCCGCTCCAGACGGGCGGACGTGCCGTCGGCGGCGACGTGCCACCGGCTGACGGTGCAGGTGACGTTGTGGGCCACCCAGAGCGTGCCGTTCCGCAGGTCCAGCCCGTCGGCGTACCTCATGTCCCCTCCGTTCAGGGCGGCCCTGCCGATCGCGCCCGAGGCGAGATCGAGTCGGTAGAGGTGGCCTCCGGCCATGTCCGCGGTCAGCAGGAAGCGCCCGGAGGGGTCGGCGACGATGCCGTTGAGCGTGTAGGCGCCCGGCTCGTGCGGTGCCAGCGCGTCCTTGAGGTCGAAGCGGGGCTCGAGCTTCCCCGACCTGCCGTCGGCCGCGGCCACCTGGGCGGGCGTGACGCGATAGACCACCGCGCGGACGCTGTCGGTGAGATAGGCGGTGCCGTCGGGGGCGATCGCGACGTCGTTGACGAAGCGGGGCTCGCGCCCCTCGACCGTGAAGGCGGCCAGCAGGCGGCGGCTGCGGGTGTCGTAGACGGACACGCCCGTCGTGGAGTCGGTCACCCACAGGCGGCCGAGGCGGTCCACCTTCAGCCCGTTGGCGGTGTCGCGCCCGTCCGCGCCCGCCGGCAGGAAGATCGTGGCGGTGCGCCGGCCTGGCGTCATCTTGAAGATCGTGCCGTCGGTGTACGAGCCGGCGTAGAGGTCTCCGGTGCGGGGGTCGGCGGCGATTCCCTCGGGGTAGACCCGCTCGCCGGGCAGCTCGTAGGCGGGGGAGATCCGCGCGTGCGCCGCGGCGTGGGCGGGTACGGCGGCGCCGGCCGTACCGGCCTGCGCGGGGGCCGCGCAGGTCAGGAGGGCGAGGGCCGCGGCCGCGACGGCCTGACGGAAGGGGGGCATGCGACTGCTCCTCAGATTGATAGCTCTCTATCGTTTGGATGAATACACACGATAATTAGAGTTCTAATGCTCGTCAACAGGCGAATACACAGGGCCGCTACCATGCGAAGATGACCTCGATGCCGGTTCCCGAGCGCCTCGGCAGCCATCTCAAGCGCGCCGAACAGGCGCTCATCGCGGCCAAGCACGCCGCGCTCAAGGGGGCCGGCCTGACGGTGCCGCAGTACGCGGCGCTGCTTCACCTGTCCGACAACCCCGGCATCTCCGCCGCGGCGCTGGCACGGGCCTGCGCGGTCACCGCGCCCACCATGAACACCGTGCTCAGGAACCTCCAGGACAACGGACTCATCGAGCGCACCCCGCACGCGTGGCACAAGAACATCCTGGAGACCCGGCTCACCGAGAAGGGCGAGAGGGTGCTGGCCGAGGCCGACCCCCGCGCCGTGCGGGTCGAACGCGAGCTGGCCGCCGCGTTCAGCGAGGAGGAGCGGCAGACGCTCATCGCCCTGCTCGGCCGGTGCATCGACCACCTGCGGTCGCACGGGTGAGATCCCAGGGCGGAAGCCGCCGCCGCTGAACGCGCCGAGCAGGGCAGGCCGCCCAGAGCCGAACCGGGCCGTCTTACAGATCAACAGCGCAGATGCGCTTATGCACCGCAGATATACCCTCAGTGTATAGTCGGCGGCCATGAGCGTCCCTCTTGCGCTGCTCGGTCTCCTTGAGCGGGAGCCGAGCCACGGATACGACCTGAAACACGACTACGACACCTACTTCGGCAGGGGCAAGCCGCTGCCGTTCGGCCAGGTGTACTCCACGCTCGCCCGCCTGGCCCGGGACGGCAAGGTCACCGCCGGGCAGAGCGAGCCGGGCGACGGACCGGACCGCAAGCGCTACGCCATCACCCCGATCGGCAGGAGCGAGGTCGAGTCGTGGCTGGCCGAGCCGGTCGCGGCTGAGCCGTACCTGCAGACCGTGCTGTTCACCAAGGTCGTGCTGGCGCTGATGCTGGACCGCGACGCGGCGGGTTACCTGGATGCCCAGCGCGCGGCTCACCTGCGACGCATGCGGGAGCTGACCGAGATCAGGCGCGAAGGCGCGCTGATCGACGTGCTTCTCGCCGACCACGCCCTGTTCCGTCTGGAGGCCGACCTGCGGTGGATCGATGTCACCCAGGCCCGGCTGGGAGCGCTGGCGGAGACGGTGCGCGGCCGATGATCGTCAACGCACTGCTGCGGGCCGAGAAGGTCAGCCGCTCCTACGGCAACACGGCCGCGCTGGTGGAGGCCGGCCTTTCGGTGACCGCGGGTGAGGTCCTGGCCATCATGGGGCCCAGCGGTTCCGGCAAGTCGACGCTGCTGCACCTACTCGCCGGGATCTTCACACCGGACAGCGGCGAGGTGTGGTTCGACGGGCGGCGGCTCGACACGCTGGACGACGGCCGCCGCAGCGAGCTGCGGCGCACCGCCTTCGGTTTCGTCTTCCAGTTCGGTCAGCTCGTGCCCGAGCTGACCGTGGCCGACAACGTGGCGCTGCCGCTGCTGCTCGGCCGTACCAGACGCAAGGAGGCCTACGCGCGGGCCGTCTCCTGGCTGGAGCGGCTGGAGCTGGCGGGCCTGGGCGGCCGGCGCACCGGGGAGCTGTCGGGCGGGCAGACACAGCGGGTGGCCATCGCCAGGGCGCTGGTGACGCGGCCGAGGGTCGTCTTCGCCGACGAGCCGACCGGTGCGCTCGACTCGCTCACCGGCGAGCACGTGATGGACCTGCTGGTGGGCCTGGCCCGCGAGGAGGGCACCACCGTGATCGTGGTGACGCACGACGTCCGGGTCGCCGCCTGCGCCGACCGGGAGATCATCGTGCGCGACGGCAGGGTGACCGACCCGTACGCCGGCGGGGTCGTCCGATGATCCTCCTGGGCCTGCGGCTGTCGCTGCGCAGCGGCAGGGAGACGGCGGCCCGGCTGGCGCTGATCGTGGCAGGGGTGGCGGTCGGCGTGGCCGTGCTGCTGGCCACGCTGTCGCTCTTCAACGCCTTCCAGGCCACCAACGACCGCCCCTGCTGGGAGTGCACGCGCGGCACGCCGCCCAGCGGCTGGGTCCTGGACGCCACCGCCGACGGCGCGCTGTGGAACCTCCGCGAGGACTACTACGCGGGCCAGACGATCAAGAGGCTGGACGCGGCGGCGCTCGGCGCCCGGGCGCCGGTCATCCCCGGGCTGTTCCGCATGCCCCTGCCCGGCCAGTACTACGCCTCGCCCGCGCTGGCCAGGCTGATGGACTCGGCGCCGCGCGAGCAGCTCGCCGGCCGCTTCCCCGGCACGCGGGCGGGCCTGATCGGCCAGGCCGGGCTGTCCGGGCCCGACGAGCTGGCCATCGTGGTGGGGCGGACGCCGCAGCAGGTCGCCGCCATGACCGGCACCCGGCAGGTCGACGCGGTCGCCACCGACCCTGCGGCCGATGGGAGCGCGGACGTCTACCGGTTCGGGTTCGGTATCGCCGCGATCGGGCTGATCGTCCCGCTGCTGGTGCTGGTGGGCACCGCCACCCGGCTGGCAGCCGCCCGCCGCGAGACCCGCTTCGCGGCGATCAGGCTGGTCGGCGCGACCTCCCGGCAGGTCAACGTCCTCGCCGCGGTCGACGCCGCGGTGGGCGCGCTGCTCGGCGCGCTGGCCGGCGTCGCGCTCTTCCATCTGGTACGGCCGGCCGTGGCCGGCGTGCGGATCACCGGTTCGCGCTTCTTCCCCGAGACGGCCGTCCCGAGCCCCTGGCAGTACGTGACCGTGCTGGCCTGCGTGCCGCTCGTCGCGGCCGGCGCCGCTCTGTGGTCGCTGCGCCGGGTGCGGATCTCGCCGCTCGGTGTGGCAAGGAAAGCCGCCCCGCCACCGCCGCGGGCCTGGCGGGTGGTCCCGCTTCTGGCCGGCCTGGGGCTCTTCGCGGGGCCGGCGTTCACCAACGGCAAACCCGATGCCCTGTGGGCCGACGCCGGGATCGCGCTCATCATGGTCGGGCTGGTGCTGGCCGGGCCGTGGCTGACGATGCTGGCCGCGCGCCTGACGGCCCGGCTGACCCGCGGCGCGGCGACGCTGCTGGCCGCGCAGCGTCTGGCCGCCGACCCGAAGGCCGCGTTCAGGTCGGTCAGCGGGCTGGTGCTGGCGGTGTTCATCGGGACGACGATCGCGGCCCTGGTACCGGCGGTGGTCGCGGGCCAGCAGGCCGTGGCAGGCGGCGCGCTCAACAACGTCCTGGGCGCCTCGCTCTCCCGGCCGGGCGTCCCCGGCCTGTCCTCACGGGCGTCGGCGGACCTGCTCGCCCGGCTGCGCGCCCATCCCGGCGCGGACGTGCTGCCGATCTACGCCAGGGCGGACCTGGGGACCATCCGCCCGCCGTTGGACGGCCCGCCACCCGCGACATCCGTCGTCGAGTGCTCGAGCCTGGCACGCTTCCCCATGCTCGGTCGCTGCCCCGTGGGTGCGCAGGCCGTGATGGGCAACTTCGCCCGCATCGTCGGCGCCGACAACCCCCTCACCGTCGACAAGCTCCTTCCGCTGGCGGGGCCGGCCAGCGAGTCCACCTCCGCAGCCGGGCTCGAGCTGGAGGCTGTCATGATCGGCACGGGTGACGCGGCGACGCTGGAGCGGCTGCGCACCCTGCTGGCGGACTACACCGCCGAGGCGCCGATGACCTTCGCCGAGATCGCCCAGGCCAGAGCGGACCTGTACATCCGAGCGGAAAACGTGGCCCTGGTCATGGTCGCCCTCACCCTGGTCGCCGGCGGCTGCAGCCTCGTGGTGGCGGTCGGCGGCGGCCTGGTGGAGCGCAGGCAGCCGTTCACCCTGCTGCGGCTGGCCGGCACGCCCACGCGCACCCTGGCCACGGTGGTGCTGCTGGAGTCGGCGGTGCCGCTCGTGCTGGCCGCCGTGCTCGCCGCCGGAGCCGGTTTCGGCGTGGCCGAACCGGTCATCGACCAACTCGCGATGAAGGGCGCGTCCCTGGCGATGCCCGGGCCGGTCTACTTCGCGGCCGTCGGCGGCGGCCTGGCCGCGTCCCTCCTGGTGATCCTCACGGCCATCCCGCTGCTCAGGCGCATGACCGCGCCCGACAACGCGCGTTTCGAATAGGAGTCCCATGACGCTCATGCTGAGACTGGCAGGGTTGATCGCGCTGTCCCTGATCGCCGCGGTCGTGGTGGCAGTGCCCACCAGCGCGGCGGACGCCCGCTACTCCGCGCAGATCCGGCGCACCGAGTACGGTCTCCCGCACGTGTCCGCCAAGGACTATGGCGGGCTCGGATTCGGGTACGGCTACGCCTTCGCGCAGGACAACCTGTGCGTGCTGGCCTCCTGGGTGGTGACGCTGCGGGGCGAGCGATCCAGGCACTTCGGCCCCCAGGCGGAGTCCGACGACCCGGTCCGCCCGGTCGCCAACCTGGTCAGCGACGTCTACTACAAGAGCGTCGCCGACTCAGGCGTCGTGCGGCGGCTGCTGGCCCAGCCGCCGCCGGTGGGCCCGAGCGACGAGCTGCGCCGGCTCGTCGACGGCTACGCCGCCGGGTACAACCGCTACCTGGAGGAGACCGGGGTGGCGAACCTGCCGGATCCCACCTGCCGAGGCAAGGCCTGGGTCGGCCGGATCACCGCCACCGACATCTGGAACAACCTCCTCGACCTCGGTCGCATGGTCAGCAGCTCCCAGTTCAAGGAGCACATCGTCGGAGGAGCCGTGGCCGAGGGGCCGCAGCGGCGGCCAGCCGCGGGCAGCAACGCCTGGGCACTCGGCCGCCGGGCCACCCGCGAAGGCCACGGCATGCTGCTGGCCGACCCGCACTTCCCGTGGAACGGCATCCGCCGCTTCTACCAGGTGCACCTCACCATCCCCGGCGTTCTCGACGTCTCCGGCGCCAGCCTGTACGGCACGCCGGTCGTCCAGATCGGCCACAACGCGGCTGTGGCCTGGACCCACACCGTCTCCCACGCCCAGCGCTTCAGCCTCTACCAACTCGACCTCGTGGACCCCACCAGCTACCTGGTGGACGGCCACGCCGAGCCGATGGGCCGCCAGGAGGTGCAGGTCACCCTGCAGGACGGCACCACGGTGGCCCACACGCTCCACACCTCGCGCTACGGCCCGGTGCTGGCCGCCGGGCAGACCGACAAGGTCGCCTACGCGCTGGCCGACGCCAACGCCGCCAACCTGCGGGCGGCCGACGAGTGGCTGGCGATGGCCAGGGCGAGGAACCTCACCCAGCTCCGCGCGGCCCAGACCGCGCATCAGGGCATGCCGTTCGTCCACACGCTCGCCACGGACGCCGGTGGGACCGCCTTCTTCGCCGACACCTCGGTCGTCCCCCACGTCACCGACGCCCAGGCGGACCGCTGCGCCAAGCCCTCGCCCATGCCGGGCCTGGAGGCGTACGTCCTGGACGGCTCGACCTCCGCGTGCCTGTGGGGCAAGGATCGCGACGCCGTCGTGCCGGGCATCTTCGGGCCGGGCAGCCAGCCGAAGCTGACCCGCGCCGATTACGTGGCCAACTCCAACAACACCGCCTGGATGACGAACCCGTCGGCGCCGCTGACCGGCTACCCGCGCGTGTGGGGCGAGGCGCGTACCGAGCTGGAGCCGCGCCCCCGTGTCAGCCTGGACATGATCGCCCAGCGGCTGTCCGGGACCGACGGGCTCGGCGATCCGGGCTTCACCCTGCGAACGCTCCAGGCCACCGCGCAGGGCAAGCGCAACCACACCTTCGAGCTCATGCGCTCGGACCTGCTGCAGCTGTGCCGTGCCCACCCCGAGCTGACCACGTCCGCCGGCAGGCAGGTGAACGTGCGCGAGGCCTGCCGGACGCTGCGTGCTTGGGACGGGCGCGCCACCCTGGACGGCCAGGGGGCCGTCCTGTGGCGAGAATTCTTCGCTCGGCTGGAGCGTCCCACCAGGCCGGGGGACCCCGTTTTCACCCCCTGGCGGGTGCCGTTCGATCCCGCGCATCCGCTGACCACCCCTCGGGGGCTCAAACGCGACGACCCGGTGGTACGGCAGGCCCTGGCCGACGCCGTGCTCTACTTCCAGACCAACCGCATCCCCCTGGCTCTCACCCCCGGCCAGGCGCAGCACTACTCCTCGATCCCGGTTCCCGGCTGCACGGAAGGGGAGGGCTGCTTCGACAGGGTACGCATGCGCGGCCGGCTCGGCACCGACGGGCGTTACCCGGAGGTGGACACCGGTTCCAGCTTCATGATGGCCGTCGAGCTCACCCGCGCCGGGCCCCGTACCCGCACCATCCTGACCTATTCGCTCTCCACCAACCCGGACTCGCCCCACCACACCGACCAGACCGTCCTGTTCTCGCGCGGCCAGTGGGTCAGCGAGCGCTTCACCGAAGCCGAGATCGCGGCCGACCCGCATCTGCGGACGACCACGGTACGCGGGTGAGGCAGACGCCCTACGAGAAGGCCGTCCTGGTGCCCAGACGGTGGAGCGGATCGCCGGCTGTCACGACCCGGGGCGCCGGCGGGCCCGGTGCGGATTTCCTTCCCGTTGCGCCAAAGCCGACCAGAGCGCCGTGACCTGCGCTTTTGCCGTTTCTCATGGGTCCGGTGAGGCAAGTGCTGACCCAGTCTTGGGGCGGGATGGAATAGCGACCGCCGGATGTCCGTTAGAGTCGACAAGGCCGCTGTGGTCTGTGTCCCCCGGGCCGCAAATTACCGCCTTCACGGAATACCGTTCGGCTGGAGCCGTGTTGTGCATCTCGCCGAGGAGGCGACCGCCACAGCGGCCTTGAACGTGGAGACGGCGCCCCACCCCTCACGGGTGGGGCGCCGTGCCGCGTTGGGACGTGGGCCGGCGCCGGGCCCACTAGGGTGGGCTTCGCCGTCCCACGACCCAGGAGAGCCGTTGCTGTACCAGATGGTGAAGTTCGTCGCCGCGCCGATGGCGCACGTGATGTGGCGCCCGCACATCTCCGGCGCCTACCACGTCCCGGCCAAGGGTCCCGCCATCCTGGCGGCCAACCACCTGGCGGTCATCGACTCCTTCCTGCTTCCCGCTCTCCTGCCCCGCCACGTGACCTTCGCCGCCAAGAGCGAGTACTTCAGCGGCAATCCCGTCTCGCAGTGGTTCATGCGCCTGGGCGGCAGCCTGCCGGCCGACCGCGAGACGGCCACCGCCGCCCAGGCCCTGCTCGACAGCGCGGCCGACCTGCTCGAGCGGGGCGAACTGTTCGGCATCCACCCCGAGGGCACCCGCTCCCCCGACGGCCGCCTGTACCGCGGCAAGATCGGCGTGGCGTGGCTGGCGCTGAAGACGGGCGCGCCGGTCCTGCCCGTGGCGCTGTCGGGCACGGAGAACGTCATGCCGCCGGGAGCCAAGGTGCCGCGCCTCACCAGGATCGGCATCAAGATCGGCGCTCCGCTGACCTTCGAGGGCGACCACAGGAACGCCCGCGACAGGCGCAGGGTCACCGACGAGATCATGGCCGAGATCCAGAAGCTGTCGGGCCAGGAGTACGTGGCCACCTACGCCGCCAGCGTGAAGGCTGGCCGGTCGTGATCGGCCGACGCTAAGCTCGTGAGCCGATCGAGGACATGGGGGTGACTCGTGGCGCGTGGCCGGACGATCGCGATCGTGTCGGGAGCCACCGTGCTGGCGGTGGGGGCCGCCGCGGGCGGTGCCTACTGGCTGCTGCACACCCGCGGCTCGCCGGAGGAGACCGCCCGGCGCTTCGCGGCGGCCTGGCAGGCGGGCGACACGCCGAAGATGACGGCCGAGCTGGTGGCGCCCCAGTCGCTGGCCGCCTACGACCAGCAGCGTAAGGGCCTCGACGTCGAGCGGATGGCGATCACCGTGGGCCGGGTCGTCGACCACGGCGACGACACCGCCACCGCCCCCTACACCGCCACGCTCACGCTCAGGCACATCGGCGAGTGGTCCTACACCGGCCAGATCGACCTCAAGGTCGCCGAGCGCGCGTGGAAGGTCGCCTGGTCGCCCAGCACGCTCCACCCGTCGCTGACGGGCGGCGCCGCCTTCAAGCTCAAGACCGACTGGCCGCGGCGCGGCGCCATCACCGACGCCTCGGGCGAGCGCATCGACACCGGCCAGGTCGGCGGGTCGGTGCAGCAACTGGTCGGCTTCCTCGACAAGGCCACCGCCAAGGACGTCGCCAAGCTCGGCCCCTCCTACCGTGCCGGCGACGCGATCGGCCGCGGCGGCCTGCAGGAGAACTTCCAGAAGCGGCTGGCGGGCACCCCCGCCACCGAGATCATGCTCGGCGACAAGGTGCTCGGCAGGATCGACGGCAGCAAGGGCAACCCGCTGGAGACCACGCTCGACCCGCGGGTGCAGACCGCGGCCGTCACCGCGGTCCGCGACCTGCCCAAGCCCACGTCCCTGGTCGCCGTACGGCACGCCACGGGCGAGATCCTCGCCGTCGTCAACAACCGGGGCGGCTTCAACCGGGCGCTCGACGGTCGCTACCCGCCGGGCTCGACCTTCAAGGCCGTCACCGCGCTCGGCCTGCTGGCCGAGGGCGTCTCCCCTACCCAGCGGGTGACCTGCCCCAAGTACGCCACCATCGGCGGCCTGAAGGTGCGCAACTCCGAGCACGCCGAGTACGGCTCGCTCACCTTCTCCGACTCCTTCGCCTACTCCTGCAACACGACCATCGCCCCGATGGCCGCCGAACGGCTGGGCTCCGACAAGCTGCTGAAGGCCGCCGAGATGGTCGGCTTCAACCAGCCGCTGGCCGTCGGCGTCCCCGCGGCCAAGGCCAGCTTCCCCAGGACCCAGTCCGACGCCGAGCTCGCCGCCGCGTCCTTCGGCCAGGCCAGGATCACCGCCAGCCCGCTGACCATGGCCTCGGTCGCGGCCGCGCTGGCCGACGGCACCTGGCGCCCGCCGACGCTGGTGTCCGGCCTGAAGCAGAAGGCGGCGGAGGTGAAGCTGCCCGACGACGTGGCCGAAGACCTGCGGTCGATGATGGCGGCCGTGGTCACCAAGGGCACCGCCAAGGCGGCGGGGCTGCCCGAGGGCACGCGCGGCAAGACCGGCACCGCCGAGTACGGCTCCGGCCCCGAGCTTCCGTCCCACGCGTGGTTCATGGGCTACCGGGGCGACGTGGCCTTCGCGGTCGTCGTCGAAGGCGGTGGCGGTGGCGGCAAGGTGGCCGCGCCCGTCGCGGCGGCCTTCCTGCGCGGCCTGGCCGCTTCGCTGCCCTAGAAGCAGCGAAGCGGCGCGCCGTCCACGAGCGCGGCCGGCCCCGACCACCGCCCCGCGGACAGCTGAGCTGCGATCATGGGACGCATGCTGTCCCTGTCGATGAATGACGCCGCAGCCGACATGCTCCGGGTATTGGGCGGGCTGGCGGGCGTCGAGCCACCGGGCGGCCTTGCCGCGGGCCTTCGCGAGCGCGTGGCGGAAGGCATCGTCCGCCGCGGCGAGGTGCTCACCTGGGCGTCCTCGACGGGACATGCCGAAGGCTTCCCCTCCTTCCACGACCTCACCGGCTGGGAGTGCTCCGACAGCTCCTTCCATCTGGAGGACCACGTCCCGATCGACATCGTCAGCGTGGATGGCGCACCCACGATCAGCGACGATGACCAGCGGATCCTTCTCATGAACGGCGTCGCGTTCGCCCTGGAGTTCAGCCGGCTGGTCTACGCCCTCGACCCGCCCAACGCCGTGCGCTGCATCGTGAACGCCAATGAGACCAACGCGACTTTCAGGTTCCACCAGATCAGGCCCGGCGAGACCTGGAACGCCGCCGACCTCGACAGCTTCCGTCACGACAAGATGATCGTGATCGACATCAAGCCCGCAAGGACCTGACGAATCAAGCCGGCCGCGATCCTCGCTGGCGCGGAGAGGATCCGGCTGGTCGACGGCGAGGCGGGCTTCCCTGCTCGGGAGGCAGTCTCAGCGGTCGGGCGAGGTTCGGCGCCCGCCGCCGGCGAGATCTTCGCACCCCGCCGCAGGCGAGCGCCGCCGCTGCCAGGCCCTGTGTCCTACTCGCTGCCGGCCACGAGATCGGCCGGCGGGATCGGCGCGATCTCCTCCAGGTACTGGTTCGCCAGCAGCCAGCTCACCGGAACTTCTTGGCTGGTCTGCGGAGCCTCGGGAATGTACTTGCTGAGCACGTGGTATTGCGTGCCGCCGCCCGGCTGCTGGAAGGCGGGGGCGGCCGGGCCCACATCGACGCGGAAGGGCTTGAGGACCCGGAAGGCGTGGTAATTACATGGGTGCTCGGGATCCTGCGCGTTGGTGTTGAGGTTGCGCGGCGGCAGCCCGCGCCTGATGAACAGGTCGCCCATCGGCGCCAGGTATGCGCCCCCGTATCCTCCGAAGCGGTCGAGCCTCATGCCGATCTGCAGAATCGTCGTCTTGACCAGCAGCCTGCCGTTGGGGTAATTGCCGGACTGGGCGAATCCGGCGTTGGGCGGGTAGCGGTAGTCGTTCGTGGTGTAGTCCCAGTAGCGCGACAGGAAATGCTGCGGGCTGAGAGTGCCCAGCGGCACGTAGCCGCGCAGGAGCGCACCGAGATAGCCGGTCCGCGGCAGGAAGACCGGCCCAAGGTCCGGGTCGCCGGTCACGTACGGCGGTCCGCAGACCAGTTGGCCGCCCGGCGTGCTCCTGCTGTCGCTCTCGCCTTTACCGGGCGGCGGCGTCGGACCGAGATCCGCCGCATGAACGAGCCGGGTTTCGGACTGCAGAACGCTGTCGGCGTGCGCGGCCACCCCGCCCATGGCGCTGGCCATCGCGTATATCGCAGCGACCAGCATGGCGCTTCGTCGATAGAATCGCATGACTTTCCCGTCAATTGTGGACGACAAATACATGAAGGTTGACCACAAGCGATTCAGCGACGTACGCACCCGATCGCACCGCGACTTCCGCCGGATCAGCCGCTTCGGCATTTCTCGCTCGAGAAGGGCGCTCCTATGAGTACATGCGGGCATGAGTGCATTACGCACATGAATAATGTGATCGATCTCTACATTCCCGGCACCACTGGAACCAGATCACATCAACCGCAAGAGAAGAGCAAAGAATAGAGCAATGAACGCAGCAGTGCGCTATTTTCTGAATTTCCCAGCACATGCTATTTTGTATCGCCATGTCGGATATATATGCCGATTGCACACTTTCCGGAGAATCCGCCGGCCGTCCTCGACGACGCGGCCACGCCGTCCGACGGACCTTCCAGGGACGGCGCCGGTCAGGGGCGACACGGCTCGAGGTGTGCGGGAGGCGGTTGCCTGGCGTGTCGTGCGTGCGTCGGCGGCGAGGTGGCGGTCATGATGGAGCATGAGTCGCGCCGACTCCATGTGACACGTTGAGAAGAGGGCCCCGGCATGTCGCCGGGGCCCTCGACGTTCGTCGGCCGCCGCATGTCCCGAAGGGGACCGCGCCACCGGAGCCGCGCCACCGGAGCCGCGCCACCGGAGCCGCGCCACCGGGGCCGCGCCACCGCAACCCCGCCCGCCGCGCCCGGGCACTGCCCGCTTCGCCCACCCGGACGAGCGTGCCGCCTGGCGCCGGAACGGCCGGCGGCCCGGACAGGTGGGAGACCGGCCTCAGCCGTTGGGCGGACCGTGGCGGCGGCCACGCGGACGGGTGTCCTCCACGGCCCCGGTGTCAGGATCGGCGGCCTCGTCGGCACCTGACTCGTCGGCGTTCCCGATGGCGTCGGTGCCGGAGTCGGCCTCACGTGCGCTGTCGCCGTCGTCGGGTGCGGACTCCGGCGCGGGACGGCAGTGCCCGGAGCAGCCCTCGAAGCGCTCCGCGTTCAGGGGCGTGAACCGCGTCGGCGGCACGCCCGTGAGCGCGCCGAGCATCGTGTCCTTCCAGATCGGCCCGGGCAGGGTGGCCCCCTCCACCGTTCCGTAGTAGCGCCCGCCGATCGTCACCCCGGTCAGCTTGTACCGCTGGGAGCCGCGCGGGTCGCCGATGCTGACCGCCGACGCCAGATCCGGAGTGAATCCGGCGAACCAGGCGGTCGCGTAGCCGTCGGTGGTGCCCGTCTTACCCGCCGCGGGGCGCCCGATGCCCCCGACGCCGCGCATCGTGCCCTTGGTGAACACGCCGGACAGCACCTCCGCCGTCGCGTCGGCGATCTCGGGGTCGAGTGCCTGGCGGCATTTGGGCCGGTACCGGGTGACCTTGCCGTCCCGGTCGGTGATCTGCGTGATCGCCATCGGCGCGCAGTACCGGCCGCGCGCCGCGATGGCCGCGTACGCGTTGGCCACCGTCACCGGGTCCATCTCGTTGACGCCGAGCGTGAACGTCTCGACCTCGCGCAGCTTGCGACCGTCGGCACGCCGGACGCCCAGCGACTGGGCCGTGGTGACCGTGCTGCAGAGCCCGACCCGCTGCTGGAGTTCCATGAAGAAGGTGTTCACCGAACTCCAGGTGCCGGTCCGCAGCGTCTTCCACCCGGGCGAGCCCTCGTCGTTGGTGACCGTGTGCCGGGGGTCGCCGACCTTGCCGCCCGCGCAGGTCCTGAACGTGGCGAAGTCCGGCGCCCGGTAGCCGGCGCCGGCGCTCAGGCCGTCGTCGAGCTTCATGCCCCGCTGCAGCGCGCTGATCAGGGTGAAGGTCTTGAACGTGGAGCCCGCCTGGAACCCGACCCCGCCGCCGTGCGCGGCGTCCGCGACGACGTTGTAGGAGATCTCGTTCCTGGACTTGCGGGGGCCGTACGGCCGGCTCGCGGCCATGGCCCTGATCGCTCCGGTGCCCGGCTGGACCAGGGCCTCGGCGGCGAGGGGGCCGTCGGAGGCGCGCACGTACCGCCTGATGGCCCGGTCGGCGGCGGCCTGCATGGCCGGGTTGATCGTGGTCTTGATGGTCAGCCCGCCGCGGTTGAGCATCTTGAGGCGCTCGTCGGCGGTCTTGCCGAAGTCGGGGTTGCTCAGGATCTCGTGTCGGACATACAGGCAGAAGTAGGTGTATTTGGTGGACTCGCAGCCGCCGGGGAGCTTCGTGCCCTTGTAGCCGAGCTTGGTGGCCTTCGCCGCCGCGGCCGCCGCCGGGGTGATCGCGCCCAGCTCGGCCATCCGGTCGAGCACCACGTCACGGCGCTTGCGCAGCCGCTCGCGGTACTTGCCGCCGAGGTTCGGGTCGGTGGCGTTCGGATCCTGAACGGCTCCCGCCAGCGTCGCCGCCTGCGCGAGTGTGAGCTTGCCGGCCCGGACGCCGAAGAACCGCTTGGCCGCCGCCTCGACGCCGTAGGCGCCGGCGCCGAAGTAGGCGATGTTCAGGTACTTCTCGAGGATCTGGTCCTTGGTGTAGGCCTTCTCGACCCCCATGGCGTACCGCAGCTCTTTCAGCTTGCGCGCGTAGCTGGCCTCGAGGGCGGCGTTCTGCTCGGCCTGCGTGTCGGCGGAGTTGAGCAGCACCTGCTTGACGTACTGCTGGGTGATGCTCGACCCGCCCTGGCTGACCTGGCCCGCCCGCAGGTTCGTGGCGAGCGCCCGCACCGTGCCCTCGAGGTCGATGGCGCCGTGCTCGTAGAAGCGGTAGTCCTCGATCGAGACGATCGCCTTCTTCATGACCTCGGCGATCTCGTCGAAGCCGACGGCCTCCCGGTACTGCTCGTAGAAGCGCGCGATCTCGTTGCCCTTGGCGTCCTGCACGGTCGTGACCTCGGCCAGCGGCGGCTCGGCGAGGGCGACCGGCCTGAGGTCGACCTGTCCCACAGCCGACATGAGCCCCAGACCCGCACCCCCCGTGGCGGGGAAGGCGATCCCCGCCACGACCACGCCGGCCGCCACGCCCGCGGCGGCCAGCCGGACGACCTTCGCTGTCCGTCGCGCCATCAGAGCTTGCCGAGCCCACGCGCCAGGATGGTGGCGGTCTTGGCGATGACCGTGTTGTCGACGGCGGGGGTGCCGCGGTTGGTGTAGACGGCCATGATGATGGGCGCCGCCGCCTTGCCCGGCCAGATGACGGCGAGGTCGTTGCCCGCGCCGATCTCGGTGTTCGTGCCGGTCTTGTCGCCGATGGTCCACGTCTTGGGCAGGCCGGCACGGATGCGCTCGTCGCCGGTCTTGCTCGCGATGAGCCAGGCGTTGAGCCGTGCCCGGTCCTTGGGGTGCAGCGCGTTCCCGGTCGTGATCAGGCGCAGGTCGCGGGAGATGGCGGCGGGCGTGGTGGTGTCGCGGTTGTCCTTGGGGGTCCAGTCGTTGAGCTCGGTCTCCCAGCGGTCCAGGCGGGAGATCGGGTCCTTCAGCGAGCGGAAGTACCTCGTCAGGCCGGCCGGCCCGCCGATCTGCTTGAGCACCATGTTGCCCGCGGTGTTGTCGCTCAGGGTGATGGTCGCCTCGCACAGCTGGGCGACCGTCAGGCCGTCCTCGACGTGCTTCTCGGTGGTCGGCGAGTTGGGCTTGAGGTCGGCGGCCGTCCACGTGACGACCTTCTCCATCAGGCCGGGCTCGGAGGTGCGGGCCTTGTGCAGCGCGGCCGCGCACAAGGGCGCCTTGAACGTCGACAGCAACGGGAAACGCTCGCCCGCCCGGTATGTCACGGTCCTGCCGGTCGCGGTGTCCACGGCGTACGCGCCGATGCGGCCGTCGAAGGACGCCTCGAGCTCGCGCAGTTCCTTCCCGACCTGGGCCTGCGCCGAGAGCGGCCGCGCCGCCGTCACGGTGGCGGCCGAGGCCGTGGCGATGCCGGGGGCGGCCCCGGACAGGAGGGAGATCGCCAGAGCGGTCGCGGGCAGCGCGGCCGAGAGCCGGCGGGCGCGCGGGTTTCGCATGTCACATCCTTGCGTCGGCTGTCAGAGGCAAGGAGCAAAGCAGGCCCGGCCCGGTGCAGTCCAATAGCGATATGGACGATCAACCAATATCAGTTTCGATATGAGAACTGGTGGTGTCGCGTGTCGCGGGACCGTGCCAGACGGAGTGGCGGGCCCGTCACATCAGGAAACGCGATCTTTCCGTGCCATGACCGGCCCTGCCGCACCGCCGGCGGAGCGGGGACGCCGCGCGGCGCTCAGCGTTTTCGTAGCTTTTGACCGGCACTTTCCTCGCTCGGGAGACTCCGGCGTGGCGTGTCGTCACAAGACAACCCGCGACGACTGTAAGCATCCTCATTGTTACGTTGAGTCACTCAACGGACGAGCGTCGGCCGTCATCCGGCCAGCGAGTCAGTCGCGGCCCCGCCGCGATCCGAGAGGGAACGGATTTTCTCTATGTTCACGAGTCCCCGAACAGACACCACACCGACACCGCCGGCGCGGCACAAGCCACTGAGGAGGGTGGCGACGCTGACGCTGGCGGGATCCGTCTCCATGGCGCTCGGCGCCAGCCTGTGCTCACCGGCCATCGCGTCCCCGACCGTGGGGAGCGGGGCCTCCGCAGGGGTCGCGGCTTCGGATCCCCGCCCCAACGGTCGCCCCACGCTGCGGGAGGAGGCCAGGAGGAAGTGCAGGCCCAGGAGCTTCTTCCGGTTCCACAACTTCGAGCCGAGGAACTTCTTCATCCCGCGTAGCCGCTTCATCGACGGCCCCGGCGGCGAGATCACGGCGACCGTCAGGCGCCAGCACCGCGTGTACTGGGAAGTCGAGATCGAGCGCGAGAAGGGCAGCGAGATCCAGATGCCCTTCAACCAGGACACTCTGATCCGCAGGCTGCGCAACAACGTGAATCCGCTGCTCGCCGAGGAGAACATCGTCGAGGCGGGCCACGAGTACACCCACACCATCAGCAAGAACATGTACGGCAACCTGTGGTACCGCGTCTTCGGCTACCGCATCGGCTTCTCGGCCTGGCGGCAGTTCCAGAACTGCGACGTCCACCCGGTCGCCACCGGCATCGCCAACGTCCCGTCGAGGGTCGAGGGCTGGAGGTACTGGGAGACCAAGCGCCCCATCTTCATGGGACGCGTCCTGTCGGCCAAGTAAGTACATCGACGGTGACCGTATCGCGTAGGCGCCCGCCTGCACCCACGGTGACCGAGTATCCGGCGGCCCGGGATCCGGGCCGTGCCCGCACGGTCGGGGATGCCGTGGGACGTGCGGGAGCGGCTGCCGGCGGCCGAGCTCCACGAGCTCCCGCCGGCGGCGGCGCACCCTGAAGGCCGTCGCGAGTGCGGCCGCCGGGGCGGCCTAGAAGGCCAGCGCGGCGGCCTCCTGGCGGAGGACCAGCACCAGCAGCGTCGCCACCAGCGTGGCGATCAGCACCCAGCTGATCACGATGATGACCGTCGAGCGGCGGAGGCGGCGCCTGGCGGGCTGCTCGCCGTTGGCTCTGGCCGTCCGGCGGCGCTCGGACTCCTCGCTGCGCCGTACGCGATCGTTGAACGACTCCAGCCGCGCGACGAGTCGCGGATCATCGTCGACGAGGTGGCGCTCGATCTGTGCCAGCATCCGCTCCTCGTCCTGCGACCAGGCCATCGTGCACCTCCGAACGCAAGCTCTGTGCACCGTTTCCTGCCCAACCGTGAAGATCATTATCCGTTCCTAGGGCAGCGAATTGCAGAGTCTTTCCTGTTGCGATCATTGTCGAACCTGCGTTCTAATCATGTCATGCGCTGGGACAACCTGCGTCTGACCGACGCCGGCGGCGACGATTCGACGCTGCCGCTGTTCGCCCGTGGCGCGGTGACCCGCACCTTCGACACCCCCGAGTTCCGGGGGATGACCTTCTACGAGATCCACGCGAGATCGATCATCAACAAGGTGCCGGCCGCCAGTCGCGTGCCGTTCTCCTACACCATCAACCCCTACCGGGGGTGCAGCCACTCGTGCGTCTACTGCTTCGCCCGCAAGACCCACGAGTATCTCGACCTCGACGCCGGCCACGACTTCGACTCCAGGATCGTGGTGAAGGTCAACGCCGCGGAGCTCGCCCGTAAGGAGCTCGCCGCGCCGCGCTGGGGCGGCGAGCACGTCGCGATGGGCACCAACGTCGACTGCTACCAGCGCGCCGAGGGCCGCTACCGGCTGATGCCCGGCATCCTGCGGGCGCTGGGCGAGGCCGCCAACCCCTTCTCGATCCTCACCAAGGGCACGCTGATCCTGCGCGACCTGCCGCTGCTGGTGTCGGCGGCACGGGTGACGGAGGTGAGCACGGCGGTGTCGGTGGGCTTCCTCGACGCCGAGCTGTGGCGGACGGTGGAGCCGGGCACCCCCCATCCGCGGCGGCGGCTCGAAGTCTGCCGGCGGCTCAACGACAGCGGCATCGCCTGCGGCGTGCTGATGGCGCCGATCCTGCCCTACCTGTCCGACTCCCCCGGGCAGTTGGAGGAGACGGTCGGGCAGATCGCGGCGGCCGGCGCCACGCACGTCACGCCGATCGTGCTCCACCTGCGGCCCGGGGCGCGCGAATGGTTCCTCGGCTGGCTCTCGCGCGAGCATCCGCGGCTGGTGCCGCGCTACCTGGAGCTGTACGGCAGGGGCGCCTACGCGCCGAAGGCCTACCAGGATCAGGTGACGGCCCACGTCAGGCGGCTGGCCGAGCGTGCCGGGATCGGCCGCTCGCCTTCGTGGCGCATCAGACCGGAGCAAGCCGCCAAGCCGGAACAGTTGTCCCTTTTGTGAGGCCAAGTAGCCATTTGGGTATTAACGGGGTTGATGCCCGAATAGCGGGCCGACACATCGGGGGAACGACCAATGCCAGAACCGCAGAAGAAACCCGCCAAGTCCGGTAAGGCCAAGAAGGCGAGCATCAAGGCGACAAGAGCCTCCAAGAACGCCAAACGCGAGGCCGGCAAGAAACCGGAAGGCGAGTAGGTTCCCCTCACCGCGACGGTGCGATCATGATCAGGCAGCCGGCCGCCCGTCCGGCTGCCTGATCACGGAGCGGCCAATGACGGCATACCTGCGCTTCCCAGCGATCTTCAAAGACGTCGTCGTCTTCGCGGCGGAGGACGATCTCTGGATGGTCCCCGCGCAGGGCGGGCGCGCCTTCCGGTTGACCGCGGGGCTGGCCGAGGCCGCCTACCCGCGGTTCTCGCCGCGCGGCGACCAGCTCGCCTTCGTCGGCAGGGAGGAGGGTCCCGAGGAGGTCTACGTCATGCCCGCGGGCGGCGGGGCGGCCAGGCGGGTGACCTTCCACGGTGCCCGGTGCACCGTCACCGGCTGGGACCCGCACGACAGGGTGCTGTACGCCAGCGACGCGCAGCAGCCGTTCGAAGGGCAGAAGTGGCTGCACCGGGTGCGGCCCGGCGGGGTGCCCGAGCGCCTGCCGTACGGGCCGGCCACGAGCATCAGCCACGGACCGCGGGACATGATCGTGCTGGGCCGCAACACCGCCGACCCCGCCCGGTGGAAGCGCTACCGGGGCGGCACCGCCGGCGATCTGTGGATCGACCCGGCCGGTCAGGGCGACTGGCGGCGGCTGATCAGCCTGCCGGGCAACCTCGCCTCGCCGTGCTGGAGCGGTGACCGGGTCTGCTTCCTGTCCGACCACGAGGGCACCGGCAACGTCTACTCGTGCGCGCCCGACGGTTCGGACCTGCGCAAGCACACCCATCACCGCGACTACTACGCCCGCAACCTCTCCAGCGACGGCCACACGCTCGTCTACCACGCGGCGGGTGACCTCTACGTCCTCGAACCGGACAGCGAGACCAGGCGGGTGGAGGTGCTGCTGGCCAGTTCCCGCACCCAGCGCAACCGGCGCTTCGTCGACGCCTCCGACTACCTCGACAGCGCCACGCCCAGCCCCGACGGCAGCGCGGTGGCGATCACGACCCGTGGCAAGGCCTACACCTTCGCCGGCTGGGAGGGGCCCGTCCACCAGCACGGGGAGGTCGACGGCGTCCGCTACCGCTTCCTCACCTGGACCGGCGGGGGCGGTATGGTGGCCGCCGCCAGCGACGACGGCGACCGCGAGGTCCTCGTGCTGCTCGACGGCAGGAGCCAGACACGCCTCGACCACCTCGACACCGGACGGGTCACCGACCTGGTCGCCGCGCCCGCCGGTGACCTGATCGCCGTGACCAACCACCGCCACGAGCTCCACGTCGTCGACCTCGCCAGGCGCACCGCCACTCTGGTCGAGGCCAACCCGCACGCCGCGGTCGAGGACCCCGCCTGGTCGCCCGACGGCCGCTGGCTCGCCTACGCCTCGCCCACCAGCGCCCAGCACACCGCCATCAAGATGCACCACGTGCCCTCCGGCCGTACGGTGACCGCCACCCACCCGGTGCTCAAGGACTACCGCCCCGCCTTCGATCCCGAGGGCGACTACCTCTACTTCATCGGCCAGCGCGTCTTCAACCCCGTCTACGACGCCCTGCAGTTCGATCTCGGCTTCCCGCTGGGCACCAGGCCCTACGCCATCGCCCTGCGCGAGGACGTGCCCTCCCCGTTCGTGCCCCGGCCGCGGCCGCTCGCCGCCAAGAACGACGACGGGGACGACGAGGACGACGGCAGGGACGAGGCGGAGGAAGGGGAGGACGAGGGCGACGTGCCGGGTGAGCCGGCCGTCGACGTCGAGCGCCTGCCGTACCGGATCACCGCCTTCCCGCTGCCCGAGGGACGCTACGAGCGGCTGGCGGGGCTCAAGGGCAAGGTGCTGATCCTGTCCCACCCGATCGAGGCCGACGAGGGCACGCTGCACCTGTTCGACTTCGACAAGCAGAAGGACGAGACCTTCGCCACCGACGTCACCGACTTCGTGCTGGCCGCCGACCACCGGAGCCTGCTCTACCGGGCCGGAGATCGCCTGCGGCTGCTCAAGGCCGGTGAGGTCCCCGACGTGGACGACGAGACGCCCGGCCGGCAGAGCGGATGGCTCGACCTGTCCCGTGTCAAGGTCTCCCTCAGCCCCGAGGCGGAGTGGCGGCAGATGTTCCGCGAGGCGTGGCGGCTGCAGCGGGAGAACTTCTGGTCGGCCGACATGGCCGGGCTCGACTGGCAGGCCGTCTACGAGCGCTACCTGCCGCTGCTGGACCGCGTCACCACCCGGGGGGAGTTCTCCGACCTGCTGTGGGAGCTGCAGGGCGAGCTCGGCACCAGCCACGCCTACGAGATCGGCGGCGAGTACCGGCCCGGCCCCGACTACACCCAGGGCAAGCTCGGCGTCGACTGGGAGTACAGGGACGGCGCCTACGTGATCGGCCGCGTCGTCCAGGGCGACCCGTGGGATCCGGAGGCCACCTCACCGCTCAACCGGCTCGGCGTCCACGTACGGCAGGGCGACGCGCTGCTGGCCGTCAACGGCATCCCCGTCGGCGCGACCACCACGCCCAACCAGGCACTGGTCAACCAGGCCGGGCAGGAGGTCGAGCTGGCCCTGTCCAGGCAGGGGCGCACGTTCACCGTGACCGTCCGCGCCATCGCCGACGAGCAGCCCGCCCGCTACCGCGACTGGGTCAACCTCAACCGCGCCCGCTGCCACCAGCGCAGCGGCGGCCGCGTCGGCTACGTCCACATCCCCGACATGGGCACCGCCGGGTTCGGCGAGTTCCACCGCGGCTACCTGTCCGAGTACGACCGCGAGGCGCTCATCGTGGACGTCAGGTTCAACACCGGAGGCAACATCTCCGCGCTCCTGCTCGACAAGCTCGCCCGCCGCCGCGTCGGCTACGAGCATCCGCGTCGCGGCGACGCCGAGCCGTACCCGCCGGAGTCGCCGCGCGGCCCGCTGGTGGCCGTCACCAACGAGTGGGCGGGCTCCGACGGCGACATCTTCAGCCACACCTTCAAGCTGCTCGGACTCGGCCCGCTGGTCGGCAAGCGCACGTGGGGCGGTGTCATCGGCATCTGGCCACGTCACCGGCTGGCCGACGGCACGCTCACCACCCAACCGGAATATTCCTTCACCTTTGTCGAAGGTGACCGGCGAGTGGAGAATTATGGGACAGACCCGGACTTTGAGGTTGATATCACACCTCAGGACTACGCCCGAGGGATCGACACGCAACTCGAGAAAGCCATCGATCTCGCGATAGAACGGATCTTTCACAGCTGATGCTCAGACTTTGCAACCTTCTCCATCATTGGAGCGTCTAAAGGGCGAAAGCGGGGGAACGCGCCACGGGGACAGGCAAGCGCGTGAACCCGGAAGCTTCCGAGAAGGGGACCCCCACAGGTGCGTGCACTGGCAGGCAAGGGCAAGGCGGCCGTCTACCGGCTGTTCGAGGCCAACAACCGCAGGCGCGGACGAGCCGCGCCACCTCCGTCCACGCACCAGATCAAGATCCTTCTTCTGCATGCCTACGGCATGGGCGGCACCATCAGGACGGTCTTCAACCTGGCCGGATACCTGGCCGCCACCGGCCGCGACGTGGAGATCGTCTCCATCCTCAAGGAGGCCGAGGAGCCGTTCTTCCCCCTCGATCCGCGGGTGAAGGTCCGCTTCCTCGACGACCGGCTCGTCCCGAGGACCGGCCTGCGCGGCCGGCTGTCGAAGATGCCGAGCAGGCTCATCCCCCCGCAGGAGGCGGCCTACCACCGCTTCAACCTGTGGACCGACCTGCAGCTGGCCAGGTGGATCCGCTCGATCGACACCGGGGTCGTCATGGCCACCAGGCCCGGCCTCAACCTGGCCCTGGCCCAGCTGGCGCTGCCGAGCGTCATCACCATCGGCCAGGAGCACGTGGCCCTGCAGGGACAGCCGCAGGAGGTGCAGGAGCTCATCAAGCGCCGCTACCGCAGCTTCGACGCGCTGGTCACCCTGACCAAGGCCGATCTGCGCGACTACCGCGAGACGCTGCGGCGCAAGCCGAAGAAGCTGGCCCGCATCCCCAACGCGGTGCCGCCCATGACGGGCGAGGTCTCCAAGCTCGAGAACAAGGTCGTGGTCGCCGTCGGCCGCATGACCAGGCTCAAGGGCTTCCACCGTCTCATCACCGCCTGGGAGACCGTGGCGGCCGCCCACCCCGACTGGACCCTGCGCATCTTCGGCGCGGGACCGCAGGAGGACAACCTGCGGGCCCAGGTGGCCGAGGCCGGGCTGCAGGACAGGATCGAGCTGCCGGGGCCCACCACCGATGTCGGCGCCGAGCTGGAGAAGGCCTCGATCTTCGCGCTCAGCTCGCGCCACGAGGGCTTCCCCATGACGATCCTGGAGGCGATGGCCAAGGGGCTGGCGGTGGTGAGCTTCAACAGCCCGCACGGCCCCAAGGAGATGATCACCAACGAGGTCGACGGCCTGCTGGTCAAGCCGCGCACCAACGCCAACCTGGCCGCCGCCCTCATCCGCGTCATCGAGGACGAGGAGCTGCGCCACCGGCTGGCCGAGGGCGCGCTGGCCACCGCCGCCACCTACGACGTGCAGTCCGTCGGCGCCAAGTGGGACGCCCTGCTGGAGGAGCTGCTGGCCCGCCGCAACGGCACCTACGTCAAGCCCGACCCCACCGCCGCGCCGGCCGCGCCCGAGCCGCCCGCGCTCACACCGTCTCCAGCTCCACCGGCTCAGCGATGACGTCCACGAGCGCGCCGTTGCGGAACACCGTGATCGGCAACGGCCGCCCGATCGCCTCGGCGAACATCAGCCGCTGAAGGCTCTGCGCGTCGCCCACGGGGTTGCGTCCGGCGCTCAGCACCAGGTCGCCCGCCCGCAGCCCCGCCCGCGCCGCCGGGGAGCCCGGCACCACCTCCATCACCCGCAGCGCCTGCCGCTGCCCGGTCCGCGCCCGCAGCGCCTCGGGCAGCGGCGCGGGCGAGGTCACCAGGCCGAGGAAGGCCCGGCGCACCCTGCCGTCCCTGATCAGCGCGGCGATGATGGAGCGCGTGGTGGAGTTCACGGGCACGGCCAGGCCCACCCCGACCCCCGCCACGGCGGTGTTGATGCCCACCACCCTGGCGCGCGCGTCGGCCAGCGCCCCGCCGGAGTTCCCGGGATTGAGCGCCGCGTCGGTCTGGATGACGTCCTCGATGAGCCGCCCGCCCACGGGCAGCGAGCGGCCCAGCCCTGACACCACGCCCGCCGTCACCGAACCGGCCAGGCCCAGCGGGTTGCCGACCGCCACCACCAGCTGGCCCACCACCAGGCCGTCGCTGTCGCCCAGCACCGCCGGAGCGGGCGTCGCGCCCTCGGCCCTGATCACGGCCAGATCCGACAGCGGATCCCGGCCCACCAGCACGAAGTCGCTCGCCGACCCGTCGGCGAAGGCCACCGTCCCCGACCGGGACGAGCCGACCACGTGCGCGTTCGTCAGCAGGAAGCCGTCGGTGGTGAACACCACGGCCGAACCGCTGCCCCTGTCCGCGCGCACGCCGGCCACCTTCGGCATCAGCTCGGCGGCGACCGAGGACACGGTGCTGGAGTAGGCGTCGAGGGGATCGGACATGCGAGACCTCCCGTGTCGATTACACGATTACACGGTAACTCACCCAGCACGTGATGGCGATCGTCAGCGCGCCGGACCACCTCCTCCGTCACACCTTCCTCACCTGAGCCGAGCAGGTCGTGTCGAACCCCGGGGAAGCGGGAATCTACTCGGCCTGTGCCCATGAATGGCCGGGAGGCGCCACTTGAGCACTCGGGACGCGGTCGCCGTGCTGGCCGCCGCCGTACTCCTCGCCGGCCTCCTCGGACGGCACCCCGGCCAGCCGGCCACCGCCGCGGCCACCCCGCTCGACAACCCCCACGGCACCCGCCCAGGGCTGGCCCCCATCACCAGCGCGGACGACAGGTCCGCCGCGCGCGACCTCATCGGCGGGTTACGCGTGCGGGGCATGGGGCCCAAGACCGGCTACAGCCGCGCCCGCTACGGCGAGAACTGGGCCGACACCGCCACCGACCTGCCGTACGCGGGCAACGGCTGCCGCACCCGCGACGACCTGCTGGCCCGCGACGGCCACGACCTGTCCTACCGCAGGGGCTCCTCCTGCGACGTCGTCGCGCTCAGCCTCGACGACCCCTACACCGGGCGCACCATCGCCTGGCGCAAGAGACGCGCCGACGACATCCAGGTCGACCACGTCGTCCCGCTGTCCTACAGCTGGCGCATGGGCGCCACCCGCTGGCCCGCCGCCAAGCGGCTGCGCTTCGCCAACGACCCGCTCAACCTGCTGCCCGTCGACGGCGACACCAACGAGGCCAAGGGCGGTTCCGGCCCGGCCGCGTGGCTGCCGCCCCAGCGCCGCGTCCGCTGCGCCTACGCCGTCCGTTTCGCCCAGGTCGCGCTGAAGTACGGCATGGCCGTCACCAGGGCCGACAAGGCCACCATGCTCAGAGTGTGTCGGTAGACCAGTCGAACCCCTTCTCGAACGTGATGCCGGCCAGCGCCCGCTGGCCGTCGGCGTTCGGATGGAAGTAGTCCCACTTGCTCACCAGGTCCAGCGAGAACGGATAGGAGAACACCGCGCCTCCGTCGGTACGGCACCGCGGCCCGTAGGCAGCGCACGCCCGTTCCCACTCCCTGTTGAAGGCCATCACCCTGGCCCGCACCCTGGCCCGCCGCCGCACGTCGGCCCGCTTCGTCGAGGTGGGGTTGGCCAGCATCGCCTGGCAGATCCTGCCCAGCCCCCAGAACGTCCGCGCGATCACGTCGTCCTTGCCGACCTTCCACAACCTGCGCAGGTCGGGGATGCTGGCCACGAACACCCGCGCCTGCGGCAGGTCGGCTCGCAACCGGTCCATCGCCTCCCGCACCCGCTGCCCGAACACCTCGACGGGCGTCATCGCCGCCTCGGTGCGCACGCACGCGTCCTGCGCGCCCAGCATGATCGTCACGTACTCCGCCTTGACCGCGACCGCCTTGTCCACCTGGCCCATCAGATCGGCGCTGGTCGCCCCCGGCACGGCGAAGTTGCGGTTGTTGCCCCGCAGCTCGGGCTCCCGCTCGGCCAGCCTGAGGTAGTGGCTGCGCACGTGCGCGTTGTCGCCCGCCGACCAGGAGCGCGACGTGCACGAGACGTACCAGCCGCAGGCGTTGAACCCCGCGCTCACCGAATCGCCCAGCGCCGCCATCACCCCGGGCACCGGTTCGGTCTCGACGGCGCCCGACCCGGAGACCAGAATCACAGCGGTGAGCACGCGAAGGATCATGGCCCCCAAGGTAGAGACGGCCGCGAGGGCAGGCCACGACAAGGACCCACTTCCTATCGACGCTTGACACAACCAGGTTGAGCCCTATACCACCTGGTGTCCGGATTTTCCCCTAAGGTAGGGCTTGGCAGGGGGCCTGAATCGAACACGTTCAGTTCCGGCATAGCATGTCTTGAGTGAGTGTCGCGCTCGGAACAACCCGCCCTCTGCCGGTTCGTACCGTCCCGATCGGGGACCCCGGCAACCTGCTCGCCAGCCTGCCCTCCACCGCTCCCTACGCGTGGATCCGGCACGGCGAGGGCCTCGCCGGATGGGGCGAGGCCGCCAAGGTCACCGTGCCCTCGGGCCCCGGCCGCTTCGCCTGGGCCCGCCAGTGGCTCTCCTCCGCCTTCGCCGACGCCCACACCCACGACGGCATCGGGCCCGTCGCCTTCGGCACCTTCACCTTCGACGAGAACTCACCCGGCTCCACTCTCGTCATCCCCAGAACCGTGCTGACCCGCCGCGACGGGCAGACCTGGATGACCACCATCGGCGATCCCGCCCCCGCCGGGCCGCCGGCCCCCATCACCGATCCCGGGCGCATCAGCTACGGCGACGGCAGCCTCACCGCCCCCGCGTGGGAGGCCATCGTCGCCCGCGCCTCCCGGCGCATCCGCGAAGGCGAGCTCGAGAAGGTCGTGCTCGCCCGCGACCTCACCGCCACCGCGCAGCGCCCCATCGACACCCGCCTCCTGCTCACCCGCCTGGCCGAGCGCTATCCCGAGTGCTACACCTTCTCGGTCGCCGGGCTCGTCGGCGCCACCCCCGAGCTGCTCATCCGCCGCACGGGCCAGCAGATCGAATCCCTCGTGCTGGCCGGCACCACCGCACGCGGCACCAACCCCGCCGACGACATCGCCCGCGGCGCGGCCCTGTTCGCCTCCACCAAGGACCGCCACGAGCACGAGTGCGCCATCGCCTCCGTCCGCGAGGCGCTCACCCCGCTGGCGGCCAGGCTCAGCGTGCCCGACGAGCCCGAGCTCCTCGTCCTGCCCAACCTGCAGCACCTGGCCAGCCACGTCACCGGCACCCTCGCCGACGGCGCCTCCGTCCTCGACGTCGTCGCCGCCATGCACCCCACCGCCGCCGTCGGCGGCACCCCCACCGACACCGCCATCCGGCTCATCCGCGAGCTCGAAGGCATGGACCGGGCAGGCTACGCCGGCCCCGTCGGCTGGATCGACGCCCACGGCGACGGCGAGTGGGGCATCGCGCTGCGCTCGGGCATCGTCAAGGGCCGCCGCGCCCGGCTGTTCGCCGGCTGCGGCATCATGGGCGACTCCGACCCGGCCTGCGAGCTGGCCGAGGCGCAGACCAAGTTCCGCGTCATGCAGTACGCGCTGGAGGGCTGAGCCCGTCACGCCTCGGGGAGGTGGACCTCCGCCTCCACGGCCACCGCCGCCCTGCCCGCCGTGAGCGTGGCCACCCAGGCGGTGAAGACGTCCACCTGGTCCTGCCCCACCGCCACCGCGAAGGACGCCTCGGCCCCGTAGCCGGCTTCGCGCACCGGATAGGCCGACGCGCGAAGGGCGTTCTCCACCCGGCCGGCCAGCTCGTGCCCGACCGAGACCCGCACCAGCCTGGCGGGCACCATGCGGACCGGCTCCACCCGGTCGAGGGTCTCGGTCACGGCCGAGCCGTACGCCCTGACCAGGCCGCCCGCGCCGAGCAGCACGCCGCCGAAGTAACGTGTCACGACCGCGACCACGTCGTTGAAGCCGCGGCCCACCAGCGCCTGCACCATCGGCGTGCCGGCGGTGCCACCGGGCTCGCCGTCGTCGTCGCCCTTCTGCAGGCGCTGACCGATGACGTAGGCGGTGCAGTTGTGGGTGGCACCGGGGTGCAGCCTGCGCCGCTCGGCGATGAACGCGGCGGCCGCCTCGACGCTCTCCGCGGGGGCGATCGCGCAGATGAAGCGGGACCTCTTGACCTCGGTCTCGTGCTCGGCGGGGGCTTTCAGGGTGAGGTAAGGGGTCACCTGGCCAGGCTACCGCCTTTACAAAGTAGATCAATGTATCCCGCCGTCGCCGCCCCCGCGCGGGAAGCCGGTGACGGGCGCCCGCCCGGGCGGCGCCCCGGACGGGCGGTGTCCCGGACGGGCGGTGTCCCGGACGGGCGGTGTCCCGGACGGGCGGTGTCCCGGACGGGCGGTGTCCCGGACGGGCGGTGACGACCTGCTGGAGGGTCAGGCAGGCGGGAGACTGATGCCGAGCATGCGGGCGCCGGACTCGGTGCGCGGCCGGTGGGTGCTGCCCGGACCGAAGACCACGTAGCTGCCCGGGCCGAGACGGTGGCCGTTGTCGATGAACTCGCCCGACACCACGTAGTAGCGCTCCTCCCCGTCGTGCCGGTCGACCTCGGGCCACTCGGCGCCGGGGGCGAAGTCGTACATCCAGCCGCGGGCCCGGTCCGTCGCCGTCAGCCGCCGCCTGACGATGCCCGGGACCACCTCGACGGCCTCCACCTCGTCCACGTGCAGCACGTTCATGTCGTTGTCCTGGTGATTCATGCCGGCCATCCTGCTCGGCCACCGCTCCCCCGGCACAGTGTCTGGATTGACATCTTGAGATACTTTCCTGCCATGGGCGTTCACCGGGTCTTCGCGCTCGTCCTGCCGCCGCAGTCCACGTTCGAGCTGGCCTGCGCGGCCGAGGTGTTCGGCGTGCGCCGGCCGGGGCTGCCGGTCCACTACGACTTCGGCGTCTGCGCCGAGCGTCCGGGGCCGGTGCCGACGCTGGCCGGTTACGACATGCACGTGCGGGACGGCCTGCCCGCGCTCGACACCGCGGACACGGTCGTCGTGCCCGGCTGGCAGCGGCCCGGCGAGCGGGCCTCCGCGGCCGTCGTCGACGCCCTCGTCCGGGCGCACGGGCGCGGGGCGCGCATCGTCTCGATCTGCTCGGGCGCCTTCCTGCTGGCGCAGGCCGGGCTGCTCGACCACCGCAAGGCCACCACCCACTGGCGCATGGCCGCCGAGCTCGCCGCCCGCTTCCCGCTGGTCCAGGTGGACCCGGACATCCTGTACGCCGACCTGGGCGACGTCGCCACCAGCGCGGGCACCGCGGCGGGCATCGACCTGTGCCTCCAGCTGGTCCGCGCCGACCACGGAGCGGCCTACGCCGCGCAGGTGGCCAGGCACATGATCATGCCGCCGCACCGGGAGGGCGGGCAGCTGCAGTACGCCGCCACGCCGGTCACCGCGAAGGTCGCCGACTCGCTGGCGCCCGTCCTGGACTGGGCCGCCGAGCGGCTGCACGAGCCCTTGACCGTGGAGGACCTCGCGGCCAGGGCGGGGATCTCGCCACGCACGCTGGCCAGGAGGTTCGCCGAGCAGCTCGGCGCCAGCCCGGGCCGGTGGCTGCTCGGCCGGCGGGTGGCGGCGGCGCAGGCGCTGCTGGAGGAGACCGATCTTCCGGTCGAGACGATCGCGGCCAGGGTCGGACTGTCGTCGGCGGCCAACCTGCGCAGGCGCTTCCACGACGCCCTGCGGACCACGCCCGCCGCCTACCGCCGGTCCTTCCGCTGGTAGCCGCGGCGGCGACCGGCCCCGGCAGTAAGCTCGACGGCGTGAAGTACGTGCTCATGATCGCTTCCGACGCCTCGGTGCCGCGCGAGGTGGTCGACGCCCAGATCCAGGCGGGTTGCGGCGGCTGGAGCGAGGAGATGGAGGCGCGCGGCGTGGTGCGCGGCGGGGCGGGGCTGCGGCCCACCTCGGAGGCCACCACCGTGCGCGTGCGGGAGGGCCGGGTGCTGCGGTCGGACGGGCCGTTCGCGGAGACCAAGGAGCAGATCGGCGGATTCGTCCTCATCGAGTGCGCCGACCTGGAGGAGGCCGTCGAGATCGCCGCCAGGCACCCGTCGGCCGGCTACGACCAGATCGAGATCAGGCCCGTCTGGGAGCCATGACCGGGCCACCGGACCGGCAGGCGCTGATCGAGAGCGTCTTCCGCGCCGAATGGGGTCAGGTCGTGGCCACCCTCATCCGCGTCACCGGCGACTGGGACCTGGCCGAGGAGTGCGCCCAGGACGCCTTCGCCACGGCCATGGAGCGCTGGCCGCGCGAGGGCGTCCCCGACCGGCCGGGCGCGTGGCTGACGGTGACCGCCCGCAACCGGGCCACCGACCGGCTGCGCAGGCAGGCGGCCGGGGCCGCCAAGCTCCGCGAGCTGGCCGCGCACCCGCCCGGACCGCAGCCGGAGGTCGACGGCTTCCCCGACGACCGGCTGCGGCTGATGTTCACCTGCTGCCATCCCGCGCTGCCCTTCGAGGCGCAGGTCGCGCTCACCCTGCGCAGCCTGGCGGGGCTCGGCACCGGCGAGATCGCCCGTGCCTTCCTGGTGCCCGAGTCCACGATGTCGCAGCGGCTGGTCAGGGCCAAGCGCAGGATCCGCGAGGCGGCGATCCCATTCGCCGTGCCGCCGCCCGAGCTGCTGCCCGAACGGCTCGAGGCCGTCCTGGGCGTCCTGTACCTGCTGTTCAACCAGGGCTACAGCGCGCACGGCCTGTGCGGCGAGGCCATCAGGCTGGCCAGGCTCGCGGCCGGCCTGATGCCCGACGAGCCGGAGGCCGGCGGGCTGCTGGCGCTGATGCTCCTGCACGATGCCAGGCGGGCGGCCAGGCTCGACGACGAGGGCGTGCTCGTCACGCTCGACCGCCAGGACCGCGCCCGGTGGGACCGCGCCCAGATCGACGAGGGCCTCGCCGTCCTCGACGCGAACCTGGCGCGCGGCCGTCCCGGGCCCTACCAGGTGCAGGCCGCCATCGCGGCCTGCCACGCGACCGCCGCCCGCGCGGACGACACCGACTGGCGGCAGATCCTCCTGCTGTACGGCACGCTGGCGCGCATGCTGCCCTCCCCCGTGGTCGAGCTCAACAGGGCGGTGGCCCTCGCGATGGTGGCGGGACCGCAGGCCGGGCTCGACCGGATCGACACGCTGGCCGGCCTGGACGGCTACCACCTGCTCCCCGCCACCCGCGCCGACCTGCTGCGCCGCCTCGGCCGCCGGACCGAGGCGGCCGCGGCCTACCGGCGGGCGATCGAACTGGCGGACGAGCAGGCCGATCGTCGCTACCTGCGCAAACGCCTGTCGGAGCTCTCCTAGGAGCTGTTTCCTGGATCACGTGCGGAGCCAGATGACCAAGGCTGCGACCGTGACGGTTCCCAGGAAGATGTAGGCGCGTTTGTCGTAGCGG
>NZ_JBSFNE010000021.1:0-74071 GCF_053586935.1 Nonomuraea sp. NPDC003727
CAATTCTGAGACAGCAAACGGTCTCTCAGGGTTGCGGCGGTTATGGCGGGAAGGAAACACCCGGTTACATTCCGAACCCGGAAGTTAAGCTTCTCAGCGCCGATGGTACTGCACTCGAAGGGGTGTGGGAGAGTAGGTCGCCGCCGCGCAATCTTTACAGAAAGGGCCATCCCGGTTGGGGTGGCCCTTTCTGCTTTTCCGGGCAGGTGTCGGCGTCGCCCCACGATGGAGGTTCGCAAGGCGGGCGAAACCGGGCTGAAAGCCGCTCGCCAGCGTCTCACCGCACCCTCCTCTCGAGAGCAACCGAGGGGCGGGACGAATGCGCACATCACTGGTAACAACGGCAGCCGTGGGGCTGGCACTGGTCGGCATGACCGCGCTGCAGGGAAGCGCGCTCGCCGAACCCGAACCCAGGGACGTCGCGGCCGGCACGAGGCTGACCGCGCAGACGAACCCGGCGGTCCAGCAGATCTCGATGTCCTACGTCGCGACGGTCGCGTTCCCCGAGCCGGTTCCGACGAAGGCCTTCGAGGCGCTCATGACGAAGGCCGAGCGGCACGCGAAGGCGGGCCGGATTCCCGCCGACCACCAGAGCCAGGTCAAATGGGTGCTCAGGACGGCGGCGCAGGACGTCGGCAGATACCTCCGGCCCGGCAAGGCCGTGCGGAAGGTCGCCGCGTCGGTCGACAGCGTCTGCACCGGCTGGTGGATCACGCCCGACGGCTACATGGTGACCGGCGCGCACTGTGTCAGCACCGGGAAGGCCGAGCTACGGCAGGGGTTCGCCGACAAGACGCTGCCTCCGGTCGTCAACGGTGAGGTGCGCGGCTTCCTCAAGAGCGTCTCCGGTCTCGCGCAGCCCGATGACGGAATGGCGAAGCTCGCCCGGAAGATGTTCACCGCCTACGAGCGCAACACGATGCGGGTACTGCGTGTCAGGAAACAGCTCAGCGTCACGATGCACGACGGCAGGGGCAGGATCACCGCGCAGCCGCTCAACCTGGTCACCAAGGGAGACGACTGGCCGGGTGAGGATTTCGCGCTGGTGAAGATGGCGGGGGCCCGCGCCCTGCCGACCGTGCCGCTGGGCCGCGACGGCGACGTCAGGGTGGGCGACTACGTCTACCTCAGCGGCTTCCCCGTCATCACGCTGGCCAGCGCGGCCCTGGACCGCCGGTCGAAGCTGTACCCGTCGGTGACCGAGGGCGCCTACAACGTCAGGCGCACCAGCGCGCGGGGCGTGCCGTACCTGCAGGTGCAGGCGCCGGCGTACCCGGGCAACTCGGGAGGTCCCGTGTTCGACAAGGACGGCCGGGTGGTCGGGATGACCATCGCGGTGGCGACGACGCTGGACGGGGAGCTCACCGAGGCCGCCACGTTCGTGCTGCCGGTGAGCGTCATCAAGAAGCGGTTGCGGGCCGCGGGGGTGACGCCCGTCGTCTCGGAGACGTCGCGGGTCTACAGCGCTGCGCTGGAGGACTACTTCGCCGGGCACTACGAGGAGGCGCTGGACGGCTTCCGCCGCGTCCGGAAGCTGTACCCGGCTCACCCCTACGTGGGGGCATTCATCACGGACGCGAAGAACGCCCGGCACTGACGGCCGAACGGCCCGCACCCCATCACGGAGGGCGGCCGGACCGGACGGAAGGCCCGCGCCCCCATCACGGAGGCGTGGGTCTTCCCATGGCCAGCAGGAGCCGGACAGCCTCCCGAGACAGCATGCGGTATCTCGACCGCGTGGATCTCCCGGTGCACGTGAGGACGCGGGCTCCGGTTGCCATGGGCCTCCGCACCGCACCGCACCGCCCGAGGACGCGGTCGGCGACCGTTCGGTCCCGGGTCACGGACGGGTGCGGGCTCGGGTCCCTGTGAACCTTCGCCCAGCCCCGCCCGAGGGCGCGGTCGGCGACCGTTCGATCCCGGGTCACGGAAGGACGCGGGCTGCGGCCAGGTGCGTCCTCCCGTGCCGCGGGGCGGTGCGGGAGCCGTCGTCCCGGGTGTTACGGGAGGATCAGGAGCGCGTCTCCGACCGGGCGTTCCCTGCCGTCCGACGGCTTGTTGACGACCTTGCCGCCCACCACCATCGCCGTGGACCCGCCGCCGTCGAGGTTGATCGCCTGGACGGCGCCCAGCCACTTCATCAGCTGCGCCGCCTCGATCATGTTCGCGCCGACCGTGATGCCCGGCTTGCGCCCGTCGACTGTGGCCAGGACCAGGCCGCCCGAGCGGGTGACGCCGGCAAGTGTGCGCGGGTGCCGGCGCAGGATCATGTTGACCGAGTCGTGGCCGTCGCGCTTGGCCGTGACCCTGATGCGGCCGTTGCGGATGAGGCCGACGCCGCCGCCGATGACGCTCACGTCAGGCGTGAGCACGATCCTGCGTCCGGTGCGCTCGTCGATCACCTGGGTGTCGACGGTGACCGTCCAGCTCTCCCACGCGTGTTCCCACAGCCAGTCGGCCGCGGTGCCCGTGCCGTGCAGGATCCGCGCCCCGGCCGGTACGGCACCGCCGGCCTGGCGCAGCGCGGTGACCTTGCCGGAGGCGTCGATGACGGCCTCGGCGCCGCCGTCGGCGGGGGTCTTGACGCCGTACTCCTCGGTGTAGAGGACCAGCTCGTTGGCGGCGGGCAGCCGGTTGACGCCGTTGACGTCGAGGCGTTGGCCGTCCTGGGAGACGGCCACGACGCTGGTCTTGAGCTCGGTGATGCGGGCCGTGCGCCCCTTGAGGATGAGGGCGGAGCGGCCGGGGACGGCTTCGCTGAGCAGGCGGCCGCGGACCACGGAGATGCCGACGGGCTCGCCGCGCAGGGCGGGAGAGGTGTGGATGTTGAAGAAGCCGCCGTTGACGGCGGCGATCGCCTTCTGCGCCTTGGCCATCGACGAGGTGGTCTCGCGCTTGGCGACGCTGGAGCCGAGGCTGGCGGAGTAGGAGCCGCGGAAGCCGCGCGGGTCGATGGTCAGGACCTGCATCTCCCACGGGCCGGTGGTCTTCACGCCGTCGTCGCCGAGGTAGTCGGCGCGGGCCTTGACGCCCGCGTCGGACAGCTCCTTGGCGGCCTTGTCGGCCTTGGCCTTGTCCTTGAAGGGCCACAGGCCCACGCGGACCATGTAGATCTCCTCCGCGGGGTCGTCGGACACCGCTGGCCTGATGACCTTCTGGACGCTGGCGGTCTGCCCGGCGGCTTCGACCTCGGCGGCCTTGGCTTCGGCGTTCTCGCGGGTGCCGTAGTCGCGGCCGTTCGGCATGAGCACGGTGACGGTGTAGCCGTCGCCTGCGGTGCCCGTCGAGACGCCGTACAGGTCGATGCCGCTGGTCACGGTCTTCTGCGTCTTCGTCGGAACGCCGCGTTCGCCGAGGGGGAACCTCGCCGAGGGGAAGGGCGCCGATACCTCCTGTGCGATGACGGGCACCGCGGAGGTGACCGTGAGAGCGGCGGCCACGGCCAGGCCGACGATGGCGCGTCGAGACATGAAAACTCCCCGTAGATCAAAGACAAGCCGGTCCATCCTGGCGAGATCAACTACGGGGAGGGGGCGAAACACGCGAATCAGTTGAAGACAGTTATCCAATTGACACGACAATGCCGGATTCGGCTGCGGAAAGTGACCACTCGGCGTTACCTTTCGGTAGGCCGCACATCAAGGTTTCGCGCGGCACACCATCCCGAGAGGCAGCCGACATGGGGCTGAGCATCCTCCTTGTGATCATCGCGAGCGTGGTGCTGGGGTTCGTCCTCGGCGCGTTCGTGGCGCGTCCCCGCCGGTGGGACCTGTACATCTGCGCGGACGAGACGATCCATGCCGCAGTGACGCGGGATCACCGCGGGTGACCGGACCGGGCGCAAGCCGTGCGGCACCTGGGGCCGGTACGGCTTGCGCCCTATAATGGGGTCATGACTATCAGCATGTGGTGGCGGCCGTTCGACGGCCACTGACCTCCGCATGCGCAAGGGCCGTCCTCGGGCGGCCTTTCGTGGTGTCTGGGGACGCTTTCTCAGAAAGGACCCAAAATGCACCACACCGTACTAACAGGTGACAGGCCGACCGGCGCGCTCCATCTCGGGCACTATTTCGGCACGCTGGCCAACCGGGTGAAGCTGCAGGACGTGCACGAGATGTTCGTGCTGGTCGCCGACTATCAGGTGATCACCGACAGGGACCTGCCGGGTGCGATCCAGGCCAACATCGACGATCTCCTTCTCGACTATCTCGCCGTCGGCCTCGACCCCCGCAAGGTGACGATCTTCCAGCACAGCGCCGTCCCCGAGCTGAACCAGCTGCTGTTGCCGTTCCTGTCGCTGGTCAGCATGGCGGAGCTGCAGCGGAACCCGACGGTGAAGGACGAGATCGCGCACAGCTCGCAGAGCGCGGTCAGCGGCCTGATGTTCACCTATCCCGTCCACCAGGCCGCCGACATCCTGTTCTGCAAGGGCACGCTCGTGCCCGTCGGCAAGGACCAGCTGCCCCACGTCGAGGTGACCAGGCTGGTCGCGCGCCGCTTCAACGAGCGCTACGGCCCGGTCTTTCCCGTGCCCGAGGCGATGATGGGCGCCGCGCCGCTGCTCAACGGCCTGGACGGCGGCAAGATGAGCAAGTCGAGAGGCAACGCGATCGCGCTGAAGGACACCGAGGACCAGACCGCGGCGCTGATCCGCGCGGCCCGCACCGACTCCGACCGCCACATCACCTACGACCCTGAGGGGCGCCCTGAGGTCGCCAACCTCCTGCGGCTGGCGGGCCTCTGCCTCGGCCGCGCCCCCGGCGAGATCGCCGAGGAGATCGGGTACGGCGGCGCGGCACAGCTGAAGCGGGTGCTGACCGAGGCGGTCAACGAGTTCCTCCGCCCGATCCGGGCACGCAGGAACGCCGTGGACGTGGCTGAGGCGCGCCAGGTGCTGGGCGAGGGGAACGCGCGTGCGAGGGAGCGGGCCGTCGAGACGCTGGAGGAGGTGCGGAAGGCGATGGGCTTCTAGCGGTCAGTGCGCCTGGTAGACCTTGCGCAGCGTCTCGTGGACGGTCCAGGTGGTCTTCGCCCCCTCGGGCAGGAGGCAGACGTCGCCTGGACCGACCTCGACGCTCTCGCCGCCCTCGACGTCGATCGTGGCCCGGCCCGACAGGACCACGAAGATCTCGTCGCGCTCCACGTCGGTCACCACGCCGGGGGTGATCTCCCAGATGCCGCGCCCCTCGTCCAGCTCGGCCACCGAGGTGACGGGCGTGCCGGAGACGATCTGCGCGGGGTCGAGCGGGTCGGGGTCGAGCGGGACGTCGGCGACGTGCATGACGCGGATCAACGGTTCTCCCTACGGAAGGATTCGAGGGCCAGCAGGGCCACGTGGAGCGATAGGCACGACTCGACGTCGTCCAGGTCGGTGTCGAGGATGCGCTCCAGGCGGCGCAACCGGTCGTAGAAGGCCGGGCGCGACAGGTGCGCCTTCTGGGCGGCGACCGCCTTGTTGCGGCCGGCGTCCAGGTAGATGCGCAGGATCCGGGTGAGGTCGCCGCCGCGCTGGGCGTCGTGCGCCAGCAGCGGGCCGAGCTCGCGCTCGGCGAACGTCTGGATCCTCGCGTCGTCGCGCAGCAGGTGGAGCAGGCCGCGCAGGCGCAGGTCGGGCAGGCGGTAGTAGGCCCGGCCGTCCGGCTGGCGGACCGCCACGTCGGCGACCTGCTCGGCCTCGAGGAAGCTGCGCCGTACGTCGCGGATGGACTCCACCGCCGAGCCCGCGGCGAGCACGAACGCCGAGCCCGGCTTCCACAGGGCGCGCAGCCGCTCGGCGAGCGCGGTCAGGGCGGGCTCGACCGCCGTGCGGGGCGGCAGCGGAAGCAGCACGCCGACGCGGTCCTGGTCGAGCGCGCCCACGAGCGCGGGCAGCTTGGCGTCGCGGCAGACGGCCGCGGTGGCCTCGGCCAGCTCGCCGAGCTGCGCCTGGCCGTCGATCGCCTGGTCGAAGGGCTCGACGAGGCGCAGGACGACACTGACGAGCTTGCGTCCGGTGAGCGGCACGCCGACCGCGCGGGCGCGGGCGGCGGCCTCCTCGGGGTCGGCGTAGGCGTGGGTGAGGATGCCGGTGATGATCGTGCCGTGCGCCTGCCGTTCGAGGGACTCCTGATGGCGTTCCAGTAACCTGCCCAGCGCCAGGGTGGTGGCGGCGCGCTCGGCCAGCACCATCTCGCGCGGGCCCGGCTGCGCGTCACAGATGAGGATGAGCCGTCCCCAGTCCTGCCCGCGGGCGCCGACCGTGGTCACCAGCCAGCCGGCGGCGGGGTCGTAGGCGGTGCGGTCCTGCGGGGAGACCGCGCGTGACCTGGTCTCCCAGCCGGCCAGCAGCGCGCCCGTGTCGCGGCCCGCCGACTCGCAGGCCAGCACCTGGTGGGCGAGGTTCTCCAGCAGCACCGGCCGGCCGGACAGCCTGGCCACCTGGGCCAGGACCTCGGCGGGCGAGGCGCCCTCGACCGACAGCTCGGTGAAGACCTCGTGCAGCTGCTCGGAGGCGCGCAGCTCCTCCAGCTGAATGTCGATGATCCTGGCGTGCACCGACTCGGTGATCTGCACGAACGGCGTCTCGCGGGCCAGCACGATCAAGGGGAAACCGTGGTCCTCGGCCGCCTTGACCACCGCGCGGGGCAGCTCGCGCACGAACCTGCGGCCCAGCTCCACGACCAGGCCCGCCGCGCCGACCGCGGACAGCTCGCCGATGTAGGCGGCCAGCTTCTCGGGGTCCTCGGGCAGGGCGACCCCCGTGGTGAGGACCAGCTCGCCGCCACGCAACAGGTGTGCGATGTCGGCGATCTCGCCGACGTGCACCCACCGCACCTTGCTGTCGAGCCGGTCCGCGCCCGCGACCACGCGGGGGTTGCCCCTGCGAACGGTCTCCAGGGCCAGGACGTCGGCGATTGTGGGCAGCACGCGTGGAGCTTATCCGATCAGGATGTAATTGAGGGCATTCACCCGCTTACAGCCTGTCGATGATTTGTCGATGAATATCGTGATCGAGGAGCGCTGTCCACGAGGGGTTCGACGTCCCCAGGTCCACCGTCTGTGCGGCGACCACCACGATGAGCACCCAGGAGGTCCCCGGCCATCGGGACGGCCTGCCCGTCCGGCCCCGGCCGGTCGTACGGTCCCGGCTACCTCTGGCCACAACGCCTGCCGTACCGGCCGGGCGGCAGGAGCCGGGCAAGGAAAGTGCGCCCTCGTCGGCTTTCTGTGCCATTTCCGGTGCCTGTCCATGTCGGTCGATGCGCCGATCGTCCGGTTCGGGGATCTTGACCCGTCCCGGTGCCGCGCAAGATCGTCAACGGCGACGGCCGACACGCGGCCACCGTCCCGGAAGGTGCGTGAACCCCATGCCCAGAATCTCGCGAGTCCTGGCGCCCGCGGCGCTGGCCGCGTTGCTGCTGCACACCGCCCCCGCCGCCGCCGACACCGCGCCCGCCGGCCAGTCCTCCGCCGGCGTCGTCGCCGCGGCGACGCCCGAGAGCGTGTGCGGCACCGGCTACCGGATCATCGACTCGATCCCGATCTCCACCCCCAGGCTCTGGGCGACGGTCTACCTGCTCTACAACGGCGGCAACGGCTACAACTGCGTGGTCACCTGGAAGAACGCCAACGTGGGCGTGCGCACCTACACCGAGGCGCGGATCCAGGTACAGGGGTCGAGCACCATCTACCGCAACGGCGGCGACTTCACCACCTACGCGGGCCCGGTCCGGGTCCAGGCGGCGGGCAAGTGCGTCCAGTTCGGCGGTGTCGCCTCCGACGCGCCCGGCGGCCAGCGCTTCCAGTCGCTGAGCCCGTGGGGCCACTGCGGCTGACCGATCCGGGCTCGCCGGTAGAGGCGCTGATCGACGGGCCTCGCCCGCACCCGGGCATCGGGCGGATGATCGCCCGCCGTGAGCGCGGCGAGGCCGCCGCCCGCGCGAGGGCGAGCGGCCACCTCCCTGGTGCCGCCGCGCTCTCGCGTGGGATGGTGGCCTCCGGGTCCGGGTGCCGTCGCGACTCTCCCGTGGGGTGGTGGCCTCCGGGTCCGGGTGCCGTCGCGTTCTCGCGTGCTCGGCACCTCCCGGTCCGGGTCGTCGCACCCTCATCACGCAGAGCGGCGGGCGCCGCGCGGCGGCGGCGCTCACCGGGCGCGGGCGGGCAGGCGCGCCATCGAGAGCCTGCCGATCTTCTGCCGGTAGCGGCGCAGCACCATCGCGCGCACGGGAACGAGCAGCCGGTAGCGGCGGCCAGTGGCGCTCTCGAACGGCAGCACGCAGCCACGGTCCACCAGCGCGGCCAGCACCCCCGGCACGCTCGCGGCGTCCAGCGGCGGTTCGGCGCACTCGCCCATCGCGCAGGGGAGCCCGAAGTCGCCGGGAAAGGCGGCCACCCTGAGCAGCAGCACCCGTTGCAGGCTCGACAGTCCCTGCCAGAGCTGGTCGAGCCCTTCGGCGAAGCGGGCCGCGGCCGGGTTCACGTCGTCGATGAGCGCGCCCAGGTCGTGCTCGGCCTGCTCGGCCAGCACCCGCAGCGGAAAGGCGCGCGTCAGCGAGGCCAGGCTCTCGATGACGGCGGGCACCCCGTCGGCCAGCGCGCCCAGCCGACGCAGCCACGGCAGGTCGTCGGGGCCGAAGTCCAGTCCCGGTACGGCCTCGGCGGCCCTGGCCCGCAGCAGTCGCTCGGCCGCCTCGGCCTCCAGCGGCCCCAGGCTCCAGATGACCTCACCCGACACGCCGAGGGGCCGTCGCGCCGTGACCAGGACGGTGAGGTCGGGTCTGGCCGCCGTCAGCCGCTCGACGGCGGCGCGCACCTCACCCATCCGCTCGTCGCAGCCGTCGGCGACGAGCAGCGCGGGCCCCGCGCCAGGGGGCGGTGCCAGCGGCTCGTGCGGCCGTGCGAGCCGTACGCCGCAGGGAAAGTGACCGGACACCCGCACGGCCAGCTCCGCGCACAGCCGTGACTTGCCGATCCCCGGCGGGCCGATCACGGTGACCAGCCGCCGCCGGCGTACGAGGGCGGCCAGCCCCGTGTGGTCGCGCTCCCTGCCGACGAGCCGGGCCCGTGCCCCTGGGCCCTGATCCTCGTCCTCCCCGTGTCCCCCGCTGTCCCCGTGGTCCCCGCGGTCCCCGTCTTCTCTGTGGTGCCCGTCCGCCGGGCGGGCGGTCTCACCCGTGCCGCCGCTCCTGCCCTGGGTCCCGTCCGGCGGGTCGCTTCCGGTGAGGGCGCGCAGGTGGGACTGGCGTAACAGCGTGCCGGGCTCGATGCCGAGCTCCACCGCCAGGCGCCGCCTGATCCGGTCGAACGTCACCGCCGCGGCCCCCTGCTGTCCGGTGGCGACCAGCCCGTCGATCAGGATCGCGTGCGCCTCCTCGTCCAGCGAGTCGGCCCGGCACAGCCGTTCCACCAGGTCGATGGCCAGCTGTGGCCGCCCCTCGTCGAGCGCCGTCCTGGCCGCGCGCCTGGTGACGGTGTCCTGCTCGGCCAGCAACGACTCGATGATGCGGCTGTCGGCGCGCCGTTCGGGAACGTTGGCGAAGGGGCGCCCGCGCCACAGCGCGAGTGCGGCCGTGAGCGTCTCGCTCGTCGCGTCCGTCCTGGCGACCTCGTGGCGGAACACCTCCAGATCGGTGCGTCCGCCGTCCAGGTCGAGGTGGTAACCGTCCGAGCCGGTGACCACACGCAGCCGGGTCTCGCCCGACGCGCTCAGCCAGGCGCGCAGCCTGCAGACGGCCAGATGGAGGGCGCCCTTGGGGTCGCGGGGCGGCTGGTCCTGCCACACGACCCTGATGATCTCGGCCGACGGCACCGGCGTTCCCGCCGAGACTGCCAGCAGGCCGAGCAACGCCCGCAGCAACGGGGCGGACGGCGTGAGCACCACGTCGTCGCGGATCAGTCCGGCGGCCCCCAGCACGCCGACCGATGCGTGGTTCATTCCGGTCCGACTTCGCGAACCTGATCAACGTTCATGTCGCTGATCGTGGGACAGGGTGCTTTCCTCGACCTTTCCTCGGCCTTTCGCCCCGCGCCGGGCGGTGGCCGTCTGTGCTCGCGGCTCACCGGACCGGCACCGGGCCCTCGCCGGGGCCCCTCGGCCTGACCGGCACGACGGGGCGGCGGACCGGCAGTCCCGCCTCGATCCACGCCTGGAAGCCCCCGATCACGTCGGTGGCCAGGGACAACCCGATCTCGCGCAGGCTCGCGGCGGCGAGGGTGGAGGAGTAGCCCTCGTCGCACAGCACGATCCACCGCAGGCCGGGTAAGGCGGCCTCGGGGATGCGGGCCGCGCTTCGCGGGTCGAGCCGCCACTCCAGGTGGTTGCGCTCGATCACGATGGCGCCCGGAGCCTCGCCGTCCCTGCGCCGCTGCCACTCGGGACGGGTGTCGGCGAGCAGGCCGTCGCCGGCGCGGGTCAACGCCCATGCCTGCTCGGGGGTCAGCCGCGCAAGCCCGGTACGGGCACGCAGCAGCAGATCGTCGATGCTCACGACGCTCCACAGGAAGGGGGAGGGGTTGGCGGAGGCGGACGGGAATCGAACCCGCCGCGCCGAGATACTCGGCGCCACCGGTTTTGAAGACCGGGAGGGCCACCAGGCACCTGGTCGCCTCCACTCAGCACCCTAGCGGATCATGATCGTGGCGTCGCCCGCCTCCACCAATTCGCCGATCACCGGGGCGCCCGGGATCTCTCCCGCGACCAGCAGCCCGCCGGAGGTCTGCGCGTCGGCCAGCAGCAACAGCGTCTCCTCCGCGGCCGTGCCCGCGTCGAGACGCGGGGCCACCCACTCCAGGTTGCGCCGCGACCCGCCCGGCACGTACCCGTCGCGGACCGCCTCCCGCGCGCCCGCCAGCACCGGTACGGCGGCGGCGTCGACGACCGCGCTCAGCCCCGACGCCCTGGCCATCTTGAACAGGTGCCCCAGCAGCCCGAACCCCGTCACGTCGGTGGCGCAGGTGACGCCCGCGTCGAGCGCCGCCCGCGAGGCCTCGGCGTTGAGCGTCGTCATGATCTCGACCGCCTCGGCGAACACCTCGCCCGTGGCCTTGTGCCGGTTGTTGAGCACGCCGAGGCCGAGCGGCTTGGTCAGCGACAGCGGCGCGCCGGCCTTGCCCGCGTCGTTGCGCATCAGCCGGTCGGGGTCGGCCAGCCCGGTCACGGCCATGCCGTACTTGGGCTCGACGTCGGTCACGCTGTGCCCGCCCGCCAGATGGCAGCCGGCCCGCGCGGCGACCTCCGCACCGCCGCGCAGCACCTCCCTGGCCAGCTCGTACGGCAGGCGCTCGCGCGGCCAGCACAGCAGGTTGAGCGCCACCACGGGCCGCCCGCCCATGGCGTACACGTCCGAGAGCGCGTTGGCCGCCGCGATCCGCCCCCAGTCGTAGGGGTCGTCGACCACGGGGGTGAAGAAGTCGGCGGTGCTCACGACCGCCGTGCCGCCCTCGATCCTGACGACCGCGGCGTCGTCGCCGGTCTCCAGGCCGACGACCAGTTCGCCGAGCGGATCGGTGGGCGTCACGCCGAACCCGGTCAGCACCTCCTCCAGCTCACCGGCCGGGATCTTGCACGCACAGCCACCGCCCTGGGCGAATTGCGTCAATCTCACCATGATCAGACTCTAGAGGCATCTATCTTGATCGACATGACCGATCCGCGGCGATTCATCCCACGAACGGATGCCGTGCTCGCCGACCCTCGGCTCCATGAGGCCACGGTACGGCTGGGCCGTACCCGGGTGAAAGCCGCCGTCGCCGAGGCGCAGCGGCGCGCCAGGCAAGGTGACATCGCGCCCGGCGAGGTGGTGGCGGCGGTCCTCGACGAGCTGAGCGGGTCGGGTCCGCGCAGGGTCGTCAACGCCACCGGCGTGCTCCTGCACACCAACCTCGGCAGGGCGCCGCTGTCACCGGCGGCGATCGAGGCCGTGCGGGCCGCCGCCGGCACCACCGACGTGGAGCTGGACCTGGCCACCGGACGCAGGGGACGGCGGGGCAGGGGCGCCTTGGCGGCGCTGGCCAGGGCGGTCCCCGAGGCCGGGGCCGTGCACGTGGTCAACAACAACGCCGCGGCGCTCGTGCTGGCGGCCACGGCGCTGGCCCAGGGGCGCGAGATCGTGGTCAGCAGGGGTGAGCTCGTCGAGATCGGCGACGGTTTCCGGCTGCCCGACCTGCTCGCCTCGACCGGGGCGCGGCTGCGCGAGGTGGGCACCACCAACAGGACGCGCGTCGCCGACTACGCCGACGCCGTCGGCCCCGACACCGGGTTCGTGCTGAAGGTGCACCCGTCCAACTACCGCATCGAGGGTTTCACGGCGACACCGGAGATCGCCGAGCTGGCCGGGCTCGGCGTGCCGCTGGTCGCCGACGCGGGGTCCGGGCTGCTGCGGCCCGAGCCCGCGCTGCCCGGCGAGCCCGACGCGGCCACCTGGCTCGCGCAGGGCGCCGACCTGGTCACCGCCAGCGGCGACAAGCTGCTCGGCGGCCCGCAGTGCGGCCTGCTGCTGGGCCGGGCCGACCTGATCGACCGGCTGCGCCGCCACCCGCTGGCCCGCGCGCTGCGGGTGGACAAGCTCACGCTCGCCGCGCTCGAGGCCACGGTCGAGGGGCCGCCGCCGCCGACGGCGCTGGCCCTGCACGCCGACCCCGCCGACCTGCTGGCCAGGGCCACGACGCTCGCCGTACGGCTGGCCGGCAAGGGGCTGGCGGCCGAGGCCGTGACCAGCGTGGCCCGCGTCGGCGGCGGCGGCGCGCCCGGCGTCGAGCTGCCGAGCGCCGCCGTCGCCCTGGACGAGTGGCTCGCCGAGCCGCTGCGGCTGGGCGAGCCGCCCGTCCTCGGCCGCGTCGAGCGCGGGCGCTGCCTGCTCGACCTGCGGGCGCTGGCCCCTGACGACGACCGGATCCTGTTCGACGCGGTGGTGGACGCATGCGGGTGATCGCCACCGCGGGACACGTCGACCACGGCAAGTCCACGCTGCTGCGCGCGTTGACCGGGATGGAGCCCGACCGCTGGGAGGAGGAGCGCCGGCGCGGGCTGACCATCGACCTCGGTTTCGTGTGGACCGGCGACCTCGCCTTCGTCGACGTGCCGGGCCACGAGCGCTTCCTGACCAACATGCTGGCAGGCGTGGGCCCGGTGCCCGCCGTGCTGTTCGTCGTGGCGGCCGACGAGGGCTGGCGGGTGCAGTCGCAGGAGCACCTCGACGCCGTCACCGCGCTGGGCATCGCGCACGGGGTGCTCGCGATCACCAGGGCTGACCTGGCCGACCCGGCGGCGGCGCTGGCCGAGGCGCGGGCCGGCCTCGAGGGCACCACGCTGGAGGGCGTCCCGGCGGTGGCCGTCAGCGCCCGCACCGGCGCGGGCATGCCGGAGCTGCGCGCCGCCCTCGCGGCGTTGGCGGCGGCGCTGCCCGACCCTGATCCGGCGTCCGACGTGCGGCTGTGGATCGACCGGGTGTTCACGATCTCGGGACGGGGCACCGTCGTCACCGGCACGCTCGGCGCGGGCCGGCTGGCGACCGGCGACACCCTGCGGGCCGGCGGCCGGACCCTGCGGGTGCGCGGCCTGCACAGCCTCGGGCAGGCGTGCGACGAGATCGCCGGGCCCGCCCGCGTGGCGGTCAACGTGCGCGGCGCCGCCGCCGACGGTCTGCGGCGCGGCGACGTGCTGGTCACGCCGGGCCGCTGGCTGCCCACCGCGGTCCTGGACGTACGGCTGACGCCGCCGGGGGACACGCCGCGACGACCGCCCCGCCAGGCGGTGTGGCACATCGGATCGGCCGGCGTGCCGGCCACCGTCAGACGGCTGGGGGACGACACGGCCAGGATCGTCCTGGCGCAGTCGCTGCCGCTGCGGATCGGTGACCGGGCCCTGCTGCGCGACCCCGGCAGCCGCCACCTGTGGGGGGCCACGGTCCTCGACGTCCGGCCGCCGGAGCTGCGGCGCCGCGGCGCGGCCGGACAGCGGGCGGCCGAGCTCGCGGCCATGGACGGCCGCGCCGACCTCGCCGCCGAGTTGGCCAGGCGCGCTCTGGCCCGGCGTGACGACCTGGCCGCCATGGGCGTGCCCGGCACCGGCACCCACGGCATCGGCACCGGCACCCACGGCATCGGCACCGGCACCCACGGCATCGGCACCGGCACCGGCACCCCCGGCACCCCCGCCGACGGCGCCCCCCGCACCGGCACTTCCGGCGCCGACGACCCCGGCGGGGCGGTGGTCGTGGGTGAGTGGCTGGTGGACCCCGCCGCGTGGGCGGCCTGGCGGGACCGGCTGGCCGGGCTCGTCGAGGCGCGGGCCGCGCGCGATCCGCTGGACCCGGGGCTGCCCGTGGAGGCGGCCCGGCAGGCCCTCGGGCTGCCCGACAGGGCGCTGGTGGACGCGCTCGCCGCGCCCCTGCGGCTGAAGAGGGAACGGGGACGGCTGCTGCCGCCGACGGCGGCGCTCCCACCCGCCACCGAGCGGGCGGTCCGCGCGCTGGAGGCCGGCTGGGCGGCCGAGCCCTTCGCCGCTCCCGACAGCGACCGGCTGGCCGCCCTCGGCCTGGACGCCCGCGCTCTGGCCGCGGCCGAGGCCGCCGGGCGGCTCACGCGCCTGGCGCCGGGCGTCGTCCTGCCGCCCGACGCCGCCGGACGGGCGGTCGCCGTACTCGCCACCCTGCCCCGCACGTTCACCACGGCGCAGGCCAGGCAGGCGCTCGGCACCTCCCGCCGCGTCGCGATCCCGTTGCTGGAGAGCCTCGACGCGGCGGGGGTCACCCGTAGGGCGTCGGACGGCGAGCGGGAACTCGTGCGGTCCGCACGGCGGCCGGAGGTCGCCGGCTGACCGGTTCGGGCCGCACGATCAGGCGCCGAGCCGCCGCTCCAGGCCGTCGAGCACGCACAGCAGGCCGAAGTCGAAGTTCACCGCGCGGAGGGTGCGCTCGTCGTGCCGGGCGTACTCGTCGGCACGGGCGATGAGCTCGGGATAGCCGGCCGCCGCCTTCCGCACGACCTCCCGCATGCTCTCGGCGTCGTAGGAGCCGGACTGCGACAAGGCCTGCCAGGCGACCTCGGGGATGGTCGCGCCCATCACGTACGCGGTGATCGCCGAGCCCGCGTAGTCCTGGTCCATCCCGCGGAACCCGGCGAGCCTGAGCGCCGTGCGCAGCATGTCGCCCGCGCGCAGTGACTTGGGGCCGATCGCGGGCATCCGGCCGATCAGGTTCCCGGCCCAAGGGTGCGACAGGATCGCCTGCCGGACGCCGTGCGCGAAGGCGGAGGCGGCGTCCTTCCAGCCCACCACCTCGACGTCGAGGTCCGGGACCTCGCCCCAGATCTCGTCGAAGGCCAGCTCGAGCAGTTCGTCCTTGTTGGCCACGTGCCAGTAGAGGCTGGTGGCCCCCGCGCCCAGCTTGGCGCCGAGCTTGCGCATGCTCAGCGCGTCGAGACCGTCGGCGTCGAGCAGTTCCAGGGCGGCCTTGACGATCTGCTCGCGGGTGAGCCCCTGGCCCTGGGGTCTGCTCTGCCGGGGTTCGCGGGCCCACACCGAGGTGAACTGCTTGGTGGTCACGCCCTCAGCATAAAACTACTCGCACACTGTACGAGTCTTGTCGTACGGTGTGCGAGTGAACTCGAACGCTGTACGAGACCCGCGACGCTGGTGGTCTCTCGTCGTCCTGTGCCTTGCCCTCCTGCCGCTGGTCGTGGACAGCACCGTGCTCAACGTGGCGATCCCGACCCTCATGCGGGACCTCGGGGCCAGCCCCTCGGAGATCCAGTGGATCCTCGACTCCTACGTGCTCGTCTTCGCGGGCCTGCTGCTGACCACCGGAAGCCTGTCCGACCGGTACGGCAGGCGCCGCTTCCTCATCATCGGCCTGGCCGTCTTCGGCGGCGCCTCGCTCCTCGCCGTCCTGGCCGCCGAACCGTGGCAGCTCATCGCCGCCCGAGGGCTGATGGGGGTGGGCGGCGCCATTCTCATGCCCTCCACCCTGTCCATCCTGATCACCACCTTCGACGCCGACGAGCGGCGCAAGGCGATGGCCGCGTGGAGCGCCGTCGCGATGCTCGGCGTGATCGCGGGCCCGATCGTGGGCGGCCTCATCATCGCGAACTACTGGTGGGGCTCGGTCTTCCTGCTCAACGCCCCCATCGCGGTGATCGGCATCATCGCCGCCGTCGTCCTCATGCCCGAGACGCGCGGTCCTGCGCGCAGGCTGGACCCGCTGGGCGTCGTGCTGTCGGTCGTCGGGCTGTTCTCGCTGGTCTACGTCGTCATCGAGCGCACGTGGAACCCCGTGATGATCGCCCTGGCCGTGCTGAGCCTGGGCGGCTTCATGCTGTGGGAGCGCAGGTCGGACAGCCCGATGCTGCCGCTCGGCCTGTTCGGGAACCGCAACTTCAGCGGGTCGTCGTTCTCGATCCTGCTGATGTCGTTCGGCTCCGGCGCGGTGATGCTGATGCTCACCCAGTACCTGCAGTTCGTCCTCCAGTACGGCACCGCGCAGCTCGGCGTGGCGCTGCTGCCGTACGCGATCTCGGCGGCCGTCTTCAACGGCGTCGGGGCCGGGCTCGGCCAGAAGGTCGGCAACCGGACGCTGGTCGTCACCGGCATGCTGGTGATGGGGCTGTCGTTCGTGGTGATGGCGATGGGCGGCGGCTACTGGTCGATGTTCGCGGCCTTCGTGATCATGGGCGCGGGCGGCGGGATCGCGGGGCCCGCGGCGTACGCGACGCTCATGGGCGCGGTGCCGGTGGAGCACGCCGGTGTCGGTTCGGCGCTGAACGACACCATCCAGCAGGTGGGCATGGCCCTCAGCATCGCCGCCCTGGGCAGCGTGCTGGCGGGGGTGTACACCTCGTCGATGCCCGAGTCGGCGCCCGCCGCCGCGCGGGAGTCGATCGCCCAGGCGGTACAGCTGTCCCCCGAGATCGCCGCGGCCGGCAGGGAGGCGTTCAGCGCGGCGATGACCACGGGCGCCTGGATCGGTGCGGCGTCGTGCCTGGCGGCCGCCCTCCTCGCCCTGGCGGTGCTGCGCCCGGCGGCGCCGGTCGCGCCCGTCCCCGTCGAGGTCTGACCCGCCGTGCTCGCCGGCCGCGGGGAGGGGCCGGGTCCCCGTGACCGTCCCCTCGACCCGCGGCCGGGGCCGAAGGCACCCGCGCGGGATGTCATCGGGCGGAGGAGTAGCGCGGGCTCTTGAGGTTCTCCAGGCTGTCCAGCTTGTGCACGCGCTCGTCGTGCCCGATCTGGCGCAGCAGGTCGGCCACCGACCGGTGGCGCCCGTACTCCGCCGCGTACGTCCCGGGGTCGGGCATGAACTCCAGCTCCGGGTTCTCCGCCACGAACGTCATGTACTCGTGCTCGGCGTGGTCCTCGAACTCGGCGTTGAGCCGGTAGGCGGCCTCGGGCCTGACCAGGAACAGCACCCACGAGACGTGGTAGTAGAAGAACGAGATGAACCAGGGCGCCACCTTGTGCAGCAGCCAGTTCTGCCTCATCCCGTCGCGCTCGATCAGGTCCTGCATGATCAGCAGGTGCCACTGCTCGTTGTCCTGGTCGGAGCGGGCCTCGACGATCCGCTCGAAGACCCGCTTGGCGAGGGCCGACCGGCCGGCGTAGCGGTGCACGGCCCAGTAGCCCACCCGCTCCCACGCCTGGTACGGCACGCGGGCGATGATCTCCAGCATCGCGAACTTGGTGAACGATCCCCGCTTGCCGTACAGGAGGTCGACGGGCTTGAACATCATTCTGGCCAGCAGGCTGTAGGCCATGCGCGGGGTGGCCAGGGTGTCGCGCTGCGCCCTGAGCAGCGCCTCGCGGTCGAGCTTCGGCGGACCGGCGGGGGCCTCGGGACGGTCGATCGTGATGGTCATCTCGGGTCTCCTCTTTCGTCGATGACCCGATGGTGCTCGACCGGAGCCCGCGCGGGCGTCCGCCGCCGGATGGCATTCGGCGTGCCTCTGGCGGTGTAGCGGGTGGAGACGGGGTACGCCGCCAGGCGCACGGGACATCCCCTAGGGGTGGGGCGGGGCGCGTCACCCGGGGGACGGCGGGCGAGCGGGCAGGGGCGCGAAGTCACGATGTCCTGACACATTCTGTGTGGGCAGAGTGTAAGCGGAAATTGCGTCATGCCGACACGTTGGCGGTGGGATGTTCAGTGAATAACCGCGATACTCGGAGCATGTCGGACCTTCTCGCGCGCCACAGGGCGGTAATCCCCAACTGGGTGGCCCTCTACTACAACGAGCCCATCGAGATCGTCAGCGGCAAGGGCAACCGTGTCGTCGACGCTTCGGGCAAGAGCTACCTCGACTTCTTCGCAGGAATCCTCACCAACATGATCGGGTACGACGTGCCCGAGGTCCGTGAGGCCGTCGAGCGTCAGCTGGCCACGGGCGTCGTGCACACCAGTACCGTCTACCTGCTGCGCGGCCAGATCGAGCTGGCCGAGAAGATCGCCGGGCTCTCCGGCATCCCCGACGCGAAGGTCTTCTTCACCAACTCGGGCACCGAGGCCAACGAGACGGCCCTGCTGCTGGCCACCTACGCGCGCAAGTCCGACCAGGTGCTGGCCATGCGGCAGAGCTACCACGGCCGTTCCTTCGGCGCGATCGGCGTCACCTCCAACCGCGCGTGGAAGAACAACTCCTACTCGCCGGTCAACGCGACGTTCCTGCACGGCGCCGACCGCCACCTGCCCCAGTTCGCGGGCCTGTCCGACGCCGACTACATCAAGGTCTGCGTCGAGGACCTGCGCCACGTGCTGGCCACCGGCGTCTCCAACGACGTCGCCGCGCTCATCGCCGAGCCGATCCAGGGCGTGGGCGGCTTCACGATGGCCCCCGACGGGCTGTTCGCCGCCTACAAGGAGGTGCTCGACGAGGAGGGGATCCTGTTCATCTCCGACGAGGTGCAGACCGGCTGGGGCCGGACGGGCTCGGCCTTCTTCGGGATCCAGAACCACGGCGTGACCCCCGACATGATGACCTTCGCCAAGGGCCTGGGCAACGGGTTCGCGGTCGGCGGCATCGTGGCCCGCGGCGACCTGCTCGACAACCTGCACGCGGTGGGCCTGGCCACCTTCGGCGGCAACCCGATCTCGATGGCCGCCGCCAACGCCACGCTCGACTACGTCCTCGACCACGACCTGCAGGCCAACGCGGCCAGGACGGGCGCCCTCATCATCGACGGGCTGCGCGAGGCCGCCAAGCGGCTGCCGATCGTGACCTCCGTCCGCGGCAAGGGCCTGATGTTCGCGGTGGAGCTGGCCAGCTCCGAGCTCGCCGCCAGGTTCATGGAGGAGTCCAAGAAGCTCGGTCTGCTCGCGGGCAAGGGCGGCCTGTACGGCACGGCGATCCGCATGGCGCCCCCGCTCACCCTGACGATGGACGAGGCGGCAGAGGGCCTCGGCATCATCGTCAACGCTCTGGAGACCATCAACGATGAAGTTCGTTAACCACTGGATCAACGGCTCTCGGGTCGACGGCGACAGCCGCACGACCGAGATCTTCAACCCGGCGACGGGTGAGGTCAGCGGCAAGGTGGCGATGGCCTCGGCGGCCGACGTGGACGCCGCCGTCGCCGCCGCGGTCGGGGCCTTCCCCGCCTGGCGCGACGCCTCGCTCGTCAAGCGGTCGCAGGTGCTCTTCCGCTTCCGCGAGCTGATGTACGCCCACCGCGACGAGCTCGCCGCGCTGATCTCCGCCGAGCACGGCAAGGTGCACTCCGACGCGCTCGGCGAGGTGGCCAGGGGCCTGGAGGTCGTGGAGTTCGCCTGCGGGATCCCGCACCTGCTCAAGGGCGGCTTCTCGGAAGGGGTCTCGACCCGGGTCGACTCCTACTCCATCCGCCAGCCGCTCGGCGTGGTGGCGGGCATCACGCCGTTCAACTTCCCCGCGATGGTGCCGATGTGGATGTACCCCATCGCCATCGCCTGCGGCAACGCCTTCATCCTCAAGCCGTCGGAGAGGGACCCCTCGGCCTCGCTGCTCATGGCGCGGCTGTGGCAGGAGGCGGGGCTGCCCGACGGCGTCTTCAACGTCGTCCAGGGCGACAAGGTGGCGGTCGACCGCCTGCTGGAGCACGAGGACGTCAAGGCCGTCTCCTTCGTCGGCTCGACCCCGATCGCCCGCTACGTCTACGAGACCGGCACCGCGCACGGCAAGCGGGTCCAGGCGCTCGGTGGCGCGAAGAACCACATGCTGGTCCTGCCCGACGCCGATCTCGACCTGGTCGCCGACTCGGCGGTCTCGGCCGGCTTCGGCTCGGCGGGTGAGCGGTGCATGGCGATCTCGGTCGTCCTGGCCGTCGACCCGGTAGGCGACGAACTGGTGAACAAGATCGTCGAAAGGGTCGCCAAGCTGACCATCGGCCCCGGCGACGACGCGCGCTCCGAGATGGGCCCGCTGGTCACCGAGGCGCACCGCGACAAGGTGGCCTCCTACCTCGACCTGGGCCTGTCCGAGGGCGCCAAGCTCGTGGTGGACGGCCGGGAGACGCCGGTGCTCGGCGGCGGCAAGGCGGCCGACACGCCGGGCTTCTGGCTCGGCCCGACGATCCTCGACCACGTGCCCGCGGGCTCGCGCGTCCACACCGAGGAGATCTTCGGCCCCGTTCTGTCGATCGTGCGCGTCTCCTCCTACGAGGAGGGCGTGAAGCTGATCAACGGCGGCGAGTACGGCAACGGCACCGCCGTCTTCACCAACGACGGCGGCGCCGCCCGGCGCTTCCAGAACGAGGTGGAGGTCGGCATGGTCGGCATCAACGTGCCGATCCCCGTGCCGATGGCCTTCTACAGCTTCGGCGGATGGAAGGCGTCGCTGTTCGGCGACACCCACGTCCACGGTGCCGAGGGCGTGCACTTCTACACGCGCGGCAAGGTCGTCACCTCCCGCTGGCTCGACCCGTCGCACGGCGGCGTGAACCTCGGGTTCCCGACCAACAAGTAGTCAGGGCCGCGCACGGCGCGGCACGCCCCGCGGGCACCGTGCCCGCGGGGCGTTCGCGTGTCCGCGGGCATGCGGCGAGGGAGGCGCCGGGGTGTCCGCGGCCGTCCGGGCCCGCGGGCGTCACCGGCCTGGTGCGACCGGCGCGCCGCCGCCTGCCGTCCCCGGTAAGCTCCAGGCTGGACAAGGGGGACTTCGTGAAGCACCGCATACCTGCCATGGCGGTCGCCGGCGTGGCGTGCCTGACGTTGATCGGGTGCGCGGACGCGACCGCCGGCCGGACCACCTCGGTGCGGGTCGCCCCCACCGCGAGCCCCACCCCCTCGGCCAAGCCCACACCCACCACCACACTCACCACGCCCACGCCCACCGCCACGGCCACGGCCAGCACGCCGCAGAGCGACGGCACCCTGCAGATCCTCACCTACAAGGGGCATGCCGAGTGGGGCGGGGGCGGCAAGAACTGGGTGGCGGAGTTCGAGAGCAGGACGGGCTGCCGCATCGCCAGGCTGGACGTGGTGCAGACCGCGCAGGAGATGCAGGCCAAGGTGGGCGAGCGCGTCTACGACGTGATCTCGGCGGGCCCCGAGGTGGCCGCGAGCCTGATCGCCGCCGGCCAGGTGCAGCCCATCGACACCGCCAAGGTCACCGGGTACGACGAGCTGGCCGAGGAACTGCGCGAGCAGAGCGTGGTCGGTGGCAAGGTGTACGGCGTGCCGTACCTGTGGGGGGTCAACGAGATCGTCTATGACGCCGCGAAGATCAAGCCCCGCGACCGGCTCGCCCTCTACGACAGCCAGCGGTCGGCGGTGCCCGACAGCCCGCTGAGCCTGGCCGACGCGGCGGTGGCGGACGAGGTCGCCCACCCCTACGAGCTGACGACCGAGCAGCTCGACGAGGCCGTGACGCTGCTGGGCAAGAACAAGCACCGGCTCTACTGGCGGGAACCGATCTCGCTGGTGCGGGCGTTCGCCACGGGCGAGGTCGAGATCGCGCAGGCGACGCCGTACTTCAGGATGCTGTTGCAGAAGGCGGGCAGGGACGTCAGGGCGCTGGGCGCCCCGACCACGGGCTGGGTCGACTCCTGGATGCTGAACGCGAACACGCCCAGCCTCGACTGCGCCTACCGCTGGCTGAGCCTGACGGCCACGGCCGAGACCCAGCGCGACGCCGCGGCGTGGGCGGGCCTGGCCCCCGCCAACCCCGCGGCGTGCAAGGGACGGGCGAAGCGGATCTGCGCGGCCTACGAAGCCGACGACCCGGCGAAGCTGAAAAAGATCACCTTTGCGGTACGCCCACCGGGGGATTGCAAACCCCGGGACGGGGAATGCACTGACTACGCCACCTGGACCAAACGGTGGAGTGAACTGGTGGGTTGATCGGGGGCCTGTCGACCTTCGCTTGACCATGCCGCGGGCGTGCCCGTCCCCCCGCTGGGCGACGCTCGCCAGGGGCGTCCCGGGTGTTTCCCCCGACCCCGGGGCGCTCCTTTCTTTTACCCCCCGTTGCCACGTCCTGCCGGGTGGAATATCCTGCGAGTGGTCACTGTTCATGACGATTGAAACTTCAACATGAAGGAGCGGAGATCGCCATGCAGTTCGGTATCTTCACGGTCAGCGACGTCACCACCGACCCGACCACCGGCAGGACGCCGACCGAGGCCGAGCGGATCAAGGCGATGGTCACGATCGCCCTCAAGGCCGAGGAGGTCGGCCTCGACGTCTTCGCGACCGGTGAGCACCACAACCCGCCGTTCGTCGCCTCGTCGCCCACGACGATGCTCGGCTACATCGCGGCCAGGACCGAGCGGCTCATCCTGTCGACGTCCACGACGCTGATCACCACCAACGACCCGGTGAAGATCGCCGAGGACTTCGCGATGCTGCAGCACCTGTCCGACGGCCGGGTGGACCTCATGATGGGCCGCGGCAACACCGGACCCGTCTACCCCTGGTTCGGCAAGGACATCCGCGACGGCATCCCGCTCGCCATCGAGAACTACTCGCTGCTGCACCGGCTGTGGCGGGAGCCGGTCGTCGACTGGGAGGGCCGCTTCCGCACCCCGCTGCAGGGCTACACCTCGACGCCGGCGCCGCTCGACGGCGTGCCCCCGTTCGTCTGGCACGGCTCCATCCGCAGCCCCGAGATCGCCGAGCAGGCCGCCTACTACGGTGACGGCTTCTTCGCCAACAACATCTTCTGGCCGAAGGAGCACTACCAGCGGCTGATCAGCCTGTACCGGCGGCGTTACGCGCACTACGGCCACGGCCTGCCCGAGGAGGCCATCGTCGGGCTCGGCGGCCAGGTGTTCATGCGGAAGAACTCCCAGGACGCGATCCGCGAGTTCCGCCCGTACTTCGACAACGCCCCCGTGTACGGCCACGGCCCCTCGCTCGAGGAGTTCATGGCCGAGACCCCGCTCACGGTCGGCAGCCCCGACCAGGTCATCGAGCGGACGCTCAAGTTCAGGGAGTACTTCGGCGACTACCAGCGCCAGCTGTTCCTGATGGACCACGCCGGCCTGCCGCTGAAGACCGTGCTGGAGCAGCTCGACATCCTGGGCGAGGAGGTCGTGCCCGTGCTCCGCAAGGAGTTCGCCGTCGGCCGTCCGGCCAACGTGCCCGACGCCCCCACCCACCAGTCGCTGCTGGCCAAGGCCACCGCTGCCGTAGGAGTGTGACCCATGAAGCTCGCCGTCGTCTCGGCCGGTCTCAGCCAGCCGTCCTCGACCCGCCTGCTCGCCGACCGCCTGGCGGCGGCGAGCGCCGCGCGGCTGCCCGGGGCGGAGATCGAGGTCATCGAGCTGCGCGACCTGGCCGTCGACATCGCCAACAACCTGGTCACCGGGTTCCCCGGCGCCAAGCTGCGCCGCGCCGTCGAGGCGGTCACCTCGGCCGACGGCCTGATCGCCGTCACGCCGATCTTCACCGCCTCCTACAGCGGCCTGTTCAAGTCGTTCTTCGACGTGATCGAGAACGACGCCCTCGCCGGCAAGCCGGTGCTGATCGCCGCGACCGGCGGTACGGCCAGGCACTCCCTGGCGCTGGAGCACGCGCTGCGGCCGATGTTCGCCTACCTGCGGGCGATCGTGGTGCCGACGGCCGTCTACGCGGCGTCGGAGGACTGGGGCGCCGAGGGGCTGCCCGAACGCGTCGAGCGCGCGGCCGCCGAACTGGCCGGCCTGGTGGGCGGGGCGCGGCCCGTCATCCGGGAGGACGACGAGGTCGTGCCGTTCGAGCAGCAGCTGGCAGCGCTGCGGCCTTGACCAGGCGTCGAGCCTGCGGGACGGCAGCCGCCCCGCAGGCTCGCGAACGGTCAGAGGGACAGGCCCGTGAGGACCATGACCTTCTCGTAGGTGAGGTCCTCCATCGCCGAGCGGACGCCCTCGCGGCCGACACCGGACTCCTTGACGCCGCCGTAGGGCATCTGGTCGGCCCGGTACGACGGGACGTCGCCGATGATCACGCCGCCGACCTCCAGCTCGCGGTTGGCACGGAAGGCCGTGTCGAGCGAGCGGGTGAACACGCCCGCCTGCAGGCCGAACCTGGAGTTGTTGACCTCGGCGAACGCCTCGTCCACCGACGCCACCGACTTGAGGATCATGACCGGGCCGAAGACCTCCTCGCAGGAGACCTTCGAGTCCTCCGCCACGTCGGTGAGGACGGTCGGCGTGACGGTGGCGCCGTCGCGGGTGCCGCCCGCCAGCACGCGGGCGCCGGCGGCGACGGCCTCGTCCACCCACGCGGACACGCGCTCGGCGGCGGCCAGGGAGACCAGCGGTCCCACCTGGGTCTTCTCGTCGAGCGGGTCGCCGGTGACCAGGGTGGAGACCGCCGCGAGCAGCTTCTCCTCGAACGCCTCGCGCACCGACTCCTCGACGATGACCCGCTGGACGGCGATGCAGCTCTGGCCCGCCTGGTAGTTGGAGAACAGCGCCACGCGTGAGGCCGCCCAGTCGAGGTCGGCGTCGGCAAGCACGACGGCCGCGGCGTTGCCGCCGAGCTCGAGCGTCACGTGCTTGCGCGGCACCTGGTCCATGATCGCGAAGCCGACCGGCCCCGATCCGGTGAAGGACACCACGGGCAGTCGCGGGTCCTGCACCAGCGCGGCGGCGCGCTCGTTCTCGACGGGCAGGACCGAGAACATGCCGGCCGGAAGGTCCGTCTCGGCCAGGATCTCGCCCAGCACCAGCGACGACAGCGGCGTGGCGGGGGCGGGCTTGACGATGACGGGGGCGCCGACGGCGATGGCGGGAGCGACCTTGTGCGCGACGAGGTTCAGCGGGAAGTTGAACGGCGTGATCGCCAGCACGGGTCCGCGCGGCTGCCTGGTGACGTAGCCGAGGCGGCCGGTGGCGGCCGGCTCGGTGTCGAGCCGCTGCACGTCGCCCGACCAGCGCCTGGCCTCCTCGGCCGCGAAGCGGAAGGTGGAGATCGCGCGGTTGACCTCGCCGCGCGCCCAGAAGATGGGCTTGCCGTTCTCGCCGGTGATCAGCTGGGCGATCTCCTCGGCCCGCTCGGCCAGCCGCTTGGCCACGTGGGCCAGAGCCTCGGCGCGTACGTGCACCGGCAGCGCCGCGGCCTCCTTCTGTACGGCGGCCGCCGCGGCGATCGCCTCCTCGACCTGAGCCTCGGTGGGCACCGAGTAGATGCCGACCACGCGACCGTCGTGGGAGTTGGTAACGGTGAGCTCGGTGTCCCCCTTGGCGGGGCGTCCAGCGAGCCAGAAGGTGCGCACGTCCATACCTCGACGCTATGCCAGAACCCGAGGCGGGTAAGTTCTCCACGTTGCACAACAGCGAGGAGGGAGCAGGCCGTTACGAACAAACTCTCCTTCCCGATTGTGTAACGGAAGTAGTGCTATTTCGGGATGTTTAGGTTGTCGAGTGGTTTGAGGGATCTCCGTCCTGGCTAAGTCCTCTTGGTGCGGTTCCCCCGAGCGTGAAAGGCCAAGCCCCATGACCTCCACTGCGCCGCTGGGGCTTCAGGGTGCCTATCTGCTGGGCGAGCGGACATCCCACGACGAGCTGCGTGGCCGTCTCCTCGACGTCGCCGCCAACCTGCTGACCGCCGAGGGCGCCGACGGCCTGTCGATGCGCCGGATCGCCACCGAGGCGGGCTGCTCCACCACGGTCGTCTACACCATGTTCGGCGGCAGGGAGGGGCTGGCCGAGGCGCTCTACCTGGAGGGGTTCGAGCGGTTCCGCCGCTTCCTCGAAGCGGTGCCCGCCAGGAAGGACCCCTTCGAGTACCTCAGCGCCCTCGGCCCCGCCTACCGCGAGGCGTGCATGGCCGAGCCGGGCTTCTACCCGCTGATGTTCGAGAAGGCCATCCCGGGCTTCGAGCCCAGCGAGCGCGCCAGGACCCTGGCCCGCGCCGCGCTCAACATCCTCGACAGGGTGATCTCCGACTGCATCTCGGCCGGCTACCTCGTCCCCACCCAGCCGCGCAAGATCGCCGACGCGCTCTGGGCGGCCGCGCAGGGCGCCATCAGCCTCGAGCGCGCCGGCCACCTGCGCGACGGCCGCACCTACGAGGCCGTCACGACCGCGACGATCTCCGGCTACCTGGCCCCGAAGAGTTGAGCGCGACCCACAGCTCCGCGCGCACCCCTGGATCGTCGAGGTCGCGGCCGAGCAGCTCGGACACGCGCTTCATCCGGTAGCGCAGCGTGTGCCGGTGCACGCCGAGCCGTTGCGCCGCCGCGTCCCAGTGGCCGTTGGCCGTCAGGTAGGCCCGCAGCGACTCGATGAGGTCGGCCCGCGAGCCGTACTCGTTGAGCGGCGCGAGCAGGGCCGCGGCGAACGCGCCGGCGGCCGCGGGATCGAGCAGCGCCAGCAGGCCCTGCCCCGCGAGGTCGGCGAACCGCACCGTGCCGCCCGCCTTGCGCGCCGCCTCCAGCGCGCGGCCCGCCTGGTCGATGCCGCTGTCCAGGTCGGCGTACGGCACCGGCGCGCTGACCCCTGCGGGCGCCTCGCCCAGCGGGGGAACCTGCTCGACCAGCGCGATGCCGCCGCTGGTGAACGTGTGCGGCTCCAGCGGCTCCAGGGTCTCCGCGTCGGCCGCCAGCACGGTGAAGGGCTCCTCGGGCAGCACCGCGCCGAGCGGGGCCAGCGCCGCGCGCGCCTGGTCGACCTCGCCGGCCAGCAGCAGCGTCAGGACGGCCGCGCGCACCCCGCGCTCGGCCGCCACCAGCGTCCGGCCCTGCTCCAGGGCGAGCGTGAGCAGCGAGCCCGCGGCGTTGACGACGGTGTGCGCGACGGGGGAGAAGGGGTGCGGCGCGCCCACGGCGAAGAAGCCCCGGATGCGCCTGGAGGCGCCCCCGATCGGCTGCACGATCACGTGCTCGCCCGGCGACGACAGCGCCACGCTGGCCAGCGGCCGCTCGGCCGGGCCCGCACCGGTCGCACCGTCCTTCGAGGCGCGGCGCAACCGGTGGAGGACCGGCAGGACGGCGCCGAGACGGGCGTCCGGCGTGGCGTGCTCGACGTCGCCCGACTCGCCGAGCAGCACGGCCCAGCCGTCGACCTCCCTGGCCAGCCTGTCGATCACCGCGTGGGTGCCCTCGGGCCGCAGCGCGGCCCGTGTCAGCCTGCCCTGGGCGGCGAACGCCCTGCTGATCTCCTCGTACTGCTCGGCCGCCAGCAGGTCGCTGACCGTCTTGCCGATGGCGATGAACGGCGTCTCGCGCGGTACCTCCAGGAGCGGCAGCCCCGCCGCGGCGGCCGCCTCGACCAGCTCGGCGGGCACGTGCTCGTGGGTCAGCCCGACGGCGAAGCCGAGGCCCGCCACCCCGCGCTCCACCAGCCTGCCGACGTACGGCGCGAAGCCGGTCGTCAGGCGCATCCCCGTGGTGAGCACGAGCTCGCCGCCCTCCAGGAAGGGCGTCGGATCCTCGAGCTCGCTGACCGCGACCCAGCGCACGGGGCGGTCGAGCGAACCGGCCAGCGGGATCAGGCGCATGCGGCGCACCACTGTCTGCAGAGAAGGCGCCATCGAGTGTTTGTCCATTCCGGCAAAGCGAGCTAGGCCCATTGTGCCATCGCGACACATCGGCACACGGCGCCGCCCGCCGTAGCGTCACAAGCATGAGTAACCAGCAGGGAGGTCCGGCGCTTCCGCAGGAACGCCGCCTCGTCACCGAGATCCCAGGCCCGAAGTCGCGGGAGCTGCTCGCGCGCAAGCAGGCGGCCGTCCCGCCCGGCATCGGCACGACGCTGCCGGTCTTCGTGACGCAGGCCGGTGGCGGCGTGGTCGTCGACATCGACGGCAACTCCCTGATCGACTTCGGCTCGGGCATCGCCGTCACCAGCGTGGGCAACTCCGCGCCGCGCGTGGTCGAGCGGGTCGGCAAGCAGGTCGCCGACTTCACCCACACCTGCTTCATGGTCACGCCCTACGAGTCGTACGTCGAGGTGTGCGAGAAGCTCAACAGCCTCACGCCCGGCGACCACGAGAAGCGCTCGTTCCTGGTCAACAGCGGCGCCGAGGCCGTCGAGAACGCGGTCAAGGTCGCGCGTCTGGCCACCGGCAGGCAGGCCGTCGTCGTCTTCGACCACGGCTACCACGGGCGCACGCTGCTGACGATGACGCTCACCGCCAAGAACCTGCCCTACAAGCAGGGCTTCGGGCCGTTCGCGCCCGAGGTCTACCGGGTGCCGCTGGCCTACCCGTACCGCTGGCCGACCGGGCCCGAGAACTGCGCCGAGGAAGCCGCCGCCCAGGCCATCGACGCGATCACCAAGCAGATCGGCGCCAGCAACGTGGCCGCCGTCGTCATCGAGCCGATCGCCGGCGAGGGCGGCTTCATCGAGCCGGCCAAGGGCTTCCTGCCTCGCATCGCCGAGTTCTGCCGCGAGAACGGGATCGTCTTCATCGCCGACGAGGTGCAGACCGGCTTCGCCCGTACGGGCCACCTGTTCGCCTGCGAGGACGAGGGCGTCGTGCCCGACATCATCGCCACCGCCAAGGGCATCGCCGGCGGCCTGCCGCTGGCCGCGGTGACCGGCCGCGCCGAGCTGCTGGACAAGGTGCACGTGGGCGGCCTCGGCGGCACCTACGGCGGCAACCCGCTGGCCTGCGAGGCCGCGCTCGGCGTCCTGGAGACCATCGAGGCCGAGGACCTGGTCGGCAAGGCCCGCCGCATCGGCGAGATCATGCTGCCCAGGCTGCGCGCCATGCAGGAGCGCCACGACATCATCGGCGACGTCCGCGGCCGCGGCGCGATGATCGCGATCGAGCTGGTCAAGCCCGGCACCAAGGAGCCGAACCCCGAGGCGGTGGCCGAGGTCGTCCGCAGGTGCCACGCCGAGGGCCTGCTCGTGCTGACCGCGGGCACCTACGGCAACGTGCTGCGCTTCCTGCCGCCGCTCGTCATCCCCGAGCACCTGCTGGAAGAGGGCCTCGGCATCCTCGAAAAGGCGCTGTCCGCATAACGACGCGAAAAACGGGCATCCGGCTTGCGCTGGATGCCCGTTTTTGCGTATGGCCATCGCCGAGTTTTCACTCTCGCTTGGCAACGCGCTAAACGATCACCGAGCTATAACGGTTCCGGTGCACCCCCCAGCGGCGAAGCGCGAGGAGCGTGATGGACTGGCCCGGCTTGGTGACCTTCGACGCCGACGGCATGAGTGAGGCGCAACGCGACGGTGAAGCGTGCGTCGTCTGCCACAAGCGCTGGCCGCGCCCCAGGGTGCATGTCGGCCGGCTCCCCGACGACTCCCGCGTGATGGCGTGCGCCGACTGCGCGGAGGCGTTGTTCCCGATCGTTCCGGCCGAGGTGGTGGCCTTCCCGGGCGCCAGGTACAGCTAGGCGGCCCGGTCCTCCGACTGGTCCCTCATGCCCCACGGCGAGCCGTACTCGCTGAGCAGGTCGAGGAACGGCACGGCGTCGAACGCCTCGGGACCGAGCACCCCCTCGCCCTTCCACACGCCCCGCGCGACGAGTTCCAGGGCGACCACGGGGTGGATGGCGGTCTGCCACACCACGGCCTGCGCGCCGTACTCCCGCATCGACCAGGCGTTGTCGACCACGTGGTACAGGTAGACCTCGCGCGGGCGGCCGTCCTTGCCGACGCCCTTGACCCAGGTGCCCGCGCAGGTCTTGCCGCGCATCCTGTCGCCGAGCGTCGCGGGGTCGGGCAGCCTGGCGGCGACCACGTCGCGCGGCGCCACCTCCTTGTCGCCGACCCTGACCTTGTCCGTGCCGTCGAGGCCGAGCTTGTGGAGCGTCTTCAGCACGCCGATGAACTCCTCGCCCAGGCCGTACTTGAACGTCACCCTCCTGGCGTCGATCCACCTCGGGACCAGCAGGACCTCCTCGTGCTCGACGTTCACGCACTCCACCGGGCCGATGCCCTCGGGGAAGTCGAACACCTCCGGCTCGCTGAACGGCTCGGTCGTGCGCCAGTCGCCGTCCTCCCACACCACCGGCGGGTTGAGGCACTCCTCGATCGTCGTCCAGATGGAGAAGGTCGGCGCGAAGTCGTAGCCCTCGACGACGAGGTTGGAGCCGTCCCTGATGCCCACCTCGTCGATGCTGGAGAACAGGTGGTCGGCGGCGTACCTGGCGAACACGTCCGCCAGGCCGGGCTCCACGCCCATCCCGACCAGCGCGAGCCTGCCGTTCGCGCGCCACTCGGCGTCGCGCGCGAACTGCTCGTCGCCGAGCTTCACGCCCGTCAGCTCGTACGGCCTGCGGGGGTGCGGCCTGGACAGGGACATGGCCATGTCGAGGTAGTGGGCGCCGGCCTCGAGCGCGGCCTCGAACAGGGGCATGGTGAAGCGCGGGTCCACGGCGTTGAACAGCACGTCGCAGCGGTGCTCGCGCAGGGCCGCGGCGACCTGGGCACGGTCGGCGGCGTCGAGCTGGATGGCGCTGAACCGGGGGTCGTTCACCTGGGCGACGGCCTCGGCCGCCCGGTTCTGTTTGGAGTCGGCCACCACGATGTGTTCGAAGAATTGTCGGCGGGCGGCGATGGGCACCACGGCGGAGCCGACGCCGCCGGCTCCCACAAGCAGGATTCTCATGCCGCGAACCCTACCCACTGACTGGTCATTCAGCCAAGTATCGAGTGAAACCCCTGGTGAACAGAGGTGTGGGGGTGTGGGGTCAGACGCTCTTCTCGAAGCAGACGCTCTCGGCGCACTCGGCGTAGGGGCCGAAGCGGGGGATGGGGCGGTAGCCGCAGGAGGTGTAGAGCCCGATCGCCTCGTCGAACAGGCGGCCGGTCTCCAGGCGGAGCGTGCGCATGCCGTACTCGACCGCGAGCTTCTCGATCTCGGTCAGCAGCAGGCGCGCGTGACCGCGCCCGCGGTGGTCCGGGCGGACGTACATGCGCTTCAGCTCGCCCACCCCCGGCTCCAGCGGCTGGAGCCCCGCGCAGCCCGCCACCTCCTCTCCCTCGTGCAGCAGCAGGAAGGAGATGCGGGGGTCGAGGTGCTTGGGCGTGTCGTCGACGACCGCACGCTGCCGCCAGGCCAGCTCGGCCTGCTGCTCGGCGCACAACTCGACGATCCGCGGCGACTCCGCGGGAACTCTGGTGACCTGCATGGACAGGAGGCTAACGGGAGCGGTGTTTCACCCGTGTGTCATCGCTCTCACCGCTCCGCCGCCCTCCTCCGGGCAGGAGCCCGGGCGGCGCGCCGGTCAGGCCCGTTCCGCGCTCGCGTACAGGGCCTTGGCGGAGTCGCCGAAGTAGGGGCCGTACATGGTGCCGCGGTCGTCGCTGTACTTGAAGCTGCTCACCGAGGTCACCATGCCGCGCCCGGTGACCGCGTCGAACGAGGTCAGCCACGGGCCGCCGCTGGAACCCGCGGTCATGTCGCAACGCAGGCCCTGGTCGCGGGTCTGCCCGTGGGGGTCCTCGGCGACCCGGCCGGCGCAGTAGATGAGCCGCTCGCCGTCGAAGGGCGGGTCGGCGGGGAAGCCGAAGCCGTAGGTCTGCCCGCCGCGGGTGGGATTGAAGGCGATCTCCTGCATGCCGACCGCGTCGGTGACGTGCCGCCCGCCCGCGGTGTTGAGCGCGACCATGCCGAGGTCGTAGCTGTCGTCGCCGGACCGCGACCACGGGCCGGCCACGAACATGCGGCGGGCGGTGAAGGTCCCGTACGGCCGGCCGCCACCGGCCTCGTAGCCCGGCACGAACGTCCAGTTGGCCGCCCAGCTGCCGGTGCCGTCCTTGACGCAGTGGCCGGCGGTGACGACGACGTCCTTGTTGGCGCTCCTGATCGTGCTGGCCGAGCAGACGAAGTCGACGCCGTCCATCGTCAGGAACACCCGCCCCGTCGTGCGGGTGACCGCGCCTCCCGTCATCCACCGGGAGCCGCTGGTGGTCGCGGACGGGCGGCTGTTCTGCCGGCGCGGCGCGGCCACCGAGCCCGTGGCGCCGGACAGGTCGGGGGCGGTGGCCAGGCCCGCCCTGTTGCTGAGCCCGCTGAGCAGCCCGCCGTCCTTGGGCAGCACGCCCTTGGGAAGCACCTCCTTGGGAAGCACCTCCTTGGGAAGCACCTCCTTGGGCAGCGCACCCTCCGCCGCCGCGCCCCTGGTGAGCGAGCCCCTGGTCAGCGCGTCCTTGTCGAGCGCGCCCTTGGCCACGCTGTCGAGCAGGCCGATGGGCAGCGCCCGCGACATCCGTTGCGGTGTCCAGTAGTCGAGCACGCGGCGCTGCTCGACGGTGCTGCGCGCGGCCACGTGCTCGACGACGTCCGCCGGCCGTCGCGCGCCGGCGGCGTCCTGCTTCGACGGGTGGTGGACGGGCGCGGCGCCGATCAGTGCCGCGCCCATCATGCCCGCGACGAGCGGCGCGGACGCAAGCAGGGGGAGGCTCGAAGTCATGAGCCCCGAGTCTGCACTACAAGATGTGTCCTTGTGGTTACTTTCGGTAAATCGGCTCAGAGGGCGTTGGTGTTCTGGGCGGCGTTGTAGACGGCCTGCGCCTCGGCGCCGAAATACGGGCCGAACATCCAGTTGGGCGCGAAATTGTACTTGAAGCTGTTCACCGAATTCTGGGTGCCGAGCCCGGTCTTCTCGTCGAAGCCGACGAACCACGGACCGCCGCTCGAGCCGCCGGTCATGTTGCAGGTCAGCCCGTGGTCCTTGGACATCAGGAAGTCGTCGAAGGTCCTGCCGCTGCAGTAGATCAGCCTCGACCCGTCGTACGGCGCGGCGGCCGGGTAGCCGAAGGAGTGCATCTGCTGGCGCCGTCCCTGGTTGAAGGCCACGCCCTGCCCGCCCACGACGTCCGTCAGCGCCCTGCCCTGCAGCGGCGCGACCACGACGGCGGCGACGTCGTGGTTGATGTCCTCGCGGGCGTCCCACTGCGGGGTGGTCAGCAGCTTGGTGGCCACCCACGTGCCGTACGGCCTGGCGCCCTTGTCGTAGCCCGGCACGAACACCCAGTTGGTGTGGAAGGCGCCGCCCATCTTCACGCAGTGCCCGGCGGTCAGCACCACGCTCTTGTTGGCACTGGTCACCGCGTTGCCCGAGCAGGAGGCGTTGCGGCCCTGGTAGGTGAAGAACACCCGGCCGGCGGTCTTGGTGATCGCGCCGCCGCCGGTCCACGCGCTGCCCGAGCTCGCCTGCGCCGCCTGCGGGTCGGTGGGCGCCGCGCTCGTCGGCGGGGCCTCCCACGGGATGCCGGTGGTGGGCTCGCCGGGCACGCCGAACGCGGCGCGCGAGCGGGGGGCGGGCGGGTTGAGCGGCTGGGCGTCCTCCATCTTCTGCGGGGTCCAGTACCGCGCGACCGCCTTCTGCTCGGTCTTGGTCTCGGCGGCCTCCTCGGTAACCGGCTTCGGTCCCGCTCCCGCCTGTGCCGACGCCGCCGGCAGGGCGGTGGCGCCGGCGGCGAGGGTGAGGATGGAAAGCAGAGCGAGTCTGCGGTGCATGCGTACCTCCATTGACCGGAACTGAGGTTGGAAGTTAGCGGCACCAATATCCAGATTTCTCAAGATTTGCTCAGACGGATATAGCGTTATTCGGACATTTATTTACATGAATTCACCTGGTTAACGGGAGTTGCGGGCATGCGGAACAATGGGGCCGTGGACTCAGACCTCTCCCGCTCCGTGACCGTGCTCGGATCGACCGGATCCATCGGCACCCAGGCCCTCGACGTCATCGACCGCAACCCCGGGCGGTTCGGCGTCACCGCGCTGGCCGCGGGGGGAGGGCGGGTCGACCTGCTGATCGAGCAGGCCGTCCGGACCGGGGCCAAGACGGTCGCGGTGGCCGACGCGGCCGCCGTACCCGCTCTCAAGGAGGCGCTGCCGGGGGTCACGGTGCTCGGCGGGCCCGAAGGGGTCGCCGAGGTGGCGGCCATGGAGTCCGACGTCGTGCTGAACGGGATCACCGGCGCGCTCGGGCTGACCTCCACGCTGGCCGCGCTGGAGGCCGGCCGCACGCTCGCCCTGGCCAACAAGGAGTCACTGATCATCGGAGGGCCGCTGGTCAAGCGACTGGCCAAGCCGGGGCAGCTCCTGCCGGTCGACTCCGAGCACTCGGCGCTGCAGCAGAGCCTGTGGGCGGCGGCTCCGCCGGGAAGCGGCTACGACCCCGAGGTGGTCAGGCGGCTCGTCGTCACCGCCAGCGGCGGGCCGTTCCGCGGGCGCACGCGGTCGGAGCTGGCCGACGTGACGCCCGAGATGGCGATGGCGCACCCCACCTGGTCCATGGGGCCGGTGATCACGATCAACTCGGCCACCCTGGTCAACAAGGGCCTGGAGGTGATCGAGGCGCATCTGCTGTTCGACATCGGCTTCGACAGGATCGAGGTCGTCGTCCACCCGCAGTCGATCATCCACTCCATGGTGGAGTTCGTCGACGGCTCCACGATCGCCCAGGCCAGCCCGCCCGACATGCGGCTGCCCATCGCGCTGGCGCTCGGCCACCCCGGCCGTGTCGCGGGCGCCGCCCCGGCCGTCGACTGGACCAGGGCGCACACCTGGACCTTCGAGCCGCTCGACGACGAGGCCTTCCCCGCGGTCGCCCTCGCCAGGCACGTCGGCGCCGAGGGCGGCACCGCCCCGGCCGTCTACAACGCCGCCAACGAGGTGTGCGTCGAGGCTTTCCAGCAGGGCAGGCTCTCCTTCCTCGGGATCGTCGACACCGTCGCGAAGGTGGTCGAACGGCACGTCACGACGCCGGCCACATCCGTGGACGAAGTCCTCGCCGCTGACGCATGGGCGCGGAGTACCGCTAAAGGGATGTTCTGAACCACGGCACCGGCCGGTCCGTATCGCTGCCTAGACTGGGGGACGTGACTTCCGTAGCACTGGGCATTCCGTCGGTCCGTCCCAAGCCGCTGGCCGAGCGGCGCCACTCCCGCCAGATCATGGTCGGCAACGTGCCGGTGGGCGGCGACGCGCCGGTCTCGGTCCAGTCGATGACCACGACGGTGACGGCCGACATCAACGCCACCCTGCAGCAGATCGCCGAGCTGACCGCCTCAGGCTGCCAGATCGTGCGGGTCGCCGTGCCGTCCCAGGACGACGCCGACGCGCTGCCGATCATCGCGAAGAAGTCGCAGATCCCCGTCATCGCCGACATCCACTTCCAGCCGAAGTACGTCTTCGCCGCCATCGAGGCCGGCTGCGCGGCCGTCCGCGTCAACCCGGGCAACATCAAGAAGTTCGACGACAAGGTCGGCGAGATCGCCAGGGCGGCCAAGGACCACGGCGTGCCGATCCGCATCGGCGTCAACGCCGGCTCCCTCGACCCCCGCCTGCTCCAGAAGTACGGCAAGGCCACCCCCGAGGCGCTGGTGGAGTCCGCGCTGTGGGAGTGCTCGCTGTTCGAGGAGCACGACTTCCGCGACATCAAGATCTCGGTCAAGCACAACGACCCGGTCGTGATGATCAACGCCTACCGGCAGCTCGCCCGGCAGTGCGACTACCCGCTCCACCTCGGCGTCACCGAGGCGGGCCCCGCCTTCCAGGGCACCATCAAGTCCGCCGTGGCCTTCGGCGCGCTGCTGGCCGAAGGCATCGGCGACACCATCCGCGTCTCCCTGTCGGCCCCTCCCGTCGAGGAGGTCAAGGTCGGCACCCAGATCCTGGAGTCGCTCGGCCTGCGCGAGCGCGGCCTGGAGATCGTCTCCTGCCCGTCGTGCGGTCGCGCCCAGGTCGACGTCTACACCCTGGCCGAGCAGGTTCAGGCCGGGCTCGAGGGTCTGAAGGTGCCGCTGCGCGTCGCGGTCATGGGCTGCGTCGTCAACGGGCCCGGCGAGGCGCGCGAGGCCGACCTCGGCGTGGCCTCCGGCAACGGCAAGGGGCAGATCTTCGTGAAGGGAGAGGTCATCAAGACCGTCCCCGAGTCGCAGATCGTCGAGACGCTGATCGAGGAGGCGCTGCGCATCGCCGAGGACATGGGCGTGGAGGTCGACCTCGACGACGACGAAGACGCGGGCGTGCGGGTCACCGTCGGCTGACCTCCGGCGTTCCGCCCGCCGTACCGGTCGTACCCGCCATACCCGTCGTCCCGAGCTTGGCGTGCGGCGCGGCTGTGGTGCTTGAATCGCCGCGGGTGCGGCGCATGCCGCGACCGCGGGGCTTGGCGCGTGGCCAGGTACGGACGCCGCGACCGCAGAGCCTGAAGCGCGCCGCGACCGGTGTGGTCCATGCGCGGGGGAACGCCGTCGGGCCGCCCCGGCGGCTTGCTCCCGGCCACCTCGGGATGCCGGTCGGACGCCTGCCTCCGGCGCCCACGGGTCGGGCGGATGGAGGTGCCGCCCGGCGGGGCCGTTGCGCGGTTGGAAGCGCCGTCCGCAGGGTTGTCGCGCGGTTGGAGGTGCCGTCCGCTGGGCTGTCGGGCGGATGGAGGTGCCGTCCGTGGGGCCGTCGGGCGGATGGAGACGCCTCCCGGTGGGAGGAGGCGCCGCTCGGTGTCACGAAGGCCGGTGGCCGCCGCTCGGTGGCCACTACCGCGCGCCGGGTGCTGCCCGTGAGACCGGGTGTGGTGGGCCGGGTGCTGCCCGTAAGACTGGACGTCGCCTGCGAGGCGAGGCACGGCAGCAAGGCAGGGCGGGGCAGCAAGGCAGGGCGGGGCGAGGCGGCAGGGCGAGGCGGGGCGCTGGGGCGCCGGGGGTGTCGGGGGTGGCTTCGGTCCGCCGAAAAGGTTTTGACGCGCGACGCGATCATCGGTAGAGATGGACCGTGCCCATCTCGGACAGAGCCCGCCGCCTCTAGCGGCGGCGTCAACCCGTTTCTGAGCCGCCGCATCAGCCCGTCAGTTCGCCGGTGCGGCCGTCAATGCTGCCCCGGCTCCCTTCTTGATCTGCGGAGCGCGCGGTGCGCAAAACCCTTCTCATCATTCTTGTCTCTTTCCTCACCATCCCCCTGACGATCACCGGGGCCTCGGTCGCGTTGCCCGGCATCAGGGCCGAGCTGGGCGCGGGCCTGGCCGCGACCCAGTGGGTGGTCAACGGCTACAACGCCTGCTTCGCCGCTTTCCTGGTGTTCGCGGGCTCGCTGACGGACGTGCTCGGCAGGCGGCGCGTCTTCGCCTGCGGCGTGGCGCTGTTCGGCGTCAGCAGCCTGGCCGGGGCTCTGGCGGGCGACATCGTCGTCCTCAACCTGGTACGCGCCCTGGGCGGCATCGGCGCCGCGGCGGCCACGACCGGCGGCTCGTCGATCCTGGCCGCGGCCTTCGACGGCCGGGCGCGGGCGCGGGCCTTCGGCCTGCTGGGCACGGTGCTCGGCGCCGGGCTGGCCTTCGGGCCCACGGTCGGCGGGCTGCTGGTGGAGTGGCTGGGCTGGCGGGCGGTTTTCGCCGTGCCCGCGGCGATCTCCGCCGTCGTCCTGTCGCTGGTGCGCGTGCTGCCCAGGTTCGGTGGCGGCGAGGGCCGTACCGTCGACTGGCCGGGCGCGGCGCTGTTCACCACCTCGCTCCTGTTGCTGATCTTCGCCCTCGACGAGGGCCCCGCGCTGGGGTTCGGCAGCCCGCTCGTCGTCGGCGCTCTGGCGGCCGCGGTGCTGCTCGCCTCGCTGTTCGTGGTCGTGGAACGGCGTTCGGCCGACCCCATGGTCCAGCTCGACCTGCTGGCGGATCGCCGCTTCCTGGCGTTCGCGCTGGCGGCGGGGGCGCTCATGGGGATCCTGGTGCCGCTCGTGGTCTACCTGCCCTCCTACCTGATCTCCGTCGTCGGCGTGGAGCCCGGGCAGGCCGGGCTGTGGCTGCTGATGCTCACCGTCCCCGCCGTGGTGCTGCCCCCCGCCGGCGCGGCGCTGGCGCGGGCGTGGCCCGTGACGACCGTGGCGGCCTCCGTGGCGACCAGCGGCCTCGGCGCGCTGTTGATGGTCACCGTGGGACCTGACAGCGCGCCGGTGGGGATGCTGGCGCCGTTCGCGCTCGTCGGGGTCGGGGTCGGGCTGTCGAACGGCGTGCTGGACGGCCTGGCGATCGCGGAGCTGCCGCGCGAGCGGGTCGGCGCGGCAGCCGGGCTGTTCAACACGGCGCGGCTGGCGATCGAGACCGTGATGCTGGCGGGTGCCGGGGCGATGCTGGCCGCGCTCAGCGGCGGGCGGCTGGAGGGGGAGGCCTTCACCGGCGCGCTCCACACGGTGTGCCTGGCGCTGGCCTGTCTCGCCGCCGTCGCGACCGTCTGCGTGATCGTCCTGGCCCGCCCCGCGCGCTCCCCGGAGGCCGCGAGCCCCATGCGTACGGAGAGCAAGAAGAACGTTACAGGTTGGTAATCAATCCTGGATACACTGCGTGTTCGTCTGGTCGCTCACGGCATCATCGCTTCGTCCCATTGAGCAGAGGGAGTGCAGCCGGGTGAAGCGGGTTGTCGGGATCGGTGCGGTATTGGCGCTGCTGGCCACAGGAGTCAACGGTGCCGCGGACGCCCAGACGAGGGCGATCGCCGGCCAGGTGGTCTGGGGGCCGTGCGGGAAGCAGACCTCGGTCACCGACCGGGTGCTCGGCGGGGTGGGGATCACCCCGCCGGCGGCGGTCGAGCCGGAGCAGCCGGGTGTGGAGTGCGGGCAGGTCAGGGTGCCCCTCGACTACCGCGACCCGTACGGCCAGCACATCACGCTGGCGCTCAACCGGATCAAGGGCTCGGTCTCCCGCGACGCCAACCACCTCGGCGTCCTGCTGGTCAACCCCGGCGGGCCCGGCGCGTCGGGCCAGGACATGGCCAAGCACGTCGCCGCGAGCCTGCCGCCGCAGCTGGCCGGCCGCTTCGACGTCATCGGCTTCGACCCGCGCGGGGTGGGCAAGAGCGAGCCCGCGCTGCGCTGCGTGGACCCGGAGCGCTACTTCGCCGCGCCGCGCCCCGACCAGGTGCCGAGCGGGCCGGCCGCCGAGCAGGCGCTGCTCGGCAGGGCCAAGGACTACGCCGACCGCTGCGGCAACCTGTGGGCCTGGATGCTGCCGTACCTGACCACCGAGAACTCCGCGCGCGACCTCGACCGCATCAGGGCCGCGCTGGACGAGGACCGCATCAGCTACCTCGGCTACTCCTACGGCACCTACCTCGGCGCGGTCTACGCCACCCTGTTCCCCGGCAGGGTCAAGCGCCTGGTCCTCGACAGTTCGGTCGACCCCGGCGGCAACTGGTACCAGACCAACCTCGCCCAGAACACGGCGTTCGAGCGACGCCACCGCGACTTCCTGGACTGGACGGCCAGGCACAACAACGTCTACGGCCTGGGCCGCACGACGAGGCAGACCTCCTTCGCCTACTACTCCATGCGCCGGCGGCTGGCCGCCAGGCCCGCGGGCGGCGTGGTCGGCCCGAGCGAGCTCGACGACCTGTTCACCGTGGGCGGCTACGCCAACGCGGTCTGGCCGCAGCTGGCCGGGGCGTGGTCGCGTTACGTCCGGCAGGGCGACGTGCAGGACCTGGTCGCCGCCTGGCGCCAGCACGCCGTCCAGGACGCCGAGGACGAGAACTCCTACGCGGTCTACCTGGGCGTGCAGTGCCGCGACGCGGCGTGGCCACGCGACTGGTCCAGGTGGCACGCCGACATGACCAGGATGCACCGCGTCGCGCCCTTCATGACCTGGCCGAACGCCTGGTACAACGCGCCGTGCGCGTTCTGGGCCGAGCCGGGGGGCACGCCCGTCACCGTCAAGGCGGACCCCGCGCTGCCGCCGATCCTGATGCTCCAGTCGCGCCGCGACGCGGCCACGCCGTACGAGGGGGCCATGCACCTGCGGCGGCGCTTCCCCAGCGCCCGCATGGTCGTCGAGCCGGGCGGCAACCACGGCGTCTCGCTGGCCGGCAACAGCTGTGTCGACGCGCATCTGGTCCGCTACCTGCAGGACGGCACCCTCCCGGCGGCCGACACCTCCTGCCGGGGCCGCCCCGCGCCGGTCGTCACCAACCGCATGGCGGCGGAGGAGACCGCGCCGGCGCCGCTGCCGGGGCTGCTCGGCGTCCGATAGGTGCGCTGGTTCCTGTCAAAAGGGGGCAGGTCGCGTAGGCTGGCCGGTGTGATGCTGCGGACATCGGCGTCGCGCGTGCTCGATGACAGCGACAGGGACGAAGTGCTCGCACTTCTCGACACCGATCCTGTCGCGAACGTCTTCGTCGCCTCCAGGGTGCGGAGCGTCGGGTTGCACCCGACGCGCCTGGGCGGGCAGATGTGGGGGTTCGGGCCGCGTGGCGCGCTCACCTCGCTCTGCTACGCCGGAGCCAACCTCGTGCCGGTCAACGCCGGCCCCGAGGCCGTGCACGCCTTCGCCGAGCGGGCCCGCAAGCAGGGGCGCAGGTGCTCGTCGATCGTGGGCCCGGCCACCGCGGTCGAGATGTTGTGGGAGCGGCTGGAGCCGTACTGGGGGCAGGCCAGGGCGATCCGCTGGTCGCAGCCGGTGATGGCGACCTCCCAGAAGCCGCCGGTGCCCGCCGACCCGCTGGTACGGCGGGTGCGGCCCGAGGAGTTCGACATCCTGCTGCCGGCCTGCGTGGCGATGTTCACCGAGGAGGTGGGTGTCTCGCCCAACGGCGGCGACGGCGGCGCGCTCTACCGCACGCGGGTGGCCGAGCTGATCCGCATCGGCCGCTCCTATGCCCGCATCGACGACGGCGCGGTGGTCTTCAAGGCCGAGATCGGGGCGGTAACCCCGCAGGCGTGCCAGATCCAGGGCGTGTGGGTCAACCCCGCGCTGCGCGGTCACGGCCACGCCGTGGCGGGGATGGCGGCGGTGGTGGAGGCGGCGCTGTCCTGCTTCGCGCCGGTGGTGTCGCTCTACGTCAACGACTACAACCACGCGGCCCGGGCCGTCTACCGCAAGGTCGGCTTCCGCGAGGTCGACACCTTCATGTCCGTCCTGTTCTAGACGGCTCGCCCGCGGCCGGCGGCATCGTGCGCCGGTGGCGTGGCGGCGCGCTCGGCGGTGACGACGGCGTCGAGCAGGCCGGGGAAGGCCGCGCCGAACTCCTCGCGCCTCAGCGCGTTCATCCGCGAGGTGCCGACGTAGTACTGCCGGATGAGGCCGGCCTCGCGCAGGACCCGGAAGTGGTGCGTGGCCGTGGAATTGCTCACGCGCAGGTCGAACCCCCCGCACCGGACGTCGGTGGTGGCGTCGTGGAGCTGCGTGACGATGCTCCGCCGTACCGGGTCGACGAGGGCCTCGAGGACCTGCTGAAGCGTGATCGTCCGGACGTCGGGGTGCGGTGGGATGCGATCGTCTTCCATGCCCGTCATTGTACGACAGCCATCGAAGTTTGACAGCCGTCGTACTTCCAGGGTTGAGTGGACCATCGTTCCCACGGCGAAAGGATGGCGTGATGGCCAGGACGGTGCTGTTCCACGAGCTCGGCGGCCCCGAGGTGATGCGGCTGGAGGACGTGGAGGCCGGTGAGCCGGGTCCGGGCGAGGTGCGCATCCGGGTGGACGCGATCGGGCTGAACAGGGCCGAGGTGCTGTTCCGCACCGGCCACTACATCGAGCCGGTGCGGCGCTTCCCCGCCAGGCTGGGTTCCGAGGCCGCCGGCGTGATCGAGGCGGTCGGGGAGGGCGTCACCGGGTTCGCGCCGGGGCAGCCCGTCAGCACCGTGCCCGCCTTCTCGCAGAACGACTACGGCGTCTACGCCGAGCGGGCGATCGTGCCCGCGTCGGCGGTGGTGTCCCGCCCCGAGGGGCTGGGCGCGGTCGAGGGCGCGGCGGTGTGGATGCCGTACGTGACGGCCTACGGCGCGCTGGTGGAGGTCGGCGGGATGCGGCCCGGCGACACGGTCGTGCTGAACGCCGCGTCCAGCAGCGTGGGGCTGGCCGCCATCCACGTCGCCGAGCGTGTCGGCGCGACGCCGATCGCCCTCACCCGTACCGCCGCCAAGAAGGAGGCCCTGCTGAAGGAGGGCGCGGCGGAGGTGATCGTCACCGAGTCGGAGGACGCGGTCGAGCGGGTGCTGGCAGCCACCGGCGGCCGGGGCGCCGAGTTCGTCTTCGACGCCGTCGCCGGTCCCGGCGTGCGTGACCTGGCCAGGGTGGTCGCCGCCGACGGCACGCTCCTCGTGTACGGGGCGCTGAGCGGCGAGCCGACCCCCTATCCGGCGATCGAGCTCGGCATGCCTGCCGTGAACATGCGTACGTACACCATGCTCGAGACGGCCCGGCAGCCTGAGCGGATGCGCCGGGCGGCGGCCTTCGTGGCCTCCGGGCTGCGTTCGGGCGCCTTCCGGCCCGTCGTGGACCGTACCTTCGAGCTGGGCCAGATCGTCGAGGCCCACCGGTACCTGGAGTCGAACGCGCAGATCGGCAAGATCGTGGTGACCGTCGAGCACTGACCCGCGGCCGGAGCGGGGTTTCCGAGGGCGCCGACGGGCACGTGGGCCAGGTGTACCCCCTCGCCGGTCCCGCGCCGCCGCTGTCCGCCGGCCGGCGGCGGCACCCGTATCGCGCCGGGCGCCGTCGGCGGGCGGTGACCTGGCGCCCGCTACGGGGTGACGACCTCGACGTCGCCCGAGTCGCTGCGCATGTCGATCACCCGGGTGGCCGACGCGTCGGTCTCGGTGTTCACCTTCTTGTCCCCCGAGCCGGTCTTCGCCATGACCTTGTACGGCCCCTGCGGCACGCGCACCTCGGTCGTCCCTGAGTCCGTCGTCGTCTTGACCCGGTCGGGCTGCGCGGTGAACGCGAGGTTCAGGTCGCCCGAGTCGCTCTCGGCCGTCACGCGCTTGGCCGTCAGGTCGCTGGCCTCGATGGTGCCGGAGTCGCTGGTCGCCTCGACCTCGCCGGACAGCGCGCGCAGCGTCACGTCGCCCGAGTCGACCATGGCCTTGATCTTGAGGCCGCGCGGCACCTCGACCTCGTAGTCGACGTCGCAGCTGATGATCCCGACCGCGGGCGGGCAGGAGAACGTCAGCACCAGCGTGTCGCCCCGCACCGTGTGCGTGGCCGTCGGCTTGGTGTTACGCCACATGAGGGTCTCCGACACGTGGATGCCCTCGCGGTCGGACTCGGTCACCACCACGTTGCCCGCGTCGCCCTCGATCCTGACGCCTGACACCTTGTCGGTGACGTCGTAGGAGGAGTTCTCGCGCTGCTCGGCGCCCACGACGCCGCAGCCTGTCGTCAGCACGCCGAGGCCCAGCAGCCCCGCCATCACGATCATCTTTTTCGTCTTCACGGATCTTACGTTCCTACACCCGCGGGGACTCGCCTTCAGGGACGACCCTGAAACCACCCTGAGAGCCGGTGGGCCTCCCCCGAGGGGTGGCGGGCGCCCGGCCCGCCGGCTCGGCCCGCGGCCGCCGGGCGTGAGCCGGGTCACCCGGTCCCGGCCGCGCCCGGCCCTCAGACGAGACCGCTGGCCTCCAGGTGCCGGCGCAGGTGCTGGGCGGTGTGGGTCGAGGAGGTGGCGACCATGTCCCGCGGCGTGCCCTCGAAGACGATCCGGCCGCCGTCGTGCCCGGCCTCAGGCCCGAGGTCGATGATCCAGTCGGCGGCGCGGATCACGTCGAGGTTGTGCTCGATCACGACGACGGTCGAGCCGGAGTCCACCATCCGGTCGAGGAGGCCGACGAGCCGTTCGACGTCGGCGATGTGCAGCCCCGTCGTCGGCTCGTCGAGGATGATGGTCCGGCCGGGGGCGGCCAGCTCGGTGGCGAGCTTGAGCCGCTGGCGTTCCCCGCCGGACAGGGAGGTGAGCGGCTGGCCGAGGGTGAGGTAGCCGAGACCGACGGCGTCGAGGCGGTCGAGGACCTCCCTGACGGGTTTCTGGGTGAAGAAGGCCTGGGCGTCGTTGACGCTCATCTCGAAGACGTCGGCGATCGTGCGCCCGTTGACCGCGTGCCGCTGCGCCTCGGCCGTGAAGCGCCTGCCCCGGCAGGACTCGCAGCGGGTGGTGACGCCCTCCATGAACGCCAGGTCGGTGTAGATCAGACCGGTCCCCTCGCAGGCCGGGCACCCGCCGGTCGAGTTGGGGGTGAACAGGCCGACCGGCCGGCGGGTGGCCCTGGCGAAGATCTGGCGGACGGAGTCCAGCAGCCCGGTGAACGTCGCCGGGCTGGAGCGGCGGGAGCCGCGGATGGGCCGCTGGTCGATCACGACCGCGTCCGGCTCGGCGGCTGGCAGGTGGCCGAGGACGAGGCTGCTCTTGCCGGACCCGGCGACCCCCGTGACCACCGTCATGACGTCGCGCGGGACGCGCACGGTGACGTCGCGCAGGTTGTTCGAGCGGGCGTGCTCGATCACCGTCCAGCCGGTGGCCGGCCGCGGGTCGCCGCGCTTGGCCCGGTCGGCTCGCAGCCCCGCGCCGGTGGGGGTGTCGGCCCGGCGGAGCTCGGCGTAGGTGCCCTCGAAGACGACGCGGCCTCCCGCGGCCCCCGCTCCCGGCCCCATGTCGACGCAGTGGTCGGCGATCGCCATGACCTCGGGGGCGTGCTCGACGACGATCACCGTGTTGCCGCGGTCGCGCAGGGCGAGGAGCATCTCGCCGAGCGTGTCCACGTCGCGCGGGTGCAGGCCGACGGTGGGTTCGTCGAAGACGTACAGCATGTCGGTGAGGGCGCTGCCGAGATGGCGCACCATCTTGACGCGCTGCGACTCGCCGCCCGAGAGGGTCGAGGTGGCGCGGTCGAGACTGAGGTATCCCAGCCCCAGGGTGACCATGCGGCGCAGGTGCTCGCGCAGCACCGACAGCAGCGGCGCGACCTCGGGGCGGTCGACGGCGCCGATCGTCTCCAGCAGGTCGTCCACCTGCATCGCGTTGCAGTCGGCGATGGAGTGGCCGCCGATGAGGCTGGCCCGGGCGGGCGCGGCCAGGCGGGAGCCGTCGCACTCGGGGCAGCGGCGCCTGGCCACGATCCGCTCGAACGCCTCCCGCTGCGCCCCCTTGAACGACTCGGGTTCCCGTTGCAGGTAGATGCGGGAGAACCGGGACAGCACCCCTTCGTAGGCGGTGCCGACGGCGTCCATGCCCGCGGGCGGTTTCAGCGTGTCGGGGGGAGCGTGCAGGAGGATGTCGCGTTCCTCGGCGGTGTAGTCGCGGATCTTCTTGTCGACGTCGAAGAAGCCCGACCGGGCGTACGCCTTCCACATCCACTGGCCGGGCGCGAACGCCGGGAACGTGATCGCGCCCTCGGCCAGCGACCGGTCGTCGTCGACGAGCTCGGACTCGACGACCGTGGCGGCCACGCCCAGGCCCTGGCAGTTCGGGCACATGCCCGCCGGGTCGTTGAAGCTGTAGGCGTTGGAGTAGCCGGCCGGGGGCTCGCCGAGCCTGGAGAACAGCAGCCGCAGGCGGGCGCCGATGTCGGTCGCGGTGCCCACGGTGGAGCGGGGGCCGCCCGACAGCCGCTTCTGGTCCACGATGATCACCGCGGACAGGTTCTCCAGGTGGTCGACGTCGGGCTGGCCGTAGCTGGGCAGCCGCCCCTGCGCGAAGGCCGTGAAGGTCTCGTTGAGCTGCCGTCCGGACTCGGCCGCGAGCGTGTCGAAGACCAGCGACGACTTGCCCGATCCCGAGACGCCGGTGACGACGGTGAGCCGGCGCTTGGGGATGTCGACATCGACGTTCTTGAGGCTGTTCTCCCGCGCGCCGCGGACGCGGATCACCTCGTCGTAGGGGCTCATCGGCCCAGCCCCTTGAACGCGCGCACCGCCAGGGGCCCGAAGACCGCGGTGAGCAGGAGCGGCGCGGCCAGCGCGATGACGAGCGGGTGCCCGGCCGCCCACGTCAGCCCCGGCTGGTGGACACCGGTGAACAGCTCGCGGACGGCGGTCGCCGTGGCCGACAGCGGGTTCGCCTCGGCGATCGCGCCGAGCCAGACCGGCATCGTGACCGGCTGGACGAACACGGTCGACAGGAAGCCGATCGGCCAGGCCAGCAGCTGCGCGGCGCTCACCGCCTCCGGCGAGCCCACCGTCAGCCCGGCCCACACCCCCACCCACAGCAGGCCGAAGCGCAACCAGAGCAGCAGCCCGTAGGCGGCCAGGGCGGGCAGGACGCCGTTCTCCCACCGCCATCCGAGGGCCAGGCCGGCCAGCGTGATCACGACGACCTCCACGACCGAGGTCAGCATGTCGGCGAGCACGCGGCCGAGCAGGACCGAGCCCCGCGAGATGGGCATGGAGCGGAACCGGTCGGTCACCGTCTTGGCCGCGTCGGTCGTCACCGCGATCATCGTCGTCTCGACGCCGAACAGCATCGTGAACGCCAGGACACCCGGGATGACGAACAGGATGTAGCCCCCCGCGCTTCCCGCGATCGCGCCGCCGAGCAGGCCGCCCATCATGAGGATGACGAGCACGGGGAACAGCAGCTGGACCGCGAAGGCGGCCGGCCTGGCCCGCCAGTGCCTGATGGTACGGCCCGCCAGGATGGTCGCCTCGCGCCACAGGCGCGTCCGCACCGGCGCCGCCGTGGAGCCTGCCAGAGGGATGGTCGTCATGAGGGCGCTCCGGCGGGTGAGGTGGCGTACAGGTGGAGGTAGACGTCTTCGAGGGTCGGCGCGCGCAGCTCCATGCGGGGCTCGCCGACGAGCTTCTTGAGGTCTTCGGGCGTGCCCTGGGCGATGACCCTTCCCTCGCGCAGGATCACCACGTCGTCGGCCAGCGCGTCGGCCTCCTCGAGGTACTGGGTGGTCAGCAGGACGGTGGTGCCCGCCTGGGCGAGGGCGCGCACCGAGCTCCACAGGTCGCGCCGCGCCTGCGGGTCGAGGCCCGTGGTGGGCTCGTCGACGAAGAGCACGCTCGGCGTGGTGATGAGGGAGGTCACCAGGTCGAGGCGCCTGCGCATCCCGCCGGAGAAGGCGCCCACCGCTCGCCCGCCCGCCTCGGTCAGCCCCGCCTTGTCGAGCAGCTCGCCGGCCCGTGCGCGGGCGCGGCGCCGGTCCAGGCCCGCCAGCCTGCCGAACAGTTCGAGGTTCTCCCGGGCGCTCAGCAGCTCGTCCAGCGCCGCGTACTGGCCGACGAGCCCGATCGCGGCCCGCACCCGTGTCGCCGCCTTGTCCACGTCCCAGCCGGCGACGTGGACGGTGCCCGCGTCCGCCCTGGTCAGGGTGGCCAGGATCCTGACCATCGTGGTCTTGCCCGCGCCGTTGCCGCCGAGCAACGCGCAGATCCGGCCCGTCGCCACCGTGAGGTCGACGCCGTCGAGCGCGGGACGTTCGGTGCCGGGGAACCGCTTGCGCACCCCCTTCACCTGGATCGGGGTAGGAACGGTCATTTCGCTGTTCACGTGCCCTCCCATCGTTTCGGACAATGTATAGTACAGCGTAAACCGAAGGGAGTTGACGGTGGCGAAGAGAGCCGAGCGGCCGGGAGACCCGATCAAGCTGATCGGGCTGCTGTGGCGGCCCGCCGAGGCGGTGAGCCGATCAGGGCTCACCCCCAAACGCATCACGGACGCCGCGATCGCCGTGGCCGACCAGGAGGGGCTCGACGCGCTCACCATCCGCAGGGTGGCCGGCGACCTCGGCGTCAGCCCGATGGCCCTCTACCCCTACATCGCGGGCCGCTCGGAACTCATCGAGCTCATGCTCGACGCCGTCGCCGCGGCGGTCTACGCCGAGGGACCGCCGCCCGCGCAGGCCGGACCGTGGCGAGCCAGGGCCGAGCGCATCGCGCAGGCCAACTGGGACCACCACATGGCCCATCCGTGGACGGTGGAGGCCGCGCCCGGCCGTCCGGTGCCAGGCCCCGGGGTGTCCGGCAAGTACGAGGCCGAGCTTTCGGCCCTCGACGGGCTGGGGCTGAGCGACATCGAGATGGACCGGGCGCTCACGGCGATCCTCGGGCTGGTCTCCAGCGCGGCACGCTGGGTGATCTCGCTGCGGCGCATCAGGGAGGAGAGCGCGCTCACCGACGTGCAGTGGTGGGAAGGCGTCGCCCCCGCCCTGGCCGCGGCGACGGCGGGCACCTCCTATCCGGTCGCGCGGCGGGTCTCGACGAGCCTCGGCGAGGCCACCGGCATGGCCAGCGACCCCGAAGGCGCCTTCCGCTTCGGGCTGGACATGCTGCTGGACGGCCTGGCCCGGCAGATCGACGCCCGCCCCTAGCCGCGAGGCGCACGGCGGCCCTACTGGTGCGCGCGGTCGAGCTCCTCGTCCAGGGCCATGGCCGCGGCGACGAGCGCCAGATGGGTGAAGGCCTGCGGGAAGTTGCCGAGCTGCTCGCCCGACGGGCCGATCTCCTCGGCGAACAGGCCGACGTGGTTGGCGTAGGTGAGCATCTTGTCGAAGGCGTAGCGGGCCTGCCGCAGCCGCCCTGAGCGGGCCAGGGCCTCCACGTAGAGGAAGCTGCACAGGTTGAAGGTGCCCTCCGAGCCGCGCAGCCCGTCAGGGGAGGCGGCCGGGTCGTAGCGGTAGACGAGGCTGTCGCTGACCAGCTCCCTGTCCATGGCGTCGAGAGTGCTCAGCCAGTCGGGGTCACGGGGATCGAGGAACCCGACGCGCGGCATGAGCAGGAGCGAGGCGTCCAGGACGTCGGTGGCGTAGTGCTGGACGAACGCCCGCCGGTCCGCGTTCCAGCCGCGCGTGACGATCTGGTCGAAGACGGCGTCGCGGGCGTTCAGCCAGCGGGCCAGGCCGGCCGGGCGGGAGTGCGTGGTGGCCATGCGGATGCCGCGGTCGAAGGCGACCCACGTCATCAGGCGGCTGAAGGTGAACTCCTGCTGCCCGCCGCGGGTCTCCCAGATCCCCTCGTCGGGGCGGTCCCAGTTGTCGGACAGCCAGTCGAGCAGCCCCGCGAGGGCCTGCCAGCCGCGGATGCCCCCCACGTTACGGGTCTGCGCCAGGGCGTCGGCGGCCTCGCCGTAGATGTCGAGCTGGATCTGGCCGGCGGCGGCGTTGCCGGCCCGGACCGGCGCCGACTTCCGGTAGCCCTCCAGGTGGGGCAGGATCTCCTCGGTCAGGTGCGGGTCGCCGTCGATCCGATACATGATCTGCAGCGGCTCGCCCGAGGTGGTGCCGCCGTCGAGCAGACGGTCACGCAGCCACCGGCGGAAGGCGTGGGCCTCCTCGACGAAGCCGAGGTCGATCAGCGCCCTGACCGACAGAGAGGCGTCACGGACCCAGGTGTAGCGGTAGTCCCAGTTGCGCTCGCCGCCGATCTGCTCGGGCAGGCCCATGGTGGCCGCGGCGATCGGCGCGCCGGTGGGCGCGTAGGTGAGCAGCTTGAGAGTGATCGCCGCCCGGTTCACCATGTCCTGCCAGCGGCCGCGGTAGCGCGACGCGCGCAGCCAGCCGAGCCAGAAGCCCGTGCAGGCCTCGAAACTGCGAAGGACGTCGTCGCCGGTCAGCGGGGTCGTGGGCCGGCCGCTGCGGTCGCTCGTCAGCGTGATGGCGACCACGTCGCCGGCCTGGAGGGTGAAGCGGGCGGTGACGTCGTTGCCGTCCGGATGCAGGGTGAGAGGGAAGCTGGCCTGCAGGTGGAGGTCCGTGCCAGGACCGTGGAAGAGAGCCGACCCGTCGTCGAGGAAGGCGAGGGTGTGCTGCGCCCGGCCGTAGTCGAAGCGGGGACGGCAGACCAGCTCGAAGGGCAGACTGCCGCGAACCATCCGGATCGCCCGCACCAGGCGGTGCCGGTCGGACGGGGTGGCGGAGGTGTCCGGCTCCATGAAGTCGGCGACCTCCCCGACCCCGCCGGGCGCCATGAAGCGGGTGACCAGGACCGCGGTGTCCGGCAGATAGAGCTGCCGGACCGTCGCCTCGGAGACGCCGTCCAGGTCGGCGGCGAGCCGGCAGTGCCCCCCGCGATCGCTGTCCAGGATGGAGGCGAACAGGCTCGGGGAGTCGAAGCGGGGCGTGCACCACCAGTCGATGGTGCCCGTGCCGGAGACGAGGGCGGCGGTTTGCAGATCCCCGACTATGCCGTGGTCCGCGATCGGCGGGTAGTCGTTCATGGGCACCTCCGGCGCTGTCGAGCGCACCGATCGGCCACCGCTGGGGGACGGAGCAGTCTTTCTTCAACGGTAACGCTCCGGCGACCCGGCGGACCAGCCCCCGCCCGCCCGGCTAGCGGTGGCCCAGGACGTTGATCACGCGGCCGCCGGGGTCGCGGACGAAGAACCGGCGCACGCCCCACTCCTCGTCGCTCAGCGGGTGCACGATCTCGGCGCCGCTCTTCACCACGGCCGCGTAGGCGGCGTCCACGTCGTCGACCTCGACGCTCAGGTCCGGGTTCACCGGACCCGTCAGGTCGGTGGTCATGACGCTGATCTGGGCGGTGGGCTGACCGGGGGAGGCGAGGGTCATGATCCAGCCGTGGTTCATCACCTCCTCGAAGCCGAGCAGCCGGTAGAAGTCCCTGCTGTCGTCGAAGGCGGCGGAGGTCAGGTTGGGCACGACGCGGCGAACGGTCATCGAGGGCTCCTCATGGTCGGTGTCGTGAGCCTGGCGTCCGGCCCGCCGCCCTCAGAGGCGGACGAGACGGTCGAACAGGCGGGTGAGCTCGCCCTCCGGGTCCGTGGTCAGCCCCGCGTGGACCGGGGAGGTCTGGACGACCGTGCTGCGGGGCGCGGTCAGCCAGCGGAACCTGCTGCCCAGCGACTCGCGCTCCAACGGCCCCGCCGCCTCACCGCAGGCCAGCTCGTAGCCCGCCAGCGCGAGCCGTACCTCGCCGGGGTCGGCGGAGGGGTCGAGGGCGCGCAGGCGGTCCTCGTCGAGCTCCACGCGGGCGCACAGGTAGTCGCGCGGCTGGCAGTACAGCAGGATCCCGACGTTGATCTGCTCGCCGCGCTCCATCTGCGGGATGACACGGATGACGGCGTACTCGTAGACGTCGCGTCCCATCACTTGTCTCCCTGCTTCCAGAAAGCGCCGACCGAGCCCGGCCCGCTCTTCGGCGCGGCCTTCGCCGCGACCGTCAGCCACTCGCGCGGGCCGTGGGCGCGGGCCAGCAGGTGGTCGACATACGCGTCGCGTACGGCCTGCGCCGACTCGAAGCCCTGCTCGCCCTCCAGCCACTCGTCGGGCACGAGCGCGGTCACCTCGGCCAGCAGCTCCCTGGTGATCTTCGCGGCGAGCCGGTCGCCCGCCAGGGACACGTCGGCCGCGAACGGCGCCAGGACATGGTCCGCGGCGTCGAAGGGCCGCTGCGGGTCGGCGCTCTTCCAGCTGTAGTGGAACCACAACGCCGCGCCGTGGTCGATGAGCCAGGTGTCGTGGTGCCAGACCAGCAGGTTGGGGTTGCGCCACGTCCTGTCGACGTTGTGGATCAGGCCGTCGAACCACAGCACCTCGGCGGCGAAGCCCGCGTCGGGACGCCAGGACAGGGGGTCGAAGCCGAGGGCGCCGGGCAGGAAGTCGATCGCGACGTTACGCCCGGCGCTGGCCTGCAGCAGCGCCTGGATCTCGAAGTCAGGCTCGCGCAGGCCGATCTGCGGGTCGAGGTCGACGAGCTTGAGCTCGGGGGTGCGCAGGCCGAGCCGCCTGGCCAGCTCGGCGCAGATGATCTCGGCGACGAGCACCTTGGGCCCCTGCCCGGCGCCACGGAACTTCACGACGTAGGTGCCGAGGTCGTCGGCCTCGACCACCCCCGGCAGCGACCCACCCTCCCGCAACGGGGTCACATAGCGGGTCGCCATGATCTCTTCCAGCATGCGTCGAGGCTATCGGCCCCGCGCCGCCCGCCCGACCACGCCCCCGGGACGCCCGCCGCCGACCGGGCCCCCGGCACGTCTCACATCCTGGCGATGACCTCCTCGGCGAAGCGCTCCATCGTGTCGACCTTGGGCTCTTCGGGCGACAGCCACCACGGCGCGGCCATCGTGCCGGTGATGCCCTTGTCGGCGAAGCGCCGGTAGGTGGCCGCCTCCGGGAGCACCGCCAGCGGGGCGATGATCTCGAGCGCGTCCTCCTGCCTGCCGTACTCCTTCAGGTAGCGGCGCAGGTCGGCGAGGACGGCGTCGATCTGCTCCTCGGTGTAGATCCGGTTGCCGATCCAGCCGTCACCGACCCTGGCCGCCCTGCGCAGCGCCGCCTCGCTGTCGCCGCCGACGTAGATCGGGACGGGCGCGGCGGGCACGGGCGACATCGACAGCGGCGGCAACCCCGGCAGGTCCACCTGCTCGCCCGACCACAGCTCCCGCAGGCGGGGGATCATCTCGTCCAGCCTGCGCCCGCGCGTGTGGAAGTCCTGTCCGGTGGCGACGAACTCCTCCTTGCACCAGCCGACGCCCACCCCGAAGCTCACCCGGTCGCCGGACAGGACGGCGGCCGTCGACACCTGCTTGGCCACGGTGATCAGGTCGCGCGCCGGCGCGATGTAGACGTTGGGCGAGAAGCGCAGCCGCGTGGTCACCGCCGCCATCGCGCCGATCGTCACCCACACGTCCGGCCAGTGCGTCTCTGCCGTCCAGCGCATCCTGCCGTAGGGGTACGGCGTGCTGAAGTCGGCGAAGAACAGGTGGTCCGACAGCGTGAAGGTGTCGAACCCGCAGCGTTCGGCGGCCACCGCCAGGTCGAGGAACTCGGAGGTGTCGCAGAAGGAGGCGCCGAGCCAGAACTTCACTGAAACTCCGGAATGACCTTGGTGGCGAACAGTTCGAGGTTGCGCTTGACCGTGTCGAGTGGGAGCACGCCCTGCTGGCCCTGCATGTACAGGCCGAACCACTCCAGGTCGGGCATGCGGTCGAGCATGCGCTGGATGCCGCGCTTGACGTCGTCGGGTGAGCCGAACAGTGCCATCTCGACGTCGTTCATCCGCCGCACGTCGCCCTTCTCCGGCGAGATCGGCCGGTGCTTGTCGTCCTCCTTCTTGCGCAGCACCTCGAGGTAGCCGAACGGTCCGAAGAAGGCGGCGAAGTCCTTGGGGATGTTCCTGCCGTAGGTGTTGATCGCCTCCTCGGTGGTGTCCGCGATCCCGACGATCTTGAGGATGCCGGTGTGCTCGCCCAGCTTGTAGTGACGGCCCTGCTTGGCCGACTCCTCCTGGTAGAGCTTGGCCTTCGCGGCGTGGTCGTCGGGGTTGGGGGTGAACATCCACGGCAGGATGTCCTCCTGCGCCGCCCTGATGACCGAGCGGTCGGAGATAGTGAACGGCTGCCACAGCTCGGGGTGCGGGTTCTGGTACGGCCGGGGGCAGACGCTGACCGCCTGGACCCGGTCGTCGTCGTCGAGCTCGCCGGGCGCGCCGAAGGTCCGCGTCCACTCGGTGGCGGGCCACCCCTCGATCCCCTCGAAGGGATACGGCACCTGGTAGTCGAGGACGTCGGACTTGTAGCGGAGGGTCTCCTGCGTCCAGGCCATCTTCATGATCTTGAGGATCTCGCCGAAGACGTCGAAGTTGCGGTTGTCGCTCGACGAGCCGTCCGACCTGGCCGCCGCCGCGTGCCAGCGCTGGCCCAGGACGTTCATCCACCGGTTCTGGTAGCCGCGCGCCACGCCCAGCCGCAGCCGTCCCTTGGAGAACTGGTCGAGCAGTGCCACGTCCTCCGCCGCCCTGATCGGATCCCAGGCGGGCAGCACGAGTCCGAGCGGCGCCAGCAGGATGCGCTCGGTTCGCGCGGCCAGGTCGGTCAGGAACATCAGCGGGTTGACCGAGAACTCCATCCCTTCCGAGTGGAAGTGGTGCTCGGTCATCATGAGCGCGTCGAAGCCGATCCGGTCGGCGTGCACCGCGATCTCCCGCACCTCGTGCAGCAGCCTCTGGTACGACTCGGTGTCCCGTCCGATCGGCCGCTTGGCCCGCGCGTTCTCCTCGGCCGCGTACCCCGAGCCGGGGATCTGGGGGTTCAGAAAGATGGCGAACTTCACCGGGAGATCTCCTTCAGCCATTGGTTGACCACGAGCAAGAACTCGGCGGGCCGCTCCTCGTGCAGCCGGTGTCCGCTGCCCTGCCAGCAGACCGTGCGCGAGGCGGGGTGGGTGAACAGGCCCGTCTCCCACGCCGCCTGCGCGGGGTCGGTCCAGAACGTGAGCACGGGGCAGGTCCGGCGAGACAGGTACGGCTCGGCCGCGCCGCGCGAGCCGATCGCCTCCTCTCCCGACCACAGCCCGTCGTACGCCTCGGCCAGCACGTGCGGCGGTGTCGCCAGCAGCCGCCGCCGGTGCCACTCGCGCAGCCAGCCGGGGGAGGCGGGGGTGTAGCACCACTGGTCGATCTGGACGGCCGGGGCCTCCCGCATCGCGACCGCCATGGCCACGACCTCGTCGGGACGTCCGTAGCCGGGGTCCACGCCGATGACGGCGGTGACGCGCGCGGGGTGCTCGACGGCCAGGCGGGAGGCGATCACCGCGCCCATGGAGTGGCCGACGATCACGCACCGCTCGACGTCGAGCAGGTCGAGCAGGTCGACGAGGTCCTCGCTCATGCGGACGGGGTTGTTGCCCTTGTCCTCCGCCGAGGAGTAGCCGTGCCCGCGCAGGTCAACCGCGATGACCCGGTGCCTGCCGGCGAGGGTGGGGATGTGTCGCGCCCACTGATGGGAGTCGGCGCCCCAGCCGTGGACGAGCAGCAGCGTCGTGTCGCCTGAGCCGTCGTCGGTGTAGAACAGCCGCACGCCCGCGACCGCAGCGAATCCCATGAGCGGCAAGCTACTCTAAGAACCGGTCCCGAGCAATCGCTTGGTTAAGGAGCGGTCATGCGGCTTGGCGTCACGATGTTCAGCACCGACCTGGCGATGCCCGTCGCCGACCTGGCCAGGGCGGCTGAGGAACGCGGCTTCTCCTCCCTCTACCTGCCCGAGCACACCCACATCCCGGTGTCCCGCCGCACCCCGCCGCCCACGGGTACGCCGCAGCTCGCCGAGGAGTACCGACGCACGCTCGACCCCCTGGTCGCCCTGGCGTCGGCGGCGGCCGTGACCTCGACGATCACGCTCGGCACCGGCATCCTGCTGGCCGCCCAGCGCGAGCCCATCGTCACCGCCAAGGCGATCGCCACGCTGGACCACCTGTCGGGCGGGCGCGTGGTGATCGGCGTCGGCTTCGGCTGGAACGTGGAGGAGATCGAGAACCACGGCGTGCCGTACCGGGAGCGGCGGCAGGTGGCCAGGCGCCACGTGCTGGCGATGAAGGCCCTGTGGAGCCGGGAGGTGGCGGCCTTCGACGGCGTCGAGCCGTCGTGGTCGTGGCCCAAGCCGGTCTCGGGGCCGCCGGTCTACGTGGGCGGAGCCGCGGGACCCACCCTGTTCGCGCACGTCGCCGAGTACGCCGACGGCTGGATGCCGATCGGCGGCAAGGGCATCAAGGCGGCGCTGCCCGCGTTGCGGGAGGCGTCGGCGACGGCGAAGGTGATCCCGTTCGGCACCCTGCCCACCCGCGGCAAGCTCGACTACTACGCCGCGCTCGGCATCGAGGAGACCGTGCTGTCGCTGCCCAGCGGGACGGCCGACGAGGTGCTGCCGGTTCTCGACCGGTACGCCGCCTTCCTATAGTTGTCGGCATGCCGTCGAGCCCCCTCCAACCGGGCGATCCGCAGGACCTTCAGGGATACCGCGTCCTCGCCCGGCTCGGCCAGGGCGGCCAGGGCGTGGTCTACGAGGCGCTGTCGCCCGGCGGGAAGCGCGTGGCGGTCAAGTGGCTGCACGCCCGCTCCGACGACGCGCAGGGCCTGCGCACCGAGCGGAGGCTGCGGGCGGAGCTCGAGAGCATCCGCAGGGTGGCCCCGTTCTGCACGGCGCAGGTGCTCGACGCGGGGGTGACGGACGGCAGGCCGTACGTCGTCAGCGAGCTGGTCGAAGGCGAGTCGCTGCACGTGCTCGTCACACGGGAGGGGCCGCGCACGGGCGGCGCCCTCGACCGGCTCGCGGTGGGCACGATGACCGCGCTGGCGGCGATCCACCGTGCGGGCGTGGTCCACCGCGACTTCAAGCCGCAGAACGTGCTGCTCGGCCCGGAGGGGCCACGGGTGATCGACTTCGGGATCGCGCGGTTGATCGACTCCACCAGCACCGTCGGCGCCCAACCGGTCGGCACGCCCGCCTACCTGGCCCCCGAGCAGATCAGCGGGGAGCCCGCGGGCACGCCGGTGGACCTGTTCGCGTGGGGGCTGACCATGTCGTTCGCCTCCAGCGGGCGGGCCGCGTTCGCCGCCGACTCCTATCCCGCGGTGCTCGGCAGGATCCTGTACGGCACGCCGGACCTCGGGCAGTTGTCGGGAACGCTGCGGGAGCTGGTGGTGGCGTGCCTGGCCAGGGCGCCGCAGGAGCGGCCCACGGCGGAGGAGGCGCTGGCCGTCCTGCTCGGCGGGCCCGCCGCCACCCCGCCCGCCGCCACCCTGTCCGCCGGCGCCTCGTCCGCCGCCACTCTGCCCGGCGCCGTTCCGCCCGTGGCCTCTCCGCCCGCGCCCCGCTCGGTCCATGGGGCGGCGGCGCCGGGGCGCCCACCGGTCTCGGTGGCCGAGCGCGCAGCCGCGAGCCGCACCGACGAGGGCACGCTCGTGGCCGCGGAGCACCCGGCACGGCCGAGCCGTGCCGGGCGGTGGCCGTGGCGGTGGTGGTGGATCGCGGCGGCGGTGGCCGGCGCGCTGGCGCTGGCGGCGGGCGCGCTCGCGCTGGCGAGCCCGTGGCGCGGCGATCCGCCGCCGCTCGCCGGCGAGTGGTCCGGCGCGGCCCATCACCCTAGCTCGAAGGTCACCTTCCCGATACGGCTGAGCCTGCGGGGCGACGCGGCCGGGGGCACCATGCGGTGGGGCCAGAGCCTCCACTGTGACGGCGTCCTGGCCAGAGTCGACCCGGCCACCTACGACCTGTCGCAGGTCAGGGGTGAGGGATGCCATCCCGGCCGGGTGGTGTTCGCCGCGGAGGACACGCGCGGGTACACGTTTCAGGTGATCAGAGCGGGCGAGGACACCCCTCGCTACACAGGAAGTATCCAGAAATAGGACATCACAACGGCGTCACGGTCCGTTGACGCGCCGCGATCCCTCGACTTCAGTAGAGAGGTAACCGGTGGGCGGCGAGGGGAGGCGCCCGTGCCGAAACCGCTCCGGGCGGGGGACCCTCAGCGACTGGGCGACTACGAACTGTCCGGGCGGCTGGGGGAGGGCGGTCAGGGGATCGTCTACCTCGGCGAGTTAGGCGCGAACTCTTTCGCGATCAAGTTGCTGCACGGACCCGTGGGCGAGGAGCCGGCGGCTTTCCTGCGCGAGGTCGAGCTGGCCAAGCAGGTCGCGCGGTTCTGCACGGCGCAGGTGGTGGACGCCGGGCTGGACGACGGCAGGCCGTACATCGTCAGCGAGTACGTCGAAGGACCCTCGCTGGCCAGGGACGTGGCACTCGAGGGCCCGCGCGGCGGCGGCGCCCTCGAACGGCTCGCGGTCGGCACCGCCACCGCGCTGGCCGCCATCCACCGCGCCGGCATCGTGCACCGTGACTTCAAACCGCAGAACGTGCTGCTCGGTTCCGACGGCCCCCGCGTGATCGACTTCGGCCTGGCCAAGGTGCTGGACGCGGCGGCGACCGTGAGCGGCAGGGGCGTGGGCACGCCCGCCTACATGGCGCCCGAGCAGATCACCGCCTCGGCGATCACCGGGGCGGTGGACGTCTTCGCGTGGGGCGCGACGATGTGCTTCGCGGCCAACGCCGCCGCGCCGTTCGGACAGGACTCGGTGGCGCCGGTGCTGCACCGCATCCTGACCGCGCAGCCCGAGCTGGGGCGGCTCGACGGGCGGCTGCGCGGCCTGGTCGCCTGCTGCCTGGACAAGGACCCGCGCAACCGGCCGGCCAGCGGGGAGCTGCTGCTGGCGCTGCTGGGCGCGGGTGGGGGCGTGCCGGCGGAGGTGCTGCGCTCGCCCGCGCCGCACATCCTGCGCGTGGATCCGGACCCGCTGGCCGAGCCGGAGGCGACCGGGGCCTCGGGCGGCTACCTGCTGCCGGAGATCCCGGCGCAGCGCGGCGCCGAGCCGGTCGCGGGCGCCCGGCTGAGGGAAGCGGTCCGGGCCTCCGGCTCGGGCGCGGCGCCCGCCAGACGTCCGGCGGGCCCCCGGCCGACGGCGGATCCCTCGAACCCCTGGCCGGCGGGGGATCCCGCGGGCCCCCGGACAGCGGGGGATTCGGCGGATCCGGCGGGCCGTTGGACGTCGGGGGATCCGGCGGATCCGGCGGGCCCCCGGCGGGCGCATTCGGTGGGCGACGTGGGGGAAGGCCATCCCTCGTGGCCGGGACCCGCGGGCTGGACACCGGAGGCCACCCATCCAGGCCGCTGGGCGGGGCCCGCCGCCAACCGCGTCTCGCTGGCGGTCTCCTCCGCGCTGCTGATCAGCGCCGCGGTGCTGGTCGCCGTCCTGGTGCCGGCCCTGCAGAGCGCCAGGACACCGGCCGCCGCCGCGCCCAGGTCCGCGGTCGTGACCGGGACGCCCACCCCGGCGACGGTCCAGCAGGGCTCGGGCGGGATCAGCGACAGCCCCGCGACGGTCGAGCGTCCGCCGCTCACGGTGCCCGCTCAGCCGGTCCTGTACGCGGTGCCTGGCGTCGTGGGACTGGACCGTTCCGCGGCGATCAGGGCGATCGAGGGCGCGGGGCTCGTCGTGGGGTCGGTGCGTTCGAGCGAATCCTCACGGCCGTCGGGCGAGGTGCTGGGGAGCACGCCTGGACCGGGAGCGAGGGTGGCCAGGGGCACCAGGGTCGACCTGAAGGTGTCGGCGGGCGGCGTCGAGGTGCCCGCGCTGACGGGGATGTCGCGCGAGGCCGCCGAGGCGGCGCTGAAGACGGCGGGACTGAAGGTGGGCAGGATCGGCACGAGCTGCTCCGACCTGCCCGACGACCAGGTGATCAGCAGCAGGCCGGCGGCGGGCGCGCGCGTGACGGCGGGCCGTGCGGTCGCGCTGACGGTGGCCCGGCACGGCGTGCGGGTGCCGCAGGTGGTGGGGCTGTCCAGGCGTGAGGCCCGGGCCGTGCTGGGAGACGCGGGCCTCACGGTACGGCAGCGGCCCCAGATCGTCGGCGAGATCGGCCAGGTGGACTCGGTGCTCGGGCAGAGCGTGTCGCCCGGCACGTGCGCCGCGCCTGGACAGCCGATCGTGATCACGGTCGGCGTGGCGGGTCAGTCGTTCCCCGACCCTGGCGAGCCGAGCACGCCACCCGACGTCGATCCGCCCGCGGGCACCGACCCCGAGCCGACTCCCGCGCCGACCTCCGGCGCTGGATCGCCCGCGGACTGACGACCGTCCGGCCGCCCCCTCCTCAGATGGCGAGGGCGGCCGCGGTGAGCACGGGCAGCACGCTCTCCTCGGGCAGGTCCATCGTCTGCACGACGCCCCACTGGAGCGCGCCGAGCACCGCCCACCCGCGTACCCGCGTCTCCCGCGTCGGTTCGGGGCCGACGAGCTTGGTGAAGATCTCGTCGCGGAAGGTCCTGATGGCCTCGCCCGGCGATCCGGCGGGCGCGTCGTCGGCACCGCCCAGGTCCTCCATGACCAGCCTGATCACCGCGCGGTGCCGTACGGTGAAGGCCGCCAGCGCCGTCACGAGCGCGCGCCGGTCGGCGAAGTCGGTGCCCAGCAGGTCGAGCATGTCGTCGGCGCAGGGCGCGATCAGCTCGGCGGCCAGCGTGTCCTTGGGGTGGAAGTGGTAGGCGACGGCCGTCTTGGTCAGCCCGACCGCGGCGGCGATGTCGGCCAGCGACGTGGCGGCGTAGCCGCGCTCGGCGAACAGCGTGCGGGCGGCGGCCAGGATCCTGGTGCGGGTGTCGCGTCCCTGCTCGAGTGTGGTCATCGTCCCGCTTCCGCCCGGGGCCGTCGCCAATGATCACACCATCGTAGGGCCGGGCGGCGCCGTGGCGGACGGCGGGCTAGAAGACGATCACGGAGCGGGCGACGCTGCCCTGGCGGACGTGCGCGACGGCCTGGTCGATGTCGGCCAGGGGGAGGCGTTCGGTGATCAGGCCGTCGAGATCGAGACGGCCGCGCTGGTACTGCGCGGCCAGCATGGGCAGGTCGCGGTGGGGGGCCGCGTCGCCGCCCTGGGTGCCCATGAGGCGGCGGGAGGCGAACAGCAGGCCGGGCTCGATGGTCAGGGGGGTGCCGGCGGCGGGGCTGCCGACCATGACCGTGGTGCCGCCCGGCTGGGTGGCGGCGAAGGCCTGGCCGAGGACGCCGGCGACGCCCGTGGCGTCGAAGGCGTGGTCGACGCCGCCGCGCACGATCTCGCCGACCTGCTGGGGGAGGTCGCCGGCGAGCAGGGTGTGGGTGGCGCCGAAGCGGGCGGCGAGCTTGAGCTTCTGCTCGACGACGTCGGCGGCGATGATCGTGGTGGCGCCCGCCAGCACCGCCCCCTGGACGACGTTGAGCCCGACGCCGCCGCAGCCGACGACCAGCACGCTGGAGCCCTGGCCGACCTGGGCGACGTTCAGGACGGCGCCGACCCCGGTGATGACGCCGCACGCCAGCAGGCACATGGCGTCGAACGGCGCGTCGGGGGCGATCTTCACGCACATCGCCTCCCTGACGACGGCGTACTCGGCGAAGGCGCCGATGCCGATGAACCGGCGCGTCTCCTGCCCGTCCATGGTGACCCTGGGCTCGCCGCCCATGATCGCGGTCATCCTGGCGGGGCCCGAGCACAGGTGGAAGCGGCCGGCCCCGCACTGCCGGCACTTCCCGCACGGGCCGCTCATGGAGATGATCACGTGGTCGCCCGGCGCGACCGCGGTCACGCCCTCGCCGACGCTCTCGACGATGCCCGCGCTCTCGTGGCCGAGGATGAACGGCGGCTGCCGGACCACGGGGCTCTTGCCGTCGATGGCCTTGAGGTCGGACCCGCACACGCCGGAGGCCTTGATCTGGACGCGCACCTCGCCCGGGCCGGGATCGGCGATCTCCACCTCGCGGATCTCCATCGGCCGGTGGAATCCGGTCAGGACGGCGGCGCGCATCAGCATGCCCGAACCGTAGCAAGCACATGCTTGGTTGAGAAGCGTTGACACCTATTCGGCCCGAACCTACTCTGACGCAAAACCAAGCGAGCGCTAGGCCAAAAAGCGGAGGCTGGGTTGCGGCGAGAACTCGTGGTGCTGGCAACGGTGATGGCGATCGCGGGATGCGCGGCGCAACAGAAGGCGGCGGCTCCGGGCGGGCAGACCCCGGGGGTGACCGACACGACGGTGCGGGTCGGCGGTGTGCTCACCAAGACCAGCGCCAGCGGCTACTCCACCAAGGACGCCGAGATCGGCGCCAGGGCCAGATTCGAGCGGGCGAACGCGGCCGGAGGCGTCCACGGCCGGAAGATCGAGTTCGTCGGCGCCGAGGACGACACCCAGGACGCCGCCAAGGGCGACGCGGCGGCCAAGAAGCTCGTCCAGAAGGACAAGGTGTTCGCCCTCGTCCCCGTCCACGCCCCCAACTTCGGCGGCGCGGTCTTCCTCGAGCAGCAGGGCGTGCCGTGGTTCGGCTGGGCGACCGGCCCGCAGTGGTGCGGCACCAGGACCGGCTTCGGATACAACGGCTGCCTGGCGCCCAAGCCGGGCGCGGGCTCCCAGACCTGGTGGGGCAACCAGATGGCCGACCTGCTCGGCGGCGCCGCGGGCAAGACCGTCTACGTGCAGACCTCCGACTCCAGCGGCAGCAAGTACGGCGGCAAGACCATCTCCCAGTCCTTCCAGGCCGCGGGCTTCGAGCTCGTCGGGCTCAACTCGGCGTTGCCGGCCGCCGCGCCGCCCGCCGACTGGCTGCCCTACGTCGACAAGATCATGACCTCGGACGGCGGCGGGCCACCCGACATCGTGGTGTCGATCATCGCCGGCACCAAGTTCAACGTCGGCCTCTACTCCGCGCTGAAGAAGGCCGGCTACAAGGGCGTGCTCAGCGACGCCACCAGCTACGACGCGGCCATCCTCAAGGACGCCGCCACGGCCCAGGCCCTCGAGGGCGTGATCGCCGCCCCCATGTTCGAGCCCTTCGAATCGAGCGCCCCCGAGATCGCCCAGCTCAGGCAGGACGTGGAGAAGATCGCCCCCGGCACCGCGCTCACCCAGCACCTGGCCATCGGGTACTGGTCGGCCGACATCTTCCTGAAGATGCTCGAACAGACCGGCAAGGACCTCACCCGCGAGAAGTTCCTGGCCACGGGCAACGGCTCGTTCAGCTACGAGAACGCCGGATTCGGCAGGATCCGCTACCCCAAGGACCACGACGAGCCCAACGGCTGCGGCGCCCTGGTCAGGCTCCAGGCCGGGGCCTACCAGGTGGCCAAGAACATGAAGTGCTTCGACAACGTCCCGCTCAAGTAGATGCTCGCCTACGTCCTGAGCGGGCTGGTCACCGGCGCCGTCTTCGCCGTGATGGCCTCGGGCCTGACCCTCTCGTACGCCGCCACCGGCGTGTTCAACTTCGCCCACGGGGCGGTCGGCTTCCTGACCGCGCTGGTCTTCTTCGAGCTCAACGTCGGTCTGGGCTGGCCTGGATGGGCCGCGGCCCTGCTCGCCGTCGCCGGGTTCGCCCCGCTGCTCGGCTACGGCCTGCACAAGGCGATGTTCAGGGGTCTGGCCCACGCGGGAGAGACCGCGCAGATCGTGGCGACGATCGGGCTGACCATCGCGCTGCCCGCGCTCGGGCTGCTCGTCGCCGACCTGCTGGACGAGCCGCTCGGCCTGCCGCCCGCCGACGCCACCGCCCTGCCGCACGGCGTCGGCCCCTATCCGGCGGCGCAGGTCTCGCTCGGCGGGATGAGCTTCGACTCCGACCAGGTCATCACCTTCTGCGTGGCGGCGCTGGTGGCGGCGGGGCTGTGGCTGTTCATGCGGCACACGCCGTACGGGCTGCGGATGCGGGCCGCGGTCGACCGGCGCGGCCTGGCCACGCTGCGCGGGATCGACGCCGACGCAACCTCCGCGCTGGCGTGGACGCTCAGCTCCGGGCTGGCAGGCCTGGCAGGCGTGCTGGCCCTGCCGGTGGTGGGCCTGGACTCGGGGGCGTTCACCGTGCTGCTGTTCGCCTCGGCGACGGCGTCGGTGTTCGGCCGGTTGCGCTCGATCCCGTGGACGTTCGCCGCGGGCCTCGGGCTGGGCGTGGTGCAGAACCTGGTCGCCGGCTACGCGGACTTCGCGGCCGAGATCACCGGGCTGCGCACGGCCGTCCCGGTGATCCTGCTGTTCGTGGGGCTCGTGCTGCTGAACAGGTCGCGGGAGCGGGTGGCCGGCAGCGCCGCCCAGGACGCGCCGCCGCCCGACCACCTCGCCGACCTGCCCGTCTGGCGGCGCCGGCTGCCGTGGCTGGCCGGCCTGGTGGCGCTGCTGGTATGGACGTTCACCAGGCCCGCGGACGACTTCTACGTCGGCGTGGTGGCGCAGGGGCTGGTGCTGGCGCTGATCTTCTGCTCGTTCGTGGTCGTGACGGGCATCGGCGGCATGGTGAACCTCGCGCAGGCGGCCTTCGCCGCGATGGCCGCGCTCACCTGCGGGTGGGCCTTCGCCTCCGGCTGGCCGTTGCCCGTGGCCATCCTGGTCGGGGTGCTGGCGGCCACGGCCGTCGGGGTGCTGGTGGCCCTGCCCGCGCTCCGGCTCGGCGGCAGGATCCTCACACTCGCCACGCTCGCCCTGGCGCTGCTCGCCGACCAGGTGCTCTTCCAGGTCGACGCCTTCAGCAACGGGACCATCGGCTGGCCGCTGCCCGCCCTGTCCTTCGGCGTGGCCGACACCACCGATCCGCGCGTGCGGGTCGTGCTGCTGCTGGCGCTCATCGGGCTGGCCGGGCTGGTGGTCCGCAACCTGGAACGGTCGGTGTCCGGCCGGGCGATCCTGGCCGTCAGGTCGGCGCCCGCCGCGGCGGCGACGGTCGGGGTGTCGGGGCCGCGGACGAAGGTCATGCTGTTCGCGCTGGCGTCGGCGATCGCCGGCCTCGGCGGGGTGCTGTACGCGACGTCGAAGGGGTCGATCACGGCGACGGACCTGCCGGCGTTCGCCGGGTTCGTGTGGCTGGCCGTCGTGGTGCTGCAGGGCGTGCGCAGGATCGGCGGCGCGGTGCTCGGCGGGCTGATCGCGGCGATCTTCCCCGAGCTGCTGGCCGGCTGGGAGATCTCCGCGCACGTCGGGGCGATCCTGTTCGGGACGGGCGGGATGATCCTCGCCCGGCATCCCGACGGTGTCCTCGCCCAGCTCGCCGAGGCCCGCCACCGCCGCCGCACCGCCCGCTCCGCCGGTACTAGCACCGCCGGCACGGTCAGCACTGCCGGCACCGTGAGCACCGCCGGCACCGCCGCGTTGGAGGCACCGCCCGGCGGGCCGCCCGAGGATCCCTCCGCGCCACCGCCCAACGGGTCGTCCGGGGGTGCCGCCGCGGCGCGGTCCTGGCTCGCCTCCGGGGCGGCGCGGCCGGCTCCCTCCGCGCGTCCCCGCGAGGAGGTCAGGCGGGAAGGGGTGCCCGATCCCGTCCCGGTGCTCGCGCTCGACGGCGTCGTCGCGGGCTACGGCGACGTGACCGTCCTGCGGGGCGTCGACCTGGAGATCAGGCCGGGCGAGGTCGTCGCCCTGCTCGGCGCGAACGGCGCGGGCAAGTCCACCACCTGCGCCGTCGCCGCCGGGGACGTGCCGGTCACCACGGGACGGGTGCTGCTCGACGGTCACGACGTCACCGGCCGGCCCGCGCACCGGCGTGCCCGCGCGGGGGTGTTCCTGGCGCCCGAGGGACGCGGCGTCTTCCCCGGGCTGACCGTCGAGGAGAACCTGCGGACCTGGCTGGAGGCGCCCGACCAGGTCTACGAGCGGATGCCGCAGCTGGCCGCCCGCCGTACCGTGCCGGCCGGAGCGCTGTCGGGCGGCGAGCAGCAGCTGCTCGCGCTCGCGCCCGCCCTGGTCAGGCCGCCCCGCGTGCTGATCGCCGACGAGCCCTCGCTCGGCCTGGCCCCGCTGGTCGTCGAGCAGGTCTTCGCCGTGTTCGCCGAGCTGCGCGAGCGCGGCGTGGCGCTGCTGCTGGTGGAGGAGAAGGCCACCGAGGCGCTGGCGCTCGCCGACCGGGTCGCCTTCATGCGCCTGGGCCACGTCACCTGGACGGGCCCTCGCGCCGACGTGGACGCCGACCGCCTGACCGCCGCCTACCTGGGGGTGTCACCATGACCGAGCCCGCGCTGGCCGTCGAGGGCGTCTGCGTGGCCTTCGGCGGGGTCCGCGCCCTGTCCGAGGTCTCCTTCACCGTGCCCGAGGGGCAGGTCTGCGGCGTGATCGGCCCGAACGGCGCGGGCAAGACCACCCTGTTCGACGTCGTCTCCGGCCTGCGCCGTCCCCAGTCGGGGCGGGTGCTGGTCGCGGGCGCCGACGTGACCGGCGTCCCGGCGGTACGGCGGGCACGGGCGGGGCTGCGCCGTACCTTCCAGCGCACGCAGGTCTTCGGCCGGCTCACCGTGGCCGACAATGTCCTGGCCGCCTTGGAGTGGCGCGGCGGAGGGGGCGGCGTGCTCGCCGACCTGGCGGGCCTGCCCGGCAGGCGCGCCCTGGAGGCGGCCCGGCGCGAGCGGGCCGCCGAGGTCCTGGAGCTGTGCGGCCTGCTGCCGCTGCGCGACGCCTACGCCGCCGCGCTCCCCGTGGGACAGCGGCGGCTGGTCGAGCTGGCCCGCGCGCTGGCCGACCGGCCCTCGGTGCTCCTGCTGGACGAGCCGACCTCGGGCCTGGACGCCGACCAGACCGCCCGGCTGCGCGCGGTCATCGCCGCGCTCGACACCACCGTGCTGCTGGTCGAGCACGACATGGGCTTCGTCATGGACACCTGCGACCATCTGGTCGTCCTCGACCTCGGCAAGGTCATCGCGACGGGTTCGCCGTCGTCGGTCCGGGCCGATCCCGTGGTCCGCGCCGCCTACCTCGGCTGAGCGCCGTCCGGCGCGCGGAGTCACTCGATGACGAGCTCGACGGGGATGTTGCCGCGGGTGGCGTTGGAGTAGGGGCAGACCTGGTGGGTGGCCTCGACGAGCCGCTGCCCGCTCTCGCCGTGGAGCTCGTCGGGCAGTTCCACCCTGAGCGTCACCTCCAGACCGAACCGGCCCTCCCCGATGCCGCCGAGGCCGACCTCGGCGGTGACGGAGGCGTCGGAGACGTCCAACTGCTGGGCGAGGACCCCGAGTTCGCGGCGTTCAGGGCGCGGGTGGTCGAGGGCTACATCGGTCAGGCGGCGGACCGGATCGAGCGGGAGCGCGGCGCCGGTCGGGCCGCCGCGGGGCCGCCCGCGGACGGGCTGGCCAGGGCGCTGGTGCGGATGAAGTTCGCGGTGCTGGCCGAGGATCAGTCGGCGCAGGCCATCGAGACCTGCGCCGTGGTGATCACACGGGCGATCCACGGCTGACCCGCAGGAGCGGGCGCTGGTGGAGACCGGGGTCGGCGCCGCCTGGGCCGGCTGGGGCTTCGTCCCGGCTCGCCGGCCTCATGAGGACTTCACGTTCAGGGCCGGGCGGGGGTGCGGACGGCGGCGAGCTGCGTGGCCTGGGCGACGAGGCGGCCTTTGGCGTCCCAGGCGTGCGCGGTCTCGTCCATCCGCTCGCCGGTCACGTCGGAGGCGCTCAGCCGTACCCTCAGCGGGCCGGGGGCAGGCAGCCGCCTGATGTAGGCCGACAGCTGGATGGTGGGCACCCACCCGGTCGCGCCGAGGTCGAAGGAGACCGGTGGCACCGGGTCCATGGCGACCAGCAGCGACAGCGGGTCCCAGTCGGAGCCGTCTGCCAGACGCTGCCAGCCCGCGATCACTCCCCTGCGGGACGGCTCGCCGAAGGCGAAGGCGAGGTGGGCGGGGTTGAGCCGCTGCTCGATGACCTCCATCAGCGGCACCCGCATCCCCGCGCCGGGCGGCTCGGTCGGCGACAGCCAGCACTCCTGCTCGTCGGGCAGGTCCACCGGCTCCAGGTCCGACCACCACGGGTCCTCCTCCGTGAGGCGGCCGAGCGTGATCAGCGCCTCGACCAGCGGGGCGCCGTCCTGCGACAGGCGGGCGCGCACCTGGGTGACGGCCTTGCCCTGCCGCAGCGTCTCCACCTCGACCCGCGCGGGTCCGAAGGAAGGGGGCGAGACGAACGCGCCGCTCACCGCGGTCACGTGCGGATGGTCATGGCCCGCGCTCTCCACGGCGGCCCTGCCCATGACGGCCAGCAGGTAGCCGCCGTGCGCCTTGCCACCGACGCTCCACGTCTCGTCCAGCGTGGCGTCGAAACCACCGTCCGCGCGCGGCACCACAGCGGTCGCTTCCCCAAATGTCGTCATATGGTCACATTGACGGCGTCAACCTGACGGTGTCAACCTGATGGGATGAAACGGGTGCGGGCCAATCCGGGTCACGGCGAACGGCTGCGCGAGGAGATCCTCGCGGCGGCCGAGGCGCTCCTGGTCGAGACGGGCAGCGAGGCGGCGCTGACGCTGCGCGCGGTCGCGGGCCGTACCGGGGTGTCGACCCCGTCGGTCTACCTGCACTTCGCCGACAAGGACGCGCTCATCGAGGCGGTCTGCCTGCGCGCCTGGAACGAGCTCGAACGGCGGATGCGCGAGGCCACGCGCGACGTCGGCCACCCGTTCATGGCGCTCGGCAGGTGCGGGCGGGTCTACGTGCGCTTCGCGCTCGACCACCCCGTGCAGTACCGGGTGCTGATGATGCGGCAGGGCTCGGGCTCGGCCGCCGAGGCGTGCTTCGGCTACATAGTGACGGCGGTCTCGGCGTGCGTGGCGGCCGGGGTGCTCCGCGGCGACCCGCAGGCGCTCGCCCTGGGGGTGTGGTCGGCCGCGCACGGGTGCGCGTCGCTGCTGATCAGCCAGCCGTCCTTCCCGTGGCCCGAGGACCTCGACGGGTTCATCGACGACACCGTCAGGATGGTCGGCTTCGGTACGGCGCTCGCCTCCCGCCTGCCCCGCCGCGCCGTCTCCACCGAGGTGGTCGCCGAGCTCGACGCCCTCGCCGCCCGCTTCACCGGCTAGGACTCCGGCAGCAGCCTGCCGCGGAACTCCCCGAGCAGGTGCCGGTACACCCGCGCCACCGCGGGCCTGGCCAGCCCGCCCGCGCGCACCGCGAGGTAGCCGGTGTTGAGCGGCGGGATCTCCGGCGCGGCGAGCGCGACCAGGCGTCCTGCCGCCAGGTCGGCGGCGCACAGGTAGGCGGGCAGCACCGAGACGCCGGCTCCGGCGCGCACCGCGGCCAGCACGCCGCGCAGGTCGGGGATGATGGCCCCCGCCGTCATGCCGGCCCGCCGGCCGAAGACCGTCCGCCAGTAGCGCCTGATGATCGGCAGGTCCTCCGCGTAGGCGATGATCGGCGCGTCCCTCGTCACGCCCGGCGCCGCCACCAGCACGAACTCCTCGTCGTAGAGCGCCTCGGCCTGCACGCCCCGCACGCGCGGCCGTACCGTGGAGACCACCAGGTCGAGCCGGCCCGCCGCCAGCTCGGCCAGCAGGTCGTCGGTCAGCCCGAACGTGGTGCGCAGCACCAGCCCCTCGGCGACCAGCGGCGCGAGCACGGGCACGACCTCCACGCACACGAACTCGGCCGGCCCGCCGAGATGCACGCTCTGCTGCGCGGGCAGCTCCGCCCCCACGACCGCGGCGAGCTCGTCGAGGGCGCCCGCCACCCGCCTGGCCAGTTCGTCGGCGGCGGCGGTCGGGGCGACGCCCCGCGGCAGCCTGTCGAACAGCGGCCGGTCCAGCGCCGCCTCCAGCGCCCGCACCTGCGCGGTGACCGCGGGCTGCGACAGCCCGAGCGTCTGCGCGGCGGCCGTGATGGAGCCCGTCCGGTGCACGGCGAGAAAGGTCCTGAGGAGGTCCAGCGAGAGCGACATATCAGCATTCTGATGCCTGATAGCAGGTTCGGCGATTTGTGGCCGATGGCGGGCGCCGCGCATCATCGAGGCATGAGCAAGCGCATTCTGATCGCCCTGACCAGTCATGACGACCTGGGCGGGGTGCGAAAGACCGGATACTACGTCTCCGAGGCCGCCCATCCGTGGCACGTCTTCCGCGAGGCCGGGTTCGAGGTGCGGGTGGCCAGCGTCCTCGGCGGGCAGCCGCCGCAGGACGGCTACGACCCCGAGGACGCCGCGCAGTCCGCCTTCCTCGCCTCCGGCGAGCTGCGCGACGCGGGCAGGCTGGCCGACCTGGACGGCCGCGACTTCGACGCGGTCCTGTTCGCCGGCGGCCACGGCACCATGTGGGACTTCCCGAACGACCCCGACGTCGCCCGCGTCGGCCGCGAGGTCTACGAGAACGGCGGCGTGGTGGCCGCGGTCTGCCACGGTCCCGCCGCCCTGGTGAACCTGACGCTGTCCGACGGCACCCCCCTGGTGTCGGGCAAGCGGGTGGCGGGGTTCACCAACTCCGAGGAGAAGGCCGCGGGGGTGGACCACGTCGTGCCGTTCCTGCTGGCCGACGCCCTGGTCGCCCAGGGTGCGACGCACGTGCCCGCGCCCGACTGGCAGCCGCAGGTCGTGGTCGACGGCCGCCTGGCCACGGGGCAGAACCCGGCCAGCGCCACCCCGCTCGCCGAACGCGTGGCCGACCTTCTCAAGTAACCAAGCGTGCGCTAGGTTGGGTGAGTGGATCTCGACTTCACCCCCGCCGAGGAGGACTTCCGCGCCGAGGTACGCGACTGGCTGGCCGCTCACGTGCCCGCGCGGTTGCCCTCCATGGACACGCGCGACGGGTTCGAGGCGCACCGCGCGTGGGAGGCGACCCTGGCCGGCGCGCGCCTGTCAGTGGTCTCCTGGCCCGAGGAGTACGGCGGGCGGGCCGCCTCCCCGATCGAGTGGCTGATCTTCGAAGAGGAGTACTGGGCCTGCGGCGCCCCCGGCAGGGTCAGCCAGAACGGCATCTTCCTGCTCGCGCCCACCCTGTTCGCCTTCGGCACGCCCGAGCAGCGGGCCACGCTGCTGCCCAGGATGGCGCGGGCCGAGGACGTCTGGGCCCAGGCCTGGTCCGAGCCCGGAGCCGGCAGCGACCTGGCCGCGCTCGCCTCGCGAGCGGTCCAGGTCGACGGCGGCTGGCTCCTGTACGGGCACAAGACGTGGAGCTCCCGCGCCGCGTTCGCCTCCCACGGCTTCGGCCTGTTCAGGACCTCCGGATCGCGCCACCAGGGACTGACCTACTTCCTCTTCCCGCTGGACGACGTGCTCGTCCGGCCCATCGCCCAGCTCGACGGCACACACGGCTTCGCCGAACTCTTCTTCGACGGCGTCTTCGTGCCCGACGACATGGTGCTGGGCGAGGTCGGACAGGGCTGGAAGATCGCGATGGCCACCACCTCGTCCGAGCGCGGTCTCACCCTGCGCAGCCCCGGACGCTTCCTCGCCACCGCGAACCGGCTCGTCTCCCTCGCCAGGGACGCCGGACCCGTGCCGCGCGAGCGGGCGGCCCGATGCCTGATCGACGCCGAGGCCTACCGGCTGCACACCTTCGCGGCCGTCATGGGCGAGCTCGGCGCGACCACCAGCCTCGGCAAGGTCTTCTGGTCCGAGCTGGACGTGCGCATGCACACCCTCGCCATGGAACTCCTCGGGCCGCGCGCGGCATCCACGCCGTGGTTCGACGCGTACCTGTTCTCCCTCGCGGGCCCGATCTACGCGGGCACCAACGAGATCCAGCGCAACATCATCGCCGAACGCGTCCTGGGGCTGCCCCGATGAACTTCACCTTCACCGACGAGCAGCTCTCCCTCGGCGCCGCCGTACGGCAGGCGCTGCGCGACCACTGCCACCCCTCCGACCGCGGATCGGGCTGGAAACAGCTGGCCGAGCTGGGCTTCTTCACCGCGCTGGTGGACGAGGAGGCGGGCGGGCTCGGCCTCGCGCTGATCGACGTCATCCCCGCCGTCGAGGAGACCGGGCGGGCGGCCATGCCGGGGCCGGTCGTCGAGACGCTGGCCGCCGCGCCGTACGCGCCGGGGGCGGGGCGGATCGCCCTCCTGGTGGACGGGGTGGCGCTGGACGCCGACCTGGCCGACGTGGTGCTGGACGCCACCGGCGGCGCGCCGGCGGACTGCGTCCTGGAGCCGCTGGCCGCCGTGGACCCGGGGCGGGTGCCGTTCGCCGTCGACCGGGAGCGCACGGTGGCCCCCGTCCGGGAGCGCACGGTGGCCCCCGTCCGGGAGCGCACGGTGGCCCCCGTCCGGGAACGGCCGGCCGCTGCCGGCCCGGGGCAGGCGCCGCTCACGGTGGACCCCGTCGGGGAACGGCCGGCCGCTGTCGGCCCGGAGCAGGCGCCGTTCACGGTGGACCCCGTCCGGGAAGCCCCGCTCGCCGCGGACCCCGTCCGGGAAGCCCCGCTCGCCGTGGCCGCCGGGCCCGGCGCGACGGGGCCGCTCCTGCGGCGGGTCACGGTCGGCGTGTCCGCGCAGCTCGTCGGGGTGGCCAGGGAACTGCTGGCCAGGTCGGTCGAGTACGCGAAGACCCGCACCCAGTTCGGACAGCCGATCGGGGCGTTCCAGGCGGTCAAGCACCGGCTCGCGGACGTGGCGATCGCGGTGGAGTTCGCCGCGCCCCTGGTCCACCGGGCCGCCCTGTCGGTGGACCGCGCCGGTTCCCGGCAGAACGTCGATCGGGACGTGAGCGCCGCCAAGGTCGCCGCCGGAGAGGCCGCCGCGCTCGCCGCCCGCGCCGCGCTCCAGGTGCACGGCGCCATCGGCTACACCGACGAGCTCGACCTGCGCTTCTGGCTGGCCAGGACCTGGTCGCTCACCGCCGCCTACGGCACCACCGCCGCCCACCGGGCCAGGGTCACAGAGGCGGTGTTCGGCGCGTGAGGTTCGGCGTCCCGCTCGGGCTCCTCCACCCCGCCGCGTGGAAGGACGTCGCCGTCGCCGCCGACGAGCTCGGCTTCGAGTCGCTGTGGATACCCGAACACCTGGTGTTCGCCACCGACCTGTCACTGGCCCGCTACCCGGGCACGTCCTCGCCCGGCATCACCCCGCACACGCCGCTGTTCGACGCGCCCGCCTACCTGTGCTGGCTGGCGGGCCTCACCTCCAGGATCAGACTCGGTACGGCGGTGCACCTCTTCGCCCTGCGCCACCCCTTCGTCTCCGCCCGCGCCTTCGCCACCCTCGACATCGTCTCCGGCGGGCGGGCCGTCTGCGGGGTCGGCGCGGGCTGGTACCAGGGCGAGTGGGTGGCCGCCGGAATCGACTTCGCCACCCGCGGCCCGCGCCTCGACGAGGCCATCACCGTCACCCGCCGCCTGTGGTCGGAGCGGTCGGTGGCCCACCACGGCCGGTTCTTCACCTTCCCCGAGGTGGCCTTCGAGCCGAAACCCGTCCAGCAACCGCTGCCCATCCTCGGCGGCGGCGAGTCGGCGGCGGCGCTGCGCCGGGCCGCCACGCTGTGTGACGGCTGGATCAGCATGCCCCACACGCTGGAGTCGGCGGCGCCCCAGCTGGAACGGCTGGCCCGGTTGCGCGACGGGCGGCCCTTCTCGGTCACCGTCCACGCCTCCTCGCTGGAGTCGCCCAGGGAGGTGGACGCGTGGGCGGCGATGGGCGTGGACCGCCTGATCGTCCGCCCGTGGACCCGGACACGGGACGCCGTCGCCCGCCTGACCGCCTTCGCCGCGGACCACGGCATCTGATCGCCCACGCCGGTTGGCCTTGCGACCCCAGCGCGGTCAGCCGCGCCGACCTCCGCCGCCCTGGCATGGTGGCGGGACCAGGCGCAGCGGCCCCTGCGGCCTTGGGCGCGAGAGGCTCGGGCGGGAGGCGCGGGCCGGATCGCGGGAGCCTAGGGCGGAAGGCGCCCGGCGGGTCGTGGGATGCCCCGGGCGGGAGGCGCGGGCTGGGTCGCGGGAGCCAGGGCGGGAGGCGTCCGGCGGGGTCGTGGAGTGCCCGGGCGGGAGGCCCGGGCGGGGTGGTGGGGGGCGCGGGCCGGGCCGTGGGAGGGCGCGGGCGCGGCGGCGGGGTCAGGCGCGGTGGCGGCCCCTGCGGTTCCGGGCGGAGGTACGGCCTGCGGTGTCGGAACCGGTGTCGGCGGAGGTGTCGCGGGAGGGGGCCGCGCCGGTGAGCACGGGTTCCTTCGCGACGGCCTCCCACAGGGTGTCCCATGGCTCGGGGGTCGGGACGACCGGGCTCTGGAAGAGGGGGCGGTGCGCCGGGAGCGGCTCGATGAGCGTGCGGAACGAACCCGGAAGGGCCGGACCGGCGTGCTCCTGACCCGGGTTTGAGCTGGCCGGGCTCAGGTCGGCGGTGGCGGTGTGCGTGGGGCCGGCGTGCGCTGTGCTTGGGTGGGTGGCGCCCGTGTGAGTGGGGCCGGTATGCGCTGTGCTCGGGTGGGTGGCGCCCGTGTGAGTGGGGCCGGCGTGCGCCGTGCTCGGGTGAGTGGCGCCCGTGTGGGTGAGGGCCGCATGCGCCGTGCTCGGGTGGACGGCGGCGGTGTGGGTGGGGCCGTTTGACGAGGCCGGGCTCGGGTGGGCCGGTACGGGCGTGGGGCGGTGGCGGCGGCCCCGGAGCGGGGCGTCGGGGGAGAACGCGGTGGCGGGGGCGCCCGTGGAGGTGGCGCGGTGGGGGCGGACGTTCTCGGTGGTGCGGTGCCGGCGGCCACGGGCCGGGAGGTCGGGACGGAACGTGGTGCTCTCCTCCACCGGGTGCTCCCGGCGGCGGCGCCTGCCCCGGTAGCCGCCCAGCGACCTGGATTCCTGGGCGGCGGCGAAGGCGGAGCCCTCCCAGGAGGCGGGCGCCGCTTGCCCGTGCGAGGCGCCGAAGAGGTCGTCCCTCAGCGGGCTCGGGCCGCCGAACAGGTCGAGGTCGGTGCTGAGGGTGGTGTCTTCGTCCCTGAAGGGGCTGGGGCCGCCGAACAGGTCGAGGTCGGTGCTGAGGGTGGCGTCTTCGTCCCTGAAGGGGCTGGGGCCGCCGAACAGGTCGAGGTCGGTGCTGAGGGTGGCGTCTTCGTCCCTGAAGGGGCTGGGGCCGCCGAACAG
>NZ_JBSFNE010000021.1:74169-116382 GCF_053586935.1 Nonomuraea sp. NPDC003727
AGGTTGAGGTCCGTGCCCAGGATGGCGTCGTCGTCCCTGAACGGGTTGCCGCCGGCGCCGAAGAGGTTGAGGTCGGTGCTCAGGACGTCGCCCTGGCGGGCCGCGCTGAAGGCGTCGAACGGCGCCGTGGTCGAGGACTCCAGCTCGGCCAGGACCGCGTTCGACGCCTCGAGGCCAGCGGCGAGTGCGGCGGCCGCGTCGAGGTCGGACTGCCGGGTATGCGAGAGCGTGTCGAGCGCGGCCGAGCCGGTGGCGGCGACCGTCGACGACGCCGCCGCACCGGCCGAGGCGCTGAGGGCGAGGGACGCGTCCGCGACCGAGGGCAGGCCGGTGAGCAGGGGCGCGGCCGAGGGAAGGCTGGTGACGGAGAACGGGGTCGCCGTGGGGGGCGCCAGTTCGGGGGTGGTCGTCGTGGCGGCGAGCAGCGGCTCGGGACGCGCCTGCCCTGGAGCGCGGCGGCGCGTTCCGGCGGAACGGCGGCCTGGCCGGCGCGTCGTGCGGGACGGGGCCGGGGCGGCGGGCCGTACCCGCAGCTGGCGGGTGCGGGCCACGGCCAGCAACCCGAGGGCGGCCAGCAGCACGGGCCCGATGATCGCGGGGGAGCCGATGCCGGGCGCCGGCGTCGTGGACGAGGCGTCCTTGAAGGCCGTGACGGGTTCGCGGGTGGTGGCCTCGGTGTCGGCGGTGGCGGGCTTGGCGTGCTTGCCCTTCTTGGTGCCCGGCTGCTGTGCGTTGGTGCCGGGCTGCCGCGCGGCGGTCGCCACGGGCGCCTCGGCGGGCCGCGAGGTGCCGATCGAAGTGCCGGGCGAGGTGCCGGGCGAGGTGCCGGTCGAGGTGCCGGGCGACGGGCTGGGGGAGCTGGGGGAGCTGGAGGAAGGGGAGGCGGAGACCGCAGAGGTGGAGAGCGGGGAGGTGGAGAGTGGGGCGGCGGGCGAGACGGCGTGCTCGCGGCCGGCCACGGACACCGAGGGGGCCGTCGAGGGGGCCTCGTGCCTGGGGATGAGCGCGGTGACGCTCGTCGTCTCGGTCTGCGCCGGCAGCTGGAGCCGGTCGACCTGACTGGGCTCGGTGTCGGGCGCCAGTGACCCGTCGACCTCGGCCTCCTTCAGCTTGGCCGCGTCGAGCCGCTTCTTGATCTTCTCCGGATAGCCGTAGCCCGCGACCTTGCTCTGGTCGCGCTCCTTGCGCTTGGCGATGCCGCCGTCGATGTTGCCCTCGATCGTGAAGATCGTGTCCCCTTCGACCCTGGTGACGATGCCCACGTGGTCGATGTTGTCGATCTTGTTGGAGCCGCTCCAGTCGTAGAAGACCAGGGCGCCCGGCTTCGGCTGGTGACCCCAGGCGTCGTTCTCCTTGAACCACTTGGCGTGCGCGACGGTATAGGCGAACTGCCCGACCCACTCCTCGTAGCCGAGCTTGTGGGCCGCCCAGGACAGGAACATGTCACACCAGGGAGCGCCGCTGTAGTCGGCGTCGAACTCGACCGTCTTGCCGTACCAGTCGCCGAACTTGGTGTACGCGCCTTTGCCCTCGGAGTAGCCGAGTTCGCTCTCGAGGAGCTTGATGAGCTTGTCTGTCTCTGGGGTCATGGAAGTATGGGGAAACCTTCCGTGCACGATGGGGCTCGTGAGGTTGGAGGCTACCTTGGGAAAGAGCAGGTCAAGCACGTCCCAACCGCAGCCCAGGCGATCCCGGAAGGTGAAACCCCAGGTCAAGAGCGATTCAGGATTTTCTCCAGAAAACCGACATATCCCAAAAAGATCTACCGAATGGGGTTCGGTAAGGTGTGCCGCATGTCGGTCGAACTAGGAACCGAGGAAACCCGCCTCGCCGCCCTCTGTGCCCTTACCCAGCAGACCCGTGAGCTGATGGACGCGGTCGCGCTGACCGACGTCGCCGAGGCCGATCTGGTCGCCGCCACCGCCGCCCTGGCCGCGGTCACCGAGCGCCTGCGCGCCACCGTCCGCCAGACGCCCCAGCCGTTCGAGATCGCCCCCGACGGCACGCTGCGGCACCTCGGCAACGCCGTCACCGGCGCCGCGAACCCGCACGCGCTGCCCCTGGTCATCGAGGTCTTCGACGGCGGCGTGCGGGCTGACGTGATCTTCAAGCCGATGCACGAGGGCCCGCCGAACGGCGTCCACGGCGGCATCAGCGCCATGATCCTCGACCACATGCTCGGCCAGGCCGTCGCCACCGCGGGCTCGGCGGGGATGACGGGCACGCTGACCGTCCGCTACCGCAGCCCGGTGCCGTACGGCACGGCGCTGGTCGCCACCGCCGAGTACACCCGCACCGAGGGCCGCAAGACATGGGCGGAGGGCCGCATCGCGCTGCCGGGCGGCGAGACGCTGGTGGAGGCCACGGGCCTGTTCATCACCCCCGCGGCGTGGCTGGGTCTCTGACCCCGAAGCGGTCCGCGACGGCCCTGACCTGGCCGGAAGATCGTCACGCACAGTGAGCGTTATCGATTCGTTGTCAACCGGGGGTGAGTCTTCCGGGTCCAACCCGATGTGAAGATCTTGTACGGCACGTTCGCGTTCGTCCTGCTGGCCCAGGTGCTCAGCGGCGGTTTCGCGTCGGGCCCGACACCTCTTCGAGCCGCGTGGCTGCAGGCGAGGCCGACCAACGACGGCGAGGTGCCGACCGGCACGTGGCAGCTCGAGTTCGCCGACGGCAAGCGGAAGAACCTCTCGGTGGCGCGGGCCGCGACCACCCCGGGGGACGCCGCCCCGGTCGCCATCAGCGGCGACGGCCTGCACCTGGCTTACGTCCGCACGAGCGACCGGCGCGTGGTCGTCGCCTCGATGGCGGGCGGCGAGAGCTTCGTCGGGCCGTCCGGTGCGCACGTCAGGGCCATGTGGCTGAGCGAGGACGGCAGCCGCCTGCTCATCGACCACTACGACGAGCGGCTCGGCGACGGGCGGCGCGCCACGGACACCGCCGACCTGCTCGTCGAGGTCGGCTCGGGCCGTACCGTGTCGCTGCCCGTGGGCGGCGAGCCCGCGGGTTTCAGCGCGGACGGGGACGAGGTGCTGTCCAGGCGGCAGCTGAAGGACGACACCGTCCAGGTGTCGGCGCACCGGACGGACGGCACGTCGGCCGCCTGGATTCCGTCGCGGGACGTCGTGCCGGCCGACCTCGCGCTGTCGGCCGACGGCGGCACACTGGTCACGCTGGAGCAGGGCAGGCTGCGCCGCTACGACCTCGCGGCCGGGCAGTGGCTGGCCGGAGAGGTGTCGCTGGGCCCCTCGGCGTACGGCCTGGCGTGGCGGGCGGGTGAGCTGACGGTGAAGGTCGGCGCGCACGGCGCGGAGAACCGGTGGAACGTCCAGGTGCTGGCCGTCGACCCGGCGACGGGTGCGACACGCACGGTGGACAGCTACCGGCTGCCGGGGTGGACCGACGACGGCGCGCTGTTCATGGCGGTGCAGCGATGACCGGCCGGATGCTCGCGGCGGGTGTCGCGCTCGCCGCCCTGCTCGCGCCGGGCGCGCTCACCTCGGCCGCGCTCGCCTCGCCCGCCACGGGCGGGGGTCCCGGTCAGTAGCCGGCGCCCGTCAGCAGGCCGCCGTCCACGGTGAACTCGCTGCCGGTGCAGTAACTGGACCGGTCCGAGGCCAGGAACGCCACCACGTGCGAGACCTCGACCGGTTTGGCGAAGCGCTTGATGACCATCGACTTCACGAACGCCTCGCCGTCGACCTCGGCCATCAGGTCCGGGTCGGTGGCCATCGGGGTGTTGATCGCGCCGGGGTGGACGGAGTTGACGCGGATCTTGAACGGGGCGAGCTCGCGCGCCGCCGCCTTGGTCACGCCGCGCACGCCGAACTTGGAGGCGGCATAGGCCGACAGCCCCGCCGCGCCGATGAACCCCTCGATGGAGGAGATGTTCACGATCGAGCCGCGTCCGGCCGCCTTCATGGCGTCGATGACCGACTTGATCCCCAGCCAGGTCCCTGTGAGGTTGACGCCGACGACCCGCTGGAAATCCTCCAGCGACATATCACTGATACGGCCATATTTCAGGATCCCGGCGTTGTTGACGAGGATGTCGAGCCTGCCATGGGTGTCGACCGCGGTGCCGACGGCGCGCTCCCACTCGGCGGGGTTCGTCACGTCGTGATGGACGAACGTGGCGCCGGTCGCCTCGGCCAGCTGCTTCCCCTCGTCGTCGAGCACGTCACCGAAGACGACCCGGGCGCCCTCCTCCACGAACAGGCGCACGTGCGCCTCGCCCATGCCGCGCGCGCCGCCGGTGATCAGCGCGATCTTGCCGTCAAGCAGTCCCATCGGTGCCTCCACAGAAACGTTGACCGGCGGCGACGGCGATCGCGGCCGCCTCCATGGATCGGTAGACGGGTATACCCGCCTCGGCGGCGATCGCCCTGATCTCTTCCTCGACACCCGGCGGGGCGAATTCGCCGTTCCTGGTGACGAGCGTGACCCTGACGCCTTCGACCTCGCCCAGGTGGCGGGCGTAGGCGCGCAGGGGGTCGGCGCTGGTGCCGTAGGTGAAGAAGCTCTGCACGTTCACGTGGGCGACGACGTCCTGGTACGGCAGGCGGCGGACGATCGTGGTGATCACCTGCTTGACCAGGTCGGGCCTGCCGCGGGGGCCGACCGGGACCTCGAGGGGGTTGGCCAGCGAGCTTCCCACGCCCAGGCCGAGCGCCCTGAGGTCGTCGAGCACGTCGGCGGGGAGGGGGTCGAGGGTGAGGCCCGCGCCGTCGAAGGCGTCGGCGGCGAGCACACCGGCGCCGCCGCTGGGGCCCACCACCAGCACCCCGGGGAGGGACCCCGAGCCGGTCGCGGGGCCGAAGTCGGCGGGCGTGCGGCGGGTGGTCGCGGGGCCGGGGTCTTGCGGGGTGGGAGGGGCCGGGATCGCGGGGCCTGGGTCGGTGGGGGTGCGGCGGGAGGGGAGGCGGGGGGCGTGGGACTGGAAGTAGGCCAGGGCGCCGATCAGGGCGTCCTGGGTGGTGACGAGCGTGGCGCCGGTCTGGTCGGCCAGGGCCTGCCAGATCCGGGAGTCGGTCACCATCCCCCCGGTGTGCGAGGCGGCCGCCCTGCGCCCCTGGCCGCTGCGCCCGCCCACCAGCATCACGACCGGCAGCGGACAGCCCGCCAGCGCCGAGAACAGCGCGCGCCCGTCGCGCGGATCCTCCAGGTAGAGCCCGACGACGGCGGTCGACGGGTCGTCGGACAGCCAGCGCAGCAGCTCGGCGGGCGTCACGTCGGCCGCGTTCCCGACCGTGGCGACCCGGCTGAAGGCCAGCCCCCGCCGCTCGCCCACCTTGATCACCTCACCGGCCAGCCCGCCGCTCTGCGAGATCAGCGCGACCGTGCCCGCCGGTCCGAGCCCGCCGCCGACGAAGGTCTGCCGCCCCCGCGGGCAGTAGACGCCCATGCAGTTGGGCCCGAGCAGCCGCGTCCCCGCCTCGCGGGCCGCCGCGACCAGCGCCGCCTCCAGGTCCGCGCGGCCCGCCTCGCCGAACCCGCCGCTCATGACCTGCGTGTACGGCACGCCGCGCGCCTGCCGTACCACCTCGGCGCAGCGCGGCGCGGGCACCGCCACCAGCGCGTAGTCGGCGCCGGCCGCCGCCAGCGAGGGCACCGCGGGCACCCCGCCGACCGCGGCGGCCGTGGGGTGGACGGCCACCACGTCCGCGCCCGCCGCCAGGTAGAACTCCAGGAACATGTTGCCGAAGGTGGGCTTGCTCGACGACGCCCCCACCACGGCGACCCGGCGCGGCTCGAACAGGGCGGTGAAGTCCCGCGCGACGGGCGGGACGAAGGACGGAGCGGCGGAGGGCAGGTAGCGGGCGTCCACGGCGATCACGCCGGAGGGGCCGGCGATCACCGGGTTGAGCTCGAACTCGCCCAGCTCCAGCCGTTCCCAGAGCCCCCCGTGCCCGCCGATCGCCAGCAGGAGCTTCACGACCGCGTCCACGTCGGCGGGCGGCGCGCCGCGGTAGCCGTCCAGGAGGGCGGAGCCGCGCAGCGACGCCAGCATGCGCCGCGCGTCGGCCTCGGAGACGGGGCACAGGCGCAGCGCGGTGTCGTGCAGCACCTCGGTCCACACCCCGCCGAGCCCAGCCAGCAGGACGGGGCCGAACCCGGGGTCGCGCACCAGCCCGACGATCAGCTCGACCCCCGGCGGGGCCTGCTCCTCGATCAGGAAGCCGGCGCCGAGCCGCTCGCGCATCTCGGTGACGGCGGGGCCGAGCGTGTCGTGGGTCAGGCCGAGCCGTACCCCTCCCGCGTCGGACTTGTGCAGCAGGCCCGCGGCCTTGAGGACCAGCGGCGGGGTCAGCGTCCCGGCGAGCGCGGGGTCGGTGACCCCGCGCGGCACCGGGATGCCGGCCTGCCTGAGCAGCTCCTTGACCTGGTGTTCAGTCCACAAGGTGCCGGTACGTCTCTCGGATCTCGCGCCGCAGCAGCTTGCCGGGGCCGCCCGAGGCGTCCGCGGCGTGCGGGAGCGACTCGGTGACCACGATCGCGTCGGGCCGCTGGTGCGGCGGCAGGATGTCCGCCAGCGCGAGCGCGATCTTGGACGAGTCGAGCGTCTCCCCGGTGACCGGCACCACCGCGAGCAGGATCCGGCCGTCGCCGACCCCGACCGCGCCCGCCTCCGCCACCGCGTCGAGCGCCGTGGCCGCCTCCTCGACGGTGGAGGGCTGGGTCCAGACGCCGCCCTTGAGGATCGCGTCCTCGCGCCGCCCGAGCACCTGCAGCACGCCGTCGGCCGACAGGGTGCCGAGGTCGCCGCCGACGTACCACTCGCCGCGCAGCACCTCGGCGGTCGTGTCGGGCAGCCGGTCGTAGCCCGCCATCCGGTGCGGCCCGGCCAGGTTGATCTCGCCGACGGTGTCGACGACGCGCGCGCCCGACGGGTCGGTGATCGCGACGGCGCAGCCGGTGCGGGCCCTGCCCGAGGTGCCGAGCGGGGTCGAGCCGTCGTCGACCCGGCCCACGCAGGTGTAGGGGGCCTCGGTCTGGCCGTAGTAGGAGTAGACGCCCGCGCCGGGTAACCGCTGCTTGATCCTCGACAGCAGCGAGGCGGTCAGCGGCTCGCCGCCGAGCATGATGACGCTGATCGACGACAGGTCGACCTGCTCGTGCTCGGGCGAGCCGAGCAGCGCCGCGTAGAAGGAGGGGATCTGCGAGACGTGGGTGACCTTCTCCCTCGGGACGACCTTCAGGAAGTTGGCCGGCCCCCAGTCCTGCTCGAGGACCAGGCGCATCCCTGCGTGGAGGGCGGGCCCGACGATCGCGGGGAAGCCGATGCCCCAGATGATCGCGCCGGTGCCGAAGACCGAGTCGGGCGCGCGCGGGACGTCGAGCCAGATCTGGGCAGTGGCCAGGCTGGAGGCGTGCGTGTGGACGACCGGCTTGGGCAGGCCGGTCGTGCCGGAGGTGTAGTACAGCGCCAGCGGGTCGTCGAAGCCGGCGCCGAGCGGCGGCTCGCCCTCCTCCGGCGAGGTCAGCTCGGCCGCGTCGATCCACGTGGTGATCTGCGGCAGCGCGGGCCTGATCTCCTCGACGATCCGCGCGACGGTGGCGTCGTGGACGAACGCCGTGCACCCCGAGGCGGCGACCACCTCTCGCAGCGTCTCCACCGGCCAGTAGGGGTTGAGCGCCGCCGTGACGGCTCCCACCTTGGCCTGCGCGAGGTAGACCTCCGCCACCGTCAGCGTCTCGTTGAGCAGCGCCGCGACCCGCTGTCCCGGCAGCACGCCCGCCGCGATCAGCGCGTGCGCGCGCCGGTTGACCGCCCTGTTCAGCTCGTCGTAGGTGAGGCTCCGCTCGCCGCAGTAGGTGAGCGCGACCCGGTCGGGGGTACGCAGCGCGTTGGCCGTCAGGATCGCGTAGGCGTAGTTGCCGTAGGGCGTCATCGAGAACCTCCGGGGGAGTAGAGCACGAAGAGGTTTCCTGAGGGGTCGCGCATGACCGCGCGCGTCTCGTGCGGCCCCGCCTCGGGCTCCCTCGCCACCGCGCCGCCCCTGTCGAGGAAGTCCCGTACGGCCTGCTCCAGGTCGTCCACCTTGAGGCAGAACGCCGTCGCGCCGGTGAGCTGCTCGGCCGGGCCGGCGAGCCCGATCCCGCCTTCCAGCAGCGCGAACCTGTCGCCGTCCTGGAACCTCACCGGAAGCCCGTAGAAGGCGATCGCCTTGCCGACGTCCTCCACGGGGATGAAAACGTTCACCTGGGCCTCCATTGCGGCAGTTCGTCGCTGAACGTCACCCGCACCGGCATCCCGATGCGCACCTGGTCGGGTGGGCACTCCACCACTCGGCCGAATGCGCGCGCCCCCTCCGGCAGGTCCACCCAGGCCAGCACGTACGGCTCCCGCCCGTGGAACTCGGGGACGAACGAGCGGTGCACCACGGTGAAGGTGTGCACCACGCCGTCGCCGGAGACCGGCTCGAAGGCGAGCTCGCCTCCGCCGCACCACGGGCACGCGGGGGCGGGCAGGTGGACCCGCCGCTCGCAGTCCGCGCATCGCTGAATGACCAACTCGCCGCGCGCGCAGGCGGCCCAGTAGGTGTCCATCGACTGCCAAGCTAGCGCACGCTTGGTTGACTCACAAGGGCGTCGCCGGCCGGCGGACCAGGCGCTCGCTCACGACTCCTCCGACGGCGGCAGAGCGGCCTCGCCGTCCGGCCACAGGCCGTCGTCGCCGGGCTCGGCCTCCTGCGCCGGCGGCTCCGCGGTGACCCGCGGCTCCGGCGCGTCCGGGTCAGGGGCGCCGGCGGGCACGCTGGTGGACGAGGACGTCGCCCCCGCCGTCGTCGAGGAGGCGGTGGGCGAGGTGGCCGTGGAGGAGACGCCCGCGGACGGCGTGCCGGTCGGGGAGGCCCGCGTGGGCGACGACGCGCACGGCGGCCCGTCCACCGGGATCTCGCTGATCTGCGGGCCGTTCGCCGCCGCCCGCTCGGTCTGCACGATCACCCCTAGGTAGGCCCGCCGCCCGCAGGCCACCGCACCGAGGTCGCGCGCCACCGGCACGGTGTAGGCGGTGCTGCCCTTCAGCTCCTTCACGTCCTCGTGGATCGTGCGGGCCGGCCCGTCGCCCTCCCTGCGGGTGTAGCTGACGCGCAGCCGTACGGGGCCGGGGCCCTCGGTCGCGACCTTCACCGTCCCCGCCGACCCGCTCCAGGTGAGGATGCCGGCGGACTTGACGGCGGGCGGCAGCACGCCCGCCCTCGGCCGCGCGCTCGTGGGCGGTGCGGGCGAGCCGGACGGGCGGCCCGGCGGCTGTGTCGCCGGCTGTGTCGCCGGCGGTGTCGGCGGTTTCGGGGGTGCCGGCGGTCTCGTCGTCGGCGGGGACGTCACCCCCGTGCCCGGCGGCCGGCTCACCGGCGCGGTGCTCGTGGAGGCACTCGTCCTGGACGCGGCGGGCCGGTGCGTCGTCCTCCCGGTCGTCGGTTTCGAGTCGACCGGCGTGGCGCCCAGCTCGAAGGGCGACTTGGGCGGGGGCGCGAGGAAGGTGCCGGGCCCCGGCGGCAGCCGTCCCCCGCTGACCAGCAGCGCGACCAGCGTCGCGACCAGCGCCCCGCCCGCGATCCACAGGTGCGGCGGCAGCCTCGGCGCCCGCCGCTCCCGCACCAGCGATCCCCTCGCCTGCGTCTCCTGCGGCGAGCCCGGATTGGCCAGCGGATAGCGCAGCGCGAGCAGCGTGGCCAGCTCGCCCAGATGCCTGCGGCCCCGCTTCTCCCATTCCCCGCCGAACCCGGCGACCGCCGCCACCTCCAGCTCGGCCGCGAACTCCCTGGCCGAGCGCGGCCGGCCCGCGGGATCCTTCGCCAGCCCGCGCCGTAACAGCTCGCGGACCGCGTCGGGCACCACCTCCACCGGCACCGGCTCCACCAGATGCTTGTCGCGCAGCGCCGCCACGTCCGGCGCCCGGTAGGGCTGCCGCCCCGTGACGCACTCGAACAGCACGCAGGTCGCCGCGTACAGGTCGGTCAGCACACTGGCCGTGCCCGCGGTCCACAGCTCGGGCGCCATGTACGGCGGGCTGCCCGCCGGCACCCCCGGCTCCTCCACGTGGACGGCCAGGCCGAAGTCGGCCAGCTTGCTCGTCCCGTCCGCCTGGACCAGCACGTTGTCCGGCTTCACGTCGCGATGCGCGATGCCCCGCTCGTGCGCCGCCGCCAGCCCGAGCAGCGTCCCCTTCAGCACGGCCAGCGCCGCCTCCGGACTGGTCCTGCGGTGCTCGGCCAGGATGGCCCGCAACGACACCCCGTCGACCAGCTCCATCACCACGGCGGTCCTGGTGGGCGTCTCGACGTACTCGTAGAAGCGCACGACGTTCGGGTCGTCGATCTCCACCAGGCCCGGCGTCTCCGCCCTGAACCGCTCCATGAACTCGGCGTCCCTGCGCAGGGTGGCGTTCAGGTACTTGATCGCCACGTAGGCGCCGGTGGACTGGTAGGTGGCGAGGAAGACCCGGCCCGTACGGCCGGCGCCCAGCTGACGTACTTCGCGGTAACCCGGAACCAAACCAGCCCCCATGCGCAGCGCGTGTCACTGTTTCGACGGTCTCACCCGGGGTTCCGGTTGTCACGACTCACACTGTTTCACCCACTGTCACCGACAACTACGAGTCGTAGCCGTCCGGTGGTGTCCGTGTCGTACCAGCTCAGAGCGGGGACGTCCGCGCATAGCGGCAGGTCACGCAGGTGTGGAGCGGGGCGGCAGGGGGCAGCGGAGCCGTATGACGATGACTGAGGTGGCGTCGTGGCGGCAGTTGGACGACGCCATCCGCGAGGTGGGGCAGCGGTGCGGGCAGGAGCACGCGCACTCGACCCTGGTCTACCGCGGCCTGGCGCGCAGCGCCTACTCGCACGTGTCGGGACTGGCCCGGCTGGAGGGCGACTACGCCGCCCTCGAACCGCACCTGATCCGCAACTTCCGCAAGTACGCCCACACCAGGGCACCCGGCCCGACGCTGTGGGACTGGCTGGCCCTCGGACAGCACCACGGCCTGCCCACGCGCCTGCTGGACTGGACGTTCTCGCCGCTGGTGGCGCTGCACTTCGCCACCGCCTCATGGCCGGAGGACGACGCCGTGCTGATGGCGGTGGACTGCTCGGGCGCCCACCGGCTGCTGCCCGAGCCGCTGCGCGCAGTGCTCGACCGGGAGGGGGCCCTGGTCTTCTCCACCGAGATGCTGGCCGAACGGGCCCGCGACCTGGCGTGCTTCGACGCGCTCGGCCGGGAGCGGCCGTTCCTGGCCTACTTCGAGCCGCCCTCGATGGACGATCGGGTGGTCAACCAGTCGTCGGTGCTGTCGGCGCTGTCCAGCCCCGTGGTGCAGCTGGAGCGCTGGCTGGGTGAGCATCCGGACCTGTGGTGGGGCTGGCTGATCCCCCGCCGGGTCAAGGCGGACATCAGGGGCTGGCTCGACCAGGCGAACGTCACCGAACGGATCCTGCTGCCCGGGTTGGACGGCCTCGCGGCCTGGCTGCGGCGCTACTACAGCCCCAACGCCCGCTACGACGCGGCGAACGGCGGGGGCGCGTGGATGGCCGGCGCGGAGAACGGCCGCCAGCGGGAGGGACGGATGGACACGTGACCACCCCGCGCCACGCCAGGCGGTCACGCTTGTCGGGCTGCCGCGGGCCGGCCGCACGTCACGCGGCAGCGTGGGGCGGTCGCGCTTGCCGCGCTACCGCGAGGTGGTCACACGGTCACGCGTCAGCAGGAAGCCCAGGGCGACCATGCCGAGCCCCAGGAAGAGGTGCAGCCAGTTGTCCGCCACGTTGACGGGCACGAAGTTGGCCGGGCTGTGGTGACCGATGAGCAGCCCGTACACCCACAGCAGCAGGTAGACCACGCCGCCGACGATCAGGTAGCCGCGCGCGCCCGCCCAGGTCCGGGCCAGCAGGATGCCCGCGACGCCGAACAGCAGGTGGACGACGTTGTGCAGGACCGACACCTGGAAGAGGCCGAGCAGCAGCGCGCCCGACCCGGGTCCGGCGACGGCCAGCGCGTGATAGTGCGTGGTGATGCCGGGGATGAAGCCGAGTACGCCGACGAGCAGGAACACCGCGCCGACGACGAGCGCGGCCAGCTGCACCGGAGATCGGGTGACGGGTTTGCGCCGCGTGTCCATGAGACCCTCCTCGGGGACGAGGTCCTGCGGTGCAGCTACCCTCGGCCGGCCGCTTCACGCCGGTCAGGCCACCGATGCCGCTCCCGTCCCGGTCAGGAGAGCGCGCTGTCGACCGCGGCGACGTACCGGTAGAAGGCCTTGGTGCGGTGGGCGGGGTCCTCGATCCAGGCGCGGCTCAGGTCGCCCCCGGCGAAGAACTGCTTGCGCTGCCCGCGGCTCAGCTCCAGCTGCACGCCCATGCCTCTGCGGTTCCGGTTCGCGATGTTGGCGGGGCTGTCGCCGTTGATCTCTTCCGGCGTCGACGCCGCGACGGTGAACCCCGCGGCGCGCAGCGCGGTGGTGATCTTCTTGGCCAGCTTCCTGTCGCGACCGCCGACGTAGGTGGTCGCCTCGGCGCCGGCGGCGGCGTGCCAGGAGACGGTGTAGTCGACCGCGGCGACCAGCGCGCGCGCTCGCGGCTCGTCGAAACGGGTGGAGGTGATGTGCAGGTCGCCGTTGTCCGAGGGCTTGATGCCCTCGAAGGAGTAGAAGGCGTGCCTGCCGCCCGCCGCGTGGTCGGCCAGCTGGGTCGTCGGCGCCTCGATCGCGCCGCCGTGGATGGCGATGTGCGCCACCGTGGCCTTCCTGGGCAGGCGCTGGACGCGCCGGTAGTCCTTGCCCTCGGTCTCGTGCGCGGCCAGCTCGGCATAGTTGCTGTAGACGTCGGCCGGCTTGGCGGCATGGGCGGTGGGGGTGGCGCCCAGAGCGAGGAGGCCGGTGACGACGGCCGGGATGACGCTTCTCATATGGCGGTCAGCTTAGTGCCCGCGAACGAACAAGATGATCGCGGCGTGAGGAGACCCAGCGAAACGCCTTCTGCGCGGAGTGGCCTTCCGGTGGCAACGGCGTTGTTCGTGCCCTGCCGTACCGGAAGGTCTCGCGCCGGTGTCCGCCTCCGCTGCCACCCCTCCGGCGAAAACCTGCTGCTCCTGCGTGGCCTGCCGCTTTGGCCATGGAGCCGTCCGACGCCCCGGCCACGCCTGGCGGGTCAGTCGGGCAGTCGGTCGGTCCACTCGGTGGCGATCGTGACGGGGCCGCTGGAGTGCGCGGTGCCTCCGGTGAGCGGCGCCCAGACGGAGGTGTTCCGGAGCTGTCCGGTCTCCGGGTCAATGGTGAGCGTTTCCTGACCGTCGAGCACCGGCACTTGGAGCCGCCGTCCGCCGTCGGCATCGCCGAGGTCCTGGACACCGGGCCGGGCGGCGAGTGCCCGGTAGGCGGCGGCGCGAACCTCGGGTGAGACCGGGGCCTCGCTGATCAGGGACAGGAGGGATTCGATGGTGGCGCCCTCCTGCTGTTCGTCGCTCAGCTTGCCGGCGCTGGTGCGCAGACCGCCGTCCGCGACCGCCGACTTCAGCTTCTCGTACAGGCCGTTCGCGTCGGTGGGGAGCTGCCGCAGCGCCTCGAAGGTCATCCGCAGAGGTCCTATCGCGAACGGCTGGGGCTTGTCGGCGAACTGTGTCAGCTTGCCTTCGCCCTTGAGCCCTTCTCCCTTCAGCCAGAACCGGCCGTCCTTCTTGTACCAGTACTCCTGCTGCGGCTTACCCTCCTGGGTGATGGTGATGTGCCAGTACGTCCCTGACCCCTCGGGGGCGCGTTCCGCGGTGGTGGCCGCGACGAGCAGGACGTCTCGCGCGCCAGAGGCCGGCGGGGAGTTCCCGACGTGTCCCGGAACGATCACCAGAGCGGCTGCGACGGCCGCGGCGGCCGCGGGTACCAGCACCCACCGGAGTCCGATCCCGGGGGTACGGCGGCGCATGCTGCGGCGAAGCTCCTGCCGGCGCCGAGCGACCACGTCGGGCGACGGGTCCGGCTTGGCGAGCAATGTCCGAATCTCGTGCAGGTCATCCATGATTGCCCTCCTGGGCCATCGTCTTGTGGATCTTCTTGCGGGCGCGGCTGAGCCGGGAACCGACGGTGCCGTAGGAGATGCCGAGCGCTTCGGCGACTTCGTGGTGCGTCAGGTCGGCCAGGCCGACCAGCAGCACGACGTCACGCTCGCCCCGGTTGAGCGCGGCCAAGGCCCTCGCCAGACCGGGTCTCATGTGTTGGGCGGCCACCGAGTCGACCACGCGAGCCTCGTGGCTGCCGGCAGGTGGCTCAAGACCCGCCTTGGCCAGCGCCCGGTAGTGACGTGCCTCTTTGCGCCGGTGGCGGGCGATCAGGTTGGTGGCGATGCCGAACAGCCACGGCCGCAGCCCTCCGCGGGCGGTATCGAAGCGCCCGCGGTCGCGGAAGGCCAGGCAGAAGGTCTCCGCCGCGATGTCCTCCCCGGCCTGGGTGTCCAGCCGGCCGGCCGCATACAGGTACACGTCGTGGAAGTAACGGTCGTAGACGGCCGTGAACTCCTCCGCGTCCAGCCGAAAGCGGGCGACGAGCTCATCGTCGCCCGCTTGCTCGCGTGTCTCGGTCGTCACGTTCGGTCATCCTCCTGCGATCGGCTCTCACCCTCCCTTCGCCGCACCCGCGTCGGCCTTTCCCGCTTTCCGGGGACGGCCCTGCCGGCGGACTTTCCGGTGCCGGGGGAGACGAGGGCTGCGGCGGGCGGGTAGGGGATGCCGTGCCTGGGGTCGGAGCCGGTGTCAGCGACGCGGCGAGGCTCACCAGGGCGATCAGCGCCGGCGAGTCGGTCGCCGGACGCCTTGCGCCGCCGGCCGCGATCGCTACTCGGCGGCGGCACGCTCCAGGTTGCCGGCCATGCGCTGGAGGACGTCTACGGTTCGGCGGTACTCCTCTTCGGTGAGGCCGGTGAGGAAGGTGGAGCGGATGCCGTTCACCTTCTCGTGCACCGCGGCGTGCCCTGCCTGGCCCGCCGCTGTCAGCGTGTAGCGGCCCGCGTCGTCCTGGGCGAGCCAGCCGCGACGCGTGAGCTCGCCGGTGACGTCTTCCAGGGGGGCCGCGCCGGGTGTCCAGAAGGGCCGCAACGCCTCGGCAAGGTCGGCGGCGGTCCGCGGCGACTGATGCAGGACGTTCATGATCTGCCAGTGCCTCCGGGTGAGCTGCTGGTCGGCGAAGACACGCTCAGCCGTGGCTTCGATGAGACGGTCGAGGTGCTTGAGCCAGTAGCCGATGGGGCGTTCCATTACCATGTCCTTTTCCATATAGATGTCATATAACAAGTAAGTGTTCGGGAGCATATACTTGCGGATCATGGAACGCAACGGTGATGAGCACATCGAGACGATCGAACGGGCCATGGTGGCCATCCGTCGCAGCCAGAGCCGGCGCACCCTGGCGCGGCTCGCCGCAGGCCGCCAGGCGACCGGCTCGGGCGACGGCCATGAGATGACCTGTTCGGGCGGCCGTGAGACGACCGGTTCGGGCGGCCGTGAGACGACCGGTTCGGGCGACGGCCGCGAGATGGCCGGTTCGGGCGGCCGTGAGACGGCGGCGAGCGCCGTGCCGGGAGCCGGCACCGAGGTACTGGACGTCATCGAGGAGGCCGAGGAAGCAGGCGACGCCGCGACCGTCACCAGCGTGGCCACTGCTTTGAACATCGACCAGCCGCGCGCCAGCAAGCTGGTCGCCGCGGCCGTGGCGGCAGGCCTGGTGCGACGTGAGGCCGACCAGGCGGACGGCCGCCGCGCCCTGCTCGTACGAACGCCGGCCGGGCGCCGCCTGTCGGCCGAGATCCACGGTTTCCGGCAGCGGATCTACGCCGAGGCCATGAACGACTGGCCGGCCGCCGACCGCGCCAAGTTCGCCCGCCTTCTCGCCGGCTTCGTGGAATCACTGCGGACGGTCACCCGCTGAACCCGCACCGGCTCCATCGGGCTGAAGGCCGCCTCCAACTCGCCGTCGTGGAGGAGTGCGAGCGTCGGCATGTTCGGCCTGACCCTGGCCGGCGGGCGGTCGTAGGAGCCGCCGCCGCGGCCCCCGCCAGGGGCAGGTGAGGCCATGCCGGGCCGCCTTGACGTGGGGCTTGCCCCGTGATCACAAGCCCCACGAGCGTGGGTCAGCCGGTGCCCGGCGGCTCGCGCGCGAGTCGGTCGTGGGTGTCGACGCTGCCGAACACCCAGCCGGCGCCGTGGATGTAGAGGATCACGGGCAGCGTGCCCCGGATGTCGGCCGGCCTGACGACGCGGGCCGGGCCGGTCCCCGTCGGCCCGCCCTTCACCCTGATCCACTCATCGGTGACGTCGGGCTTGGGCACGCTGGGGTCGGACTGCAGGTCTTCGAGGATCCCGCGGCTCTCCTCGGTCGGGGGCTGGTGAGATGAACGGTTCCTTGGCGTCGGCGTCAGCGAACTGCTGGGCCGCGGGTTCCAGGACCGCCACCTCGTTCCGGGCCGCGTTCTGGGCCATGGGCGAAAAACTCCGCATCGTGTGAGTGGGTCGATGTCCGCGGTGAGTCCTGCCCCCACCCCCTTCCTTGAAGTCGTCATTTGGGATGGTTTGGGGGCTTTTTGGGCATGTGGTGTCCTGCCGTTCATGAGGGGCGTCAGGGCAGGGGCGGGGAGATCGGCCGCCGTGGCCGGACGCATCGATCTCTCCCGGACGGGTATCCGGCAACCATGCCGTACACACCCGACCCTGACCACCGTCGCCCCGAAGGTGCCGGCGACGCGGTCGTCGAGGGCCTCGGCCGCCTGTCGGAGGCGCTGGAGACGACCGAGCGCGCCCGCGGGCACCTCTACTCCTTCCACCAGCTCACCGGCACCGCCGACCGGACCCTCGACGACGTGGTCGACCTGCTGGAGTCGGCGGGCTGCGACGAACTGGCCCGGCGCATCCGCACGGAACTGCTCGGCCGCGAGGTCCTGCCCGGCCGGTGGACCTTCCAGATCGTCGAGGAGTACGACGACGGCTACTACCAGACGTTCAAGGAGCTGGAACGGCAGGCCCGCACCCAACTGCTCGGCGGCAGGCGGCACGTCCACGAGGCCGAGATGCGGCAACGCCGCCAGACCTGAGCGCACCGGCCGGCCGTCCCCCTCCCGTTCCTGGAGCGTCGCGCCACCGGCGAGGACATCTTTCCCCCGGCCATGAGTGACGTGACGGCCGCGCGGGCGACGGCGCCGCGCTGGGGGTCTGGCATGGTGTGGCGGGCGCCCGGATGGCCGCGCCGGGGTCGCGCTGGGGGAACTCGGGCGTGGGCGGGTACGGCGACGCGGTGGTGAGCGGGGATCGTGTGCCTGGGCACAGCCGCGTCGTGAGCGGGCGATCCTGTGCTCCGGCACAGCCCGAAGGCGCGGGTCGGTTGCGCCGGCCCATCGACTTCGCGACCCCGCTGGCCCACGATCTCCCCTAAGCCTCGGCCACCCCACCCCACGGAGGCACGATTGAAACGTTTCGCCATCGCCGTCGCGCTCGCTCTCGCGGCCGCCACGCTGGTCGCGACCCCCGCGCACGCGGCGGGTACCACCTTCACCGGCACCTACACCAACGCGGCGGGCATCAGGGGCTACCGCGGCTACGTGCCGTCCTCCTACCAGCCCGGCACGCCGATGCCGCTGCTGGTCGCCCTGCACGGCTGCAACATGAGCGCCAAGGACATGGAGGACCTCACCCGATACAACGAGCTGGCCGAGGCCCGCGGCTTCATCGTGGTCTACCCCGAGCAGTCGATCCTGGCCAACCTGCTGCGCTGCTGGAACTTCGCCCCCGCCGGCAACCACATACGTGACAAGGGCGAGCCGTCGATCATCGCCGGCATCACCGCGAAGGTCCGCTCGCAGTACACGGTCGACACGCGCAGGACCTACGTCATCGGCGCCTCCTCCGGTGCGGCCATGTCCGTGATCATGGGGGCGACCTACCCCGACGTGTACGCCGCCATCGGCAGCGTGGCGGGTGGCCCGTTCCCGGGCGACCAGAACGCGACACCCGAGCAGAACGGCCTCTACGCCTACCAGGCGATGGGCGCCTACGCCCGCAAGGTGCCCGCCTTCGTGCTCCACGGCCTGGCCGACACCACCGTGGACGCGCAGCTCGGCCGCGACACCGTCACCCAGTGGGCGCAGACCGACGACCTCGCGCTCGACGGCGGCGTGGACGACGACGACGTCGACGCCGTCGCCGACATCACCAGGCAGGCCACGGAGAACGGCCGCGCCTTCACCCACTACACCTACAACCAGGCCGACACGGGCGAGTCGGTGATCGAGGCCTACTTCGTCGAAGGCATGGGCCACCGGTGGCCCAGCGGCTGCACGTGCAGCCGGTACGGTGACCCGCTCGGGCCCGACGCCTCACGCATCTCGTGGGACTTCTTCATGGCCCACCCCAAGCCATAACCCCAGGACGGTCCTGGCCGAAGCCCCGCGGCCCAGGACTGTCCGCAGGACGACCGTGGCCGTGCTCCGCCGGCCACGGTCGTCCCCCATCCGGGACGACCCTGGCCCGCGCCCCCGCGGCCAGGGTCGTCCTTTTTCTTTGGTGCGGCCCCGGTCACCCGTGGCGGGTGGGGGGTGGGTGGGGCGGCCTGGGTGGTTCGGGGGATCAGGGTGGGTGGGGTGGCCTGGGCGGGGTTCGGGGGAGGCGTCTTGAACGGGTGGGCGGGTCGTGGCGGAGGTGGTGGGGTTCGGGGTCAGGGGTGGCGTCGGCGGGGGCGGTCAGGGGAGCGGGCGGCCAGCGCCCAGGAGAGCCCCGTCGCCGCCACCAGGCCCGCCAGATACCACGGCAGGACCCGCTGCCTGTCCGCGTGGTCGCGGTAGTCCCAGTCGGTCATCACCGCGGTGGTACGCCATTCGGGGTCGTAGTGGATCTTCAGCGTCCTGTCGGCCGAAGGGGAGCTGGTACTGCTGTGTTCGACCTGGCCGCCGGGGCATGCCAGCACGTAGTCACGGACGGGCGCCCCGGAGCTCGTGACCTCCTCGTCGACCTTCCCGACGGTCGCGCTCCTGACCTGGCAGACGGCGGTCGTGCCGTACCTGGTGAGGTCGCCGAAGGCGAGATCCTCCTTCAGGGTCAGGCAGTAGGCCGGCAGCACCGGCACGCCCAGCGCCAGCAGGGCGACCGCGGCCTGGGCCTTCCGCGGCTGGGTCGGCGCGTGCCAGACCGGACCGGTGATGAGGCAGAAGCCGCCGAGCGTGGACATGATCACCGCGAGATCCCACAGGCCGGTGCGCACGCCCAGCCATACGCCCGCGGTGGGGAGCGCGAAGCCCACGACGGTCAGGGCCGCGCCGCGCAGCACGCGCAGGGTCAGACGTCCGCGCTCGCCCATGGGCGCCCGCCTCCCAAGATCCGGTTGCGGGGACAGCATCCCGCATGGCGCCCCGGCATCCGCAGGCGCCCCCGGCCGGCGCCCCCGGCAGCCGCTCGCTCAGGCGGGCAGCCGGGCTCGGGCTCGATGTTCGCTCGGCCGTACGCCGAGGGTGCGCCGTACGGGCACCGCCTTCCCCGCCGGACGCGCCCGCCTGAGTTGAACCTGCCCCAGGGGAAGGTCACACACTGGGCGCATGATGAACATCGGGGAATTCGCCGAGCTGACCGGTCTGAGCCTGAAGGCGTTGCGCCTCTACGGCGAGCAGGGCCTGCTGCCGCCCGCCTCCGTCGACGAGTGGTCGCGGCACCGCCGCTACAGCGCCGCGCAGTTCGACACGGCGCTCCGGCTCAGGGCGGCCCGCTCGGCCGGCCTGCCGCTGGCCGAGGCGCCGGCGCTGCTCGGCGACCCCGAGACGGCGGCGGCGACGCTGGCCGCCCACCGCGCCAGGCTGGCCGCCGAGCGCGACCGCCAGGACGCCGCCCTCGCCGCCCTCGACCGGCTGCTGGCGGGTCCGGTGCGATGGCGGACCGAGGTACGGCAGGCGCGGCGGCAGCACTGGGCCGGCGTGATCCTTCCGGCCGACGTGGCCGACGACGAGCAGGCCGACGAGCTGTTCGCCGGGCTGTGGCGCCGGCTGTCGGCCGCGGGCAACCCGCCGACGGGGGCGTTCTGGACCACGATCAGGGCCGCGCGGGGGAGCGAGACCGAGACGGAGGTGGTGTGCTGCTGGCCGGTCGCCGAGCCGCCGCCCGCCGACTGGGCCGACGTGGAGCGCGGCACCATCGAGCCCGGCGAGGAGATGGTGGTCCGGTGGAGGTTCGAGCAGGACGTCCCGGTCGTGGACGGGGCTGCGCATCCGGCCGTGCTCGCCCTGCTGGCGGCGGTGGAGAGCGAGGGGGTGGACGTGTCGCTGTCGCAGGTCCGCCAGATCGGGCTGCTGGAGGACGGGCAGCCGGTGGGCGTGGAGGTGGCGGTCCGCGTGAAGCTCTGACACGTTGACTCACCCGGGTTCCGAAACCCTGCTGCCCCCGTAATGTCAGGCCCGTATCATGCGTTTCCGGACCGCCCGGTGTGATCGCCCGCACGGCGCGGCCGAGGAGGCACCCGGTCGGACGAAGCACCGACGAGCTCGTTCGATCTTGTCGCGCGGGACACGACGGAGCGCCAGACTCGGGGTGAGCGCGAACGCCCGCCGAGGGGTTCGCGCAACGGGGGCTGCCCGGTCCACCGGGCAGCGGAACAGGGGGACGCATGGCGATGCAGCTGTACCTGGCCGAGCCGGACGCCCTCGGGCCGACGCTCGAGGCGTCGGCGCGGGACTGGTCGGCACGAACCGGCGTCGCGGTCGAGATCTGGGCGCTGCCCCGATCGCCGGTCACCGGCGAGGCCGCGGAGACGGTGCGCAACACCATCACCACGGTGCTCCGCCAGCTCGAGGGACGCCAGGGGACACGGAGGGTCTCCATCGCCGTCACGTCGGGGGACTACGGGCTCAGGCTGACCATCAGCCATGACGGCGCGGGCTCGCCCGAACCGGCCGCCGACCGCTTCGCCGCGCCCATGGCACGGTTCGCGGCGCTGCGTGGCAAGCTGACCGTCAACGACGTCCACGGCGCCGGCACGACCATCACCGGGGCGATTCCGCTGTAGCGCGCAGACAGGCGGTGACCCGGTGCGATCTGCGGAAACACCGCCTGGCTACGCTTTGTGAAGTGACACTGACGCGACGGTGCGCGGGCCTGGCGGCAGCGGGGGCGCTGGCCGTCACCGCGTGCGGCGCCGGTGACGCGGGCCATCCGGCCCGCGTCACGCCGCCGGCCCCCACGCCGACGCTGTCGGCGGCGCCGCCCGCCCAGCCGGCGCCCGCGCTCACCCGGGCGCGGGTCGATCTCGCCGTCTCCCGCCTCGACGGGGTCATCCGCGACATGATGGCCAGGACAGGCGTGCCGGGGCTGTCGGCCGCCGTCGTCCACCAGGACCGCACGGTGTTCCTGAAGGGGTACGGCGTCCGCCGGGTCGGCGACCCGCGACCCGTCGGCCCCGACACGGTCTTCCAGCTCGCCTCCCTCTCCAAGCCGCTGGCCTCGACCGTGGTGGCGGGGGTGGTGGGCGGCAGGACGGTCACCTGGGACGACCCCGTGGTCAAACACCTGCCGGGCTTCGCGCTCAAGGACCCATGGGTGAGCCGGCACGTCACCCTGGCCGACCTGTTCGCCCACCGCAGCGGCCTGCCCGACCACGCGGGCGACCTCCTCGAGGACCTCGGCTACGGCCGGCCGTACATCCTCGGCCACCTGCGCTACGAGCCGCTGGCGCCGTTCCGGGCGAGCTACGCCTACACCAACTTCGGCTTCACCGCGGCGGCGGAGGCGGCGGCGAAGGCCCGCGGCGTCACCTGGGAGGAGCTGTCGTCCCAGGTGCTGTACCGGCCGCTGGGCATGACCTCCACCAGCTCGCTCTTCTCCGCCTACGCCACGGCGCCCGACCGGGCCGCCCTCCACGTCAGGGTGGACGGCCGCTGGACGGCCAGGTACACCCGCGACGCCCAGGCGCAGTCGCCCGCCGGCGGGGCCAGCTCCACCGCCCGCGACCTGGTCGCGTGGATGCGGCTGCAACTCGGCGACGGCAAGCTCGGCGGCAGGACGGTCGTCGACCCGGCCGCGCTCCAGCGGACGCACCTGCCGCAGATCGTCTCCCTCCCGCCCCGCGCTCCGTACGGCGAGCCCGGGTTCTACGGCCTCGGCTGGAACGTGATGTACGACGAGCTGGGACGGCTGCGGCTCAACCACTCGGGCGCCTTCGCCCTGGGGGCGGCGACCACGGCGACGCTGCTGCCGACCGAGAGCCTCGGGATCGTGGTGCTCACCAACGGCCAACCGGTGGGCCTGCCCGAGGCCGTCGCCGCGACCTTCTTCGACATCGCCCAGCACGGCAGGCCGACGGTCGACTGGCTCGCCTTCTTCGGTCGGCTCTTCACCGCCATGGAGCAGGAAGAGCGATCGCCGATCGACTACGCCAAGCCTCCCGCCGCCCCCAGGCCGGCACGTCCGGCCGGCGCCTACACGGGCACCTACGGCAACGCCTACTACGGGCCGATGCGGGTGGCCGCCGAGCACGGCGGGCTGGTGATGCGGCTCGGCCCCGAGGGGCCCAAAGGGATGGCCTTCCCGCTGCGCCACTACGACGGCGACACCTTCGCCTTCCTCACCCGGGGCGAGAACGCCGCCGGATGGTCCGGTGCCCGGTTCGCCGTGGGGGAGAGCGGCAGGGCCACCGCGGTGACCGTCCAGCATCTCGACCAGAACGGGCTGGGCACCTTCACCCGGCGCTGACGGTACCGGCGAGCGGCGCCGCCGGCCCGGTCAGGGGAGGCGGAGCTCGGCGAAGACCGCCCGATGGTCGGTGCGGGGCACGTCGCGCACCTCGACCCTGGCCACGCCCACCCGCCGGTCCGCCAGCACGTGGTCGATGGCGATCAGCGGCGGGAGCAGCCGCCCGTGCGGCCACGTCGGGGTCAGCCCCCTGCCCACCGCCGTCGCGGCGTCGACGTACCCCTTCGCCAGCAGGTCCCGCAGCGCCCGGTGGTCGAGGCTGGCGTTGAAGTCGCCCGCGAGCACCCGCACCACGTCGGGCGACGGCGCGGGCATCGCCTTCAGGGAGGCGTTCCACTCGGTCACCATCGGCCCGAGCGGCGGGTTCGGGTGGATCGCCACCACCTGCGCCCTGGCCCCCGACGGCAGCGTCACGGTGGCGGCGGGCATGTTGTGGCCGATCGGCGTGAACAGTCCCTTCTCCTCCGTCAGCGGGTGCTTGGCGAACAGGCCGCTGCCGGTCGCGCCCCAGGCCGGTTGCAGCACCCGGTACGGCATGAGTCTGTCCAGCCCCGCCGCGTCCAGCCGCCTGACCGTCTCGGGCCCCAGTTCGAGCGCGCTGAACACGTCAGGGTCGTACTCCCGCACCAGCGCGACCACGGCCTCCGCGTCGGCCCGGGAGAACAGGTTGATCGACAGCACCTTGAGCGCGGGCCCCCGTGCCGTGAGCGGCTCGGGAAAGGCACGCGGCAGCACGGTGGCGGCCAGCGCCACGCACGCGGCCAGCGCCGGCACGGCCGCGGCCCTCCTGCGTACGGCCAGCGTCACCGCCGCGACCGCGCCGAGCGCCAGCCCGTACGGCGTGAGCGTCATCAGCTGGGTCAGGAACGAGCCGGTCTCCAGTCCGAAGACCCGCACGACCGCCCACGCCACGAGCACGGTCGCCACCAGCCACGACAGCCAACGCCTGCGTGCGCGCCGCGGCACCGTCCCAGGCGCCTGAAGACCCTTCTCGGCGGTGATGCTCACCCGAACCCCTTGCCTCGGCCTTTCCCACGCCCTTGCGTCGGTCTGTCCGTGACAGTGTGGGGGGCGGAGATGAAAGGCGGATGAAGCGCGAGGAAGGCGGCGCCGTCAGGGCGCCGAGTACAGCAGGCGGCGCTGGAGCGCGTGGTCGATCAGGCCGATGAGCATGTCGCGGCTGGAACCGCGGTCACGGGCGTCGCACAGCAGGATCGGGATGGCCGCGTCGAGCTGGAGCGCGAGCCTGATCTCCTCGACCTCGAACTGCTCGGCGCCGTCGAAGCAGTTGACCGCGACGATGAAGGGCGTGCCGCGCCGTTCGAAGTAGTCGACGGCGGCGAAGCAGTCGCCCAGCCTGCGGGTGTCGGCCAGGACGACCGCGCCGAGCGCGCCCAGCGCCAGCTCGTCCCAGAGGAACCAGAAACGCTCCTGGCCAGGGGTGCCGAACAGGTAGAGCACGTAGTCGGTGTTCAGCGTGATGCGCCCGAAGTCCATCGCCACGGTGGTGGAGCGTTTGGCCGAGACGCCGTAGACGTCGTCCACGCCGACGCCGCGTTCGGTGAGCAGTTCCTCGGTACGCAGCGTCCGCGTCTCCGAGACGGCGCTGACCATGGTGGTCTTGCCCGCCCCGAAACCGCCCGCGATCAGGATCTTGACCGCGTTGGGCATGCGGCGCCGTTCAGAGAGAGCGAAGACCATCGAGTACCGCCTTGTAGACCCGTGGGTCGTGGATGTCGCTGTCGGGGTGGGGATGCTGCACGTCGATCAGATCGTGTTCCAGGAGGTCGCCGAGCAGGACGCAGATCGCCCCCGGCGGCAGGTCCAGGTGGGAAGCCAGTTCGGCCACCGCGATCGGCGCCCTGGACAGGCGCAGGATCGCCGCGTGCTCGGGGTCGAGCCCGGGAGCCGGCCGGTCGGCCACCTCGGCCACCGCGATCGCCTGGGTGATCAGGGCGAAGGCGCCGCGGGCCGGCTGGGTGCGTCCCCTGGTGATCACGAAGGGGCGCAGCAGGCTCGGATCGACCTCGTGCTCGGGCGTGCCTGGACGGGTCGTCAAGCGACCTCACCTGCCCTCAGGTCGGCGGCGTCGGCCGGCGTGAGGCGGGCGCTGGTCGACAGGTGCTGGCCGACCTTGGCGATGAGCATCTCCATCTCGTAGGCCAGCAGGCCGAGGTCGGCGTCATGGGTGGTGAGCGCGGCCAGCCGGGCTCCGTGGCCCGCGATCGTCACGCGCAGGATCAGCTGTTGCCACTCCACGAGTGTCTGCTTGATCTGGCCGCCGCCCGCGTAGTCGGCGGCGGCCGCGGCGAGGCTCTGCAGGCTGGCGGCGACGGCCGACAGCCTGTCGGCGTCGTCGGGTTCGAGCCCGTCCGAGGTGGCGAGCAGCAGCCCGTCGCTGCTGAGGACGATCGCGTGCCGGATGTCGGAGACCCGGGTGACCAGGTCGTTGAGCAGCCAGTTCAGTTGTGCCGTGGTCATGTCGACTCCTGATCGCCGTGGTGGTCGCGACCGCCGAGCAGGCGCTCGGCGGCGGCGCGACCGCGGACGGTGCCCCGTTGCAGGGCCGCCAAGCGGGTGCGCAGCTCGTGCTCGTCATCCGCGATGTGCGGCACGTGCTCGTCGGGCGGCGGGCCGGCGGCGGAGGGGGCGGGGTGCTGGCGCAGTTCGGGAACGAGGCTGGTCTGGGGCACGCGCAGGGGGAGACCTCCGGGTGTGAAGTGCGGCTGGCCGGTGCTCCGGGCAGGCGTCGCCTGGCCGGGGCGTGAAGCGGGTACGGCTCCCGGCACCGGGGCCGGGGTCGGTGGACGGGCCGGGACGGACGCGACGGCGAACGCCGGTGCGGGCGCGGGCAGCGGCGCCGACGGCGTCACGGGAGCGGGCCGTGGGACGGGAGCAGCCGGTGTCCCGGGAGCGGGCCGTGCCCCGATAGCCGGCGGTGCCGATGTGGAGAGCGCCGGTGTGGGCGGTGCCGCTGTGGGCGGTGCGGGGCGCTGCCGTTGCGGCAGGGCAGTGGCGGGGGCGGTCCGCTGCGGGTGCGCCGCGGCGGGCGTGAACAGATCGCCGTGCTCCGGTTCCTGCAGCAGCTCCCGCGGCACCAGCACCACGGCGGCCACCCCGCCGTACGGCGAGGACTTGAGCGTCACGGAGATGTCGTGCCTGGCCGCGAGCCTGCTGACGACGTAGAAGCCGAGCCGCGCCGCCGTACCGGTGATCTTGAACTCCGGCGGGTCGGCGATCCGCCGGTTGGCCTCCGCCAGCTCCTCGGCGGACATGCCGAGGCCGCGGTCCTCGATCTCCAGCGCGTACCCGTTGGCGACGTGCTGCCCGCTGACCGTGACGGTCGTGGAGGGCGGGGAGAACGACACGGCGTTGTCGATGAGCTCGGCCAGCAGGTGGGTCAGGTCGCCGACGGCCCTGCCGAGCAGGTGGCTGTCGTCGAGCGGGGTGATGGAGACCCTGGCGTAGTCCTCGACCTCGGCCAGCGCGCCGCGCACCACGTCGAGCAGCGGGACCGAGCGCCGCCACGTACGAGCGGGGGTGGCGCCCGCCAGCACCAGCAGGTTCTCGGCCGCCCGCCGGGTCCTGACGGCCAGGTGGTCGAGCGTGTACAGGTCGGTCAGCTCCTGCGGGGTGGTGGCGCGGCGCTGCATGGCGTCGAGCGCGTCGAGCTGCCGCTTGACCAGCCCCTGGGTCCGGCGGGCCAGGCTGGTCAGCGTGTTGCGGGTGCTCAGCCGCAGTTCCGCCTGCTCGACCGAGACCCTGATCGCGGTCTCCTGCACGGTGTTGAAGGCGCGCGCCACCTCGCCGATCTCGTCGGGCCCGAACGCCAGCGGCGGCGCCTCCTCGGTCAGGTCGACGTCCTGGCCGTGGCTGACGCGTTCGACCACGCCGGGCAGCCGGTGCTCGGCCAGGTCCAGGGCGGCCGCCCGCAGCCGGTTCAGCTGCGCCAGCAGGGCCCTGGTGGTGGTGACCGCGAGCACGATCGAGGCGACGACCGCCACCAGGCCGAGCCCACCGGCGATCAGGAGGCGGACCAGCACGCCGACGGCGACCGGGACCGCCTGCTGGACCACGCGGTCGCCGCCGTCCTGGATCACCGCGTTGAGGCCGGACAGCGCGCCGTCGGCGGCGCTGCGCCACTGCTGGGCGGTGACCGGCGCCGCGCTCCCGGTGGGATCGGCCTCGGCCAAGGCGTGCTCCAGCGCGCGCAGCCGGGTCACCGGCGCGCTCGCTCGCCACTCGCGGAAGGCCCGCTGGTCCTCGGCGGGCAGCGCGGAGGCGGCCTGCTCCAGGGTGTAGGTGGCGATGGTGCTCGCCCTGACGATCTCGGACTGGTCGTCGCGGGTGAGGCTGCCGCCGGCCAGGACGCCGCTGACCAGCGCGTCCTCGCGGGACAGCAGCTCGCGGGAGACGCTCATCGCGCTGAGCGACCTGGCGTGCTTGGCGATCTCGTCGTCGTCGACGGCCGCCGCCGCGTCGTACATGTCGTAGAAGCTGTCGATCAGCGCGTCGTAGGCCGCCTGCGCCTGCCGGCGGTCCTGCTGTCCCGCGTCGACGCCCGAGCGCAGCTCGGGCAGGGTGGCCAGCTGCCGGACCACCTCCTGGGCGCGGACGTTGAGCGAGTCGGAGGCGGCCCACCGCGTGAGGGTGGCACGTGCGGACTCGTCGAACGCCACCCGCAGCCGGTCGTTGTCCGCGCGCTGCGCGCGCAGCTGCTGGCCGGCCACCGATCCCGAGCCGAGCGAGCCGATGGTCAGGCGCCGTTCGCGTTGCAGGCCCCATAACAGGGGTTCGCTCGGCTGGACGAGGTTGCCGTCGACCGTGGTGACCCACAGCAGGTTGATGCTGTCGGAGACGGTGACCCACGCGCTGAACGCCCACAGGGCCACCAGGGAGACCAGCATCGCGACGATCTTGCTACGGACCCGGGTTGCCCGCCATCGCCGGTGTTTGCTGCGGGCCTCCGAGGCCTTGTCAAGGCCGCGAGATGACCGCGTTTGTCGCACACCAGGGGAATGTGGCACTCGGCACACCCTAGCGATCGGACAAATCTCGCTCAAGATCCTCAGTGGATTGTGTCAGATCTCCCCTCGGTGGGGATCGTCCGCAAATCCCGGGCCGGGTGCGGCTCCGCGACGCGCTCCCGAGGCTTCCCGCGCACCGCAGCGCGGCACTCGCCCGCCCGGCCGGCGCGCAGGCGCCGGTGCGCCCGTAGCGGTGCCGCTGCGGAGCGTCAGGCCCGAAACGCCGTCCGTACGGCAGGCGGCCCGCCCGCCGTACGGGCGGCCGGTTCTCCGTCGAGGCGGGCGACCTTTTCCGGCGGAAGGCGAGCGTTCTCGTCGCCCCCGGCGTGTTCTTCGGACGCGAAGGGCGGTTCAGGATCACCATCGGAATGGACACCGGCCACCTGTCCCAGGCGCTCGAAGCCCTGTCGCCCGTCGTGGCCGAACTACCCGACGCTGTTCAGAGGTGATGGACGTGGAGCTCCGCCTCCTTTCCCGCGCGTACTCCGTCTGCCGGCTGCCGGCGGGCACCGCCGTACCGGCCCCGCCGCCGTCGGCCGAGCTGTACGGCCTGACGGTGACGGCCGACGAGGTCTCCGTCGTCTGCGCCACGGGCGAGGAGCCGCCGGGCGCCCAGGTGGAGAGCGGCTGGAGCGCGCTGCGGGTGGCGGGCGAGCTGGACTTCTCGCTCATCGGCGTCCTGTCGTCGCTCACCGCGCCGCTGGCCGAGGCGGGCGTGTCGGTGTTCGCGCTGTCGACGTACGACACCGACTACCTTCTGGTGCGGACGGCCGACCTGCGGCGGGCGTGGAAGGCGCTGGAGGCGCGCGGATACGTGATCAGCGAGGGCTGAGCCCCTCCATGCCGTAGGCGAGCCGGTCCCGGCGCGAACTCCGCCTCCGGCCTGGCGATCACGCACAGACTGGTCATATCCCTGTATAGTCGCGCGCGTCGCACGATACGAGGAGGTGAGCCTGATGACGACGTTCTTCCGTCCTGCCCGGGCCCTCCTGGTCGCCGCGTTCGCCTGATCCGCGTCCAGGAGCGCGCCCGTCCGCGTCACTCCTGAACGAAGGAACCATGACACTCGAGTCTTTTCGCATCACCGTTTCCGATGACGTCCTGACCGACCTGCGCGAGCGCCTGACCCGCACCCGGTTCACGACCGCGTCCGACCCCGCCTTCTGGGCGGCCGGGGTCGACCCCGACTACCTGCGCGAGCTCGTCTCCTACTGGGCCGACGGGTTCGACTGGAGCGCGGTCGAGTCGGCGCTCAACGCCTTCCCCCACCACGTGGCCGAGGTCGACGGCCGGCGGGTCCACTTCGTGCTCATGCGCGGCACGCGGGTGGAGGGGGCGCCGGAGCCGCTGCCGCTGGTCCTGACGCACGGCTGGCCGAGCAGCTTCGTGGAGATGCTGCGCGTCGCGCCCCTGCTGGCCGACCCCGCCTCCCACGGCGGCGATCCCGCGGACGCCTTCGACGTGGTCGTCCCCTCGCTGCCCGGCTTCCTGTTCTCCGAGCTGCCGCGCGAGCGGTTCACCCGCAAGGGCGTCGCGCGGACCTGGCACGCGCTCATGACGCGGACCCTCGGCTACCGCCGCTTCGGCGCCTTCGGCGGCGACATCGGCGGCGGGGTCACCCAGTGGCTCGGCGCGCTCTACCCGGACGAGGTCGCCGGCGTCCACATCACCTCGGCGGTCGTGACCTCCGACTTCACCGACGTCCCGCCGACTCCCCAGGAACAGGCCTTCCTCGACGCCCTCGCCGCCTACGACGTCACCGACCAGGGCTACAGCGAGATCATGTGGAGCAGGCCCGACACGATCGCCGCCGCCCTCATGGACTCTCCCGCGGGACTGCTGGCCTGGATCGCCGACAAGTACCGCGACTGGAGCGACTGCGGCGGCGACCTGGAGAAGCGCTGGGACAAGGACACGCTCCTGACGGTGGCCACCCTCTACTGGGCGACCGGCACCATCGGCTCGTCCTTCCGGCAGTACTACGACTACGGGCTCAACGAGCCGGTCCCCACGATCGGCGTGCCGGCCGCCGTCACGCTGAGCAACGAGCCCGCCTTCGCGGGCTTTCCCAGGAGCATGGCCGAACGCCTCTACGCCGACCTGCGCCACTGGAGCACCCCCGACCGCGGAGGGCACTTCATGGCGCACGAGGAGCCCGAGCAGGTGGCCAGGGAGCTGCAGGACTTCTTCCGCCCCCTACGGTCCACCGGCTGATCCGCGGTGCACCGGTTGAGCTGCGGTGCACCGGCTGGTCCGCGGTGCACCGGCTGATCCGCGGGTCTTCCGCTGGCCGCGGCTGACCCGCTGATCCGTGGGAAAGGGCCGCTTCCCGGCGATCGGGGAGCGGCCCTGCCGTTCAGCGGGACGGGCCGTTCAGCGGACCCCGCCGTTCAGGATCGGGATCAGCTGCTCCTCCTCGTAGTCGAGGTGCGCCTCGACCTCCTTGGTCAGCTCGTCGACCCCGGCCACGAGGGTGTCCCGGTCGAGCCCGTCGTCCGCGAGCAGCTCCTGCAGCCGGGCCAGCAGCCGCGCGACCACCTCGTGCTCCTCACGCAGGCGCTTCATGGCGGGGGCGAGCTCCGGATGCCTCGCCTCCAGGGAGGGGAACATCATCGTGTCCTCGCCCATGTGGTGGTGGTGCAGCCCCTGGCACAGCGACAGGCAGTTGACGCGCAGCTGCGCCCCGATGCCGGGACCCGACGCGGCGACCTCCTTGCGGATCAGGGCCAGCTCCCTGCGGAAGGAGCCGTGGATCTTCCTGAGCACCTCGCCCATCGGCCCCGCCGGCGGGCCGTCGTGGACGGGGTGGAGCGCGACGACGGGAATGACCCTGCTCGTCCTGGCCTGGTACTCGCCCCAGCCGGGGTCGGCTTCCACCGCGCGGTCGAACAGCCGGTCCCGCTCCTCGCCCTCCAGCACCACGGCGTCGGCCTCGTAGGTGAAGACGCCGTCCTCGACGGTGACGCGCGGGTGGGCGAGGAGGTTGTGGTACCAGGCGGGATGGGTGGGCGCGCCCATGGCCGAGGCGATGACGAGCATCCGGTCACCGTCGGGCAGGTAACCGAGCGGCGTCGTACGGCGGGCGCCCGTCCTGGCCCCCGTGGTCGTGAGCAGGAGCAGCCGCGCTCCCTCGAAGGCGCCGACCTGGCCGGCGTTGGCGCGGAACTCGTCGATGATCTGCTGGTTGAAGTCGTTGGTCATGCGTGTGTTCGCTCCAGGCGTGGATGAAGATCGTTGGAAAGTCGGGGAACGGCCCGCACAGGGCAGAAGACGCCGACGGACGGCGTGAAAGGAATCCCAGGAGTACAGGAGTACCGGGAGTACGCGGCGCCGGGCGTGGGGAGGCGCGCGGGAGGGTCGTGGCGGTTAACCGCGCTCGACAGTGTGAGAAGTCACGACATCATCCCCCTGATACGGCGCCTCCATGCCTCCGCCGTCCTCCCGGGCGGCGGCACGCGACGCGAAGGTCATTACAGGCGCATCCCGCAGATCTTGTCAAGGCGCTCGCGCCGGCACCGGAGGTCAGTCATGGGCCAGTGTCGTCGCGACCTGCGGGAGCGTGTGACGATCGAGGCATGACACGATCGTTCGACGACCTGGTGGCCGAGGCAGCCGCCGTACCGGTCGCCGGCTGGGACTTCTCCTGGCTCGAAGGGCGGGCGACCGAGGAGCGCCCGTCCTGGGGTTACCAGCGCATGATGAGCGACAGGCTCGCCACGGCCGGGGCCGCGCTTGACGTCGAGACCGGCGGGGGCGAGGTGCTGGCGGGAGCGCGGAGGCTGCCGCGCACCATGGTGGCCACCGAGTCGTGGCCGCCGAACATCGTCAGAGCGACCAGGCTGCTGCATCCCCTGGGCGCGGTCGTCGTCGCCACCTCCGGCGAACCGCCGTTTCCGTTCGCCGACGAGGCCTTCGACCTGGTGACCAGCCGGCATCCGGTGACCGTGTGGTGGAGCGAGATCGCCAGGGTGCTCCGGCCGGGCGGCACCTACTTCGCCCAGCACGTCGGACCCGGCAGCGTGTTCGAGGTGACCGAGTACTTCCTCGGCCCGCAGTTCGAGGCGCGCAGCAAGCGCCATCCCGCCGTCGAGACCGCCGACGCCGTGGCGGCCGGCCTGCGGATCCTCGACGTGCGCATGGAACGGCTGCGGATGGAGTTCTTCGACATCGGCGCCGTCGTCTACTTCCTGCGCAAGGTGATCTGGATCGTCCCCGGTTTCACCGTCGAGGCCCACCGCGACCGGCTGCGCGACCTGCACGAGCGGATCGCCAAGGACGGCTCGTTCGTCGCCCACGCGTCACGGGTGCTCATCGAGGCCCGCAAGCCGGCCTGAACCGCCGATCAAGGTAGAGAAACCTCTACCCGCGATCGGGCGCCAACCTTACTGCCCTTCACGCGAGCGATGACGATCATCGAAGGCATGAGAACAGTGACGATCAGGCCGCGGGTCCACGCGGTGGGAGCAGTGGTGGCGGCGATGGCGCTCGGCGTGGTCGTCGGCGGCGGCGGGCAGGCCGCCACCGCCGACGACGCGGGCGGCAGGGCCAGGTTCGAGGAGATCGACGTCCAGCGGATCAACATCGTCGAGCCGGACGGCAAGCCCCGCCTGGTCCTGACCAACAGGGTGAAGTCGCCGGGCGCCGTCGTCGACGGCGTCGACCTGGGCAACGGGGGGCTGCGGCCGGGCATGATGTTCTACAACTCCGCAGGCGACGAGAGCGGCGGCCTCGGGCTGCACAGCGGCCTGGTCGAGGGCAAGCCGGAGGCGTTCGGGCAGCTGGCCTTCGACCAGTACAAGCAGGACCAGACGCTGGTCCTGCGGTACGCGGAGGGCCAGGGCGAGCGGAGCGTCGGCCTGGAGGTCAAGGACCGGCCCGACACCCCGCTGTCGGCCATGTACGAGGAGTACAAGAAGATCCAGGAGATGCCGCCGGGCCCCGAGCGCGACAAGGCGATGGCGGAGTTCAAGGAGAAGTATCCTGCTCCGCAGCGGGCCTTCTTCGGCAAGAACCGCGACAGGTCGGTGGGGCTGACGCTCGCCGACGGGAAGGGGAAGCCGCGTATCGTGCTCCGGGTCGGCGAGGACGGCAGCCCGCGGATCCAGTTCCTGAACGCCAGGGGCGAGATCACCAGGACGATCAAGGGCTGATGACCACAGTCGTGATGCCATGGCCGGCGATACCGGGCAACCCGCTGCGCTTCCTCGCGTCGGCGTGGCCCTGGCGGGCGCTCGCCTACCTGGTGACCGGCCTGCCGGGCATCGCCGGTGTGGCCTTCCTGTGGTTCCTGGGCGAGCAGGCCGCACTGGTGGTCGGCGCGATCATCCTGATTGTCGCCGTGGGGGCGCTCAGCGGCCTGATCGCGGATCTGGAACGCAGACGGCTACGGCTGATCGACCCGGTCGAGGCGCGCGCGCCGCGGCCGGCGACCGCGAGCGTCCTCTGGCGGCAGATCGGGTACGCGCTCCTGATGGCGACGGTCCTGCCCACGGTCAACCTGGTCGTCCTGATCCTCGCCGGGCTGACCGTGACCTCGCTGGTCGGCTCGTTCCATTCCTGGCTGGCCGGCCGGCTGGACGCCGGGCCCGTGGCCGACGCGCTCAGCACGCTCGCCACGCTGGTCTGGCTGGCGGCCTGCGCCTACCTGGTCACGCTGATGGCCGTGGCGCAGGGGGCGCTGGCGCGCAGCATGCTCACCGCGCCTGCCGAAGCCAGGATGATCGAGCTGACCAGGTCGAGGGCCAGGCTGGTCGACGCGTTCGAGGCCGAGCGGCGGCGTATCGAGCGGGACCTGCACGACGGCACCCAGCACCAGCTGACCGCCGTGCTCATGCAGCTCGGCCTCGCCAGGCTCGACGTCGGAACCGACGCCGACCGTGCGGCGCAGGCCATCGACCTGGCCTACGGCCACGCGCAGGCCGCGCTGGACGAGCTGCGCCGCGTCGTGCGGGGCATGCATCCGTCGGCGCTCGCCGACCGGGGACTCGCGGTGGCCGTCACCGAACTGGCCCGCCACTGCCCGGTGCCCGTGACGCTCGACCTGGACCTGCCCGTGCGCCCGCCGCCCGGGGTGGAGGCGGCGGCCTACTTCTGCGTCTCCGAGGCCCTCACCAACGTGATCAAACACAGCGGGGCCCGCCAGGCCGCCGTCAGCGCCACGCTGTCGGACGGCCGGCTCGTCGTCGAGGTGAGCGACGACGGCGCCGGCTCGGCCGATCCCGCGGCCGGCAGTGGGATCAGCGGGCTGGCCGACCGGGTCGGCGTGCTCGACGGGATCCTCTCGCTCAGCAGCCCCCCTGGAGGGCCGACGACGCTCAGGGTGTGCATCCCATGCGATTGATGATCGCCGAAGACTCGGTGCTGCTCAGGGAGGGACTGACCGGCATCTTCGCCAGGTTCGGGCACGAGGTCGTCGCCGCCGTCGGCAGCGCGGGCGAGCTGCTGCACGCCGTCGCCCGCGAGGTGCCCGACCTCGTCGTGGTGGACGTCCGCATGCCGCCGACCTTCCGCGACGAGGGGCTGAGGGCGGCCATCGCGCTGCGCGGCGACCATCCGGGGCTCGGCGTCCTGGTGCTGTCGCAGATCGTCGAGGAGGCGGCGGCGGGCGAGCTCATGGCGGCGGGCACGCGCGGCATCGGCTACCTGCTCAAGGACAGGATCGGGGCGATCACCCAGTTCGTGGCGGACGCCGAGGCGGTCGCCTCCGGCGGCACGGTCCTCGACCCGGACGTGATCCACCAGCTGTTCGCCCACCGCCGGGCCCACGACCCGCTCGACACGCTGTCCCCGCGCGAACGCGAGGTGCTCGCGCTGGTCGCCGAGGGCCGCTCCAACAGCGCGATCGCCCAGCGGCTCCACGTGTCGGAGGCGGCCGTGGCCAAGCACGTCACCGGCGTCTACACCAAGCTCGGCCTCGGGCTCGACGGAGACGACCACCGCAGGGTGCTCGCCGCCCTCACCTTCCTCCGCTCCCGCTGACCACCTGGCCGAGTGCCGGCCTCCCGCGAGAGCCGGGCCCGCCGCCCCGGCGGGTGCCCCAGCGGCCCGCGGCCGGGTGCCGGGATCGCGGGGGCGTTTCCGCGGCAGAAGGGTTGGAGCCGGCGCGCCCTCGAACGCAACCCGGCGTGCGGGACCCCCCGAGGGCCTTCCGGGATCGTCACCCGGCGCCGCGTGGTGTCCTCAGCGCGAGCGGGCAGCCGCCCCCCGGCGCTTCGCGGGGGGACGGGGACGGGGCGAGGTCCGATACGGCAGGGGATGAGGACGGGGTGGGGTCCGGTAGGCCGGGGGACGGGGACGCGGGGCGGCCCGGCACGGGGTGGGTCGAGAGGGAGACGGGGGTGCGGCCGAGCATGGCGCGGGCGGTGCGGGCCAGATGGGCCTGGTCGGCGAACCCGGCCGTCGCCGCGGCCGACGCCACCGAGGAGCAGGCGAGCTGGGCGACGGCCGCGCGCAGGCGTGCCCACTGGCGCAGCCGTACCAGCGGGATCCCGACGGACGCGCGGACCAGGGCGCGCAGCCGCGGCACGGACAGCCCGACCTCGGCGGCGATGGCATGGACGGGCAGTTCGGGGGAATCGACGGCCATCGCATGGACGGGCAGCCCGAGATCGGCGGCGATGGCATGGATGGGCAGTTCGGGGGAATCGGCGGCCATCGCATGGACGGGCAGCCCGAGATCGGCGGCGATGGCATGCACGGGCAGTCCGGGGGGAATGGCGGCCATCGCATGGACGGGCAGCCCGGGGGCGATGGTGGTGGTGTGGACGCGCGGGCCGGGGGCGGCGGCGGGCGGGGTGGCGGTGGCCAGGGCCAGCGCGTGGGCCACGCGGGGGTCGAGCGCCGGGCCGGGCCCGGCCAGCGCCACGAGCTCGGGCAGGGCGGCGCCGCGGGCCAGAGCGTCCCGCAGCCGCCGTACGGCATGCCCGTCGAGCGCCGTCACCTCCCGTGGCGCGCCCAGCAGCCACGGATCGACGAACAGCGCCGTGTAGGCCGAGGTCACCGCGGCGGTGTGGGCCAGCTGGGGCGGCACGAGCAGCCCCGCCCCCCGGACGCGCCCCGCCACGGCGGTCCCCCGCTCGGGAAGGACGACCTTCCACACCGGGTGCAGGTGGCGGGCGACGGCCGCCGGGCCGTTCTCCTCGAACACGGTCAGCCCGCCGCCGGGGGCGAACGCCAACCGGCGATCGTTTCGTTCAAGCGCTCGCGCGGGCGCGGGGGTCAGCATGGCGTCATGCACGATACCGCCGCCATCGCCCTGGCCCTCTTCCTGGTCGCCGTGGGGATCTCCCACTTCGTCTTCCCCGGTTATTTCCGCACACTCGTGCCCGGCTGGTTCCCCTGGCCGGGGCCTGCCGTCGTGGCCGGCGGGGTGGCGGAGATCCTCCTGGGCGTGCTGCTCGCCGTCCCCGGCGGCAGGGCGGCGGGAGGGTGGGCCGCCGCCGCGCTCATCACCGCCTACCTCGCCTCGCACGTCGACGCGCTCCGGCACGCGCACCGCGACCGGCCGCGGCTGCTGGACCGTCCGGCGGGCGCGGTGGCCCGGCTGGTGGTCAACGCCGCCTACATCGGCTGGGCGGTCATGGTGGCGCTCACCGCGCCCTGACGCGCGCTCACCGCGCCCTGACGCGCGCTCACCGCGCCCTGACGCGCACCCCTGACGCGCGATCTCCCGACCTCCGTGGCCGGTCCTCGAACCGGGCACGGGGTCCCGGGGACGTTTCGCCGGGAGGGTGGCGTGGCAGGTGTCCTGAATGGCAACCGTGTGGGACCTGGTGGTGGTCGGCGGCGGGCCCGCGGGGTCGGCGGCGGCCCTGCGCGCCAAGCAGCTCGACCCCGCCGCGCGCGTCCTGCTGCTCGACAGGGACGACTTCCCCCGCGACAAGGCGTGCGGCGACGGCATCGCCGCGCACGGCGGCGACGAGCTGGCCCTGCTCGGCCTGCCCGACCTCATCGCCGACTACCGGCCGACGCGGCGCCTGTCGGTGGTCTCGCCCGGCGGCGTGCGCGTCTCGGCCACGGTGGCCAGGCCCAACCATGTCGTGCCGCGCATGGTGTTCGACGCCCGCCTCGTCGCGGCGGCCCGCGCGCGGGGCGTCGAGGTGCGCCGCCACCGCGTCCGCTCGCTGGACGCCGCCGACGGCCACGTGGTCATCGACGGCGAGGTGCGCACCCGCACGGTCGTCGCGGCGGACGGCGCGCACTCCACCGTGCGCCGCGTGCTCGGCGTGCGGCCGGCGCCCGACAGGCACACCGCGATCGCGGTGCGCGGCTACGCGGACCTGCCCGGCGCCGACGACGCCCAGCTCATCGCCATGCAGCGGGCCGGGTGGCCGGCGTACGCGTGGTCGTTCCCCATCGGCGACGGCACCGCGAACGTGGGGTTCGGCATGCTGCTGCCCCGGCTGCGGGCGACCGGCCTGCCCGGCCGGCAGGTGCTGCACGGCAGGCTCGCCGAGCTGCTGCCCGACCTGCCCGCCCGCGACCTGCGCGCCCACCACCTGCCGCTGTCGCCGGGCCGCCCGCGGCCTGGCGCGGGAAGGGTGCTGCTCGCCGGCGACGCCGCCGGTCTCGTCAACCCGCTCACCGGCGAGGGCATCTACTACGCCCTGCTGTCGGGCAGGCTCGCCGGCGAGGCGGCCGTCACCTCGACCGGCGACCCGCTGGCCGCCTACCGGCGCGCCCTGCGCGGCGCGCTCGGACGGCACCTGCTGACGACCGACGTGCTGGCCCGCGTGGCGCAGTCGCCGGGGTTCATCGACGCGGCGATCGAGACGGCCGCGCGCCGGACCGAGGTGTTCGACCTGCTGGTGGAGGTGGGTCTGGGCGCGGGTACGGTGCCCGTCCCGCTGATGTGGGCGGTGGTACGCCGCTGGCTGGCACGCAGCCTGCGCCGAGAGGGCTGAGGCGCGCCGGACGGCCGGCGACACCGGCGGCCGCCGGCACTGAGGCGGGACGGCCGGGGAGAGCCGGTGGCTGCCGGCACTGCGGTGGGGTGGGACGGCCGGGGAGAGTCGGTGGCCGTCAGATGGGCGGTGAGGCGGACGACCGGGGGAGAGCCGGGCCGTCCGTCAGGCGGTGAGGTGGGCGCCGTTGGCGACCAGGAGGGCGACGTCGATCGCGGCCACCAGGATCGACGCGGTGAAGGGCGCCTTCGGCAGACGACGTCCCAGCGCCACGCCCGCGGCGGCGACGCCGGTGGCCACGACGAGCGCGATCCAGGCGGCCGGGCCCGCCGCGCCGTACGGGCCGAAGGCCAGCAGCGCGGTGGCCGCCAGCAGCGGCAGCGGGACCAGCAGGGAGACGGTGGGGCGGCCCAGTCGCTGCGGCAGGCCGCGCACGCCCGCCGCCAGGTCGGCCCGGATGTCGGGCAGCACGTTGGCCAGGTGCGCGCCGACCCCCAGCAGCGCGGCGGCCAGGACCGCCCACCAGGCGGGCCACGGCCGTCCGGGCAGGCCCAGCGTCACGAAGGCCGGCAGCGCGCCGAACCCCACCGCGTAGGGCAGCCAGGACCACACTGTCGCCTTGACGCCGAGGTCGTAGGCCCACGCGGCCCCGACGCCCGCCAGGTGCACGGTGCCTGCCAGCCAGCCCGAGGCCAGCGACAGCGGGACGCACAGCCCCAGCGCGACGAGCGCGGCGGCGCGCACGGTGCGGGCGCGCACCGTTCCGGCCACGATCGGCTTGCCGGCGCGTCCGGCGGCCGTGTCGCGGCGGGCGTCGACGGCGTCGTTGCACCATCCGATCGACAGCTGCCCGGTCAGGACGGCGGCGCCGACCAGCGCGCACCCCGCGGCGTCCCGCCCGCTGGCCACGGCCAGCACGGTGACCAGGAACGTGACCGCGACGGTCGGGCCGGGATGGCAGCTGCCGGCCAGCCCTCTGAGCACCCGCGCCGACCTCACCGCCCGTCACACCAGCCGATCATTGGCAGCCGAATCCATGCCGTCTCATGGGCATAGTAGCCAGCGGGCAGGGCAGCCTCCCGGACAAGTGTCTACCGGAGGGGTGCCGATGACCTGGATCGCAGCCGTCCACGGCGTGCTGCCCCCCAACCGCTACCCGCAGGGCGAGCTCACCGATCTGGCCGCCCGCACCTTCCTGCCGGCAGGCGCCGACCGCCGGCTGCTCGACCGGCTGCACACGAGCGCCAGGGTCGAGTACCGGCATCTCGCCCTCCCGCTGGACCAGTACGGCAAGCTCGACGGCTTCGGCGCCGCCAACGAGGCGTTCGTCTCGGCGGCCGTCGAGCTCGGCGCCGAGGCGGTCGGCGCGGCGTTGGACGAGGCGGGTCTGGCGCCCGGCGACGTGGACCTCATCATGTTCACCTCCGTCACCGGTGTCGCCGCGCCCTCGGTGGAGGCCAGGGTGGCGGTCCGCCTCGGGATGCGGCCGGACGTCAAGCGCATCCCGGTCTTCGGCCTGGGCTGCGTGGCGGGCGCGGCGGGGATCGCCAGGCTGCACGACTACCTGCTGGGCCGGCCAGGCGACGTCGCCGTGCTGCTGTCGGTGGAGTTGTGCTCGCTCACCTTGCAGCGTGGCGACGCCTCCACGGCCAGCCTGGTGGCCAGCTCGCTGTTCGGCGACGGCGCCGCCGCGGTGGTGGCGTGCGGGTCGGCGCGAGAGGGGAACGGTCCCTGCGTGCTGGCCACGCGCAGCCACCTGTATCCCGGCACCGAGCAGGTCATGGGGTGGGAGGTCAGGGACGGCGGCTTCGGCGTGGTGCTCGACGCGGGCGTCCCCGAGGTCGTGCGCGCCCACCTCGCCGGCGACGTGCGCGGTTTCCTGGCCGACCACGGCCTGAACATCGGCGAGGTGGCGGCGTGGGTGTGCCACCCGGGCGGGCCGAAGGTGCTGGAAGCGGTGGCCGAGGCCCTCGACCTGCCGCCGGGCGCGCTCGACCTGACCTGGCGCTCGCTGGCCGCCAACGGCAACCTGTCGTCGGCCTCCGTCCTGCACGTGCTGCGTGACACGCTGCGCCTGCGTCCACCGCGGCCCGGTACCGCCGGGCTGCTCATCGCGATGGGCCCGGGGTTCTGCTCCGAGCTCGTCCTGCTGCGCTGGTAGCCGCTGATGCCGTGGTATTCGCTGCTCGTGCTGCTCGTGGGCGTGGAACGCCTGGCCGAGCTGGTCGTCGCCCGCCGCAACGCCCGCTGGAGCATGGCGCGCGGCGGGCGGGAGTACGGCCAGGGCCACTACCCGTGGATGGTGGCCCTGCACACCGGGCTGCTCGCCGGTTGCCTGCTGGAGGTGTATCTGGCCGGCAGGCCGTTCGTTCCCGCGCTCGGCTGGCCGATGCTGGCCCTCGTGCTGGCCGCGCAGGCGCTGCGGTGGTGGTGCGTCGCCGCGCTGGGGCCGCGCTGGAACACGCGGGTCATCGTGGTGCCGGGGCTGCCGCTGGTGCGCCGTGGGCCGTACCGGCTGGCCTGGCTGCGCCACCCGAACTACGTGGCGGTGGCCGTCGAGGGCGCCGCGCTCCCGCTCGTCCACTCGGCCTGGATCACCGCGCTGGTCTTCACCGTGGCCAACGCCGTCCTGATGGCGGTGCGGATCCGCTGCGAGAACACGGCGCTGGCCGCCCTCCCGGCATGATCGACGTGCTGGTGGCGGGGGGCGGGCCGGCCGGGCTGGCCACCGCGATCCACGCCGCCCTCGCCGGGATGAGCGTCGTGGTCGTCGAGCCGCGGCGCGCGCCCGTCGACAAGGCGTGCGGCGAGGGGCTGATGCCCGGCGGCGTCGCCGCGCTGCGGGCGATGGGGGTGGCGGCCGGCGGGCACCCGCTGCTGGGCATCGACTACGTGTGGGGGGAGACCCGCGCGCGGGCCGGTTTCGCCGCCGAGCCGGGCCGCGGCGTGCGCCGTACCTCGTTGCACGCGGCCATGTCGGCGCGGGCCGCGGAGCTGGGCGTCCCCGTCGTCACCGGCAGGATCACGCGCGTCCGCCAGGACGCGCGAGGGGTGGTGGCGGGCGGCCTGAGCGCCCGCTGGCTGGTGGCCGCCGACGGGCTGCACTCCCCGCTGCGCACGTCGCTGCGCCTGGGCGTGCGCGACCCGCGCCCCCACAGGTACGGCCTGCGCAGGCACTACCGCATGGCGCCGTGGTCCGACTTCGTCGAGGTGCACTGGTCGGAGGTGGGGGAGGCGTACGTGACCCCGGTGGGTGACGACCTCGTCGGGGTGGCGATCCTGAGCGCGCGGCGCGGCGGCTACGACGAGCACCTGGCCGCCTTTTCCGGCCTGACGCGCAGGCTCACCGGTCCCGCCGTGACGCCGGTACGCGGGGCGGGCCCGCTGCGCCAGCGGGTCAGGAGCAGGGTGGCCGGGCGGGTCCTGCTCGTCGGTGACGCCGCCGGATACACCGACGCGATCACCGGTGAGGGGGTCAGCCTGGCCGTCCTGTCCGCGGGGGCGCTCGTGGACTGTCTCGTGGCCGGCCGCCCCCACGACTACGAGCGGGAGTGGCGGCGGCTGTCCCGGCGGCACCGGCTGCTCACCGAGGCGTTGCTGGGCGTCGCCCGCAGGCCGGGTACGGCCCGCCTGGTCGTGCCCGCGGCCGCCCGGCTTCCCGCCCTGTTCACGGCCGTGGTGCGGGCGCTGGCCTGACGGGACGGCCGCGGGCGTTCCCATGGCGGCGGACGACCGGCGGGAAGGCGCCGAAAACCAGCAGCCGAAGATCACGATGCCCGCCTATGCTCGGGCATCGTGCGGTTTTCTGAACGAGTTCTGGATCTGTTCGGCGAGGATGCCGTCTGGTCGGACGACCACGAGGGCATGAGCGGTCACCTGTCGCGGGTGACCAGCGCGGCGGGGGTCTTCTACGTCAAGCACGGTCCCGTGGCCCGCGAGGAGTACGAACGGCTGCGCTGGTTGAAGCACTGGATGCCGGTCCCCGATGTCGTGGCCTTCGACGAGGACGCGCTCGTGCTGGCCGACGTGGGGTGGCCCAGCCTGGAGCGCGGCGCGCCGGCGGACATCGGCACGATCATGGGAGGCGTGCTCCGCGAGCTGCATGCCGTACCGGTCGGGGAGTGCCCCTTCGACGAGGGGCTGGAGGTCAGGCTCGCCCGCGCGGGCGAGCGGCTGCGGGCCGGGCTGGTCGACCCGGACGACTTCGACGACGACCACGCCGGCCTGACGGCGGCGCAGGTCTACGACCGGCTGCTGGCCGAACGGCCCGCGCGCGAGGACCTGGTCGTCGCCCACGGCGACTACACCCCCGGCAACGTGCTGGTCTCGGCCACGGGAGGGCCGGTGCTGATCGACGTGGGCGGTCTCGGTGTGGCCGACCGCTACCTGGACCTCGCCATCGCGCTGCGCGACCTCGGCGAAGACTACGGCGAGTCGGCCGTCGCCGACTTCCTGGCCGCCTACGGCCTGGCGGAGGTCGACCGGTGGCGCCTCGACTACTACCGGTTGCTGGACGAGATGTTCTGAGGCGGCGTGCCGGGGCGGGGCCCGGGCCGCGCCTTCGGCATTCACCTTCTCCTGTCCGG
>NZ_JBSFNE010000022.1:0-114894 GCF_053586935.1 Nonomuraea sp. NPDC003727
TGATCGCGGGCCCGCTCGTCGGCGGCTTCATCACCGACCACCTCGACTGGCGCTGGGCCTTCTACGTCAACCTGCCCGTCGGCGCCGTCGCCCTGTGCTTCGGTCCCGTCGTCTAGTGGCCCAGGACGCCGCCCTCTCAAGGCGGTAGCGCCGGTTCGAATCCGGTCGGGACTACATCGGCAGAAACCCGGATGCCCGTCGGCATCCGGGTTTCTGCGTTTTCGGGTGGATCACCGGCCCTGGCTAGACTCCGCCTCATGCGACGATCGGCCACGACGCTTCCCCGGCGCGCGATCGGCCTGATCGCAGGCGTTCCCACCGGGCTGGCCGGGCTCGGCTGGTGCGGCCTCGCCTGGGTGGCGGGGGAGCGCCGCGCCCGCACGGTCACCGCCACCCTCGTGCGTCTGGAGCGGGCCCGCCTGGCCGCCTGGTACGACCACCACGCGGGCGGCGCCCGGGGCGGCCGCGCCTACCTGGCGCTGCGCGGCCTGACCGGCCTGCTGGGCGGCTACCTGGCCGCCATGGGGGCGTTCGTCGCCGCCCTCCTCCTGTACGGCGGCGCCGCCCAGCTGGCGTCAGGGGAGGCGGACCTGCTGCCGCTGGAGTTCCCCGGCCTCCGCCTGATCGGCAGCAGCTGGGCCTACGGGCTCGTCCTCGGCGCGATCGTCCTGGCGCTGACCGGTGCCTGGAGCGCCGCGGTGATCGGTGTCGAGCGCCACCTCGCCGACCGCTTCCTCGGCCCCGATCCGAACGAGGCCATGGCCCGCCGGATCGCGGAGCTGACCGTCTCCCGCTCCGGCATCGTCCGCGCGGTCGACGAGGAGCGCAGGCGGATCGAGCGCGACCTGCACGACGGGGTCCAGCAGCGGGGCGTGGCCCTGGCGATGCTGCTCGGCCGCGCCCGCCACACCGCCGACCCCGCCCTGCTCGACGAGGCCTACGTCGAGTCCAGGAGACTGCTCGACGAGTTGCGGAGCGTGGCCTGGCGGGTCTATCCCACCGCGCTCGACACGCTGGGGCTGCGGGAGGCGCTGACCGAGGTGGCCGACCGCTCGGCCGTACCGGTGCGCGTCGCGTACGCGGTCGACGGGCGGCCGGCGCCGGAGATCGAGACCGCCGTCTACTTCGTGGCCAGGGAGGCCGTCACGAACGCGAACAAGCACGCGGAGGCAGGCCTGATCGTGGTCGAGGTGCGTGCGCGGGAGGGGGAGGTGGCCGTGACGATCACCGATGACGGCAGGGGCGGCGCCGTACCGGGCGGTGGTCTGTCGGGGCTGGAGCGGCGGGTGCGCGCGCTGGACGGCAGCTTCGCGGTCGACAGCCCACCGGGCGGCCCGACCACGGTGACGGCGAGGCTGCCGTGCGCCTGATCCTCGCCGACGACTCCGTGCTGCTCAGGGAAGGGCTGGCCCGGCTCCTGCAGGACGCCGGACACGAGGTGACGGCCGCGGTGGGCGACGCCGACGCGCTCATGGCCGCCGTGGCCGAGCACCGGCCCGACGTGGCGGTGATCGACGTGCGCATGCCGCCCTCCCACACCGACGAGGGGCTGAGGGCGGCGCTGGAGATCCGCGGCGGGTGGCCGGAGGTGGGCGTGCTCGTGCTCTCGCAGTACGTCGAGCAGGCCTCGGCGGCACGGCTGCTGGCCGGGCCCTCGGAGGGCCTCGGCTACCTGCTGAAGGACAGGGTCTCGGAGGTGGCCGAGTTCCTCGACTCGGTCGAGCGGGTCGGATCGGGCGGCACGGTGTTCGACCCCGACGTCGTCCGGCGGCTGCTGGCGGCCGCCCCGCTCGGCACGCTGTCCCCCCGCGAGCGGGCCGTGCTCGAACACCTGGCCACCGGCATGGTGAACACCGCGATCGCCGAGCGGTTGCACGTGTCGCAGAGCACGGTCGAGAAGCACGTCAACGCCGTCTTCGACAAGCTCGGGCTCGCGCCGACGCCCGGCTACAGCCGCAGGGTCCTGGCCATCCTCCGCTATCTCAACGGCTGAGCCGCACGGCCGTCACCACCACGCCCGCGGCGGCGGCCGTCACCAGCCAGAGCATGAACGTGGGGTACAGGTAGAACACCTGGATCCACATGGCGTCGCGCCCCCGGGCCAGGAACCTGAAGACGGGCGCCGCCGCCGCGCACAGCGCCAGGGGCGCCAGGAGCGGCAGCACCCACAACCGTCCCCATCCCGTACGGCGGGCCGCCCACCGCCGCGAGCGGGCCAGGCCGCGCGCCGCCAGGGCGACGGTCACCAGCGTCAGCAGCAGGAACACCAGGTCGGTGACCAGGTAAGGGTCCGACGGCGGCTCGGGGGTGCCGCCCTCGATCATGGCGACGAGACCGTCGAGGAGGGCGGAGCTGTCGCCGAAGGCCATGCCGGTGTTGGCCATGACCGCGATGCCGTAGCCGGACTCCGGCATGAGCAGTTGCTCGGCGGTCGAGGTGAACAGCTCGCCGCTGTGCCCGATGGCCAGGTTTCCGCGCGGGGTCCTACCGATCGACCAGCCCAGCGCGTAGGTGTCGTTCTGCCGGGACGGCGTGCGCAGCTCCGCCGTGCTCGCGGGCGAGACGATCCCGGAGCGTTGCGCGATCAGCCATCTGGCCATGTCGTTCGCCGTGCTGATCACGCCGCCGGAGCCGTTGCCGAAGCCGGGCGGCTCGGGCACGGCGACCGCCTGTCCGAGGACGGTGAGGTGGCCGCGCGCGCTGTCCGGCATGTCGCGCTCGGTGTCGATCGTGGTGCTGTGGCTCATGCCGAGGGGGGTGAACACGTGGGTCTTGAGGTAGGCCGCGAACGGCTCCCCGCTGACCACCTCGACCAGTCGCGCGGCCACCTGGTAGTTGGTGTTGTGGTAGCTGAAGGCGGTGCCGGGCGCGGTGGCGAGCCGGGCGTCCTTCAGTCGCGCCACGGCGCCCTGGAGGGAGTCCGGCTGGGGCAGGCTCTTCTCGCGGAAGGTGGTGTCGGCCATGCCCGAGGTCTGGTTCAGCAGCTGGCGAACGGTGATCCGCGCGGCTCGTGGATCGGCCATCGTGAACTCGGGCAGGTAGCCGCGCACCGGCTGGTCGAGCCGGATCGTGCCCTTCTCCACCAGCTGCATGACGGCGAGCGAGGTGAACGACTTGCTCACCGAGGCGACGGCCATGGGGGTGTCGGCGGTCAACGGGGCGCCCGAGGCGGTCCTGCCGTACCCGGTGGCGTGGACGACCCTGGATCCCCGGGTGATCGCGACCGCCACCCCCGGCAGGCCCGTCCTCTCCCGGTAATCGGCGACGTAGGCGTCGACCTGGGCGGGGGTGATGTCCACGGCGGGTGGCGGGGCGGCGAGGAAGAGCGCGGTCAAGACGGCTGTGAGCATGCGCCGACGCTAGTGACGGCGCCCTGCCCGCGACCATGGCGAGAATCCTTCGCGTTCGTTACGGGAAACCGCCAGTTGACTGGATAGTGAAGCTATCCAATAATGGAGAGTGTCACTATCCAATCAGGAGGTGCCGAATGGCGATCATCACCCCGTGGATTCCCGGCCCCGCCGCGGCCCATGACCAGCCCGTGCAGGTCATGGCGTCGCGCTTCGAACTGCGCAGCCTGTGGCACGTGCCCGGCTTCCTGTTCCAGTCGATGCGCATCCTGCTGCAGGCCCGGCGGAGCCCCGGCGCGGTCGGCGCCGCGCTGAAGGCCGCCCCCCTGCGCCGGACGTTCTGGACCCTGTCGGCCTGGACGTCCGACGAGGCCCTGTCCACCTTCGCCCGCAGCCAGCCGCACCGGAGCATCATCGGCGCCTACCGCGACCGGATGGCGGGCTCCACGTTCAAGTTCTGGACCGCCGAGCGGCCCGCGGACTGGGCCGAGGCGCACACCCGCCTGAAGGAGGGGTGAAGGCCCGCCGGCCGCACCCGGCCCTCACCCGGACCCCGCCGGTCGCCACGGCCACCTCGCCGCCGCGACCAGGCAGGTGATCCTCCGCCCGGAGACGCGCAAGCCCCCCGCCGGGCACCGGCGGGGGGCTGCGGAGGGTCAGGAGGTCGAACGGGCCTTGAAGAGCGCTCGCTTGGCCGCCTTCGCCACATGCTTGTCCGGGTGGACCTGCGAGATCAGCTCCAGCAGCTCCTCCACATGCGCGTGCGGGATCTTCCAGATCACCTCGAGCAGGTTGTTGAGCAGGTCGGGCCCGATGTCACGCAGGCTGCTCACGAACTCCGCCCGCCCGAGACCGGCGGAGATCGTCCACATGTCCAGGATGAGCCAGTGGGTGTCGTCCTGGGTGGGCTCGGGAGCGCCCTCCACCTCCAGCTGCGTCAGGTGGGTGGCCGCGTACGGACGCAGCGAGGGCTCCTTCAGCGCCGCCTGCCAGGCCGGGATCGCGTCCTCGCCGAGCGTGCCGACCACGCTCGCCGCCTGGACCCTGATCAGCGCGTCGGTGTCGTCCTCGCCGGCCGCCTCCAGCAGCTCGCGGGCGGCCTCGCCCGGCTCGCGCAGCTCCATCCACGCCGCGAACTCCGCGTCGGCCTCGTCCTCGGGCAGCTCGGCGCTGAAGGCCAGCAGTTCGAGGGCGGTCATCGCGTCGATCGCCGGGCGGGCGTCGAGCTCGATGTCGGCGTCGTCGACCAGGTGCACGACGCCCTCGGTGCCGAGGGGAGTGAGCGTGACCTCGTCGCCGGTGACGGTGAGCATGCCGTACCCGACGAGCCAGTCGAGCACCGGCGCCAGCGGGTCGCCGTAGTGGTCGCGGGCGGCGGCCCAGGCGTCGGCGCCGAGCTCGTCGATGTCGGCGGCGGCCTCGGCGAGCTCCTCACGCAGCGCGGCCAGCCCGCGCGAGCCGCCGCCCAGCAGCAGGCGGACCAGCAGCCCGCGGCTGAGGCCGCCGAGCGCCATCGTGAGGTCGTCGTCCTCCAGCTCGGGGTCGCCGTAGTCGACGGAGTGGAGGCCGAGCATCCAGGCGTCGAGCACGTCCTCGTCGTCGTCGAAGGGCCACTCGGCGGTGTCGTCGTCGACGCTGACGGTGTCGTCGCCGTCGGGTTCGAGGAACTCCAGGTCGACCGCGAGGTTCCAGATGTTCCACAGCTGGGGGACGGCCTTGGACAGCGAGCCCTCGGTCGCCGGCCTGGGCAGGCCGATGACGGCCAGCGCCTCCTCCACCTCGGCGTCGGACAGCAGGCTGTCCTCGCCCACCTCGCGCGCGTCGCCGACCCAGACCGCGAGGTCGCGGGCCTTGGCGATGAGCGGGACGGCCCGCGCCGCGGCGGCGAGCTCGGCGTCGGGGCGCAGCCGGATCGTGGGCAGGTCGGCCAGCTCGTCGGCGAAGGGCTCGAAGTCGCCGAGGTCGCCGGTCTCCTCGCGCACGTCCTCGTCGTCGTCGATGAGGTCCTCCATGGCCTCGACGAAGTCGTCCTCCAGATCGTCGAGCTCGTCGAGCAGATCATCGAGGGAGTCGGAGCCCTTGGCCAGCTTGTCGGTGTCCGACAGGAAGGTCAGATAGGCGCGCACCGCGCCGATCATCCCGTCGGCCGCCTCGTCCGGATCCTCGACGACCTTGGGCATGCGGTCGAGCAACACCGTCCTGAGGTCGGCGCGGCGCCACCGGGCGACGTCGTCGGAAGCGGACAGCCGGTGCCACAGCGCGGCAGGGCCGACCAGGTCGGGGTCGCTGGCCGGGGCGTGTTCCCGTGCCCACACGATGAACTCTTCGAGCAGGGGACGCAGCTCATCGGCGGCTAGCTCGATGCGATCTGTCACCCACTCAGGCTAGTGCGCTCCGGCCGCGGTCGGCCCACGAAATCGACGGAGCGCCGATCACGAAAAGTCGCGAAACGGGGGGACGGAGCGCGTGGGAGCGCGTCCAACCGCTCCCACACCGGTCATCCCGTACGGCACGCGCGGTCAGTTGGCCCGGCGCATCGCCTCGGTGATCCGTTCGGCGGCGGCCATGACCGGCACCGCGTGCAGCCTGCCGGGCGTGCGGGTCAGGCGCTCGATCGGTCCGGATACCGAGACGGCCGCGACCACCTTGCCGCCCGTGCCCCTGATGGCCGCCGAGACGCTGGCGACGCCCTGCTCGCGCTCGCCGACGCTGTGGGCCCAGCCGCGCCGCCGTACGGAGGCGAGGGTCGCGGCGGTGAACTTGGCCCCGCGCAGACCCCTGTGCAGCCGGTCGGGCTCCTCCCAGGCCAGCAGGATCTGCGCGGCGGACCCCGCCGTCATCGGCAACGCCGAGCCCACGGGGACGGTGTCGCGCAGGCCGCTGGTGCGCTCGGCCGCCGCGACGCAGACACGCTCGTCTCCCTGGCGGCGGTACAGCTGCGCGCTCTCGCCCGTCAGGTCCCTGAGCTGGGTCAGGACGGGCGAGGCGACCGCGAGGAGCCGGTCCTCGCCGGCCGCGGTGGACAACTCCGACAGTCGCGGGCCGAGGACGAAACGGCCCTGCGTGTCGCGGGAGACGATCCGGTGATGCTCCAGCGCGACGGCCAGCCGATGCGCCGTGGGACGGGCCAGTCCGGTGGCCTGCACGAGCTGGGCCAGCGAGGCCGGGCCCGCTTCGAGGGCGTTGAGCACGAGAACGGCCTTGTCCAGTACGCCGACTCCGCTAGAGTTGTCCATACACCGATACTGCCGTCTCGACATATGAGAAGGCAAGTCGGGGCAATCTCAAGGAGGAGATCAATGGGCCGCACACTCGCGGAGAAGGTCTGGGAGCAGCACGTCGTGCGCCGCGCCGAGGGCGAACCCGACCTGCTCTACATCGACCTGCACCTCGTTCACGAGGTCACCAGCCCGCAGGCCTTCGACGGCCTGCGCATGGCGGGACGCAAGGTGCGCAGGCCCGATCTCACCATCGCCACCGAGGACCACAACGTCCCGACCGTGCTCGGCCCGATCTCCGACCCCGTCTCCAAGACGCAGGTCGAGACGCTGCGCAAGAACGCCGCCGAGTTCGGCGTCAGGCTGCATCCCATGGGCGACGCCGGCCAGGGCGTGGTCCACATCATCGGCCCGCAGTTCGGCCTGACCCAGCCGGGCATGACGATCGTGTGTGGCGATTCTCACACCTCCACCCACGGCGCCTTCGGCGGCATCGCGTTCGGCATCGGCACCTCCGAGGTGGAGCACGTGCTGGCCACGCAGACGCTGCCCGCCTACCGCCCGAAGACCATGGCCATCGAGGTCGGCGGCGAGCTGCCGGTGGGCGTCACGGCGAAGGACCTGATCCTGGCGATCATCGCGAAGATCGGCACCGGCGGCGGCCAGGGCTACATCGTCGAGTACCGCGGCGAGGCCATCCGCAAGCTCTCCATGGAGGGCAGGATGACCATCTGCAACATGTCCATCGAGGCGGGTGCCCGCGCCGGCATGATCGCGCCCGACGAGACGACGTTCGCCTACCTGAAAGACCGCCCCCACGCCCCGAAGGGCGAGGCGTGGGACCAGGCCGTCGAGCACTGGAAGTCGCTCAGGAGCGACGACGACGCCGTCTTCGACAAGGTCGTGGAGATCGACGCCACGACGCTGACGCCGTTCGTCACCTGGGGGACCAACCCGGGACAGGGGCTGCCGCTGGGCGCGGCCGTACCGTCGCCCGAGTCCTTCGCCGACCCCGTCGAGCGGTCGGCGGCCGAGCGGGCGCTGGAGTACATGGGTCTGACGGCCGGCACGCCGCTGCGCGAGATCGAGGTCGACACCGTCTTCGTCGGCTCGTGCACCAACGGGCGCATCGAGGACCTGCGGGCCGCGGCCGACATCCTGCGCGGCCGGCAGGTCAAGACCCGCACGCTGATCGTGCCCGGCTCGATGCTGGTGAAGCTGCAGGCCGAGAAGGAGGGCCTGGACGAGGTGTTCGAGGCCGCGGGCGCGGAGTGGCGGCAGGCCGGGTGCTCAATGTGCCTCGGCATGAACCCCGACACGCTCGCCCCGGGCGAGCGCAGCGCCTCGACCTCCAACCGCAACTTCGAGGGCCGGCAGGGCAAGGGAGGCCGCACCCACCTGGTCTCGCCCGCGGTCGCCGCGGCCACGGCCGTGACGGGCCGGCTGACGGCTCCGGCGGACCTGTAACCCTCTCCGGCCTCACCACACGACTTCAAGGACAGCCACGATGGACGCTTTCACCACGCACACCGGCACGGCGGTGCCGCTGCGCCGCAGCAACGTCGACACCGACCAGATCATCCCCGCCGTCTGGCTCAAGCAGGTCAGCCGTACCGGCTTCGAGAAGGGCCTGTTCTCCGCCTGGCGCGAGGACCCCTCCTTCGTCCTGAACGACCCGGCCTACCAGGGGGCAAGCATCCTGGTCTCCGGCCCCGACTTCGGCACCGGCTCCTCGCGCGAGCACGCCGTCTGGGCGCTGCAGCAGTACGGCTTCCGCGTCGTGATCGCCGCCAGGTTCGGCGACATCTTCCGCAACAACTCCACCAAGATGGGCCTGCTCCCCGTCGTCCTGCCGGGCGACAGGGTCGAGGCGCTGCAGGCGGCCGTCGAGGCCGACCCGAACCTGCCCGTCACCGTCGACCTGGCCGAGCGGCAGGTCCGCTGGGCCGGCGAGGTCGTGGCCTTCGAGATCGACGACTACACCCGCTGGCGCCTGATGGAGGGCCTGGACGACATCGGCCTGACCCTGCGTCACGCCGACGACATCACCACGTACGAGAATGGTCGGCAGTCATGGCTGCCGACGACCGTCTAGAGGACGACGAACTGGCGCGGCGGTTGCGCGAGGCGCACCGCCGCGTCCGCCTGCTGCCCACGGCCCACAGAGAACGTTTCGCGCGCCGATACCTGGCCATCTGTGATCTCGCCAAACGTGATCCCGAACGTGCGGCGACCCGGTTGGCGACCTTCCTCGCCGAGCTGAACAGCGAATCCGACACGCCGGGTGCCCAAAAAAACGCGTCTGGTGATTGAGTTCCTTCGCAATCCCCCTTTAGATTCAACCCGTAAGGGGTTTCTCGACCGTTGGACTCGTTGCTGGAACCCCGAGCCGTAACAGGGGGAGCGAAACCTACATGAACAAGCGGGAACTCGTCGACGCCATCGCGGACCGGGTGGGCGACAAGAAGACGGCGACCGAGGCCGTGAACGCCATTCTCGACGCCATTCAGAAGGCCGTCGCGAGTGGCGACAAGGTCTCGATCACGGGCTTCGGCGCGTTCGAGATGGTCCACAAGCCGCAGCGCACGGCCAGGAACCCGTCGACCGGCGCTGAGATCAAGGTGGCCGAGAGCTGGGGGCCGAAGTTCCGTCCTGGCTCGGACTTCAAGGAGCTGGTCAACGCCGGAGGCAAGAAGGCCGCCAAGAAGAAGTAAGTAACTACGGAGCGCCCGGACACCCGATAAGGGGGTCCGGGCGTTTTATTTGCGAAATCCAGGTGTGCTATTTGCGTAAGCGGGCCGCTCAGCCGGGCACCGGGAAAGTCGACAGCGTGACATAGGTGATCTCCTCTCCGGAGACGCCGAGATTCACGCGCTGTCCCGTACGCAACAGCCGTAGCGGCCCCGCGTCGAACGCCTCCGCGCCGAACTCCAGCACACTTCCGTCGTCGAGGAACACCGACCCCGAACGGGTCTCCGGATCGAAACTCCGCACCGTCGCCTGCACGAGCCCCAGCGTAAATCGTTTGACCTCGCACAGGGAACCGGTGAGGATCCCGCTTCGTGCCCGTTGCGCAAAGCGTCTGGCGGAACTCCGCCTTCCGGCGGCTGGTCGGCGCCGACGTCCTCAGCCAGTTCGGCACCCAGGTGACGCTGGTGGCCCTGCCGCTGACCGCCCTGCTGGTGCTGGACGCGACCCCGTTCCAGCTCGGCCTGCTCACCGCCGCGGAGATGGCCGCCTTCCTGGTCATCGGCCTGCCGGCCGGCGTGTGGGCGGACCGGATGCGCCGCCGTCCCATCCTGGTCGCCGCCGACGGCGTGCGCGCGCTGGCGCTGTTCAGCGTCCCGGTGGCGGCCTTCGCCGACGTGCTGACGCTCGCCCAGCTCTACGCCGTCGCGCTGGTCATCGGGGTCGGCACCGTCTTCTTCGACGTCGCCCACATGAGCCTGCTGCCCTCGATCGTGCGCAAGGACGGCCTGTCCACCGGGATCGGCACCCTGGAGACGCTGCGCAACGCCGCCTGGCTGGCCGGGCCCGGCTTCGGCGGCTGGCTGGTCCAGGTGCTCGCCGCGCCCTTCGCGCTGCTGGCCGACGCGATCTCGTACGCCTGCTCGGCGCTGGTCCTGTCGACGATCAGAGCCGACGAGACCCCTGCCGCCCCGGCGAAGCGCAGGAGCGTCAAGGCCGAGGTCGCCGAAGGGCTCAGATACGTGCTCGGCCACCAGGTGCTGCGCCGCGTCGCCCTGGTCGGCGCGCTGAACATGCTCACCAACGGCCTGTGGGCGATCGTCCAGCCGCTGTTCCTGGTGCGCGAGCTCGACCTCGGCGCCGGAGCCTACGGCCTGATCGTCTCGGCCGCGGGCGCCGGCGGCGTGCTGGGCGGCGCGCTCGCCCCGAAGATCGTCGCCAGGTACGGCAACGGCGGCGCCATGTACGGCGGCGCCGTCCTCGCCGGGCTGTTCCCGCTGATCGGCGGGTTCGCCGGCGAGGGATGGCGGGTCCTGCTGTACCCGCTGGGGCTGTTCCTGATGCTCGTCGCCGCGGTCGTCTTCAACGTCGCCCAGAGCAGCTACCGCCAGGCCGTCACCCCCGACCACCTGCGCGGCCGGATGAACGCCAGCATGCGCTTCCTCATGTGGAGCGCGATGCCCGTCGGCGGCCTGCTCGGCGGCCTGCTGGCCGAGCGGGTGAGCGTGGGCGTGCTGCTGTGGGTGGCCTGCCTCGGCACGGCGACGGCCCACCTGCCGGTCATCGTGTCGCCGTGGATCAGGCGTCTGCGAGCCGAAGCCGGCTGACCACCTCGGCGGTGTGCGGGCCGAGGCCCAGCGCGATGGCCGCGCGCAGGTCGTCGGGGGTGTCGACGTCACGCCTGACCGACTCGATGCCCTCCAGGGTCAGCTCCTTGGCTCCGCCGGCCAGGTGCTTGGCCCTCGACTCGCCGCCGAAACGGGGGGTGAACGGCACGCCGGGCCGTACGCCGTAGAAGGTCGTGCCGACGTCGAGCGCGTCCGGCACGAACGCCTGGTCGAACTCGGCCGCCGCCTCCAGCACCGTGGCCAGCTCTGCGGGGCGCAGGGCGGGCAGGTCGGCCTGGAGGGCGCCGACGGCGTCGCCAGGCGCCAGCCGTACCGCATGGGCGGCACCCGCGCGCAGCGCGGTGTTGAGACCGCGGTCGGGGTCGGGGACCACCACGGCCCCCAGCGCGGCGAGCGGCCCTGCGGCGCCCTGGTCGGCCGTGACCACGATGACTCTGGCCACGGGCGCGGCGGCCAGCGCCGCCGACAGCGTGTCGCCGGCCACCGCGACCGCGAGCGCGGTCCGGTGCGGCCCGGTCGCCGCGGCCAGCCGGCTCTTGGCCGCTACCAGCGTCTTCACCGGGATGACGAGTGACCAGCGGATGCTCATAGGCTTAAGCATCTCGTCTCGACATCCTGAGCGGCCAACCGGGAGACTTGGGGCGCAGTCGTCTGTCTTGGAGGAGTTCATGAGCCGCCCCGGCCGACCATCCCGCCCTTGGGAGACCTTCGCGGTGGTGATCGTCAAACCGCTCTCGTGGCTGCTCGTCAAGAAGGACTGGCGCAGGGGCGAGCTGATCCCGAAGACCGGCGGGCTCATCATCGCGACCAATCACCTGTCGTGGACCGATCCCGTTCTCATCGCGCACTTCCTCTACAACCACGGGCGCTGGCCGGTCATTCTCGCCAAGGCGTCGCTGTTCAGGGTGCCGTTCCTGGGCGCCGCGGTGCGCGCGCTGCAGGCGATCCCGGTGGACCGGGGCACCGCCGAGGCCGCCCGGTCGCTGGAGATCTCCGAGCAGCGGCTGCGCGACGGGGGCGCGATCATGTTCTACCCCGAGGGGACCGTCACCCGCGATCCCGGGCTGTGGCCGATGGTCGGCAAGACCGGCGTCGCCCGCCTGGCGCTGCAGACGGGGGCGACCGTCATCCCTGTCGCCCACTGGGGTGCGCACGAGCTGTTGCCCTACGGGGAAAAGAAGCCGAGACTCTTTCCTCGCAAGACGTTCACCGTACGGGTCGGACCTCCCGTCGACCTGTCGAAGTACGAGGGGCAGCCGTTGCGAGGTCCGGTGCTGCGTGAGGCGACCGCCGACATCATGGCCGCGATCACCGTTCAACTGGCGGAAATCAGGGGAGAGAAAGCTCCGGAGACCCCCTACGACCCGGCAGGGCGGTGAATCAGATGACCAAGGCTGCCGTTTTCGGAACCGGCTCGTGGGGCACCACGTTCGCCATGATCCTGGCGCGCGCCGGCGTGCGGACCACGCTGTGGGGCCGCCGCCCCGAGATCGTCGAGGCGATCGACCGCCGCCACGAGAACCCCGACTACCTGCCGGGCGTCCTGCTGCCCGAGACGCTGCGCGCGACGACCGACCCGGCCAAGGCGCTGGACGGCGCCGACTTCGTGGTGCTCGGCGTCCCCTCACAGACGCTCAGGGAGAACCTCACCCTCTGGAAGCCCCACCTGCCGGACGACGCGGTGCTGGTCAGCCTGATGAAGGGCATCGAGCTCGGCACCACCAAGCGGATGAGCGAGGTCATCTGCGAGGTGGCCGAGGTGCCGCAGGAGCGGGTCGCGGTCGTCTCCGGCCCCAACCTGGTCGGTGAGATCGTCAGGGGCCAGCCGGCGGCCACCGTCGTCGCCTGCCCCGACGAGCGCACCCTCGAACGCCTGCAGGAGGCCTGCCACGTGCCGCCGTGGTTCCGGCCCTACACCAACCCCGACGTCGTGGGCGTGGAGCTGGGCGGCGCGGTCAAGAACGTGATCGCGCTGGCGGTGGGCGTCGCCGTCGGCATGGGCATGGGCGACAACGTGGCCGCCATGCTGATGACCCGCGGGCTGGCCGAGATCTCCCGGCTGGGCGCGGCGCTCGGCGCCGACCCGCACACGTTCGCGGGCCTGGCCGGCATGGGCGACCTGGTCGCCACCTGCACCTCGCCGCTGTCGCGCAACCGCACGTTCGGCGAGAACCTCGGCAAGGGCATGACGCTGGCCGAGGTCGTCGCGGTCACCAAGCAGACGGCCGAGGGCGTCAAGTCCTGCGAGTCGGTGCTCGAGCTGGCCAGGAAGCACGACGTGGAGATGCCGATCACCGAGGTGGTGGTGGGCGTGGTCCACGACGGCATGACCCCCGAGGAAGCCGGGGTGCTGCTGATGTCGCGCACCCCCAAGCCGGAGAGATACGGCGTGTGAGAGAGAACACCCGGTGCGTCCGTGCGCCCGCCGGGGGCGGGTACGCCACGGCCGTGGCCGCCCTCGAGGGCGTGGCCGCGCCAGAGAACGTGGCAGGCAAGACGTTCGCCTCGGGCGATGCCGCCCTGGCCGCCGTCCTGCTGACGTTCCTGCGCGGCGGCTCGCACGTGATCGCTCCCGCGCCTGGGGCCGGCGTGCTCGCCAACGTGCTCGGCAGGTTCGGCGTCAGCGCCGACTTCGTCGACACGGGTGACCTGGCGGCCGTACGGCAGGCCGTCCGCGGCAACACGAAGATCATATACGTCGAGACGCTCTCCGACACCGCCGTGGCCGACCTGCGCGGGCTGTACCGCCTGGCCAGGGAGGCCGGCGCGATGCTCGTGGTCGACTCCACACTGGCCACGCCGATCGTCTGCCGCCCGCTCGAACACGGCGCCGACCTGGTCATCCACTCGACCGGCACGCTCCTCGGCGACCGCGAGGGCGGCGTCGTCGTCGGCCGCCACGACCTGATGCGCAGGCTCACCGACGACCTCGGCGCGCCCCTCTCGCCCGCCGACGAGGCCGCGCTGCTCGGCGCGCTGGAGACGCTGACGCTGCGGGTCAGGCGCAGGTGCGCGACCGCCATGGAGTTCGTCGCGGCCGTGGCCAAGCATCCCGGCGTGGCCGCCGTCGACTACCCGGGCCTGCCCCACCATCCGGGGCACCACCTGGCCCGCCGGCTGTTCGACTCGGGACCCGAGGGCACGCGGTTCGGCCCGCGGGTGAGCGTCACGCCGCGCGGCGACGCCGACGACCTCGTCACGTCGCTGCGGCTGATCGGCTGCAGCACCTCCGCCGTCAGGCAGGGCGCCGCCGTACGCTTCACGATCGGGCTCGAGGACGTCGAAGATCTCGTGGCGGACGTGACACGAGCCCTTGACTCCCAAGCAGGGTAGATTCGGGCGACATGAGCAAGCCACGCGTCGCGGTCGTTTTCGGTGGTCGCAACTCCGAGCACGCCGTCTCCCTCATGGGGGCGGGCAGCGTACTCGAAGTGATCGACAGGTCCAAGTACGAGGTGATCCCCATCGGGATCGCCCAGGACGGCCGGTGGGTGCTCGCCGCGAGTGACCAGCGGTTCGCCATCGAGGACGGCGAGCTGCCCGTGGTCGACACCTCGGGCGCCGAGCTGGCCCTGCCGTCGGGCGAGGGTGCGCTGGTGACCTACGAGCAGGGCAGCATCCCGGTCGAGCTCGGCACCGTCGACGTCGTCTTCCCCGTCATGCACGGCCCCTTCGCCGAGGACGGCACGATCCAGGGCCTGCTGGAGATGGCGGGCGTGCGCTACGTCGGCTCCGGCGTGCTGGCCAGCGCCGTCGGCATGGACAAGGCGTACATGAAGGCCATCCTCGCCGCCGCCGGGCTGCCCGTCGGCCGCCACGTGGTGGTGCGCGAGCGTGACTGGCGCCTCGACAGGGAGCGCGTGGTCAAGGAGGTGGAGGAGCTCGGCTGGCCGGTGTTCGTCAAGCCCGCCCGCGCGGGCTCCAGCCAGGGCATCTCCAAGGCCCACGACCGGGCGTCGCTGGAGGCGGCCGTCGAGCACGCCCGGGCGCACGACCCGAAGGTGCTGGTCGAGGCGGCGATCGTCGGGCGCGAGATCGAGTGCGCGGTGCTGGAGTCGCTCGGCGACGAGCCGCCGGCCGCCTCCGTGCCCGGCGAGGTGCTCGTGCAGGGCGGCCAGGAGTTCTTCGACTTCGAGGCCAAGTACTACCCGGACCAGATGTCGCTCGACGTGCCCGCGGACATCCCGGCCGGCAAGGCCGAGGAACTGCGGGCGATGGCGGTACGAGCCTTCGAGGCGCTCGGCTGCGAGGGGCTGTCCAGGGTCGACTTCTTCTACACCCCTGACGGGCGGCTGATCCTCAACGAGATCAACACCATGCCCGGGTTCACGTCGCTGTCGGTGGCGCCGCAGCTGTGGGCGGCCACCGGGCTCGACTACGGGCAGCTGGTGGAGCGGCTCATCCAGCTCGCGCTCAACCGCCGCGCCGGGCTGCGCTGAGCCGTTCCGCGCCCCTGACCGGCGCTCGGGGGCTGTTCCCCGGGGCCGGCGTCCGGGGGCGCGTCTCCTGCCCCGGCCGGCCCCCCGGTCAGCCGGTGGCCTTCTTGACGGGCTCGGCCAGGTCGATCAGCACGCTGGACGCCTCGTGCGTCTTCGCGATCGTCACCTCGACGTAGGCGGTGTCGGTCACCGCCGTGAACAGCGTCGGCGTCGTGGGGTCGGCGAACCAGCCCACCCCGTCGAGTTCGAGGAGCTGGTCGGTGGCGGCCATCCGGGCAGGCCGCGGTACCCCGCAGCGCAGCGCGATCTCGGCCGAGCCCCAGACGGCGACGTACGGCGACTCGGGCGTGGACGCCACCCGCCCCGCCCCGTCGACCTGCTGGGGCAGCAGGCGGGAGAGTTTCGTGCACGCCGCCACCGCCTCCCCCTGGGGGACGGGTGGTTCGACCTGGACGGCGCCGCCGCACCCGGCGAGCAGGACCAGCGCCAGGACGGCGACGCCTCGCTTCATATGTGGACGATAGGGCACGTCAGCGTACGCGTTATCCCCTCGACCGCCTGGATCTGGGCGACGACCAGCTTGCCGAGCTCGTCCACGTTGCGGGCCTCGGCGCGCACGATCACGTCGTAGGGACCTGTCACGTCCTCGGCCTGCGTGACCCCGATGATGCCGGAGATCTCGCGAGCCACTGCGGCGGCCTTGCCGACCTCGGTCTGGATCAGGATGTACGCCTGCACCATTACGTCCTCCCGGGCGATTGGATCAGCGCCGAAGGGCCACCGTACCCTGTGTGCCACCTCATGAGAAACGTGGGTTCTGTCCATGCCGTACGGTGGCTGGCGTTTTGGTGGGCATGTCTCTTATGAGTAGGAGGTGCGTCATCACAGTCGGAGATCTCGGCGAGTTCGGAGTTGTAGCACGCATTGCTCGGCGCTTGCCACAGGGTGAGAGCGTGCTGCTCGGTCCTGGTGACGACGCCGCGGTGGTGAAATCGCCCGATGGGCGGGTCGTAGTGACAACGGACTTGTTGATCGAGGGTAGGCACTTTCGCCGTGATTGGTCCAGCGCGTATGACGTAGGCAGGAAGGCCGCAGCACAGAATCTTTCCGATATTGCCGCAATGGGGGCTGTTCCCACCTCGCTCGTGGTGGGGCTCGGCATGCCGGGTGACGTTCCCGTGGAGTGGGTCGACGGGCTGGCCGACGGGTTCAGGGACGAGTGCGCGCTGGTCGGCGCCAGCGTGGTCGGCGGTGACATCGCCCGCTCCGAGCGCGTGGTGATCGGTGTGACCGCGCTGGGCGACCTCGCGGGGCAGGCGCCCGTCACCCGTGCGGGAGCGCGCCCCGGCCAGGTGGTCGCCTACGCGGGGCGGCTGGGCTACGCGGCCGCGGGGCTCGCCGTGCTGGACGCCGGGATCGTTCCGGAGGCCGGGCCGCTGCTGGAGGCGGTCGAGGCGCACCGGCGGCCGCGACCGCCGTACGAGCGAGGTCCAGAGGCGGCTCGGCTGGGCGCCACGGCGATGCTGGACGTCAGCGACGGGCTGCTGCAGGACCTCGGACACGTGGCCGAGGCGAGCGGTGTGGGCATCACCCTCGATCCCGCCGCCTTTCCCATCGGCGAGCCGGTCTCAGCCGCCGCGAAGGAGCTCGGGACCGATCCACTCGACTGGGTGCTCACGGGTGGCGAAGATCACTCTCTGGCCGCGGTCTTCCCTGCGGAAGTGCGGCTTCCGCCCCACTGGACCGTCGTCGGCCACGTGACCAAGGGGGCGAAGGTGCAGGTCACCGGACGCGCGGTGGGACCCGGCGGCTGGGATCACTTCAGAGCGTGAAAGAGCCGTTCCGAGAAGATACCCTCGGGAAAGTTGTGACAAACGCGTATTAAAGATGTTATTAAGATGGGCGGCCCATGTATCCGGCAGGAAGGGCAAACATGGCCCGCCACGGCACCGGCGAACCAGAGAACGCGTGGAACCAAGGGGGACGCGACTCGGAAGACCCCCGTAAGGCGGACTTTCGCTCCTCCGACGACCCCATCACCACGGGGGCCTTCATGGCGCCCGTGGCCGATCAGGCAGGGTGGCCCGCACCGCCCGACCAGATCGACCAGCAGTTCCAGGCCGGTCCCTCGACGGGGGAGTGGGCTGTGCCGCCGCAGCAGCCCGACATGCTGGGCCGTCCCGCGACGGAGCCCATGTCGGCCCGTGACGCCTTCGGCGACCCCGTCTCCGCCTTCGGCGGCGGCCCCTCGGGCGCCGGCTCTTCCTTCTTCGGCGACCCCGGCCCCGGCTCCGGCGACCGCGGACCTCGCCCGGACTCCTTCTTCGGCGACCCCGGCCCTGGCCAGGACTCCTTCTTCGGCGACCCCGGCCCTGGTCCCGACTCAGGCTTCGGTGACCGGGCGTACGGCGGTTCGGCGTTCGGTGACGCGGGCCGGGCCGCGCCCGGCTTCGGGGAGCAGGCTCCCGGCGGCCGTGGCCCCGCTGACCCCGCATTCGGCGGGCAGGGCGACGACGCTTTCGGCGGACCCGGGCACGGGGAGACCGCCGTGTTCGGCGACCGCGTCTTCGGCGACCCCGCGTTCGGCGACCCGGTCCCCGGCGGGGCACCGTACGGCGGGCAGGGCTTCGACGACGCCGGAGGTCCCGCCACGGGCCCCCATCCCGTCACCAGCTCGCCGACCGACAGGCTCGTGGCCACCGGCCCGCCGCGGCAGCCCGTGGCCGCGTGGGAGGACGCCGCCGAGCCCAACGAGACGGCCTTCCTCTCCGGCGGCGAGTGGAGCGAGAACGCGGACTGGGAGGACGAGCGGGAGGACCGGTCGTCCCGCGGGCGGCGCGGCAGGCGCCGCCCCGCCGCCGAGGCGCGCGAGTCGGGGCAGGGCGGCAGGGGCAAGGTCGCGCTCCTGTCGGTGGCCGCCGTCGCCATCGTGCTCGGCGGTACCGTCGTGGGCGTGCGGATGGTGAGCTCCTCCGGCGAGGCGTCCAAGGCGGGCGCGGGGACGACGAGCCAGTCGGCCTCACCCGTCTCCGAGACCTCCGAGGCCACCGAGCCCGACCCGAGCGCGGAGGAGAGCGACCCCGCCGCTGAGGAGACCGCCGAGGAGCCCACGGAGGAGCCGACGGACCAGCCGTCGGAGACCAAGGCCGCGGTCCGGCCGCGCCCGTCGGCCTCGACCGCTCCCGAGCGCGGGCCCCGCCGTACCACCACGCCGCGGCCGTCCGACCGGCCCACCAGGTCCGCCGTGCCCGAGGACCCCGAGCCCTCCGAGGAGCCCACGCCCACGGCCGAGCCGTCCGACATGCGGGAGGCGAACAACACCGGCCAGCCCGGTGTCCCCGATCCCGTGACCAGCTCCACCTCGGGCACCGGGTCCGGCTCCCAGTCCAGCTCCACCAGCAGCGGCGGCGCGGCCGTCAACGTCAGGTTCGACGTCGTACGGCAGCGCCTGGCCGGTTACACCGCCGAGGTGCAGGTGGTGAACGACTCGACCAGGTCGCTGAACGACTGGACCCTCAGCATCCCCGTGGACGGCCTGGTCTCCGCGGTCCGGGGGGCGCAGTGGGTGCAGGACGGCGGCCTGCTGGTCCTCCAGCCGCGCACCACGCTGGCCGCCGGTGAGTCCGTCGAGGTCACGTTCACCGCGACCGGCAGCGGCGACGCCCCGGTCTCCTGCGGTCTGGTCGGCGGGGAGTGCACGGTCGGCTGAGTGGTTGGATGGATGCCATGACCCCTCCTCGCGTACTCACCGTCGCCGGATCCGACTCCGGTGGCGGCGCCGGCATCCAGGCGGACCTCAAGACCATGCTGGCGCTCGGCGTCCATGGCATGAGCGTCATCGCCGCCGTGACCGCGCAGAACTCACTGGGTGTGCAGGGGTACTGGGAGCTGCCGCCCGAAGCGGTGCGCGCCCAGCTCGACTCGGTGCTCAGCGACATCGGCGCGCAGGCGATCAAGACCGGCATGCTGGCGTCGCCGGTCCTCGTCGAGACGGTCTCCGAGGCGCTGGCCGCGGCGGGGGCGCCCGTCGTCGTGGACCCCGTGGGGGTCTCCAAGCACGGCGACCCGCTGCTCGTCCCTGAGGCGATCGACACGATCAAGACGCGGCTGCTGCCGATCGCGACCGTGGTCACCCCGAACCTGTGGGAGGTCGAGCAGCTCACCTCGGTCAAGGTGGAGGACGAGGACGGCCTGCGCCGCGCCGCCGACTCCATCCTCGCGCTCGGTCCCGCGTGGGCCCTCATCAAGGGTGGCCACCTGCCCGGCGAGCCGGTCGACCTGCTGACCGACGGCACCGAGGAGTACCGCTTCAGCGCGCGGCGCCTGGACAACAGGCACACCCACGGCACGGGCTGCACGCTGGCCTCGGCCGTCGCCTCCCGGCTGGCGCTCGGCGACGACGTGCCGACCGCGGTCGGCAAGGCCAAGGAGTACGTCACGGGCGCGATCGCCCGCGGCTTCCCCCTGGGCGACGGCATCGGTCCGGTCGACCACGCGTGGATGTGGCGCCAGTAGCGGTCAGATGTCGGTGATGGCGTGGGCCAGCTCGGGGTCGACGCGCACCAGACCGCCCCGATCGGCGGTGACGACCGTGCAGTCGACCCGTTTGCTCACCCGGCTCCTGCCGCACAGGGCGACGTTGACGTCGACGATGTCGTCGTGGCCGCACTCACCGATCTTCTTGCCGATCTCCTTCGCGCGCTGAGGGGTGAGCTCGTCGAGCATCACGCGTGTGGCGGCGGGCGCGTCGGCGAGCTTCACCAGGGCCGCCAGCCTGGAGTGCCGCAGGCCGGTACGGCGCACCTCGGCCAGCGCCATGCGCGGGATCGTGACGACGATCTGGCCTTCGAGGACCTGGCTGAACAGCTCGATCATCCGCTGGTCGCCTCGTTCGAGCTGGATCAGCGCGCCGGAGTCGAGAACGAAGCGCTCCGCCGGCTCCGGTGTCATCACGACTCCTGCCCGTCGGTCGGCAACCTGCCTTCGCGCGCGGCCCTGGCCCGTTCGAGGGCCTCCCGCGTCCAGGCCTTCGCCTCGGGCCCCGGCTCGCCGAACTCCTCCTTCAGGTCGGCGACCAGCATGGCCAGCTGGGCCAGCTGCCGCCGGGAGGCGAGCGTCTCGATGATGAGACCGGAGACCGAGTCGGCGTGACCCTGCTCGACCATGTCCTGCATCCAGGCGTAGAGGTCGCCGGGGAGGGTGACGCCTATCTTCTTGATCATATTGTGGCGGGGGGTTAGCGTGATCGTCACGCGCTGACCATAGAGACCACACGGAGCGTGACGCAAACCGCTCTTCGAGCAGATGTTCGTCCGGGTGTAAGAAACCTCTACCCGCGGTCTAGCTCCCTCTACAGACGCCGAAAGCCCGGCGCTCAAGAGCGCCGGGCTTTCCGGAAGTCGTGAAGGTTAGCGGGCGACCTTGCCCGCCTTGATGCACGAGGTGCACACGTTCAGCTTCTTCGGCGTGCCGCCAACGACCGCGCGCACCGTCTGGATGTTGGGGTTCCAACGACGACGGGTGCGACGGTGGGAGTGGGACACGTTGTTACCGAAGGTCGGGCCCTTACGGCAGACATCGCAGACCGAAGCCACGGTATCGCTCCTTTTCAGTCGATAAGCCCAGTCCGCTTGGATCTTTCGGGCGGAGGGCATGCCGGGACAACCGGCCAGCCAGACGAGGATATCCGATCCAGGCCCATGACCGCGAACTCACGCGGCAACACGCGGATGTTGGGGATATTCTCCGCAATAAACGCTAGCGCATCGCGGCCGCGAGGGAGCACACATGGAGGTTCTCGACCCGCCCGCGGTGCGCCGCTGGGTACGGCTGGCCGCCGACGCGCTGGGAACCGCGCGGGCCGACATCGACGCGCTCAACGTCTTCCCGGTCGCCGACGGCGACACCGGCACCAACCTGCACCTCACCATGATCTCGGCGGCCGAGGCGGTCGAGGCGCTGCCGGAGGACGTCGGGGCCGCCGTGGTGTGGCAGACCCTCGCGTACGGCGCGCTGGTCGGGGCCAGGGGCAACTCGGGCGTCATCGTCAGCCAGGCGCTCAGGGGCATGGCCGAGGTGCTGAAGGAGCGCGAGGGCACCGCCGCCGACCTGCGCGGGGCGCTGACCAGGGCGGCGGAGCTGGCCAGGGGCGCGGTGGCCAGACCGGTCGAGGGCACCGTGCTGAGCGTGCTGGAGGCGGTCGCCGCGGACCCGGGCGACGGCGATCTCGACGCGACCGCGCGGCGGGCGGCGGCACAGGCGCGGACGGCGCTGCGCCGTACGCCTGACCAGCTCGACGTGCTGGCCCGCAGCGGAGTGGTCGACGCGGGCGGCGCCGGCGTGGCGATCATCATGGAGGCGCTCGCCGAGGTCGTCACCGACTCCTACACCCAGCGCTACGAGGTGCCCGCGCCGACACGGCGCGTGACCCCGATGACCGAGTCGGGCGCAGGCTACGAGGTGATGTACCTGCTCGACGCCGACGACGAGGCGGTCGGCAAGCTGCGCGCCGAGCTCGACGTGCTCGGCGACTCCCTGGTGGTGGTCGGCGGCGACGGGCTGTGGAACGTCCACGTGCACGTCGACGAGGCCGGCCAGGCGATCGAGGCGGCGCTGCGGGTGGGCAGGCCGCACCGCATCAGGGTGACCTACCTGGCCGCGCCCGGCCGTACGCACCGGGCCGCGGGCGGCAGGGGAGTGGTGGCGGTGGCCGCGGGCGCGGGCATCGCGGCCCTGTTCGAGGAGTGCGGCGCCGTCGTCGTACGGCGGGAGCCGGGCTCCAGCCCGTCGCTGCCGGTGATGCTGGCGGCGATCCGCGAATCGGGCAGCGAGGTCGCGGTGCTGCCGAACGACGAGGGCGTGCGGGCGGTCGCCGTCGCGGCGGCGGAGATCGCGCGCGAGGACGGCGTGGTGGTGAGCGTGCTGCCGACCAAGGCCACCGTGCAGGGCCTGGCGGCGCTGGCCGTCCACGATCCGCTGCGCCGCTTCGACGACGACGTGGTGGCCATGACGGACGCGGCCGGCCACACCCGCTACGGCCACCTGACCGTCGCCGACCGGCGGGTGCTCACCAGCGCCGGCCTGTGCAGGCCCGGCGACGTGCTGGGCATGATCGACGGCGACGTGGCCCTCATCGGCGACACGCTGGCCGAGGTCGCCGAGCGGATCGTCGACAGGATGGTGGCCGGCGGCGGCGAGCTGGTCACGCTCGTCACCGGAGCCGACGCGCCCGAACGGCTCGCCGAAACGGTGACCGGCTTCCTGGCGCGGACCAGACCCGACGTGGAGGTCGCCGTCCACGAGGGCGAGCAGGGCGGCTACCCGTTGCTCATCGGTGTCGAGTGAATATCCTGTCGGTCTCAGGCGGTAGAACTGGTTGACGTGAGTCGATTCGACGAGCCGCTGTCCAAGGCGCTCGATCCCAAGACCGCCAAGCTCCTGGAGAGCGTCCTGGAGCTGGAGACCGTCGGCGACCTGCTGCGCCACTACCCCCGCCGCTATGCCGAGCGGGGCGAGCTCACCTCGCTCGACGCGCTCGAGGTCGACGAGCACGTCACCGTGGTCGGCGAGGTCACCAGGCTGATGCGCAAGCCCATGCGCAACAGGGGCGGCACGTGGCTCGAGGTCGAGGTCGTCGACGGCACCGGCAAGAAGATCTACCTGTCGTTCTTCGGCAAGGGCTCCCACGTGGCCGAGTCGCGGCTGCGGACCGGCCGGCGCGGCATGTTCGCCGGCAAGGTCGGTCTGTTCGGCGCGCGCGGCACCCCGCGCTGGCAGCTCAGCCACCCCGAGTTCGAGCTGTTCGAGGACGAGGCCGAGGCGAGCGCGGAGGAGTTCGCGGCGGCGCCGGTGCCGATCTACCCGGCGGGCAAGGACGTCACCCCGTGGGCGATCCGCAGGGCGGTGGGAGTCGTCCTCGACACCCTCGGCCCGCTCGACGACCCGCTGCCGCTGGAGCTGCGCCGCCGCCACAAGCTGCCGGACCTGGCCGACGCGCTGGAGGCGGTCCACCGGCCGAAGGACTTCGGCGACGTGGTGCGGGCGCAGAAGCGGCTGAAGTTCGACGAGGCGTTCGTCCTGCAGTCCGTCCTGCTGCAGCGCAGGCGGGCGGCGGTCGCCTGGCCGGCCAAGGCGCGCCCGCGGGTCGCGGGCGGCCTGCTCGACTCCTTCGACGAGCGCCTGCCGTTCTCGCTGACCGAGGGGCAGGCGGCGGTCGGCGAGGAGATCGCCGCCGACCTCGCCCAGGCGCACCCGATGCACCGGCTGCTGCAGGGCGAGGTGGGCGCGGGCAAGACGGTGGTGGCGCTGCGTTCGATGCTGCAGGTCGTCGACGGGGGCGGCCAGGCGGTGCTGCTCGCGCCCACCGAGGTGCTGGCTCAGCAGCACCACCGCTCCATCACCGCGATGCTGGGCGACCTGGCCACGGGCGGCATGTTCGGCGGCACCACGGTGGCGCTGCTCACCGGCTCCATGGGCGCGGCCGCTCGCCGCGTCGCCCTCCTCGACGCCGCGTCGGGTACGGCGGGCATCGTCGTCGGCACCCACGCGCTGCTGCAGGAACACGTCCAGTTCGCCGACCTCGGCCTGGTCGTGGTCGACGAGCAGCACAGGTTCGGCGTCGAGCAGCGTGACGCGCTGCGCGAGAAGGTCTCCGGCGGGCGGCCCCACGTGCTGGTCATGACCGCCACGCCGATCCCGCGCACGGTCGCGATGACCGTCTTCGGCGACCTGGAGGTCTCGACGCTCTCGCAGCTCCCGTCGGGCCGCGCGCCGATCACCTCCCACGTCGTCCCCGCCGCCGAGAAACCCCACTACCTGGAGCGCACCTGGGAGCGGGTGCGGGAGGAGGTCGGCCTGGGCCGCCAGGCCTACATCGTGTGCCCGCGCATCGGCGACCTGGAGGGCGACGAGGGCGACCTGGCCGCATCCGACGACGACAAGCGACCGCCGCTCGCCGTGCTCGAGGTGGCCGAGATGCTCGCCTCAGGGCCGCTCCACGGGCTGCGGGTGGAGGTGCTGCACGGCAAGCTCCCGCCCGAGGAGAAGGACGCGATCATGCGAGCCTTCTCCCGCGGCGAGGTCGACGTGCTGGTGGCGACGACGGTGATCGAGGTGGGCGTCGACGTCCCCAACTCCTCCGTCATGATCATCATGGACGCCGACCGGTTCGGCGTCTCCCAGCTCCACCAGCTCAGAGGGCGGGTCGGCCGGGGCGGGCTGCCGGGGCTGTGCCTGCTGGTGACGGAGTTCGCGACGGGCACGCCGGCCCGCGAGCGCCTCGACGCGGTGGCCGCCACGCTCGACGGGTTCGAGCTGTCGCGTGTCGACCTGGAGCAGCGGCGCGAGGGCGACGTGCTGGGGGCAGCGCAGTCGGGCAAGCGCTCGTCGCTGAAGATGCTGCAGCTGCTGCGTGACGAGGAGGTGATCGTCGCCGCCCGTCAGGAGGCGGCGGCCCTGCTGGAGGCCGACCCCTCGCTGTCGGCGCACCGGGGGCTCCGGGCGGAGATCGACCGTCTCCTGGGCGACGAGAAGGCCGACTTCCTGGAGAAGACCTGATCGGCGGCCCGGGGCGCGCCGGTGAGCTGGAGTGGCGTGAAGCACGGATGGTCACCCGTGACGGCGGTGGCCGAAACTCGGCTTCGCCGGACAAGATGACCCTGAAAGCGCCCAGCGCCGGGGACGGCCTCCCCCCGAATGCCGTCCCCGGCTGGGCCCACCCTCGGGTCAGGTGCCGAGGGAACCGGCGTGCGGAAGGGCTCACGATCACGCCGGTCGACCTTCATGTGGGTCACCTCGAAGGTCGCAGTCATCATCATGCTGGCCGTCACGGGGTGTGGCTACGACCCTTGCGCAGTCGAGGCAGACACTTGTCCACTCTTGACCTGCACGGACATGCGGAAGAATGGGCGGCATGACGCGGATCATCGCGGGAAGCGCGGGTGGCAGGCGGTTGGCCGTGCCGCAGGGCAGGACGACGCGGCCTACCAGTGACAGGGCGAGAGAAGGGATTTTCTCGACCCTCGACGCGCTGCACGGGCTGGAGGGCGCGCGGGTGATCGACCTGTACGCCGGTTCGGGGGCGGTCGGGCTCGAGGCGCTGTCGAGGGGCGCGGCCCACGCGCTGCTGGTCGAGGCCGATCCGAGGGCGGTCAGGACGATCAAGGCGAACGTCAGGGACCTGGGTTTCGCGGCGGCGAGCGTGGTGGCCGACAAGGTGGAGCGGCTGCTGGGCAGGCCGGGCGAGCCGTACGACATCGTCTTCGCCGATCCGCCCTACGCCGTCACCGGCGAGGAGGTGACGAGGGTCCTGGAGTCGCTGCGCGACAACGGGTGGCTCGCGCCGGGCGCGCTGGTCGCGGTGGAACGCGAGAGCAGGGGAAAAGACCTGGTGTGGCCCCCGGGCTACGAGGAGGAGAGGGTCCGTCGATACGGCGAAGCGGCCGTTTGGTACGGTCGCGCCGCCGGGAACCCGTAAACGTGGGAGGCGATGTGCGCCGCGTAGTGTGCCCGGGGTCGTTCGACCCCATCACCAACGGACACCTCGACATCATCAGCCGGGCCGCCCGGCTGTACGACGAGGTGACGGTCGCCGTTCTGATCAACATCGAGAAGAAGAGCCTGTTCACCGTGGAGGAGCGCATCGACATCCTCCAGACGGTGACCAAGGAGTATCCCAACGTCAGGGTCGAGAAGTTCCACGGCCTGCTCGTCGACTTCTGCCGGCAGAACGACATCCCCGCCATCGTCAAGGGCATCCGCGTGGTCAGCGACTTCGACTACGAACTGCAGATGGCGCAGCTCAACTACCGGCTGTCCGGCGTGGAGACGCTCTTCATGCCGACGAACCCGGAATACTCGTTCCTGTCGTCGTCGCGGGTGAAGGAGATCGCCCGCTACGGCGGCGATGTCTCGGGGCTCGTCCCGGATCTCGTGCACAAGCTCTTGATCGAACGGCTCAGGGGCTGACCGGCGCCTGGTATCGTTTCTATCTGGCCTTGTACGACGGCGACGGTTTCGCCATGCCTAGCGAGAGCAGGATGACTCAGCACCTCGACCCCCGCGCCCCGTGGGTGATCTCCACTCATGACCTGGGCAGGCGGCCGGGTTCGATGCGGCGGATGACCCTGTCCCTCCCGGCACCGGCGAATCTCGGCGTCGACATGATCGGTGTCCCCAAGGACACCGAAGTCGAGCTGGACATCCGGCTTGAAGCAGTGATGGAAGGCGTGCTCGTCACGGGTTCCGCACGCGCGCCCCTCGCGGGGGAGTGCGTACGGTGCCTCGACCCGCTCTCCTCGGAGATCGAGGTCGGCGTGCAGGAGCTGTTCTTCTACACCGACGAGGACGCCTCGGAGGAGGACTCACTGCTCGACGGTGACCTTCTCGACCTCGAGCCGACGTTCCGCGACGCGGTGGTGCTCGCACTGCCGCTCAGCCCGGTCTGCGGTGAAGACTGCCAGGGGTTGTGCGTGGAGTGCGGGGTCAAGCTGGCCGAGGTCGGCGCTGACCACGGGCACGAGAAGATCGACGCTCGCTGGGCGTCGTTGCAAGGTCTGTTTTCCGAGAACGATAACGATCAGGAGAAGTGACGTGGCCGTCCCGAAGCGGAAGATGTCGCGGAGCAACACCCGCTCCCGCCGCGCCCAGTGGAAGACGTCTGCTGTCGCGCTGGTGAGCTGCCCGCAGTGCCGTTCGCCCAAGCAGCCGCACATCGCGTGCCCGACCTGCGGCACCTACAACCGCCGTCAGGTCATCGAGCCGTCCGCCTGATCGCACATTCCAGCAAGGAGCACGGCGCGGTCGTGCTTCTTCACGGCTGTTGACGGAGTGCCGACCGGATGCGAAAGCGCCCGGTCGGCGTCACCGTCTCAGGTGCGTGCGGCGGCGGTTCGCCCGCGGCCGTGGTGGACGCCGGGGCAGTGCCCCCGACGCCCACCACGTTTTCGGGCATCTCTCAGTTCCCTCGCCCACGCGTTCAGGAGAGATGCTCTGAGGAGGAGAGAACGTGGGCACAGGTCCCAAGCCGGTTGCCGTCGAAGTCGCGCGAGACGAGCTTGAGCGGGTGCTGTCCGTCAGGCTCGACCCCGACATCCTGGAGCGGGCGCTGACGCACCGCTCGTACGCCTACGAGAACGGCGGCCTGCCCACCAACGAGCGCCTGGAGTTCCTCGGCGACTCGGTGCTGGGCCTGGTCGTCACCGACACCCTCTACCGCAACCACCCCGACCTGCCCGAGGGCCAGCTGGCCAAGCTCAGGGCGGCGGTGGTCAACATGCGGGCGCTGGCCGACGTGGCCCGCCAGCTCGGTCTGGGCAAGTTCCTGCGCCTGGGCAGGGGCGAGGAGGGCACCGGGGGTCGTGACAAGTCGTCGATCCTCGCCGACACCCTCGAGGCGCTGATCGGCGCCATCTACGTCGACCTCGGTCTCGACGAGGCGTTCAGGGTCGTCCACCTGCTGTTCGACCCGCTCATCACGCGCTCGGCCTCGCTCGGGGCGGGCCTCGACTGGAAGACCTCGCTGCAGGAGCTCACCGCCTCCGAGGCGCTGGGCGTGCCCGAGTACCACGTCGAGGAGAGCGGTCCCGACCACGCCAAGTCCTTCACCGCCGAGGTGCGGGTCGGTGGCGAGTCCTACGGCTCGGGCAAGGGCCGCAGCAAGAAGGAGGCCGAGCAGCAGGCGGCCGAGGCCGCGTGGACCCGCATCAGGGCGCGCCGGGACCAGCGCGAGAGCCAGCCGGCGGGCTAGATGCCGGAGCTGCCCGAGGTAGAAGTCGTCCGCCGGGGCCTGGCCACCTGGGTCGCCGGGCGGACGATCGCAGCCAGTGACGTGCTGCACCCGCGGGCGGTGCGCCGGCAGGCGGGCGTCTTCGACGTCGCCGACCGCGTGATCGTCTCCGCCGAGCGGCGCGGCAAGTACCTGTGGCTGCCGCTTGACGGCGACGAGGCGATCCTGGCCCATCTCGGCATGAGCGGCCAGCTGCTGGTGGTCGCGCCGGACACCGCGCCGGAGAAGCATCTCAGGGTGCGGCTGTCGTTCGCCGACGGCGGCAACGACCTGCGCTTCGTCGACCAGCGGACCTTCGGCCACGTGATGCTCACCTCGCTGGCCGGCGGCGTGCCTGAGCCCATCGCGCACATCGCGCCCGACCCGTTCGAGCCGGCCTTCGACGAGGAGCTGTTCACCCGCCGGCTGCGGGCCAGACGCACCGAGATCAAGCGGGCGCTGCTCGACCAGTCGCTGATCAGCGGCGTCGGCAACATCTACGCCGACGAGGCGCTCTGGCTGGCCCGGCTGCACTGGGCGCGTCCCACGGAGACGCTCTCCAAAGCCAAGATCGCCGAGCTGCTCGCGGCGGTGCGCCAGGTGATGAGCGCCGCCCTGCTGCAGGGCGGCACCTCGTTCGACAGCCTCTACGTCAACGTCAACGGGGAGAGCGGCTACTTCGACCGCTCGCTCGAGGCCTACGGCAGGCGTGACCTGCCCTGCTCGCGGTGCGGCACGCCGATCAGGCGCGACGCGTTCATGAACCGGTCGTCCTTCTCCTGCCCCAGATGCCAGCGTAAGCCGCGGTGAGCAGGGCGAGCGCGGCCCCGAACGCCATGGCCGCGCTCGGCGACGCGGCGTCCACGAGCCGGCCGCCGAGCAGCGCGCCCAGCGCGATGGCCGCGTTGAAGATCGACGACAGCATGGCCATGCCCGCCTCGCCGCCGTCCGCCCTGATGACCCAGAGCTGGCCGGTCACCGAGACGCCGCCGTAGGACAGGCCCCACAGCAGGATCATCAGGGCGCCCGCGAGCGGCAGCCCGGCCGTCGAGACCGCGATGAGGGCGGCGAGCGCCACCATGACCTCTCGCGGGCGGCGGGCCGCCTGGTTGCCGGCGCCGGCGTTGCCGATGACGCCGGCGACGCCGTACGCGAGGAGCAGGCCGCTGATCAGCGCGGGGCCGGCGCCCGAGACCTGCTCGAGGAACGGGCGGATGTAGGTGTAGGCGGCGAAGTGGCCGGTCACCACGAGCGCGGTGGCGACCAGGACGGTCCTGAGGGCGGGGTCGCGCCAGACGCCGGCGAGTTCGGCGGGCCGTACGGCGCGGGTGGGCAGCAGCGGCGGCAGCAGCAGGACGAGAGTGGCCAGGACCGCGACGGCGAGCACCGCCACCGCCACGAACGCCGCCCGCCACCCCGCCCACGAGAGGATCAGGGTGCCCGCGGGCACGCCGAGCACCGAGGCCACGGCGACACCACCGGCGATCATGGCGGCGGCCCTGCCGACGTGCCGTTCGGGCACCAGCCGTCCGGCCAGGCCGGCGGCGAACGCCCAGAACCCCCCGATGCTCACCCCGACCAGCACCCTGGCGGCCAGCATCACCGGGTAGGCGGGTGCCACGGCGGCCAGCAGGTTCGCGCCCACGAGCAGGGCCATGAGCGCGACCAGCACCACGCGCCGGTCGAGCCGGCCGGCCACCACGGTCAGCAGGGGCGCCGAGAGCGCGGCCACGATGCCCGGCGCCGTCATGGTCAGCCCCGCCGTGCCGGCGGAGACGCCCAGGGTCGCGGCCATGGGCGTCAGCAGGCCGACGGGCAACATCTCGCTGGTCACGATGGTGAAGGTGCCCGCCGCCACGGCGGACACGGCGAGCCAGGGCACCCTGGCGGTGTCGATCGTCGTCATGGTCACAGCCTTCGGGGGCCGGGGGTGCGGGAACAATGACGAGGATCGAACCCTTGGTTTAGTCAGGCTAAGGAGTCGTGATGGAGTTCAGGGAACTGGAGTGCTTCGTCGTGCTCAGCGAGGAACTGCACTTCGCCAGGGCCGCCGAACGCCTCTACCTGTCGCCCGGCCGGGTCAGCCAGCTCGTACGGGCGCTGGAGACGCGTATCGGGGCGCGGCTGTTCGACCGCACCAGCAGGCGGGTACGGCTGACGCCGCTGGGCGAGCGCTTCCTGGGTGACCTGCGCCCGGCCTATGACGGCCTGGCGATCGCGGTCGGCAGGGCCAGGTCGGCCGCTCGCCGGGTCGAGGGCGTGCTGCGGGTGGGTTTCCTGGGCACCCCCACGGACGTCGTCACCGGCACGGTCAGGGAGTTCGAGCGGCGCCATCCCGCCTGTGCGGTGGAGCTGGTCGAGGTGCCGATGGCCGACCCGTTCGGCAAGCTGCGCGAGGGCAGGGTGGATCTGAGTTTCACGCTGCTGCCCGTGGACGAGCCCGACCTGGTGACGGGGACGGGGCTGAACAAGGTCCCGCTGAAGGTGGCGCTCTCGCCGCGCCACCCGCTGGCGGGCCGGGCGCGCATCGGGGCGGAGGAGCTGGCAGAGCTGCCGCTCGTGGGTCTCGACGGCCCCGCGCCGCGCCGGTGGCGCGAGCTGACCGCGCCTGCGACGACGCCGCTCGGCCGTCCGATCCCCTCGGCGGGTACGGTCTCCACGAGCCAGGAAGGGCTCACGCTGGTCGCGCTGAACAGGGGCGCCATGCTGTTCTGCACCCCGACCGCGGCCTACCACGGGCGCGACGACATCACGTTCGTGCCGGTCGAGGGGTTGCCCGACTCGGTGCTCGGCCTGGTCTGGCGCAAGGAGGGGGAGACGGCGTCGGTGCGCGCCTTCCAGCAGGCAGGAGTGGGTCATGAGTGAGAACGTACGGTTGACCGCGTGGGTGCGGGGCCACGTGCAGGGTGTGGGGTTCCGCTGGTGGACCAGGGCGCGGGCGCTGGAGCTGGGGCTGGTCGGCTGGGCCCGTAACACCCCGGACGGCCGGGTGGAAGTGGTGGCCGAGGGGTCCAGGGAGGCGGGCGTCAAGCTGGTCGAGCTGCTCAAGGGTTGCGACACCCCGGGCAGAGTCGATGGAGTTGTGGAGCGCTGGAGTGAAGCACGAGGTAGTTTGAGTGGGTTTGTGGAACGGTAGGCCTTTCGTCAAACGCTCCAAATAGGGTATATTTGTATGTCGGGAGTGCCCATCGGAAGGGACATGCGGTGCGTTCGACTTGACCGCCCACACTGCCGATGCGACTCTTGTTAGGTACCACGCGCACCCCTCCCGCAGAACAACAAGTGCGCGAACCAATCTGGTCACTCAGCGTGGAGGACCCTTTACCATGGCGAAGGCTCTACTCGGCCACGTCGGCGGTCCTGATCCTCGGATGGTCTCGGAGATGCGGCGGTTGCAGCAGCGGATCCGTGACCTGGAGGCAGAACTCACCCGGCTCCAGGCACAAAACGACGCTCTTGCGGCGCAGACTCGTGACGAGGCATTCAGCCGTCTGCAGGAGCGCGAGCCGGCTCTCACCTGAGAGATCGGGAGCGCCACATCAGGGACGTCTCGGAGAGACGTCCCTTGCTATTTTCTCCGCCGCCTTTTCTTGGCGGCGTTTTTACTGCCCGTCCCGTGTGGAACGCGCGGTGACCAGCGGCCGGGTCCGCGGCCCAGTAGGCTTTCCCGAAGTCGTTTCAGGGGAGGGCAGCGTTCGGTGTATCTGAAGACCCTCACGCTGCGCGGCTTCAAGTCCTTCGCCTCGGCCACCGTCCTCCGCCTCGAACCCGGCATCACCTGCGTGGTCGGCCCCAACGGCTCGGGCAAGTCCAACGTCGTCGACGCCCTCGCCTGGGTCATGGGCGAGCACAGCGCCAAGTCGCTGCGCGGCGGCAAGATGGAGGACGTCATCTTCGCCGGCACCTCCAGCCGCCCGCCGCTGGGCCGGGCCGAGGTGACGCTGACGATCGACAACAGCGACGGCGCGCTCCCGATCGACTACACCGAGGTCACGATCAGCCGCCTGATGTTCAGGTCGGGCCAGAGCGAGTACGCGATCAACGGCGACACCTGCCGGCTGCTCGACATCCAGGAGCTGCTGTCCGACTCGGGCATCGGCCGCGAGATGCACGTCATCGTGGGCCAGGGGCAGCTCGACGCGGTTCTCCACGCGGGTCCCGAGGACCGGCGGGCCTTCATCGAGGAGGCCGCCGGCGTTCTCAAGCACCGCAAGCGCAAGGAGAAGGCGCTGCGGAAGCTCGACGCGATGCAGGCCAACCTCACCCGCGCCCAGGACCTGGCCACGGAGCTGCGCCGCCAGCTCAAGCCGCTCGGCCGGCAGGCCGAGATCGCCCGCAAGGCCGCCGTGATCCAGGCGGACCTGCGCGACGCGCGGCTGCGCCTGCTGGCCGACGACGTGTGCATCCTGCGCGAGACCCTCGAAAGGGAGGCGGCCGACGAGGCGGCGATCCTGGCGCGCAGGGCGCAGGTGGAGGCCGAGCTGGCCGAGGGGCAGCGGCGGGAGGAGGCGCTGGAGGCGGCCGAGGCCGAGGCGCAGCCCAGGCTCACCGCCGCCCAGGAGACCTTCTTCCGCCTCGCGTCGCTGCGCGAACGCTTCACCGGTCTGGAGCACCTGGCGGCCGAGCGCCACCGGCACGCCCTCGACGCCGCCTCGATCGAGCGGCGCGGCCGCGATCCCGAGGAGCTGGAGCGGGAGGCGGCCGAGGTTCGCGAGCAGGAGCTGGAGCTGGCCGCGGCGCTGGAGCAGGCCCAGGAGCTGCTGGAGGCGGCCGTGGGCAGGCGCGAGGAGGCCGAGGCCGCGCTGAAGGCGGAGGAGCAGCGCCTGGCGATGGCCGCCAGGGCGGCGGCCGACCGGCGCGAAGGGCTGGCCAGGCTGCGCGGGCGGGTCGACTCCGCGCGCAGCAGGGCCCGCGCCGCCGAGGACGAGATCGGCAGGCTGAGCAGGGCGGTCGCGGAGGCCGACGAGCGGGCCGCCCGCGCCCGCGAGGAGCTGCAGGCCCAGGAGGCCGAGGAGCCCGCCGTCGATCCGGCGCTCACCGAGGAGCTGCTGACGGCCCAGGCGGCCGTCGAGGAGGCCGCATCGGCGGCCGACGCCGCGCGCGAGGCCGTCGAGCGGGCCAAGGAGGCGCTGGCCGTGCCGCGCGCGGAGCTGCAGGCCGCCAAGGCCGCGGCCGCCGCGGCACGCGGCGCCGACCAGGAGGCGCAGCGGTCCGTCGCGGCGCTCCAGGCCCGTCGTGAGGCGCTGGAGCTGGGCCTGGCCAAGGGCGCCGACGGCGGGGCCGCGCTGGTGGCGGCCGGCCTGCCGGGAGTGCTCGGGCCGCTGGCCGCCACGATGACGGTCACGCCAGGCTTCGAGGTGGCCGTCGCGGCCGCCCTCGGGCAGGTGGCCGAGGCGGTCGCCGTCGAGTCGCTCGGCGCGGCGGTGGAGTCGCTGGAGCACCTGCGGGCCAAGGACGCGGGACAGGCGACGTTGCTGGTGACGGCGGCCCCTGACGGGCTCGCGGGTTCGGCGGGCGGGCGGGCCGTCCTGCCGGACGCGGGCCGGTGGGCGGCCGAGCTGGTCGGCGTGCCCGAGCAGCTGCGGGCGGCGGTCGACCATCTGCTGGCGGACGTCGCGGTCGTGACCGACCTCGAGGCGGCCCGCCTCCTCGTCGAGCGGCAACCGGAGGTGCGGGCCGTCACGCGGGGCGGCGACGTCGTCGGCGCCCACCTGGCCAGCGGCGGATCCGAGGGCGGCACCTCCGTCCTGCAGGTGCGGGCCGCGCTCGACGACGCCGTCGCCGACCTGGAGGAGGCGAGGGAGCGCGCCGAGCGCACGGCGGTCGACCTGGAGGCGGCAGCGGCCGGCGAGCTGGCCGCGCAGGCCGCGCTGGAGGCCGCGCAGTCCCACGTCAACGAGGCGCAGAGCGCCGCCGGGAGCGCGCAGGCCGGGGTGAGCGCCGCGCAGAGCGCGCTCGACCGGGTCAGGGCCCGCCAGCGCGAGGCCGACCAGGCCGGCGCGGCGGCGGCCAGGCGGCTGGCCCAGCTGGGCGCCGCGGCCACGGCGGCGGCCGAGGAGTCCGAGCGCCTGGCGGCCGGCGTGCGCGCGGCGCAGGAGGCGCGCGAGGAGGGGCTGGCCGAGCTGTCGGAGCTGGAGATCGAGCTCGCCGAGGCCGAGTACGCCCAGGAGCTGGAGACCGAGCCGACCACCGAGGCGCGCGACGAGCTGGCCACCGCCTGCCAGCTGGCCAGACAGGCCGAGATGGAGACCCGCCTGCAGGTCCGCACGGCCGAGGAGCGGGTCAAGGGCATCGCGGGCCGGGCCGACGGGCTGCTGCGGGCCGCCCAGCGCGAGCGCCAGGAGAGGTTGACGGCGGCCGTGCAGCGGGAGCGGCGCAGGCGGCAGGCGGCGGTCGCCGAGTCGGTGGTGCGCGGCGCCAAGCAGGTGCTGCGGGCCCTGATGGCCTCGATCGAGCTGGCCGCGCGGGAGCGCGACGAGGCCGACCTGGCGCGGGTGGCCGTCGACGCCGAGCTCAAGCAGGTACGGCTGCGCGTCAGGGAGCTCGGCCAGGAGCTCGACAAGCTGGTCAACAGGGTGCACGGCAGCGAGATGGCCCGCACCGAGCAGCGGATGCGACTCGAGCAGATGGAAGAGCGGGCGCTGGAGGAGTTCGGCATCTCCTCCGAGGCGCTGATCGCCGAGTACGGCCCCGCCGCCCTGGTCCCCGGCGACCCGCCCGTTCCCTACGTGCGCGAGGAGCAGGAGAAGCGGATGAAGGCCGCCGAGCGGCAGATGAACCAGCTCGGCAAGGTCAACCCGCTGGCGCTGGAGGAGTTCGCGGCGCTGGAGGAGCGCCACGCGTTCCTGACCTCCCAGCTCGAGGACCTCAAGAAGACGCGGCGCGAGCTGATGACCGTCGTGCAGGAGGTCGACAACAGGGTGGAGCAGATGTTCGCCTCCGCCTACGAGGACGTGGCCAGGGAGTTCGAGCAGATCTTCACCCGCGTCTTCCCCGGCGGGGAGGGGCGGTTGATCCTGACCGATCCCAGCGACATGCTGACCACGGGCATCGAGGTGGAGGCCAGGCCGCCGGGCAAGAAGGTCAAGCGGCTGTCGCTGCTGTCGGGCGGCGAGCGGTCGCTGACGGCGGTCGCGTTCCTGGTCTCCATCTTCAAGGCGCGGCCGTCGCCCTTCTACGTGATGGACGAGGTCGAGGCGGCGCTCGACGACACCAACACGCAACGCCTGCTGACGCTGTTCGAGGAGCTGAGGGAGAATTCCCAGCTGATCGTCATCACGCACAACAAGCGGACGATGGAGATCGCCGACGCACTGTACGGCGTGTCGATGCGCGGCGACGGCGTCACCCAGGTGGTCTCTCAGCGTCTGAGGGAGAACGTCTGATTTTGTACAGCACGTGGCATTGCGGGGCGTGACCATCCCGGACGATCTGGAAAACTGAGTTGCTGTGAGTGAATACCTCGGCATCATCGTGATCGTGATCGCCGTCGCCGTTCTGGCGGTCGGCGGCATGTTCTTCCTGTACAGACCGGGGCGTAAGGCCGTGCCTCCGCCGGTCGAGGCGCCCGAGGTCAAGCCTGCCCCCGAGCCGGAGGCCGAGCGGGCGCAGCCCGAGGAGGAAGGCGCCACGACCACGGTGCCGCCTCCGGTCAAGCCGGCTGAGCCGCTCATCAAGAAGCCCGAGGTGGAGATCCCTCCACCGTCCGCGGGCCGGATGGTACGGCTGCGCTCACGCCTCGCCCGTTCGCAGAGCGTCCTGGGCAAGAGCCTGCTGGAGCTGCTCTCCCGCGACAGGCTCGACGACGAGGTATGGGACGAGATCGAGGAGAGCCTCATCACCGCCGACGTCGGCATCGCGCCGACCCAGGTGATGGTGGAGGAGCTACGCACCAAGGTCAAGGTCCTGGGCACCCGCACCCCGGAGGAGGTGCGCGGGCTGCTGCGCGAGGAGCTGCTCAAGCAGATCGACCCCGAGCTCGACCGGACCCTCCGGGTGGGCAAGCACGGTGAGCGCCCGGCGGTCGCGCTGGTCGTCGGCGTCAACGGCACCGGCAAGACCACCACGACGGGCAAGCTGGCCCGCGTCCTGGTCGGTGACGGCAAGAAGGTCGTGCTCGGCGCGGCCGACACCTTCCGCGCCGCGGCGGCCGACCAGCTGCAGACCTGGGGCGAGCGGGTCGGCGCCGAGGTGGTGCGCGGCCCCGAGGGCGGCGACCCGGCCTCGGTGGCCTTCGACGCGGTCTCCAAGGGCATCGACGACAAGGCGGACGTGGTCATCGTCGACACCGCGGGCCGCCTGCACACCAAGACGGGCCTGATGGACGAGCTCGGCAAGGTCAAGCGGGTCATCGAGAAGAAGGCCACGGTCGACGAGGTGCTGCTGGTCCTCGACGCCACCACGGGCCAGAACGGCATGCGGCAGGCGCAGGTCTTCGCCGAGGTGGTCAACATCACCGGCATCGCGCTGACCAAGCTCGACGGCACGGCCAAGGGCGGCATCATCATCGCGGTGCAGCGCGAGCTGGGCGTGCCGGTGAAGCTGGTGGGCCTGGGCGAGGGCCCGGACGACCTGGCGCCGTTCGACCCCGAGGTGTTCGTCGACGCGATCCTGGGCGACTGACGTTCAAACATGTTTTCGGCTGCCCCGTGCTCCCGCACGGGGCATGTCCGTTTAAGCGAGGAAATGTCCCTTATCGGACATTCTCTTGATCTCGATGATCAGCCGTGTTCACATGAGTCGGTCAATACGAGATCGCGGACGGCTGCGCGAACGTCCGCGGTCTCTTCGTGGGGTCCGACGAAGAAGGTGGACATGAAGAAGGTTGTCGTGTACAAGAGCGGCTCCGTCAAGCCGGCAGGCTCCGCCGCTCCGCGGCACAAGGGCTGATCGGCGGGTGGCCGGCGTCCCCCTGACGGGACGCCGGCCACGCTGCTGTCCGGACCACGAAACCGCTCAGGAAACCCTCAAGGGGATCGCGTACACGTGACCGTCATCGACGCCGACCGGCGCATCCACGGGCCCTACACGCTCGCCGCCGCCCTCCTCGACCTGTTCGTCCCCGAAGCCCTCGAGCGACGGCCCGACCTGGTGGCCGCGCACGACATCGAGATCGCCGCCGCCGCGCCGCACCTGAAGATCCCGAGGAGCAGGTCCTCGCTGGCCGAGGCGCTCCCGCAGGCGGAGCGCATCCTCATCCCCGGCGCCCGCCGCACGTTGCGGATCGCCAACGGGCTGGCCCAGTTCGTCCGGGCCTGCCTCGACGGCGAGCGCCGCACCGTGACCGTCGACAACCTCGAAGCGGCTGACCAGACCGACACCGAACTGGTCGAGGTCCTGCGCAGGCGGGTGCCGGAGCTGACCGTCGTCGCCGGCGCCTCACGACCGGGCGGCCCCGTCCCGCCCGACTTCGACCGCTACCGCGACGAGGGGTTCCACCACGCGATGGCCGAGGCGGGGCTGGCCGCGCTGGAGGATCTGCGCCACGACGACGACCCCGAGCGATGGATGACACTCATCCACCGGACGGCCGGGGCCCTGGAGGCGATCGACAGGGAGGACGCGGCGTCCGACCTGTACGAGCAGGCCAGGCGGCACACCGTCGACCCCAGGCACCGGGCGTCGGTGGCCTGCTCGCTGGCCACCCTGCTGGTGCGCCACCACGACCAGGCCGCGCGCGATCCCGAGGCGGCCGTGGCGTGGATCAACGAGGCCATCACGATCACCTCGCTGCTGGCCGACCCGCGCGAGCGCGCCTTCCACCTGGGCTTCGACCTCAACGCCAAGGCGCTGATCGAGGTGCGCAGGAAACGGTTCGGCGAGTCGGCGCGCCTGGTCCAGGCGGCCATCGACCTGGCCGAGCGGGATCTGGCCGACGTGCACCCGATCCACCGGCTCGTGCTGTACGCCAACAGGGCCCAGCTCAGGGCGATGTCGGGCGAGCCGGAGCAGGCGCTGGCCGACTACACCCGCGCCATCGAGATCGACCCCGGCTATCCCGACTACTACCTCGACAGGGGAGACCTGCTGCGCAGGCTCGGCCGGACGGAGCAGGCGCTGGCCGACTTCGAGAGCGCCATGCGGCTCAGCCCGCCGTGGCCGGAGCCCTACTACAACCGGGCGGAGCTGCGCTACGCGGCCGGCGACCTGGACGGCGCGCTCCACGACCTCGACCACGCGCTGGAGCTCGATCCCGACTTCGCCCCCGCCTACGTCAACCGGGCCGGGCTCAGGGCGGCGACCGGGCGGTACGGCCCGGCCAGGAGCGACGTCGAGCGAGGGCTCGGCCTCGTTCCCGGCAACGCGCACCTGCTGTGCGTGCTGGGCCAGATCGAGGCGGCCGAGGGCAGACCGGCCGAGGCGCGGGCGGCCTTCGACGCGGCGCTGAAAGCCGACCCCGGCCTGGTCGAGGCGTGGGCGAGCAGGGGGGCGCTGGAGTTCGACCTCGGCCGGTACGGCGAGGCGGCGGCCGACCTCGACCGGGCCGTGGCGTTGAAGGAGAACCCCGAGCTGCTGTTCAACCGGGCGATGGCGATGCGGGCCGCGGGCCGTACCGAGCAGGCCACGGCGGACCTGCGCAGGGCCGCCGAGCTGGCCCCCGACGACCAGGACATCAGAGCGGCGCTGTCGGGGGAGTGAGAGCGATGGGCGCGGGGTTCTGGCTTCTGCTGTCCGGGTTCCTGGTCTCCTCGCTCGGGACGTGGATCTACCGGCTGGCGCTGCCGCTGCTGGTGCTGGAGCTGACGGGCTCCGCGCTCGGCACCGGTCTGGTCTACGTGCTGGAGTACCTGCCCTACCTCGCCCTGGCGATGTTCGGCGGCGTGCTGGCCGACCGGCACAGCCGCAAGGTGATCCTCGTGGCGGGCGACCTCGCCGCGGGTGCCCTGGCCCTCGCCCTGGCCGTGGTGGTGACGCTCGGCGCGCCGCCGCTCTGGCTGATCTACGCGATGGCGTTCCTGCTGGCCTGCGTCGATCCCCTCTACCAGCCCGCCTTCCGGGCGCTCGTGCCGTCGCTCGTGCCCGTCGAACGGCTGGCGCCGGCCAACGCGCGCATCCACATCGGCGAGCACGCGGTCAACCTGCTCGGTCCGATGCTGGGCGGCGCGCTGGTCGTCGCCTTCGGCCACCAGGTGGCGATCTACGTGGACGCGGCCACCTTCCTGCTGTCGGCGGCGCTGATCGCGCTCATCAGGACCGCTCCGGCCGTGACGAGGGCCTACCGGTCGGTGCTCGCCGACCTCAGGGAGGGGTTCGGGTACCTGTTCGGCGCGGACCGGACGGTGCTGACGCTGGCGGTGTTCGCTTTCGCGGGCAACTTCGGGGTCTGGCTGCTGCTGGCCGACATGGTGTTCTACCTGACCGCCTACCACCACTTCAGCCCCGGGCAGATCGGCGTGGTCTACGCCTTCCAGGGCGCCGGCGCGGTGCTCGGCGCCCTGCTCGGTGGCCGCCTGCTGCCCAGGGTCAGGCCCGTCACCCTGATCAGCGCCGGCATGCTGCTGGAGGGCGTGTCCATCCTGGCGCTGATCCCGGCCCGCGGGCCGCTGCTGATCGGGCTGGCGTGGATGGGGCAGTTCGCCGCGGCGGGCGTGGGCATCGTGGCCGTCATGACCGTACGGCAGCGCCTCGTCCCCGACCACCTGCTGGGCCGGGTGCTGGGCACCGCCCGCATGATCGCCTTCCTGGCCATCCCGCTGGCCGCGCTGACCGCGGGGGTCTTCGAGTCGGCCGTGCACGACGCGTACGCGCTCATGGCGTTCGCGGGAGCGGTCAGCCTCCTGATCGCCCTGGCGGCGGCGAGGTCGCCGCTCAGAAACGTGGTTCTGGAGCCAGCCGCTCCCTGACCGGCACCCTGGTGCCGATGGGGACGACGAGCGGGGTGCCGGCGACCGGGTCGTCGATCACCATCGCGTCCAGCTCGAACACCTCGCGCAGGAGGTCCTCCGTCAGCACCTCGTGCGGCGTGCCGGCGGCGACGACCCGTCCGGCGCGCATGGCGACCAGGCGGTCGGTGTAGCGGGCGGCCAGGTTGAGGTCGTGCAGCACCATGACGATGGTCCGGCCGGCCTCGGTGTGCAGGTGCCGTACCAGCTCCAGCACCTCCACCTGGTGTGCCAGGTCGAGGAAGGTGGTCGGCTCGTCGAGCAGCAGCAGGTCGGTGCCCTGGGCCAGGGCCATGGAGATCCACGCGCGCTGCCGCTGGCCGCCCGACAGCTCGTCCAGCGGGCGCTCGGCCAGGTCGGCCAGGCCCGTCATCGCCAGCGCCCTGGCGACCGACGACTCGTCGTCGGACGACCACTGGCGGTACCACGTCTGGTGTGGGTGCCTGCCCCTGGCCACCAGGTCGGAGACCGTCAGGCCCTCCGGAGCGGTGGGGGACTGGGGCAGCATGCCGAGGACCTTGGCGACCTCGCGGGTGGGCATCCGGTCGATGCGCTTGCCGTCGAGCAGCACCTCACCGCCCGAGGGCTTCAGCAGGCGGCCGAGGGCGCGCAGCAGGGTGGACTTGCCGCAGCCGTTCGGCCCGATGATCGTGGTCACGGTGCCGGTCTCGACGCCGAGGTCGAGCCCGTCCACGATGACGCGCTCGCCGTAGCCGAGCCTCACGTTCACGGCCTGGAGCCTCATGTGCGTGCCCTCCAGATGAGGTGGATCAGGTACGGCGCGCCCAGCACCGCGGTCACGACGCCGACGGGCAGCTCGATGGGGGAGAAGGCGACACGGGCGATCAGGTCGGCGGCTGCGGTGAGCAGCGCGCCCACGACCGCCGAGGACACCAGCGGCGGCTGCGCCGACCTGGCCAGGCGCAGGGCGATCTGCGGCGCCGCCAGCGCGACGAAGGCGATGGGGCCGGCCGAGGCGGTGGAGACGGCGGCCAGCAGCACGGCGGCCAGGAGCATCAGGCCGCGTGCCAGGTTCATCCGCACGCCGAGCGAGGTGATCGTGTCGTCGCCGTAGCGCAGCGCGTCGAGAGAGCGGGTGCCGAGCAGGGTCAGCGGGACCAGCACCGCCACCGCGATCGCGACGGGATGGACGTGCTCCCACCCGCGGCCGTTGAGCGAGCCGGCGATCCAGACCATGGCCCTGCCGGTGTCGTTGACGTCGCCGACCGTCAGCAGCCAGAACTTCACGTTCGTGAACACCGCGGCCACACCGATGCCGACCAGGACCAGGCGGTAGCCGTCGAGGCCGCGCCGCCACGCCAGGGCGTAGACGATCGAGGCGCCCAGCAGGCCGCCCAGCAGGGCGAGCGCCGGGATGCCGATGCTGGCCAGCAGGCCGCTGACGCCGCCGTAGGCACTGCCCGACAGCACGACGCCCGCCACCACGGTGACGGAGGCGCCGGTGGTGACGCCCAGGATCTCGGGGCTGGCCAGCGGGTTGCGGGCGATGGACTGTGTGATCGCGCCGGCGAGGGCGAGCGCCGCGCCGACGAGCGCGCCGGTCAGCGCGCGGGGCAGGCGCAGGTCCATGACGACGAAGTGGTTGGCGCTGCCGGTGTCGACCACCGCCCTGGCGACCTCGACCAGCGTCATCGGGATGTCGCCGATGCGCATGTTCAGCGCCATGACCAGCAGGACCAGGGCCAGCCCGACGACGCTGACGGCGGCGCCGCGCAGCCGTACCCGCCAGGACAGGCCGCCGATCCTCAACGCGAGAGACGTCACAGCCGCACCGGCTTCCTGCGCCGGACCAGCGCGACGAAGAAGGGGGCGCCCATCAGCGCGAGCACCACGCCCACCTCCAGCTCGCCCGGCGGGGCGACCACCCGGCCGATCACGTCGGCCACCAGCAGCAGCGCGGCCCCCACCAGGCCGGAGAACGGCAGCAGCCACCGGTGGTCGGTGCCCGACAGCGGGCGGGCCAGATGGGGGACGATGAGCCCGATGAAGGACAGCGAGCCGCAGGCCGCGACCGTGGCGCCCGACAGCAGGGTGACGGCGGCGATGCCGACGCCCCTGGTGAGGGCGATGTTCTGGCCGAGGCTGCGGGCGACGTCCTCCCCGAGGGAGAGGGCGTTGAGCCCCGGCGCGTTGATCATCGCGAGCACGAGGCCGACGAGGATGAACGGCACGACCTGCCAGACGACATCCGCCCCTCTGGCGGCGATCGAACCGGACTGCCAGAACCGGAAGACGTCCATGGCCTGCTCGTCCACCAGGACCAGCGCCGAGGTGAGCGCGTAGAGGAAGGCGCTGACGGCGGTGCCCGCGAGAGCGAGCGTGACCGGGGTGGGGCCGCCGCGCCCGCCCACCATGCCGAGCGCGAACACGCCCGCGCTGGCGAGTAGCGCCCCGGCCAGGCCGAACCAGATGTAGGCGTACAGGCTCGTCGCGCCCAGGAAGACGATGCTCGCCACCATCGCGAACGCCGCGCCCTGGGTGACGCCGAGCAGGCCGGGGTCGGCCAGCGGGTTGCGGGTGTGGCCCTGCATCAGCGCGCCCGCCACGCCCAGCGCGATCCCGGCGAGGATGCCGAGCGCGGTACGCGGCACGCGCAGCGAGCGGATCACGATGTCGTTCTCGGTGCCGGTGGGGGACACCAGCGCGTGCCACGCGTCGGCGGGCGGCACCGGCTTGGACCCGATCGTGATGCTCATCACGGCGGCGACCGCGACGACGGCGAGAAGCCCGCAGAACACCGCACTGCGTCGTCCCACGTGGCTTTCCTTCCTTGTTGCCGGCCCCGGTGAAGTATGCCAGCTTAGGCATAGCTAATCTAAATGAGGTTTGCCTAACCTAAACCTGGAGAGAGATTCGATGAACGCGTTGCGCGCTGTGGCCATGGGCGTGGCGGGAGCCGTACTGAGCCTGGGCATGGCCGCCTGCGGCTCGACCACCACCCCGGCGGACCAGCCCGCGGGCACGCAGTCGGCAGGGGCCGCTCCCTTCCGCGTGATCAAGCACGCCATGGGCGAGACGAAGATCCCCGCCCAGCCCAAGCGCGTCGTCGCGCTGGACCAGAGCTTCGTCGACGCGGTGCTCACGCTGGAGACGCCGGTTGTCGGCTACACCACCTACCGCTCCATCGACGACAAGCTGCCCGACTACCTCGGCGAGGTGGCCCAGCAGTACGGCAAGGAGGCCACCCCCGTCGGCACGCTGGAGCAGCCGAGCCTCGAGAAGATCATGGCGCTCAAGCCCGACCTGATCGTCTCGGCCAAGGTCAGGCACGAGGCCCTCTACAGCAAGCTGTCGCAGATCGCGCCGACCGTGTTCAGCGAGACCACCGGCGCCATCTGGAAGGAGAACATCCGCCTCATGGGCCAGGCGCTCGGCAAGGAGGACCTCGCCGACACCAGGATCAAGGCCTTCGAGGAGCGCGCGGCCACCATCGGCGACGAGATCAAGAAGAAGGACGGCGCGCTGCCGACCGTCTCCGTCGTCCGCTTCGCCGGCGAGCCGACCACCCGCCTGTACGTCGAGAACTCCTACTCCGGGATCGTGCTGAAGGACGTGGGCTTCACCCGTCCCGCCGACCAGCCGAAGGACCCCAAGGCGATCGCCGTCGACATCAGCCAGGAGCGCATCGCCGAGTTCGACGCCGACCACATCTTCGTCTCCACCTACGCCGACCCGTCGGCCGAGGCGCCGAAGCAGCAGTTCGTGAACAACCCCCTGTGGGGCAAGCTCAAGGGGAAGAAGCACGACGTGGCCGACACCACGTGGATGAGCGCGGTCGGCATCCAGGGCGCCCATTCCATGCTGGACGACATCGCGAAGATCTTCGGCGTGGACCCGGCGCGGTCCGCCTGACCCTCCGCTCCCGCACGCGGCCCCGTGCCACCTCCGGCGCGGGGCCGTCGCGCTCTTCCGGGGCCCCGTCAGGTTTTCCGGGGACCCTGTCAGGTTTTTCCGGGGACCCTCGTCAGGAGGACAGGAACGCCCGGAAGGCGGCCAGGTCCGGCTGGATGTCGATGCCCTGGGCGGCCAGCCACGCGTCGTCGCCGTAGGTGCCGCGGTAGCGGTCGCCGCTGTCGCAGATCAGCGTCACCAGGCTGCCGTGCTCGCCCTGGGCCCGCATCTCGGTGATGAGCCGCACGGCCGCCGCCACGTTGGTGCCGGTCGAGCCGCCCACGTCGCGCCCGGTGACCTGGCGCACCCACCGCATGGCGGCGATCGAGGCCGCGTCGGGCACTCTGATCATCCGGTCGATCACGCCGGGCAGGAACGACGGCTCCACGCGCGGCCGCCCGATGCCCTCGATCCGCGACCCCGGCGCGCCCTCCTCCTCGCCCGACACCCACGACGGGTAGAACGCCGAGCCCTCCGGGTCGACGACCGCCAGCCGCGTGCTGTAGCGGCGGTAGCGGATGTAGCGCCCGATCGTGGCGGAGGTGCCGCCGGTGCCGGCCCCGACCACGATCCACTCAGGCTCGGGGTAGGGCTCCATGGACATCTGCGCGTAGATCGACTCGGCGATGTTGTTGTTGCCGCGCCAGTCGGTGGCCCGCTCGGCATAGGTGAACTGGTCCATGAAGTGGCCGCCGGTCTCGGTGGCGATCCGGTGCGACTCGGCGTAGATCGCGGAGGGGTCGTCGACCAGGTGGCACTTGCCGCCGTAGAACTCGATGAGGGAGATCTTCTCCGGCGAGGTGGTCGCGGGCATCACCGCCACGAACGGCAGGCCGAGCAGCCTGGCGAAGTACGCCTCGCTGACCGCGGTGGAGCCGCTGGACGCCTCGACGATCGTGGTCAGGGGGCCGATCCAGCCGTTGGCCAGGCCGTACAGGAAGAGCGAGCGGCCCAGGCGGTGCTTGAGTGAACCGGTGGGGTGTACCGACTCGTCTTTCAGGTAGAGGTTTACCCCCCAGTGCGGGGGAAGCGGAAACACATGGAGGTGAGTGTCAGAGCTGCGGTTGGTGTCGGCCTCCACCTTCCGGATGGCCTCGGCGACCCAGCGCCGGACCCGACTGTCGTGACGGTCCACGTATTCCATGGTCCATACGCTATCTCATGTGACTCTGCCCACAGTTAGGGCGCAATTGAGTAAAGAGTGTTACGATAATGAGACTTGTCCGGCCGTGGACGTGATGGTGCACGCCGCGAGCATACGGACCGATAGGCCCCCTGACCAGGTAGAACTCCTAACACCACCCTTACGTGTGGTTCGCGAGGATGGTTACGCCTGGGCGACTGACAGGCACCGGGGGGAGAGCATGGAGGGGGAATGTACATGATCACTATGACCGAAGAGCAGCGCCAGGACTGGTTCGAGCGCGACGTCGTGCCCGTGACCTCGCAGCTGTTCGCCTCCGCGATGCGTCTGACCCGTAACACCGCCGACGCGGAGGACCTGGTTCAGGAGACGGTGGCCAAGGCCTACACGTCGTACCACCAGTTCCGTGAGGGCACCAACCTCAAGGCCTGGCTCCACCGGATCCTGACCAACAACTTCATCAACGACTACCGCAAGAAGCAGCGCTCCCCGAAGCTCTCGGCCGCCGAGGAGATCGAGGACTGGCAGCTGCATGCGGCCGAGTCGCACATGTCCAGCGGCCTGAAGTCCGCCGAGACCGAGGCGCTCGAGCAGCTGCCCGACAGCGCGGTGATGAACGCGCTGCGCGCCCTGCCCGAGGACTTCCGCGTCGCCGTCTACCTGGCCGATGTCGAAGGCTTCGCCTACAAGGAGATCGCCGAGCGGATGGGCACCCCCATCGGCACCGTGATGTCCAGGCTGCACCGCGGCCGCCGGCAGCTGCGCGGCATGCTGGAGGAGTACGCCCGCGAGGAGGGCGCCCTCCGTCTGCCCGCACAGCGCGTGGCCGCCTAGAGCTTCCCGCGCGGGCGCACCGGCACCACGCCGGACCGCCCGCCCCTGGCCGCCCGACCGGCATCACGCCGTCGCCGCCCGCCCGCCTGCGGCCGCCCGACCGGCGGCCTGTCCCGAGCCCGTGTCCCCGAGGGGCGCGGGCTCCGGCGTTGGACGGCCCCGCGCGTAGATCGATACCAATAGCGTCGAACGGCTTTCCAGGAACACTCCGTGGTTCCATGATTACGGTATGTGTTGTCCGTTGCGGGCACTCGATCGCCCCCAAGCTGGGTACATCCCCCATGTGCGACACGTCCTCGACAGGGGGTTGCGCGTTGACTGAGTCCCGTGCGGCGATCGAGAAGCTTCACGCGGAGCTGACAGGCCTGGGTGTGACCAGCGCCTACGAGGTGGGCGACGACGCCACTCTCTCGGTGTGGATAGGACTTGTCGTGCGGTACCGCGACGGGTTCTACCGATGGCAAGAGGGTTCGGTGAAACGTCGGCATTTGGGTACGGATCCGGTTGGATGTGCTATCAGAGTGGCGCGTCGCCACACCGAGCTCCAGGCTGATATCCCAGTCTGGTGGCATGACCTGGCCAAGGGGCTACGGGGGGGCTCGGTCCAGGACTATCCGTGACGTGGTCCCCCGAGCGCGCTTTCGGGGGGAAGCATGCGGGTGTGGTCAGGGCTGCTGGCCATGATGCTGGTGGCGGGATGTGGCACACCTGCGGCGGTCAAGGGCGGCGGCGTCGTACGGCTCAGCGCGCGGGCTCCCGCCCGTGTCGACCCCGGCGCCCTGGCCAAGTCCCTGACGGCGGTCCAGCCCGGCTGGCCGCATCCCGACCTCACGGTCGACTGCAGGGAGGTCAAGTGCGTGGCGCTGACCTTCGACGACGGCCCGGGCAGGTACACCCCCTGGCTGCTCGACGAGCTCGACGACCTCGAGGTGAAGGCGACGTTCTTCGTCGTGGGACAGATGGTGGCCGCCGACCGCGACCACACGCTGCCCCGCATGGTCGCCGCCGGGCACGAGATCGGCAACCACTCGTGGAGCCACGCCGAACTGCCCAGCCTGTCCGACGAGGGCATCGCGCGCGAGCTCGGCCGTACCCAGGACGTGGTCGAGCAGGTCGCCGGGGTGCGGATGACCGTGATGCGCCCGCCGTACGGGTCGACGGACGCCAGGGTCGCGGCCGAGACCCGCAGGCTGGGGCTGGCCCAGATCCTGTGGAGCGTCGACACCCTCGACTGGCGTGACCGCGTCCCCTCCGTCGTGGCCCGGCGCGCCGCCAAGGCCACGGGCGGGTCGATCGTGCTGATGCACGACATCCACCGCACCACGGTCGAGGCCGTGCCCGACGTGGTCGAGAGCCTCGCCGACAAGGGCTACCGGTTCGTCACCATCTCCGAGCTGTACGGCACGACGCCCGCGGCCGGCAGGAAGTACACCGAACTATGACACACGGCTACGACTTCGAAGGCCCCACCGTCCAGCTCGGCGTCCTCGTCGCCGACGGCGAGCCGCAGGCGCAGGCGCCGATCCGCATGCCGCTGCGGATGTTCAACCGGCACGGGCTGGTCGCGGGCGCGACCGGCACCGGCAAGACCAAGACGCTGCAGCTGATGGCCGAGCAGCTGTCGGCCCAGGGCGTGCCGGTCTTCCTCGCCGACATCAAGGGCGACCTGTCCGGCATGGCGTCGCAGGGACAGCCCTCGGACGGCCTGCTGAGGCGGGTACGGGAGATCGGGCAGGACTGGTCGGGCGCCGCGTGCCCGGTGGAGTTCTACGCGCTCGGCGGGCTCGGCGAAGGGGTGCCGCTGCGCGCCACCATGACCGCCTTCGGCCCCACGCTGCTGGCCAAGGTGCTCGAACTCAACGACACCCAGGAGTCGTCGCTCGGGCTGATCTTCCATTTCGCCGACACCCACGGCCTGCCGCTGCTGGACATGAAGGACCTGCGGGCGGTCATCCAGTACCTCGTCGACAACCCGGAGGTGCTGAAGGGCGTCGGCGGGTTGTCGAAGCAGACGGCGGGAGTGATCCTGCGGGCGCTGACCAACCTGTCGGCCGAGGGCGCCGACCGCTTCTTCGGCGAGCCCGAGTTCGACACCCGCGACCTCATGCGGGTCACCCCGGACGGCAGGGGCGTGGTGTCGATCCTGGAGCTGCCGGCCGTACAGGACCGGCCCGCCCTGTTCTCCACCTTCCTCATGTGGCTGCTGGCCGACCTGTTCGCCGACCTGCCCGAGGTCGGCGATCCCGACCGGCCCAAACTCGTGTTCTTCTTCGACGAGGCGCACCTGCTGTTCACCGACGCCTCCAAGGCGTTCCTGCGCTCGATCACCCAGACGGTGCGGCTGATCAGGTCGAAGGGGATCGGCGTCTTCTTCGTCACGCAGACGCCCAAGGACGTGCCCGCCGACGTGCTGGCCCAGCTCGGGGCGAGGGTCCAGCACGCGCTGCGCGCCTTCACCCCGCAGGACGCCAAGGCGCTCAAGGCCACGGTCTCCACCTTCCCGCACTCCGACTACGACCTGGAGGAGCTGCTCACGCGGCTCGGCATCGGCGAGGCGGTCGTGACCGTGCTGTCGGACACGGGCGTGCCCACACCCGTCGCCTGGACCAGGCTGCTCGCGCCGCGCTCGCTGATGGCGCCCTCGGACCCGGGCCTGGTAGGGGGGATCGTGGCGGCCTCGCCGCTGCTGCCCAGGTACGGCCGGCCGATCGACAGGCAGTCGGCCTACGAGCTGCTGGCCGCCAGGATGGCCCCGCCGCCGCCTGCCTCGCCCTTGCCCCCGCCCGCGCCCGCTCCCGGTCCGCGCGCTCCGCGGGCGCCGCAGGAGCAGCCCTCGGTGCTGGAGGCGGTGCTCGGGTCGGCGGTCTTCAAGTCCTTCGCGCGGTCGGCGGCCAGCGCGCTGGGGCGGGAGATCAGCCGCTCGGTCTTCGGCACGGCCAGGCGCCGCCGACGCTGACCCCCGCCGAGCCGCACACCCCTGGGTACGGCCCTGCACTGCCCGTCCGTGACGAGCTACATCCGGGTCCGCGCGTACGCGTGCAGGGCGTCGCGGACGAATGTCGCCCCTACGGCGTCGTCGTACATGCCGCCGAAGCGGGGGTCGTCGACGTACATGTCCCCCAGGCCCTTCACCATGTCGATCGAGCGCTCCCGGTCGCCCTCGGCCGTGGGGGTACCCGGGATCTGGCTCAGCCACTGGACGTGCCGGGCAGCCAGTGACTGAGCGTGTTCCGATGTCGGAGAAACCCCGGCCTTCACTGCGGCGACCCATGCGGCGACGAGGTCCTCGGCGGCCTGCTTCCAGGCCCGCTGCTGGTCAAGGGTCTTGCCGTGCCACCAGTCGTTGCTCACCTGGAACGCGCGCTCGCCCCAGCGCGAGATCACCTCGTCCTTGTAGCGGTCGTTGAACCCCGCCAACATGACGTCCATCCGCGGTTCCGCCCCCGACTGCAGGGCCTCGAGCGTGTGACGCACAGACCGGATCTGCCGTTCGATACGGTCCCGTTCCTCTTCCAGCGCGGCGATGTGGGCGCGGAGCCCGTCGCACGTGTCCACCTCGTCGGCCAGGACCTCGGCGATGGCCGGCAAGCCCATGCCGAGCCGGCGCATGAGCAGGATCCGCTGTAGCCGGGCGACCGCGGCGGGGTTGTAGTAGCGGTACCCGTTCGCGCCGACCCGGGACGGAGCCAAGAGCCCGAAGCGGTCGTAGTGACGCAGGGTGCGGCTGGTGATGCCGGCCCTCGTCGCGAGTTCCTGGATCGTCCACTCCATCGTCCCAGTGTTACCCGCGGCGGAGCGTGGTGGCGATGATCTCCGAGCTGTCGGCGTGCAGGGCCTGCGCCGCCGTCTGCCCGGTCGCCGCCAGGTAGGTGTCGACCAGCCGGTTGCCCGCGGCGTACCCGGCGCCCATCGGCAGTCCGACCGGGGTGAGGCCGAAGCGTTCGGCGCTGGGGTCGCCGTGCACCCAGGCGGTGAAGTTCTGCATGCCTGTCACGTCGAGCCCGGTGAGCACCTTGCCGAAGATCTCGTCGTCGTGCAGGTGCGGCACGCCGATGCGGGTGGGGCCGAGCTCGTCGCCGTAGAGCTGTCGGGCGAACGCGTCGGCCAGGCCCTCGGAGACGATGTGATCGCCGACTGTGACGGTCATCGGGTCCCACACAACGCCGCCCGGGCCGAACCGCAGGTTGTGGTGGAGTTCGTGCACGGCGGTGGCCTCCAGCCGCTCCACGTTCTCGGGGAAGGGCCAGAGCGTGATCACGATGTGGCCCGAGATGCCGCCGAACCCGGTCACTCCTTGGCAGGGACCCATGAAGTGCTCGTCACCCGGGTCGCCGAGCACGAACAGCACGGTGATGTCCGGGGCCCCCAGCCCCGGCGTCGCCTCCAGCAGTACGGCGAGAGCGTCGTCGAGGGCGCGTCGCATCCGCTCCCAGGCTCCGGCCGCCGCCAGGGTTTCGAGCGCGTCGAGGCAACGCTCCTCGTCGCGGTCGATGGGGAACCCGGACGCTTCGAGGTGCATGGCCACCAGGTCGACCTCGCCGGGGTGGTAGCGGTACATGCCCATGGTGGGCTCCAGCATCGAACGCAGCAGGTCAACGCGGTCCGCGACCGGGGCCAGCAGGATCCGCCGCATGGCGGAGTAGGTGTCAAGAACAGTGATCGACATGGCCCCGATGCTAGAAGTTGACGCAGCGTCAAGGTCAAACAGCTCCAGGGCTCCAGGTCGACGTACAGGCCGTCTTGCCGAGCCGTTCCAGCGACCGACGACGTTGAACAGCGGTCCGCCGAGAAGCCGGCCAGGCCCTCAGCGGTGTGAGAGATCAAGACTCGTCACAGGGCGATCCGCTGCAGGGCCGTCGATCTTCCGCAACCAGGACAGCTGGCCACTCACGTAGGCGGTGTACTCCTCGTCAAGGCTCATGGGTCTCCCCGATCGATGGCTTCACACCCCAGGAGATGCGTCCGGCCCGGGCGCCGGTCGCATGGGACGGGCAGGCTGGGGATCGCAGGGACGTCGGTTCGGGTGGCGGTGCGGTGGCTGTCGGTACCGCATGGCACCCTGTGAGGATGGGATTCACCGGCTTCCCCGACGAGGCCTTCGTCTTCTACGAGGGCCTTGAGGCCGACAACAGCAAGGCCTATTTCACGCGGCACAAGCAGCTCTACGAGGAGGCGGTCAGGGCGCCCATGCTGGCCCTGGTCGAGGACCTGGCCGCCGAGTTCGGCCCCGCCCAGCTGTTCCGGCCGTATCGCGACGTCCGCTTCGCCAAGGACAAGTCGCCCTACAAGACGCACCAGGGCGCCTTCGTCGACGCCATGCCCGGCATCGGCCTCTACGTCCAGCTGGACGCCTCCGGCCTCTACACGGCGGGCGGCTTCTACTCGACCGCCTCCGACCAGGTGGCCCGCTACCGGGCCGCCGTCGACGCGGACATCTCGGGCAAGCCGTTGCAGCGCATCGCCGACACGCTGGCGAAGGCCGGCTACGCCGCCGAGGGCGACCGGCTCAAGACCAGGCCGCGCGGGGTGCCCGAGGACCATCCGCGCCTCGAGCTGCTACGGCATCGCTCGCTCTACTTCGGGCGGCATTTCGAGCCCGAGCCGTGGGTGCACACCGTCCAGGCCGCCGACCGGGTCCGCACGACGTGGCGCGACTACGCACCGCTGGTCGAGTGGCTCTGCGCCCACGTCAGGGGTAGCGAGCTGCCGCCCCGCTGATCCGCACGCCTGTCCCCTGAGTCCGGAAAACCACCCCCGGGCCCCGGATCCATCCGCCCGCCATCCCACGAAGAACGCCCGAGCGGGCCTCGCGTCCCCTGGCGGCGACCGCCGGGCACGGCGACCTCACTTTCCTGGCGGCGACCGTCGTGGCGCGCGACCTCACCTTCCTGGCCGCGACTGCCGGGAAGGCGACCTCGCCTTCATGGCGGCGACCGCCGGGCGCGCGACCTCACCTTCCTGGCGGCGACCGCCGGGAAGCGGCCTGGCTTGCTCCGGGCGAGCGGGCGAGCGGGCGGGCAGACGGGCGGGCGGGCCGGGCAGACGGGCAGACGGGCCGGGCAGACGGGCGGATGGGCGGGGTCAGGGGGCGTTCTGGCTGGTGGTGGAGTCGCCCTTGAGGATCCGGTCCACCGTCTTGGTCGCCGCCGAGGTGGCCGCCGTCGTGCCGGCCGCGATCACGACGGCGACCAGCGGGGTGGCGAGGCTGCGGACGCTGCGGATGTTGCGCACCCTGGCCCACGGCTCCCCGGCCGTGAACATGATCCGCCACTCCCAGTAGAGGCCGAGGCCGATGAAGACCAGCGCGCCCTGTCCGACCACGATCGCGACCACCTGCAACTTGTCCAGGCCGCCGATGTCGGGGTCGACGAGCGACGGGACGTAGGCCGACAGCTCGGTGACCAGTGCCGCGCTCATCACGAAGAGCGCCTTGGTGACCGGCTGCGTGCCGCGCAGGCGCGGATAGAAGTATCCGTAGAGGAACCCGAAGGCGGGCAGCGTGAACATGAACCGGGAGTCGAACACCCAGCTGGTCAGCTCGACCCCGTCGGGCCAGCCGTAGATGAGGGCGAAGGGCAGCGACAGCAGCAGGCTCACCACGAAGGCCGCCAGGCCGTTCTGCCAGGGCGTGCAGGCCGCCGAGGTGGCGAAGGCGGTCTCGGTGTGCGGGGGTTCGACGGTGAGCATGTGGTCGAGTTCGTGGCGCTGGCGTTCGAAGCCCTCCATCGTGAGCTCGCCGGATCCCAGCTTTCCCCTGCTCAGCCGGTAGAGCTCCTGCTCGGATCCGTGCAGCACCCGCCGGTGCAGCGCGTCCCTGACCAGCGCCCGGTGCTCGGCCCGCGAGCAGGGTTCGACGATCTGGGGCCGCGGGCCCGACAGCAGCCAGGTGGCCGCCGCCCACGCCACGAGCGAGGTGATGGCCAGCGACGGCAGCGGCAGCTCGATCACGGTGGAGTCGGGGTCGGCGCGCGGGGTGAGGTAGAGGACCATCAGGCAGACGATCACCGTGGCCTCGACCGCCGGGTCGGCCATGGCGTCGAGTGACGCACCCAGCCGCCGCAGCCGTAGCACCAGCAGCGCGAACGTCAGCAGCAGCAGGCCGAGCGCGCCGCGAGTGACCTCGTTGAGCGGCTGTCCCAGCACCAGCAGGGGCGGCGTCCGGTCGGCGATCTGGTCCGGCTGGACGCTCCACGAGCCCGCGTCGAGCCATTCGGTCGGCCAGCCGAGCAGCAGCAGGCTGCCCAGCACGGCCACCACGATCGCGACGCGCGACCACGACCGGGTGGAGACGGCGATCCCGCCGATCGCGATCAGCGACCAGCACAGCGCGAGCACCAGCCGGACGCTGTCGGGAGGGAAGTAGCCGCCGCTCATCAGCGCCCGCACCCACAGCGCCAGCGCCAGGGCGCCCACCGCCACGCCAGCCGTGACCGCGGCCAGCCTGGCCACCAGGACGGCGATGCCGAGGTCGGTGCTGAAGGCCACGGCCGAGCCCGCCGCCGCCAGCGCCGCCGTCGCGGTGCCCGCGCCGAGCGTCAGCGGCGGCACCTGCCCGTGGACGAACGACCAGAACAGCATGCCGCCGGCCACCAGCACGCCGACGCCGGTGACGAGCAGCGCGTCCGTGGAGGTCCACGGCGGCCGGACGGGCACGACCCGGCGCGCGTGGCGCAGCGCCAGCATGGGCAGCGCGCCGAACAGGATCACCGGCCCCAGGTACGGCATGCCCGCCAGGAGCGTGGCCAGCAGCAGCGCCACCACGCACAGGACGGTGCCGATCGCCAGCTCGCGGTTGGGCGTCCGCCGCCACCACGAGGGGCCGAGCGCCTTGCCGAGGAAGACGGTCAGCGCGATCGCGGTGAAGACGCTCAGCACGGGCGTCCAGGAGAACGGGTCGGTCTCCTCGGCGTCGGGCCTGCCGTAGGACCGGTGCGCGAGATGGACCGAGACCGGCGCGGTGAAGGCGGTGAACGCCAGCCGGCCCGGCTGTTCCGTCTCGGGTGTCACCCGCTCGAGCTTGATCACCGTCCAGGAGGGCGCGGTCAGCGTGATCTCGCGTGCGAGGCCCGCCGCGTCCTGCTCGGTCGGGGGCAGGAAGTCCAGCCGTGGCAGCGCGTCGTCGGCGACCTGGCGCAGCATCGTGATCGTGAAGCGCGCCGTGGTCCGCGAGCCGGACGTGGTGAGCACGGGGGCGAGCCTCGTGGCGGGGGTGAGGACGGCCGCGCGGTCGTCGGTCTTCACCGCCCCGAGCCGGCGGTCGGTGAAGCCCTGGATGTCGTCGGGGAAGGGCCCCTCGGAACGCAGGAGCGTCGCCAGCAGGTCGGTGCGGTCCAGGGCGAGGCGGTGGACCACGGTGATCTTCAGCTGCCGGTCGCGCTCGTCGATCCTGCCCTGCGGCACCGTCGCCAGGTCGGTGTCGGTGGCGTCGGCGATCGTCACCTCGGTGGTCAGCTCGGGCGGCCTGCGGGGGGTGTGGTCCTGCGCGCCGTACACCTCGAGCAGCGAGGGGGTGTGGGGGGTGGGGGTGGGCGCCGCGTAGGTGACGGGTCTGGCCTCGACCACGCACCAGACGATGGCTCCCACGGAGATCGCGGCCAGCGCGTACGCGACGATGCTCCTCAGCCGGCCCACAACCAGCATGATCCACGCCGCTGGGTAACGGAGGGATCACCGCAGGGCACCAGCCGGAGCACGATGACAAGAAAGCCGCGAAGGATGTCAGGTTCGCCGGAAAAGTCCGGGCAGCACGAAGGCCCCCGCACTGTCCGGTGCTCGAGAGAGACCGGACGGCGCGGGGGCCCGAGAGGCTCCGATCCGACGGACCCCGCCCACGGGGGCGGGGCGCCGGGTCAGTTGGTGCGCTTGGCGCGGGCGGCGGCGCGCCCGCGGGTGGCGGCGTCGAGGACGACCTTGCGGATCCGTACGGTCTCCGGCGTGATCTCCACGCACTCGTCCTCGCGGATGAACTCCAGCGCCTGCTCCAGCGACAGCACCCGCGGCGGGATCAGCGTCTCGGTCACGTCGGCCGTGGACGAGCGCATGTTGGTGAGCTTCTTCTCCTTGGTGATGTTGACGTCCATGTCGTCGGACCTGGAGTTCTCGCCCACGATCATGCCCTCGTAGACCTCGGTGCCCGGCGAGACGAACAGCACGCCGCGCTCCTGCAGGTTCGTCATGGCGAAGGCGGTCACCGGGCCGGAGCGGTCGGCGACCAGGGAGCCGTTGTTGCGGGTGCGCAGCTCGCCGAACCACGGCTCGTAGGCCTCGAAGACGTGGTGGACCAGGCCGGTGCCGCGAGTCTCGGTGAGGAACTCGGTGCGGAAGCCGATGAGGCCGCGGGCGGGGACCACGAACTCCATGCGGATCCAGCCGGTGCCGTGGTTGGTCATGTGCTCCATGCGGCCCTTGCGGACGGCGAGCAGCTGCGTCACCGCGCCGAGGTACTCCTCGGGGCAGTCGACCGTCAGGCGCTCGACCGGCTCGTGGATCTTGCCGTCGATGGTCTTGGTGACGACCTGCGGCTTGCCGACGGTCAGCTCGTAGCCCTCGCGGCGCATCTGCTCGACCAGGATGGCCAGGGCCAGCTCGCCACGGCCCTGCACCTCCCAGGCGTCGGGCCGGTCGGTGGGCAGCACGCGCAGCGACACGTTGCCGACCAATTCCTTGTCGAGGCGGTCCTTCACCATGCGGGCGGTGACCTTCGAGCCCTTCACCTTGCCGACGAGGGGGCTGGTGTTGGTGCCGATCGTCATCGAGATCGCGGGCTCGTCGACGGTGATCAGCGGCAGCGGGCGGGGGTCGTCGGGGTCGGCCAGCGTCTCACCGATCATGATGTCGGGGATGCCGGCGATCGCGATGATGTCGCCGGGGCCCGCCTGCTCGGCCGGCTTGCGCTCCAGCGCCTCGGTCATGAGCAGCTCAGTGATCTTGACGCGCTGGACGGTGCCGTCGGTCCTGCACCAGGCGACCTGCTGGCCCTTCTTCATCGTGCCCTGGTGGATGCGGCACAGCGCGATCCTGCCCAGGTAGGAGGAGGCGTCGAGGTTGGTGACGTGGGCCTGCAGCGGCGCGCTCGGGTCGTAGGTCGGCGCTGGGATCGTGCGCTTGATGACGTCGAACAGCGGCTCGAGGTCCTCGGAAGCGGGCATGCCGCCGTCCTCGGGACGCTCCAGCGAGGCCCTGCCGGCCTTCGCGGAGGCGTAGACGATCGGGAAGTCGATCTGCTCCTCGGTCGCGTCGAGGTCCATGAACAGCTCGTAGACCTCGTCGACGACCTCCTTGATGCGGGCGTCGGGGCGGTCGACCTTGTTGATGCACAGGATGACGGGCATCTTCGCGGCGAACGCCTTGCGCAGCACGAACCTCGTCTGCGGCAGCGGCCCCTCGGAGGCGTCGACCAGCAGCACCACGCCGTCGACCATCGACAGGCCGCGCTCGACCTCGCCGCCGAAGTCGGCGTGGCCGGGGGTGTCGATGATGTTGAGGGTCATGTCACCGTGCTTGACGGCGGTGTTCTTGGCGAGAATGGTGATGCCCTTCTCGCGCTCCAGGTCGTTGGAGTCCATGACACGGTCGTCGACGTCCTGGTTGGCGCGGAAGGCCCCGGACTGCCAGAGCATGGCATCCACGAGAGTGGTCTTGCCGTGGTCGACGTGCGCGATGATCGCGATGTTCCGCAGGTCGTCGCGGCTGTTCAAAGGCATGATGAGGTCTCACTCTGTGTTCGTGGAGGCTGACCGCGGGACGATGCGGCGCAACCAGTTTAGTTGATCCCGTTACACCCTTGGTGTGGTGGGAGCAACAGGGCAGACTTCACCTTGTGTCCCCTCACATGCGGCATGTCCGTAGGCTGCTGGACGAGCGGCGTTACCCGTGGGCGCACGCCTACGTCGACCGGTTGATCTCGGACTCGCCCCTCGACCCGGAGCCGTGGCTGCTGCGGGCACTGATCCTCGAGCGCCAGGGCCGCCCGAACGGGGAGGCGGTGCGGCGCGCCGAGGAACTGGGTGGCGACTACACAACGCTGAGGAACAGCCTCCCTGTTCCCCGGGCGGCCCGGCGTCCGTGGTGGGACGGCTGGGGCATGGAGATCGTGACGCTGCTCGTGCTGGGCATGCTGGTGGCGCCGCTGGTGTGGCTCGGCGAGCCGGTACGCGCCGCCGGGCCGGGCGACTGGAACCTGGCCGTGTACCTCGCGGTGATCCTCGTGGTCTACGGCGTGCCCTGGGCGGTCGGGGCCAGGCGGGAACGGCTGAACATCCCGGCGGAGGCGCGGGCGCGCAGGGGCGCCTCCAGGGCCTTCCACGCCGGGCTGGACGACGAGGGGCTGCGCCACCACGTGGGCGGGCCCGCCAGGTACCTGTGCCTGGCGGGCGTGCTCGGCGCCCTGGCCCCCGGACTGCTCCCGCTGGACGACCCCGCGGCGGCCGTACGGCTCGGCGCGGCCGTCCTCGGCGTGGCGGTGCCGGCCACCGCCCTGTACGTGATGGGCGCCGGACCGCTGCGCAGGGCGGTGCGGGTGAGCTGGGTCGTGTCGGTCAACGCCGCGCTGGCCGTGGTCTGGCTGGCGGTGTCGCTCGCCGTGCCCGGCTGGGATCCGGGCGCCTACCTCCTGGTGTGGGGGCTGCTGGGATGGCTGGCCCCGCTGCTCCCGAAGCTCATGACGCGCCTGGCCTGAGGAACGGCACGCAGGACCGCGACGCCGTGGATCACCACGTCCGTACCACGGGTCCGGCGGGAACGGATCGAATTCCGGAAGACGGAGCCGCATGTGCGCGAAGATGAGAGCGCGCCGCTGATTGACCTCCGAACCGCTTGTGTAGCTGGGTGATCGCATGCACACTCGCGGTGACGCCTGCCCTGAATACTCCGGTTGAAGGCATGACATCGCATAACCTCCCGGTCGAACCGAATCGTTTCGTCGGCCGCACGCGTGACATGGACGAGCTGTGCGGACTGCTGCGCGATCAGCGCCTGGTCACGCTCTGCGGCGTGGGCGGCATCGGGAAGACGCGCCTCGCGCTGCGCGTGGCCGCCAGGGTGGTGCCCGACTTCCCCGACGGCGTGTGGCTGGTCGAGCTGGCCAGGATCACCAGCGCCGACCTGGTGGCGCACGAGATCGCCACCGTGCTCGGCGTGCGGGAGGAACGGTCGCGGCCCGCGCTCGACGGCCTGCGCGTACGGCTGCGCGGCGCCCGGGCCCTGCTCGTGCTCGACAACTGCGAGCAGGTCGTCGAGCGGTGCGCCGAACTGGTGTCGGAGCTGCTGGCGCGCTGTCCCGACCTGCGGATCCTCCTGACGACCAGGGAGGCGCTGCGCGTTCCCGGCGAGCTGGTCTGGCGGGTGCCCCCGCTCGACCTGCCGGACGCCCGCCATCCCGACGCCGAGGCCGTGCTGCTGTTCACCGACCGGGCGATGGCCGTGGGCACCAGGCTGGCCGGTGTCGACTTCGACGACGTGGCCAGGCTGTGCGTGGCGCTCGACGGGCTGCCCCTGGCCCTGGAGCTGGCCGCCGCCCGCACCCGGGTGCTCAGTCCCGCGCAGATCGCCGACCGGATCGGCGACCGCTTCCGGCTGCTGACCAGCGGTGACCGTACGGCTCCCGCCAGGCAGCGGACGCTGCTGGCCGCCGTGGAGTGGAGCCACGACCTGCTCACCCCGAAGGAGCGGGTGCTGCTGCGGCGGCTGGCGGTCTTCGCCGGGCTCTTCGATCTCGACCTGGTCGAGCAGGTGTGCGCCGACGAGCGGGAACTGCCCGCGGAGGAGATGCTCGACCTGCTGGCCGGCCTGGCCGACAAGTCGCTGCTGCTGGCTGACGGGGGGCGCTACCGCCTGCTGGAGACGATCAAACAGTTCGCCGCCGAGCGCCTGCGCGACAGCGGCGAGGTCGCCTGGTTCCGTGACCGCCACCTGCGGGTGATCTGCGAGGTGCAGGAACGGTGCTTCGAGTCGGGCCTGGCGGCGCCGCGGGCGCCGTGGCCGGAGCGCCTGCCGTTCTTCGTCAGGGGCAGGAGCCTGCTCGACGACTGCAGGGCCGCCGTGGGCTGGGCGGTCGAGTCGGGCAACGCCCTGCTGGGGCTGCGCCTGGCGTACGTGGCCTCGGCGCTGCTGGCCGTCCACGGGCAGATCGCCGAGGGCGTCGACTGGTTCGAGCGGCTGCTGCGCCTCGACCTGACGGGCGTGCCGCCCGAGGTGATCGCGCTCAGCAAGGGCGCGCTCGCCTACGGGCTCGAGGCGAGGGACGACCTGGCCGGCTGCGAGCGGGTGGTCGCGGAGGCGCTCAAGGAGCAGGAGACGGTCCCGCACAGCCTCGGAAAGGGCGTCACGCTCAACGTGGCGGGGGTGCTGTTGCTGCGCACCGGCCAGTTCGACCGGGCGGAGCGGCACTTCGAGGAGGTCGTGGCCACCACGAGAGCGCACGACGACACCTTCAACAGGGTCATCGCGCACTCGTGCCTCGCCGTCCTCGCGGGCGTCAGGGGCCAGCTGCGCCTGGCGCAACGGCACGCGGGCGAGGCGCTGTCGGTCGCCAGGGAGAACGGCCACCCGTGGCACGTCGCGATGGCGACCAGCCAGCTCGCCGCGGTGGCCGAGTGGCGCGGCGACACCGAGGCGGCGGTGAGCCACTACCGCGAGGCCGCCGCGATCTTCGGCGACCTCGACAACAGGGTGGAGATGGAGCGCTGCCTGGTCATGGTCGCCAAGGCCGCGGTGGGCCGCAGGGACCACGCCATGGCCAGGGAACTGCTGGCCGAGTGCCTGGAACTGGCGCGGCGGACGGGTCAGCGGCTCGGCGTCGCGCGCGTGCTGCGGGTGCTGTCACGGCTGGCCGACGTCGAGGGCGACCTGGGGTCGGCCGTGCTGTGCTCGGGGGCGGCGACCGCGCTCGCCGAGGAGATGGGCGAGCCGACCGGCTCGGGCCGGATCGAGGACCTGCTCGCCCGCGCCCGCGACAAGCTCGGCGAGGGCCGTACGGCGCTGCAGTGGTCGAGGGGCAGGCAGCTCGACCCGGTCGAGGTCGCGCGCCTGGTGCTGGAGGGCGGGGGAGCGGCGGGGAGCCTGCCGGCCCCGGCCGTGGCCGAGGTGCCGCACCCGGTGCTCACCGCCCGCGAGCAGGAGATCGCCGGCCTGCTCACCCGCGGGCTGTCCAACAAAGGCATCGCCGACGAGCTGGTCATCAGCCCCGCCACCGTCGCCCGGCACATCGCCAACATCATGGAGAAGCTCGGCTTCACCTCGCGCGCGCAGATCGCGCTCTGGGCCGTGGAGCACGGCCTGGGTTCTGCATAGCGGTCTGCATATTACGCCCCATGTGCGGGCGAAGCGTGCTCCCTAGCCTGAGTCGCATGAGCACAGAAGACCTGCTCCGGCGCCGCGGGCTGCGCCCCGGCGACCGGGTGGTCGTCTGCCTGCCCCGGGGAGCGGATCTCAACGCGGCGGTGGACGGCGCGATCGCCGTGGGGGCCATCGTCACCGTGCTGCCCGCCGGCTTCGAGGTGGGCGAGCACATCCGGCAGAGCGCCGCGCGCATCATGATCTCCGACTCGGACGACGCCGTCAAGGCCGCCGAGGACTCCCGCATCAGGCAGGTCATCGGGAGCGCCGAGCTCCGTCAGTAGGCTCGCTCCATGCCTTTCGCCACCAGCTTCCCGGTCATGCTCAGGACCGCCGACGGCGTCCGGATCGACGCCGCCCACACCCCCACCCGTGGCCGCGGCGACCTCGGCATCGTGGTGGCGCACGGCTTCACCGGGTCGTGGCGCGACCGCACCGCCCGCAGGATCGTCCACGTGCTGAGCGGGTTCGGCGGCGTGCTGGCCTTCGACTTCCGCGGCCACGGCCGCTCGGGCGGCGAGAGCACCGTGGGTGACAGGGAGGTGCTCGACCTGGAGGCGGCCGTCCGGCACGCGCGGGTCGCCGGCTACTCCTCGGTGGCGGTGGCCGGCTTCTCGATGGGGGCGGCGGTGGCCGTCCGGCACGCGGCACTGCACCGCGGCGTGGACGCGGTGGCCGCGGTGAGCGGGCCCGCCCGCTGGTACTACCGCGACACCAGGCCGATGCGCCAGGTGCACTGGGCGATCGAGCGGCCGTTCGGCAGGCTGGCGGCGCGGGTGGTCAAGCGCACCAGGATCGCCCGCGGCCAGTGGGACCCGATCCCGATGCCGCCGTACGAGGCCGCCGCGCTGATCTCGCCGACGCCTCTGCTCGTCGTGCACGGCGACGCCGACACCTTCTTCCCGCTGGAGCACGCCCACCAGATCTTCGACGGCGCCCGCGAGCCGAAGGAGCTGTGGATCGAGCCCGGCTTCGGGCACGCCGAGTCGGCCGCGACACCCGAACTCATCCGTCGCGTCGGCAAGTGGATCACCACGAACACCGCGCGGGACTAGATCGAACCTTTTCCGGATGAAGAGCGTCTACCTATGACGTAAGGAAGGAACCCGCCGGGGGACTGCCATCGGCCGCATCGGCCATCACGGCGGTAGACGCGGGACATACTTCTGTAGCCGGGTGAACGCCCAGCGTCGCGGGGGCGCGCTGGGTGCCGCCCCGCACCCTGCCCCGGTACGGCACGCCGTACCGGGGCACTTCGTCGCCGGGACTCAGCCGAGCCGGGCGATGGTCTTGTACTCCAGGTAGGCGGACAGCCCCTCGGGGCCGAGCTCGCGGCCGACCCCGCTGGCCTTGTAGCCGCCGAAGGGCACGTTGGACTCCAGCATGAAGCAGTTGACGCCGTAGGTGCCGGTGCGGACCTGGCGCGCGATGTCCATGCCGTGCTCGGTGTCGGCCGTCCACACCGTGCCGGCCAGGCCGTAGTCGCTGTCGTTGGCGATGCGGACGGCGTCGGCCTCGTCCTCGTAGGGGATCACGGCCAGGACCGGGCCGAAGATCTCCTCGCGGGCGATGCGCATGTCGTTGCTGACGCCGGAGAAGACGGTGGGCGCGACGTACCAGCCCGTGTCGAAGGGCCGGTCGAGGCCGCCCACGACGATTTTCGCGCCCTCGTCCATGCCGAGCTTGACGTAGCCCTCGACACGTTCCTGCTGCCGCTTGGCGACCAGCGGGCCGATGCCGGTGGCCGGATCGGCGGGGTCGCCGACGACCTGCGAGGTGACCATGCCCGCCACGGCCTCGACGACCTCGTCGTAGCGGCGGCGGGAGGCGAGGATGCGGGTCTGGGCCACGCAGGCCTGGCCGTTGTTCATGAGCGAGGCGATGGCGAGCATGCCCATGCTCGCGCCGAGGTCGGCGTCGTCGAGCACGATCGCCGCCGACTTGCCGCCGAGCTCCAGGCTGCACCGCTTGAGCTGTTCGCCGCAGATCGCGGCGATGCGGCGGCCCGCGGCGGTCGAGCCGGTGAAGGCCACCTTGTCGACGCCGGGGTGGGAGACCAGGTGCTCGCCCGTCTCGCGGCCGGCGGGGACGATGTTGAGCACGCCGCCGGGAATGCCGGCCTCCTGCACCATCTCGGCCAGCAGGTAGGCGTCGAGCGGGGTCTCGGGGGCGGGCTTGAGCACGATCGTGCACCCCGCGAGCAGCGCGGGGGCGATCTTCGTCATGGAGACGAACTGCGGGACGTTCCACGGCACGACGGCGGCGACCACGCCGACGGGCTCCCTGCGCACCGTCGTGGGGCCGAACAGGCCGGGGCGCTCCTCCTCCTGCTGGAAGGTCTTGCCGTACTCGGCGTAGTACTGGAGCATCCCGAGCGGCTGGGGGGCCTGGGCCAGCTGCGAGAAGGTGATCGGCGAGCCCATCTCCTCGGTGATGAGGGCGGCCATCTCGCCCTGCCGCGCGGCGTAGATGTCGGCGAGCCTGCCGATCGCCGCGGCCCGCTCGCCGAAGCTGAGCCTGGGCCAAGGGCCGTGGTCGAAGGCCTCGCGGGCGGCGGCCACAGCGCGGTCCATGTCGGCGGGCGTCCCGTCGGGGACCCGGCCGACGACCTGCTCGGTGTGGGGGTTGACGACCTCGATGATGCCGGTGCCCGCCGGAGCCACCCATTCGCCCCCGATGAACAGCGTGTCGTGCTGGCGCATGTCGTGACCCTTCTCATGTGACCGAGTGCTTGCTTCCTTTGGGAGACCGAATCATGTTCTGTGAAGGCACGCAAGAGGGGTACGGCCCACAGAGCCGTACCCCTCAGCGCCGTGCGCTAGCGGGAGTCGCCCAGCAGGTGCGCCAGCGACCGCTTCACCAGATCGGTGCGCTGTGCCTGCGTGGTGACGCCTTCGACGCCGTACCCGAGCAGGACGGTGTCCTTGGTGACGATGCCGCCGCCCTCGTCGAAGACCTTGTCCGTGCGGGCCCAGGTGTTGAGCAGCGGGCCCGAGCCGGGCGGCGGTCCACCCGCCGTCCAGCCGCCGAGGTCGGACTCGAAGGAGGTCTGCTCGGTCACCGCGCCGTCGAGCGTGACCTTCGCGTCGTCGAGGAAGACGCCCGCCTGGTGGGTGGACCAGTCGGTGATGGACGACAGCGAGATCTCGACCTGCTTGCCTGCGTAGGGCGTCAGGTCGATCTTCCACTCCTGCCAGCCTGCCGAGTTGCCGCTGGCCGCGTGCCACGCGCCGCTGCTGCCGGTCGGCTCGCAGTTCGGCCCCTGGTAACGGGTGGTAAAGGGGTGGATGGTCCGCCAGTGCTGGCCGCTGGGCGTGTTGCAGCTCGACCCGGTGGACTGGGTGGTGTGCCCGTTGGCGTCCGGCAGCGTCGTCCAGTCGTCCTGGCCGACGGTGTGCGCCTCGACGGTGAAGAAGTCCCAGTCCGCCTCGGTGTCGCGCGAGGCCCAGAACGTCAGCTCACCGCTGCTCTTCCCGGTCAGGTCGATCGTCCTGGTCAGGCGCTTCCAGGAGGCGTCGGCGATGCCGCTCTGCACGTCCCACGACCCCGTGTGCGGGTCGAACGGCCCGCCCGGCCGGTCCCAGGAGATGCCCGCCCTGCTCTCGAACTGCGGGAAGGTCTCGACCGGCAGGATCGCCGAGGTGGCCACCCACGAGTTGTTATGGTCCTGGTTGCCTGCCGAGTCGCCGCCGTTCAGCGTGCCGGTGAAGCCGTCGAAGGCGCCCACCCTGCCCTTGAGCGCGTACGGCTCGTGCGTCTGCGGGTTGGTGCCGCCGTTGTCGAACCAGATGTAGGCCCCCAGCCAGTACTGCTGGAAGTCGTTGTTGATCTCGAAGCACGGCGGCGTGGCCGCGACCACGCACTCGCCGAGCGAGGGGTCGGGCTGGAAGAAGAAGCCCTGGTTGGCGTTGCGCGCGTAGTGGGCGTACTTGCCTGCCGACAGCAGCTTGCCACCCTCGTTGAGGTAGTCGCGCACCGCGATCTCGGTCTCGACGCTGTGCCTGGCGATGGTGCCGGGCACCTGTCCGGCCGAGCGCGGGTTGATGTCGTCACCGGTCTCCCACACCACGGCCTGGTAGTGGCTGAGCACGCCCAGCGGGTGCGGCGCCTTGCGGCCGTTCTTGTCGATGTCATAGACGTCGGAGGTGTAGCCGGCCTCGGAGATCGCCTTGGCGTAGTCGTCGACGTACTTCGACTCCGTCACACCCTGCGCGGGGCTGATGCCCGTGACGTCCTCGGCCGCCAGGATGAGCACCTTGCCGCCGATGTCGTCGGCCACCTTGTAGGTGAAGTCGGCGCTCTTCTTGGTCAGCGACCGGAACCAGACCTTGACGCTGTCGCCGGGCTTGGTGCCGGTGATCTTGCCGCGGAGCTGGTGGTAGTAGACGTTGTAGCCCTTGCCGTACCGCTCGCCGCCCTTCCACTCGGTGGTGAGCGCGGTCCTGGTGCGGCCGCCGTTGACCTGGTACTGCACGACCACGGGGCCGAGCTTGCGCTTGGCGTTGACCTGCACGACCTGGTCGGTGCCGTGGCTGACCTCGAAGTCGTCGACCACGAAGTCGGGCGTGGTGTTGCCCAGGTGGCTGACCGGCTCGACCGGGTTGGCCGCCGATCTGGCGATGTCGAGGGCGAAGGGCAGGTTCTTGTCGAACTCCGCCTGGACCAGCGCCTCGTCGTCGGGGAAGACGAAGCCGCAGCCGTCGCAGCCCTCGTTCAGCTCCGGCGTCCAGGACAGCGTGCCGTACTGGGCGTGCGCGCGGTCGTTGGTGTCGCCGTTGGTGATGTACAGCTCTCCCGCGGCGAGGCCCGGGTTGAAGCCGGGGACGGCGGGGTTGGCGTCGGTGCCGGTCAGGGCCTCGTAGACCGGGTTGTCGGCGGTCTGCGTGTACATCTGCCAGCCCATCGGGTACAGCAGCAGCGGACCGAAGGAGTGGTAGTTGAGCTGCAGCTTGAACTTGATCCGGCGCAGCAGCCCGTCCATCGCCCTGGTCTCGGGCTCGCTGGCAGGGCCGGTTCCCCGGTAGGTCTCGCTGCTCGGGACGCTGGAGGCGCCTTCCTCGTCATAGTGGAAGTTCGTGGGGAAGTTGCGGTTGGGGTCGACGCCGTCGCCCGCGGTGATCTGCCCGTCTCCGTTGTTGTCCCGCAGATTCTTGCGCCACAGGCGGTTGCCCTCGGTGAAGGTGTAGTCGTAGCCGTCGGGGTTGGCGACGGGCACGAACCACAGCTCGGTCGAGCCCAGCAGGTCGGCCAGCGCCTTCTTGTTGGCCACCACGTGCTTCAGCAGCCGCATGTCGACCTCTGTCGCGATCCACTCGCGGGCGTGCTGGGTCGCCGAGTAGAGGGCGGCGGGCCTGGCGCCGTCCGGCAGGATCCTGGCGTGCTTGGTCACCTTGACCGCCAGGATGTCCTGCCCCTTGATCGTCTTGCCGATCGACTGCAGTTTGACGATGTCCTTGTTGGCGTCGGCGATGGCCTTGAGCTGGTCGGCGATGCCGCCCTGCTCGGAGTAGCTGCGCCAGACCGTGTAGCCGCCCGCGGCCTGCGCCTTGGCGGCCTCGAGCTGCGTCTGGCCCTGCGGGTTGCGAACAGGTTGCGGCTTGTGCCCGAGCTTGGTGATCCTGACCAGGTCGGCCTGGTCGGCGGTGAACTCGATGTGCTCCTTGCCGGCGACGGCCTGCTTCTGCACGACGTCGACGCCGTCCTCGGCGAGCGCCTGACCGGTGCCCGGCGGGCCGTCCACCTGGTAGAGCTCGATCCGGTCGGACGGGGGTAAGGCAGGGTCCTCAGCCGCGACGGCCTGCCCCGCCACCAGGGAGGTGGCCAGACAGGCGGTCACGGCTGTGACGAGGGTGAAAGTACGAGACAAGTTCTGCCCCTTTGCAGAAGACGGAATGCTCGAAATGTCACCCGGCGTCGGGGGCTCGGCAAGACCCAAGTGTTGGCCTGTTGTCGGACAAAGTGCTAGATACTTCGCCAAAGGCGCACGAGTTCCATGGTTCGGGTGGCAGCAATCAAGATCATCTTCTATAGTCGCTGCGTCTATGAGGGGAGGATGGGCGTGAGATCAGGGCGTCTTGCCGCGCTCGCCGTCATCCTCGTCGCGCTGGTCGCCGTCCCCCTGCCGCACGCGGCGACCGCCGACCCCGACAACAGGACCAAGCTGCGCCAGCTCACCAAGCAGGCGGCCGACCTCAACAAGGTCTACCGCGGCACCCTCGAGAGCCTCGAGGACACCAGGCTGGCCGCGAAGAAGGCCACCGACCGGGCGGGCAACCTCAAGGCCGCGCTCGCCGCCGCCGAGGTCGAGGTCAGCCAGATCGCGCAGACCACCTACATCCAGGGGCCGTTCGACGGCACCAGCCTGTTCTCCATCCCCGGTGAGCCGTACCAGGTGCTGGGGCAGGCGGCGAACATGACCTATCTGTCGGCCGAACGCACCTCCAAACTCGGCCGCATCAAGGAGATGGTCGCCAACGCCAACAAGGCGAAGAAGGAGGCCGCCGCGAAGATCGACGACCTCGAGCGCGACGTCAAGAAGATGCAGAGCAAGCGACGCGATATCGAGAAGCTGCTGGCCAAGTACGGCATCCAGCAGCCCGGCAATGCCAACGGCCTCACCTCGCGCATGATCTCGGTCCGCGAGGAGGTGATGCGCAACTTCCCGATGTTCTACGGCGTCGGCTGCCTGCGCGTCGGCGACCCCGGCGAGCACGGCAAGGGCCGGGCGTGCGACTTCATGATGAGCCCCGGCGGCACCATGGCCACCGGCGCCAACCTGGTCAGGGGCGACGAGCTGGCCCAGTGGCTGATCTCCAACGGGTCGCGGCTCGGAGTCATGTACATCATCTGGAAGCAGCGCTACTACGACGTGCGCACCGGCGGCGGCTGGGACATGATGTCCGACCGCGGCGGCGTGACCGCCAACCACTGGGACCACGTGCACGTGTCGGTGTTCTGAGCCGCGCCTGATCCGTTCGAGCCGCCCGCCGCGGCCCACCCGGCGGGACCGGGCGGGCCGGGCGGCAGGTGGACCGCACCCGCCGGGACCGGGCACCCGTCGGGCCGGGCGGGATGCGGGCCGTACCGCGTGGGACCAGCCGGTTCGGGCCGGGCGGGATGCGGGCCGCCCCCGGCGCGTGTCGGCTACGGGTGCGCGGTGCCGGAGAGCCGGTCCTTCAGCCAGTGGTAGGAGGCGCGGGGCGTGCGCCTGCCGGTGGCGAAGTCGACGTGGACCAGGCCGAAGCGCTGGTGGTAGCCCTCGGCCCACTCGAAGTTGTCCAGCAGCGACCACACGAAGTAGCCCCGCACGTCGACCCCCTCGTCCTGGGCGGCGCGGAGGGCGGCGAGGTGGCCGTCGAGGAAGGCGATCCTGGCCTGGTCGTCCTGCTCGGGATAGGAGCAGCCGTTCTCGGTGATGTAGATCGGCGGCAGCGCCGTGCCGTACCGGTCGCGCAGGCCCACCAGCAGTTCGCGCAGCCCGTCGGGGACCACCGGCCAGCCGAAGGCGGTGGTGGGGTAGCCGGTGATGCCGAGGTCGGTCCACGGCAGCGTGTCGTCGGTGGGGGCGCCGATCCGTGTGGGGTTGTAGTAGTTGATGCCGAGCCCGTCGAGCGGGGTGGAGATGATCTCCAGGTCGCCGTCGCGGACGCAGTCGAGGGTGACGCCGTAGGCCGACAGGTCGGGGTAGCGCCCCAACAGCACGGGATCGTTGAACAGGCGGTTGTGCAGGGCGTCGTACGCGTCGCCCGCCGCCGCGTCCTGCGCCCACACGGGGGTGCAGTTGTTGGTCACCAGCACCTGCCGGGCGCCAGCCGCCCGCAGCGCCCCTACGGCCAGCCCGTGACCGAGCAACTGGTGGTGCGCCACCGGCAGCGCGTCGAGCATCAGCGCCCGGCCGGGCGCGTGCACCCCCATCGCGTAGCCGAACACCATGTGCACGAACGGCTCGTTGAGCGTGATCCACATCGGTACGCGGTCGGCGAGCCGCTCGGCCACGACCGCGGCGTAGTCGGCGAAGCGGTACGCGGTGTCCCTGTCGAGCCACCCGCCCCTGTCCTCCAGCGCCTGGGGGAGGTCCCAGTGGAACAGCGTGGGCACGGGGGTGATGCCGCGCTCGCCCAGGCCGTCCACGAGCCGGTCGTAGAAGTCGAGCCCCTTCGGGTTGACGGCGCCGGAGCCGTCGGGCTGGATCCTCGGCCACGCGATCGAGAACCGGTAGGCGTTGACGCCCAGGTCGCTCATCAGGTCGAGGTCCTCGGGCCAGCGATGGTAGTGGTCGCAGGCCACGTCGCCGGTGTGCCCGTCACGGGTCCTGCCGGGCTCGTGGGAGAAGGTGTCCCAGATGGAGGTGCCGCGGCCGTCCTCGTGGACGGCGCCCTCGATCTGGTAGGCGGCGGTGGCCGTACCCCAGAGGAACATAACCGGTCATATTAGGCGATCAAGGAGCCGGAGTCGCGCGGCACGGCCGCCGGAATGGGCAAGGATGGGAGCATGACGACTACTCTGCGCCGCCGTCCCTCCCAACGCCGCAGCGCCGAGCGGGTCGAGCGGATGCTCGACGAGTGCGCCTCGCTCCTGGACGAAGTGGGTTACGACGGGTTGACCACCAAGGAGGTCGCCCGCAGGGCCGAGGTGCCCATCGGCACCTTCTACCAGTTCTTCCCCGACAAGCAGGGTCTGGTCAGGGCGCTGGCCATGCGGAACCTCGACAGGTTCCTCACCCGCGTCACCGACCGCATCGCGACGGCCGATCTCGCCCACTGGTCGGAGCTGTCCGACCTGGCGATCGACGAGTTCGTGGCGATGAAGCGCAGCACAGCGGGTTTCGCGGTGGTCGACTTCGGCGAGGTGCTGCCCACGCCCGGCGGTCCGGCCCTGCCGGGCACCAGCCACATGCTCGACGCGGCGACCGAGAACAGCGCCGTCGTGGCCGAGCGGCTGCGCGCCCTCGTCGTCGGCCTGTACGACAAGCCGGAGGGCGAACGGCTCGACCTGGCGCTGCGTGTCGCCGTCGAGGCCGCCGACGCCGTACTGAAGCTGGCCTTCAGCAGGAGCCCCGACGGCGACCCCGAGCTCATCGCCGAGTGCAAGCAGCTGGTCCGCCGCTACCTCGCCGGCCACCTCAGCACGGCGCGTCCAGCCGCGCCGTGAGCGTGTCGTCCAGCTTGGGCACGGCGCCGACCTGGAGGGCGCTCCGTGTCAAGCGGTTGACCTGGAGTGCACTCCAGGTGGAAGGATCGGCCGTGTGACCGTCTACACGCCCGCTGAGGTGGTCGAGGAGACCGGCTTCAGCCTCGACACCCTTCGCTACTACGAGAAGATCGGTCTGCTGGCCCCCGTCGACCGTAACGCCGCGGGGCAGCGCAGGTTCTCCGAGGACGACCTCGGCTGGCTCGGCACGATCCGGTGCCTGCGCGACACGGGCATGCCGATCGCCCAGATGCTGCGCTTCGCCGAGCTGGTGCGCGCGGGCGACCACACCATTCCCGACAGGATCGCGCTCCTGGAGGAGCACGACATCAGGGTGCGCGGCCAGATCGACAACCTGATCGAGCGCCAGCGCTACATCCAGCACAAGATTTCCTACTACCGCAGCGTGCTCTAGCCCCCGCTTGGGATTGCGGTTGCTAAACCGGGAGGTGTGACTCCTCCGCTCCCTGAAGGGAGCGGCTTCTCGCCAAGCCGCTTCCGCAGCCTCCCGAAGGGCGAGCCCCGCCCGCACGACGCCGATCGCCGTTCTCACGTCAGGGCGCGCCTCGTGACCGCCGCCTCGGAACGCGGCCCGGGCCACGGGGTTCACCTCTCCACGGTGCCCGGTCAGCGGAAGCGGGCAGTCCCCTCCGCGCGCGTCTGATGGCCGGGCCCCGGGCGAGACGGATGAACATCCCGCTGCGTCGCGCGGCGATGGTGTGCGCGGCGATGATGTTCGCGCTCCTCGCCAACGTCACCCTCATCCAGGGGTTCAGGACGGCGAGCCTCAACGCCGACCCGCGCAACCACCGCACGGTGATCTCCAAGTTCGCGCATCCGCGCGGCAAGATCCTCGCCCGTGACGGCACGGTCATGGCCGTCAGCCGCAGGACGAAGGACCCCAGCTATGCCTACCGGCGCGTCTACCCCGGCGGCGACCTGTACGCGACCGTCACCGGCCACGCCTCCCTGTACACCACCACGGGTCTGGAGCGGGCCGAGGACGACGCCCTGACCGGCAGCGCCCCGAAGGCGCGGGTGCGGGCCCTGGTGACGGACGGCATCAGCGAGGGCGCCGACGTGCGGACCACCATCGAGCCGCGCGCGCAGCGGGCCGCCTACGAAGGACTGGCCGCGACGGGACGGCGTGGCGCCGCGGTGGCGGTCAACCCCACGACGGGGGCGATCCTGGCGATGGTCTCCTACCCCTCCTACGACCCCAACCTCTACAGCACCTTCGACCCGGCCAAGCTGAGGGAGGCCGACGCGCTGCTGCACGCCGACCCGGGCCGGCCGCTGCTCAACAGGGTGCTCAACCAGAACTATCCGCCCGGCTCCACCTTCAAGGTCGTCACCAGCGCCGCCGCGCTGAACTCGGGGACCTACGAGGCGGACTCGCCCGTCGACGCGCCCAGCAGCCTGCTGCTGCCCGGCACCTCGACGTACCTGCGCAACGCCGGGGGAGCGGCGTGCGGCGACGGGCGCCCCCCGCTGGCCTACGCCTTCCAGATCTCCTGCAACACCGCCTTCGCCGCCATGGGCCTCGACATAGGACAGGACGCGCTGCGCCAGCAGGCCGAGGCGTTCGGGTTCAACGACGACACGCTGACCGTCCCGATGCCGGTCTCCATGAGCGTCTACCCCAGCGGTCTCGACCAGGCCCAGACCGCGCTGTCGGCCATCGGCCAGTTCGACGACAAGGCCACCCCCCTCCAGATCGCCATGCTGTCGGCCGCCGTGGCGAACGGCGGCGCGCTGATGCGGCCCTATCTCGTGGACGAGGTGCGCCTGCCCGACGGCTCGGTCATCGACACGGCCGAGCCGTCGCAGTGGCGCTCGGCGATGAGCCCGCGCGAGGCCGCGCAGCTCGCCGCGATGATGGTCAACGTCACCGAGGAGGGCGGCACCGGTACGGCGGCGGCGCTGCCCGGCGTGGTGGTCGCGGCCAAGACGGGCACGGCGGAGAACGCGCCGGGAGCGCGGGACCACGCGCTGCTGACGGCCTTCGCCCCGGCCGACAGCCCGCGGGTGGCGGTGGGCGTGGTGGTCGAGCGGTCCGGCTCCGGCGGCGACGTGGCCGCCCCGATCGCCCGCCGCATCATGCAGGCCCTCCTGGCCTGACCACCCGCACCGCACACCCGCCCGGCACGACGCCCCCGGCGATACCTGGCCCCGGCGACCCCGGCACGCACGCCCCTGCGGTACTCCGCCCCGGCCCCGACCCGCACGGGCGGCCCGGTCGGTCAGCGGTAGGCCTGCGCCTGGAGGTTGTAGAGGTCGGCGTAGAGGCCGTCCTCGGCCATCAGCTGCTCGTGCGTGCCCTCCTCCACCACCTTGCCGTGGTCGAGCACGTAGATCCGGTCGGCGTAGCGCACGCTCGCCAGCCGGTGCGTGATCAGCAGCACGGTGCGCCCGTCGGAGTGCCGGCGGATGCGCTCGAACAGCGCGTGCTCGGCCCTGGCGTCGAGCGCGGCGGTGGGCTCGTCGCAGATCAGCAGCGGCGCGTCGCGGTGGAAGCCGCGCGCCACCGCGATGCGCTGCCACTGCCCTCCCGACAGCTCCTGGCCGTCCTTGAACCGCCGGTCGAGCAGCGTGCTGTAGCCGTGGGGCAGCTCGGCCACGACCTCGTCGGCGCCGGCCACCTCCGCCGCGGCGACCAGTGCGGGCTCGCCCTTGTCGGTGCCCATCGTGATGTTGTAGCGGGCCGTCAGCGGCCACCTGGTGTGGTCCTGTGCGATGACGGCGGTGGCCAGGCGCAGCTCCTCGGGCGGCACCTCCCGCACGTCGAGCCCGTCCCAGCTGACGGTGCCCCCGTCCGGCTCGTAGAGGCCCGACAGGATCTTGGCGAGCGTGGTCTTGCCCGAGCCGTTCTCGCCGACGAACGCGATGACCTCGCCCTTGCCGACCCTGATGGACACCCCGCGCAGCGCCGGGCTGTCGGAGCCCGGATAGGTGAAGGTGATGTCCTCGGCCCTGATCTCGTCGAACGATCTGGGCGCGGGCGTGGGCCTCGGGTCGGCGATCCGCCGCTCGGCGTCGGCGCAGAAGTCGAGGAAGTCGGTGAAGTACAGGCCCTCCTCGTAGAGGCGGTTGGTGGCGTACATGAGGTTGCTCAGCGACATCTGGCCCTGCCTGATCGCCAGGACGGCGGTGCCGGCCACGGCCAGCGGCAGCGCCCCGACGGCCAGCAGCACGCCCAGCGCGACGTAGACCAGGCCGGTGCCGAGGCCGCCCAGCGCCTCGCCGACCAGCCTGGCCATCGTCTGCCGCCGGGCCAGCCGCAGCAGCACCTCCTGCTCGGCCCTGGCCACCGCGTCGTACATCCGCAGCAGGAAGCCGCGCATGGTGAAGGAGCGGACCTCGGCGGCGGGGGAGCGGTCGGCGAGCAGCTCGGCGATGATCCACTTGCGCCTGCGGGCGGGGATCAGCGAGTACATGTACGAGTAGCGCATCCTGGCCGAACGCACCGCCGCCCACGCGTCCGGCAGCACGGCCAGGACCAGGAGCGGCAGCAGAACCGGGTGCAGGATGCCCAGCACGCCGGCCGCGGCGGCGATGCCGATGGCGGCGGTCATCACGTCGATCGCCGTCATCACCACCACGTCGGCCATGGCGACGCCGCGCACCCTGGCACGTTCCATCGCGTCGTGGAAGTCGGGATCGTCGTAGGCCACCAGCGGCACCCGGCTGGTCAGGCCGTACAGCCGCTCCTCGGTGAGCCGGGAGACCTGCGGGTCGAGCCGGGACTGCGCCCAGCCCGCGGCCGCCTGCGTCAGCGTGCGCAGCGCGGCGGCGCCCGCCACCACCGCGAGGCTCGGCAGCGCGGCCCACACCCGCTCGGGCGTGGGCCCCTCGCTGAACAGTGCTTCGAGGACGCCGGTGGTGGCCAGCAGCCCGAAGGCGGTGAAGATGCCGCCCGCGAGGTTGAAGCCGACGGTGGCCGCGGTGTCACGGGGGCTGGCCCGCCATGCCATCCGCATCGCCTGCCCCACGAGGGCGGGCAGCCGCCTGGCGATGGTCAGGAACCCGACCTCGGCCATCTTGTCGGTGTGGGCGTGCCAGTCGGAGAAGGAGATCTCGCCTAGTTCGAGGGGCTCGTCCGCCATACCTGGAGTGTGAACGGTGGCACCGACAATTTCCTACGGCTTTCCCGCCAGACCGTTCTGGTGCGCCGCGGGTGCCCGGGGGCGTACACAGGGGGCCGGTGCCTGACCATGCCGGAGCACATTCTCTACACATTGTTGACCCACACCGGATACATGCCCGAATGGCCATCTCGGCGCATGTGCCGGCGGCGCGCGCGGCCTAGCGTTGCCCTGTGATCGACCGGCGGCACACGCCTCGGCCCGGTGCTCCCGGGTGTACCCACACGCGGGAGAGCCGCCGGTCGATCCGTCGGGACGTCGCGTTCGCGTGAGGGCCCGGCCTCCTCGGAGGGGTGGAGGTCGTGGTCCGGCGGGCGCGGCAGCGGGCTCGAGTCGCGCAGGGCTCGAGCCCGCACAGCCTCCCTGAACGCCCGGCGTTCCGCACGGACCGGGCGCGGCCCGAGAGAGCGCTCCCCGACTATGCCGAGCTGTTACCCGCACATGCCTTGACGTCGCGGAGTGCGAAGTGGGTTGATTGCCCTACTGACAACGTTGTCACCCGACCGTGGCAAAGGAGCGGTGTGCGATGAGACGACGGTGGTTAGCGACGATCACCATGGCGGCCGTGCTCGGGCTGACGGCCTGCGGGGGCGGAGGCGGCCCCGCGGCTCCGTCGGGCCAGGCCTCCGGCGCGGGCGGCGACGCGAAGAAGCAGGTGGAGGTCTTCTCCTGGTGGACCGGCCCCGGCGAGGCCGACGGCCTGAAAGCCATGAAGGAGATCTTCGAGAAGCAGAACGCCGGCTTCTCCTTCTTCGACGCCGCGGTCGCGGGCGGCTCGGGCGACAAGGCCAAGGCGCTGCTGCAGTCCAAACTCCAGGCGGACACCCCGCCTGACACCTTCCAGGGGCACGCGGGCGCCGAACTGCAGGGCTACATCAAGGCGGGCGACCTGGAGGACCTGACCTTCCTCTACGACGAGCTGAAGCTCAAGGACGTCTTCCCCGCACAGCTGGTCGAGCAGATCAGCTACCAGGGCAAGATCTACTCGGTGCCCGTCAACATCCACCGCTCGAACATCCTCTGGTTCAACCCGAGCGTCCTCAAGGAGGCCGGGGTCGCGGGCGCGCCCAAGACGATCGAGGAGTTCGTCGCCGCGCTGGAGAAGGTCAAGGCCAAGGGCAAGATCCCGCTGTCGATCGGCTCGGAGTGGACCGTCACCCACCTGATGGAGAGCGTGCTGCTCGGCTCCCTCGGCACCGACGGCTACAACGCGCTGTTCAAGCCGGGCGCCGACTGGGGCTCCCCCGAGGTCACCAAGGCGCTGGAGAACTTCAAGACGATCCTGTCGTACGCGGGTGACCCGCAGGACGACTGGCAGCCGGCCGCCGCGCAGGTGGCGGAGGGCAAGGCCGCCTTCAACATCATGGGCGACTGGGCCTACGGCTACTTCCACAACCCGCCGGACGGCGGTCTCGGCAAGAAGTCGAAGACCGACTTCGACTGGGCGCCCGCGCCCGGCACCGGGGGCACCTACCTGTGGCTGTCGGACAGCTTCACCCTCCCCAAGGGCGCCAAGAACAGGGACGGCGCGATCGCCTGGCTCAAGGTGGCGGCGAGCAAGGAGGGCCAGGACGCCTTCAACCCGAAGAAGGGCTCCATCCCGGCCCGCAAGGACGCCGACGCCTCCCTCTACACCGACTACCTCGGTGACGCGCTGAAGGACTGGTCGGCCGACAAGCTGGCCGGATCCATCCAGCACGGCGTGGCCGTCAACCAGCCGTGGCTCGCCGCCGTCAACGAGGCGGTCGGCCTGTTCATCGGCAGCAAGGACGTGGCCGCGCTGCAGAAGGGCCTCGTCGACGCCGCCGCCGCCAACGCCCAGTGAGGCCCTGGTGATGAGGCCCCGTGAGGCATCGTGATGGCTAGAAAAGACGGGCCCGCCCTGCGGCGGGCCCGCGCCTGGTTGCCGGGCCTGCTGCTGGTGGCCCCCTCGATCATCCTGATCGGCGTGTTCGTGTACGGCATGCTCGGCTGGAACTTCAGCCTGGCCATGACCGACAAGCACGACGAGGTGTCGGAGGGCTCCTTCGTCGGCCTGCGCAACTTCATCGACATCTGGGACCTGCCCCGCTGGCACCTGTCGGTCAGCCACGCGATCCTGTTCACCGTCGTGTTCGTCGGCGGGGCGCTGCTGCTCGGCTGGTTCCTCGCCTTCCTGATGGAGAAGGGGATCAGGGGCGAGGGCACGTTCAGGGCGATCTACCTGTTCCCCATGGCGATCTCGTTCGTGGCGACCGGCATCGTCTGGCGCTGGCTGATGAACTCGGCCGAGGGCGAGCGGGCGGTCGGGCTGAACCGGTTGTTCGACGTGCTCGGGCTGCCCCAGTGGGCCTGGTTCAGGGACCAGGACTGGGGCATGGCCGCCATGGCCGTCCCGGCGATCTGGCAGATGGCCGGGTACGTCATGGCGCTCTTCCTGGCCGGGTTCCGCGGGATCCCCGAGGAGCTGCGTGAGGCCGCCCGGGTGGACGGGTGCACCGAGTGGGGCGTCTACCGGCACATCGTGCTGCCGCTGCTGCGGCCCGTGACGCTGTCGGCGCTGATCATCCTCGGGCACATCTCGCTGAAGACCTTCGACCTGGTCATGGCCGTGTCGGGCAAGCAGATCATCACCGACGTGCCCGCCGTCTTCATGTGGGTGGCGGTCTTCGACTCCCACGACCCGGCCAAGGGCGCGACCATCGCCTCCTACATCGTGCTCAGCGTGGCGATCTTCGTGATCCCTTACCTGATCTGGTCGGTCCGCAAGGAGAGGCGCTCGTGATCGTCCGCCGTGGGTTGCTGATCGCCTTCGCGGTCGTCTTCCTGATCCCCATTTACGTGCTGTTGGTCACCAGCTTCAAGCCGCTCACCGAGGCCAATCCCGCGCAGGCGTGGAACCTGCCGCAGGTGTGGACGTTCGAGGCCTGGCGGGTGGCGTGGGAGAAGCTGGCGCCGGGCATCTGGAACAGCGTCCTGCTGGCGGTGCCGGGATCGCTGCTGTCGTGCGCGCTGGGTTCCATGAACGGCTACGTGCTGTCGAAATGGCGCTTCCCCGGCGCGGACGTGCTGTTCACGCTGTTCCTGTTCGGGATGTTCATCCCCTACCAGGGGGTCATGATCCCGCTGGTGCAGCTCATGGTGAACCTCGACATCTACGGCGGGATCCCCGGCCTGGTGCTCGCGCACGTCGTCTACGGCATCCCGATCTGCACGCTGATCTTCCGCAACTACTACGTGACGATCCCCGACGAGCTGGTCGAGGCGTCCCGGGTGGACGGCGCCGGCATGCTGCGGACCTACTGGTCGGTGGTGCTGCCCGTGTCGGGACCCGCCGTCGCCGTGGTGATCATCTGGCAGTTCACCTCGCTGTGGAACGACTTCCTGTTCGCCGTCTTCCTCACCGGGCCGACGAGCTGGCCGACCACCGTGATGCTGAACAACATCGCCGGGGCGCAGGCCACGCCGTACAGCCAGCAGATGGCCGCGGCGCTGCTCGCCTCGATCCCGACGATGCTGATCTACCTGCTGCTCGGGCGGTTCTTCATGAGGGGGTTGATGGCGGGCGCGCTCAAGGGGTGAGCTCGCCGGAGACCAGCGCGTCGCCCAAGGGGGTGCGCGCGTAGACCACGCCGCGGCCCGCGCGGGCGCCGGTGACGAGGCCGGCCCCGCGCAGGGCCCCGACGTGCTCGCCGACCGTGCCGAGGGCCAGGCCCATGACGGCGGCCAGGTGCGTCGTGGTGGCGGGCGTGGCCAGCTCGGCCAGGACGCGGGCGCGCGTGCGGCCCATCAGGCGCGTCAGCCTCTCCAGGCGCGGGCCCGCGCCGGCCTGGGTCGCGCCCACGCCGCGCGCGGGATAGACCAGCGCGTACGGCCAGGCGTCGTCGAGGTAGGCGCCGACCCGCGAGCCGAACACCGAGGGCAGGAACAGCAGCCCCCTGCCGTTGAGGTCGCGTTTGACGAAGTCGCTGGTCAGGTCGCAGTCGAGCCCGCCGTCGCGCCAGCGGATCTGCGCGCTGAGGTCGTCGAGCGCGGCCGCCCAGCCGAACGTCGCCAGCCTGCCCGCCCGCCACACCACGTCGCGCTCCATCACGGCCTGGAAGCGCGGCCACTCGGGCAGGATGATCTCCCGCCACACCGCTTCGAGGGCGTCGGCGACCAGCCGTACGACGTCGGGGCCGGTGAGGGCCGCCCGCAGCGCGCGCGGGACTGGGATCCGCGCGATCTCCTCGTGGGCGCGCGCGAGCGGGGTGGCCCTGAGCGCGGCCAGCTCCGTGTCGAACGGCACGCTCACGCCGGTCGGCGGGGGCGCGATGAAGTCCACGTTCGCCGGCCCGAGGTTGCCGGAGATCGCCTGGACCAGCGGCAGCCCCGGCTGCCCCAGCCGCCGGTACGGCTCCCGCCACCGCGCGGCCCACGCCTGCAGCGCCCCGGCGCTCTCCCTGCCTTCGAGCACCCAGGTGGCGTGGAGGGTTTCCACGAGCGGCGAGATGGCGAAGCGGCTGGCGGCGATGTCCTGCGGGCTGACCTCGATCCTGATCACCTTTCGGATATTCCCGAATAAATCGTCATTTGTCGTGCCGGTGCCCAGGGTGAGCGCATGGAGCAGGCGACATTCCGTGACGTGTTCAGGGTCAGGGAGTTCAGGGTGTTGTTCGGCAGCTTCGCGCTGCTGATCGTCGGCGACGGGGTCAAGATGCTGGCCCTGTCGGTGCTGGTGTTCGAACGGACCGGCTCGCCCGGGCTGTCGGCGGCCGCCTACATGGCGGGCTGGCTGCCCTACCTCGTGGGCGGCATGTTCCTGCTGTCGCTGGCCGACAGGCTCCCGGCCCGCGGCCTCATGGTGGCGGGCGAACTGGTCAGGCTCGTGGTGTGCCTGCTGCTGGCCTACGCCGGACTGCCGGTGTGGGCGATGCTGGCGCTGATCCTGGTCACCGGGCTGGTCCAGCCCGTCTTCGGCGCGGCGCGCAACGCCATGCTGCCGGACGTGCTGCCCGGCGACGCCTTCGTCCTGGGCCGGTCGCTGCTGGGGATGACCAGCGCGGGCGCGCAGATCGGCGGGCTGTCGCTGGGCGGCGGGATCCTCGCCGTGGCGGGGCCGGAGGGTGCGCTGGCGATCACCGCGGCCATCTCGGCGGTGGCGGCGCTCGTCCTCAGGTACGGCCTGCCCGCCGCGCCGGCGCGGGGCGGCTCCGGGCGCGGCACGGTGCGCACGACGCTGCGGGTCAACCGGACCCTGCTGGGGTCGCGTGGCGTGCGGGGGCTGCTGCTGGCGATGTGGGTGCCGCCGATGTGCCTGGCGGGCGCCGAGGCCATGGTCGTGCCGTACCTGACCGCGGCGGGGTCGGCGACGGGGGCCGGGCTGGCCCTCGCGGTGGCGGCGGCGGGAATGGCGGTGGGGGAGTTCGCCGTGGGCCGCTTCGCCGCGCCCGCGACGCGCGAGCGGCTGTCGCTTCCGCTGGCGGCGGCGATGGGGGTGCCGTGGCTGGCCTTCGTGGCGGAGCCGGGGCTGCCGGTCACCGCGCTGCTCGCGGCCCTGTCGGCGGGCTGCCTGGCCTACCAGCTGGGGCTGCAGCGGCACTTCCTGGAGGCGGTGCCGGAGCAGGTCAGAGGCCAGGCGTACGGCCTGCAGTCGGCCGGGCTGATGACCGGCCAGGCACTGGGGGCGGCGATGGTCGGCGGGCTGGCCGAGGTGGCCGGACCCGGGGCCGCGATGGCCGCCTCGGGCGCGGCCGGCATCCTCGCCGCCCTCGCCCTGTCCCGCACCCTCCGCCGCCCTGCCGAACCCCGGACCGCATCCACCCACGTCCACCGTTGACGAAGAAGGCGCCCACCGGCCTCCACCGTCAGCCCCCGCCCGGCCCGATCTCGCCCGATCCCCGCGCGATCAGCCGGACCGGCTGGATGACCCGCTCGGCCGGCCCCCCGTTCCCCGCGATCCTCCTGAACAGCAGCTCGGCCGCCATCCTCCCCAGCCCCGCCGGGTCCTGCGCCACCACGGTCACCGCGGGATCCAGCAGGTCCGCCAGCTCGAAGTCGTCGAACCCCACCAGCGCGATCCGCCGCCCCTCCAGCGCCCGCAGCGCCGTGACCGTGCACCGGCCGTTGCCCGTGAACAGCGCGGTCGGCGGGTCGTCCATCCCGAGCCACCGGTCGAGCACCGCCCGCACCCTCTCGGGAGAGGGGTGGGCCATCGAGACCAGCCGCTCGTCCACCAGGTCGCCGAGCGCCTCCCGGTAACCGCGCTGCCGCTCGTCCGCCGTGAAGATCGTCGGACTGTCGCCCAGGAAGGCCACCCTCCGGTGCCCGTGCGCGAGCAGGTGCCGTACGGCCAGCCGCGCCCCGCCCGCGTTGTCGCACAGCACCGTGTCGACCTCCGGGCCAGGGCCGGCGGGCCGGTCGACGAAGACGGCGGGCGTGCCCGCGTCGAGCTCGGCCCGCAGGTAGGAGTGGTCGTTCCCGGCGGGCACGACGATGAGGCCGTCGACCCGGCGGGCGCAGAAGGTGAGCACGAGCTCCTTCTCCCGGGCCGGGTCCTCGCCGGAGGAGCCGCTGAGCACCAGGGAGCCGTGCTTGATCGCCACCTCCTCGACCGCCCGGGTCAACCCGGAGTAGAAGGGGTCGGCGACGTCCTCGATGACCAGGCCGATGCTCGACGTCCTGCCCTGGCGCAGCACCCTGGCGCTCTCGTTGCGGCTGTAGCCGAGCCGCTCGATCGCGGCGCGTACCCGCTCGGCGGTGGCGGTGTTCACGCCCGGCTCGTTGTTGACGACCCTGGAGACGGTCTTGAGCGCGACCCCCGCCTCCGCCGCGACATCCTTCATCGTCGGTCTCACACAGGGATCCTTTCCCACGCACGCCTGCTTGACAACGTTGTCAGCCGCCCCGCGTCCGACAGGCCGCGACGGCATGACAGAGTGGGGCCCGCTATGTCGTTGAGATCCGCCCTCGTCGTCGCCGGGCTGGTGCTGGTCGCGCTCAACATGCGGCCCGCCATCGCAGGCGTCTCCCCCCTCCTCGACCAGATCATGACCGATGTGGGCCTCACTCCCGCGGGCGGGGGTGCGATCACCACCGTCATGGTGGTCTGCCTGGGCCTGTTCGGTCCGGTCGCCCCGCTGCTCGCCCGCCGGATCGGCCTGGACCGCACGCTGCTCGTCGCCCTGCTCGTCCTGGCCGCGGGCGTGCTGCTGCGCAGCCTGGACGGCGCGCCCGCCCTCTACACGGGCGCCGCGATCGCCGGCACCGCCATCGCGATCATGAACGTGGTCATGCCGGGCGTGGTCAAGCAGCACTTCCCGGCGAAGGCCGGCCTGCTCACCTCCGTCTACGTCTCGGCCCTGGTGGCCGGCGCCGCGGCGGCCTCCGCGCTGATGATCCCGCTCCAGCACCTCACCGGGTACGGCTGGCGCGGCGTCTCCGCCCTGGTCGCGCTGCCGGCCCTGGCCGCCGCGGCGCTCTGGCTGCCCCAGGCCCTCGGCGGGCGGGCGGCGCCCGCCAACGGCCCGCGGCCGTTCATGGCGCTGATGCGCAGCCCGCTCACCTGGAAGCTGACGGTGTTCATGGGCCTGCAGTCGCTGACCTTCTACGCGATGCTCGCCTGGCTGCCCACGATCTTCCAGGAGGCGGGCGTCCCCGCCGAGCAGGCGGGCTTCCTGCTGGCCGTCTCGAACCTCTCCCAGGTCGCCGCCACGCTCGCCGTCCCCGTGCACGCCGAGCGCCGGGCGTCGCAGGCCCCGCACGTGGCCGCCGCCGCGCTGCTGACCGCGGCCGGTTACGCCGGCGTGCTGCTGGCGCCCACCACCGTGCCGTGGCTGTGGATGATCGTGCTCGGTGTCGGTCAGGGCGCCTCGCTGGCGCTGGCGCTGCTCATCATCACGCTGCGCGCGCCCGACCCGTCGTCGGTGACCGCGCTGTCGGCCGTGGCCCAGTCGGTGGGCTACGTGCTGGCCGCGCTCGGCCCCCTGGTGATCGGGTTCCTCCGGCAGGCGTCGGGAGGGTGGACCCTGCCGTTGCTGGCGGGCCTCGTCGCGTGCCTGATCCAGCTGGCCGTCGGGATCCGCGCGGGACGGCCTCTGCTATCTTAGGTAAGGCTTACCTTTACGAGGAAGGGCCTTGCCGTGCCGCTCGCGGAGTTGACCGGGGTGCTCGAGCGCGTCGCCGCCGAGCGTGGTGGTGTGCTGGGCGTCGAGCCGGGTCTCGTCATCGACCCCGACGCCTCGTGGACGCCGCTCAGCGAGCTGACGCGGGCGCCGTACACCCTGCTGGACGGGCTGGTCGAGCAGACCGCGGGCCGCTACGGCGCGCCCAGGCACGTGGGCGCGGCGCTGCTGTGGAAGGCGCTCGGCTACTGGCTGACCTTCCCGATGGCGGTCGGCTGGGCGCTGAACCGGCAGGTGCCCGTCATGCGGTTCGAGGACACCTACTTCAAGCCCTCCGACGCGGGTGTGACGATCGCGGCCACCTCGGTGTCGGTCGTCGGCAGCGCCGCGGCGATCGGGGCCGCGCTCCTGCAGGCGCACGAGCCGCTGGTCGACGCGATCAGCGTCCAGGCCAGGGTGGGCAGGCGCACGCTGTGGGGCTCCACGGCCGAGGCGTTCGCGCACCCGATGACCGCGGTGGTCCAGGGTGACTACATGGGCCTGCTGCGCGCGATCGGGCGGCCCGTCGACGGCCTGCTCGAACAGACCGCCGACGGCTACCGGCGCAGGACCTGCTGCCTGTGGGTCACGCTCCCTGAGGCCGAGCCGTGCGCGACGTGCTGCGTGCTGCGGGAGGCGTGCGCGGCCTGAGCTCAGGCCACCTCCTCCATGACGCCGCTCGCCGGGGTCTCGTCGATGGGGCGCAGCTCGTCCGCGTAGCTCACCGAGACCCTGCGCATCAGGCCCGTGTCGTCGATGGAGTACTGCCCGAGCCGCCACAGCGGCGGGGAGTAGGCGTGGATGGACACGCTCCGGTCCACCGCCCCCGTCAGCCGGTGGATGTGGTCGGGCCCGAAGTGGAACGACTGCCCCTCGGCGACGACGGTCTCCAGGTGCTCGCCGCCGATGCGCGGGTTGCACTCCAGGAGCCCGCCCCGCACCACGTGCACCGCTCCGGAGGAGATGTCGTGGTCGTGCCAGCCCGTGTCATCCTCGGGACGCCAGCAGAGCAGCCACACATCGACATAGGCGTCGCGGTAGAGCGAGGCGTAGTGCCGGCCGCCGTCGGCCGGGAACGCCACCTGGTCCTGCCACTGGGCAGGGTTCGCGGCCAGGTCGTCGACCAGATCGCGCAGTTCCCGCCGATCGAGCGTGCGGGCGGGAAGGTTGGTGCTCACGGGCGTTTACTCCTCTCGTCCCATTCGTGAGAACGTGGCTGCTGCCGCTCTCCTGGCCGGAGGCGGCGAAGGGGCCGACGACGCGTCTCCGGACAGCAGGCGACGCGGGTTGGTGACCCTGATGGCGTGGGCGGCCGCCAGCCCGATGCCGGGGCCGTCCTGGAAGGCGGTGGCGTACGGCGCGTCCGAACCGTTCACCACCACGTCGATGCCGAGCTCGCGGATGATCGCGTCGATCGCGCGCGGGCCGTACGACGAGGTCTCCACGAACAGGTCGGGGTCGACCCGGCCGCGGCCGCCGCCCCTGGCGATGAGCCGCTCGGAGTGCAGCGGCGCGAGCCCCGCCAGCAGCGCGAAGCAGACGCGCAGGCGCGGGTGCCGCGGGCGCACCACGGAGCGGAAGTGGTGCCAGGCGGCGTGCATCTGCTGCACGTACGGCACCAGCGCGGGCCACCAGCCGGGCCGGTCCTGCTCGGCGGCCGCCGGTCCCGGGTGGACGAACAGCGGCAGGTCGCGCGCGGTCAGCACCTCGAGCAGGCGGTCGTCGGGCGCGGCGGTCGCCGGGATCTGCAGCCCGTGGAAGCCGCGGTCGAGGTCGGCGGCCAGCCGGTCGGGGTCGATCTCGCTGTGGCAGGTCGCCGCCCACGCGCCGAACGGCTCCGGCAGCTCCAGCGCGCCCTCGTGGTAGGCGTCGATGAGCGGCCATGCCTCCTCGGGCGGCAGCGACTCGATGCCGAGCGGGCTGGACAGGGACACGAGCGCGAGCTCGAGCCCCGCGGTGTCGCGCGCGGCGTGGTCGGCCGGGTTCACCTCGTAGGGCGGCTCGCCGTCGAGGATCAGCGTCCACCCGTCGAGGTACGGAGGCGTGGCGCGGGCGCGGAGCGCGTCGACGAACGACGGGGTCCACAGATGCTGGTGCACGTCAATGCTCACGGCCACACCTCCCTCTATTTCCTACTGAGAATACAGGTAAACCCTGGGTCCTGCTTGTGAAGCGATTCAGTGATGCGATTCAGTGAACCGCTTCACCCCCGTTCCTGTCAATGCTGAGTAGGCTTGGCGAATGGCCAGAAAGCGAGCGACCATCAAAGAGGTCGCGCAGGCGACCGGCCTGTCACCTGCCGCCGTCTCCTACGCGCTGCGCGGCCTCCAGGTCTCCGAGGAGACCATGGAACGCGTCCGCGCGGTGGCGGCCGAGCTCGGCTACGAGGCCGACCCCATCGCCCGAGCGCTGGCCAGCGGCCGTACCGGCATGATCGGCCTGCTCTGTGGCTCGCTCGAGGACCTGTGGCAGCAGTCGCTCGCGGTCGGCATCAGCAGGGGCCTCAGGGAGAAGGACCGCTACGCGCTGATCCTCGACGCGGTCGGCGACCCGGGCCGCGAGCGGGTGCTCGCCCAGCAGCTGCGCGACCAGCGCGTCGACGGCCTCATCGTGCAGCCCGTCGACCCCGCCGCGCCGTTCTGGGCGGACCTGTGCGAGTCGGTGCCGGTCATCGCCATCGGCGACGGGCTGCCCGGCACGGCGGGCGAGGTGGTCTTCGACAACCGGCACGGCGTCACCCTCGCCCTCGAACACCTGAAGCAGCTCGGCCACCGCAGCATCGCCGTGCTCACCCCCACGGGCGCGCGCACCCCCGACCGGCCCGCCGACGTCCACGCCAGCGCCGAGGCCGACCGGCTCGGTCTCGACATCGAGGTGGCCACCGCGCCCCACGGGCTCGCCGGCGCCACCGAGGTGGCCCACCAGGTGCTGGCCGGCGGGCGTCACACGGCCGTGTTCTGCTTCTCCGACTCCATCGCCTACGGTGTCTACGCCGCCGCGGCCGAGCGGGGCATCGCGGTGCCCGGCGAGGTGTCGGTGATGGGCTACGACGACCATCCCATGTCGGGCCTGCTCACCCCCGGCCTGACCACCGTCGACTGGGACCTCGACGGCATCGTCCGCGCCGCCGTCCGGCTGGTGGCGGCGGCGGCCGACGGCGCGGTTCGCCGCCGCAGGGTCGTCCAGCAGCCCACGCTGCGCGAACGCGGTTCGGTGCGCCGGATCACGGGCTGATCAGGCGGAGCTCCGCCCTGGCCGCCTCGAGGTCGGTGTCGAGCGGCCGGTCAGGTTCGCCGGGCGCGGCGCGCTGCGCCAGCGCGCGCTCCGCGGCGACCAGCTCGCAGGCCAGCACGATCTCCAGCGGCTCCACGCAGCGCAGCGCGGCCCGCGCCGCCTGCGTGGCGAAACCGGCGTGGTCCTCGGCGCCCCGCGAGATCACCGCCGTGCCGGACGTCACGGGCGCCGACAGCAGGCGCAGCTCGGCGAGGGCGTCCTGGGCGACGTACTCCAGGATCATCGCGCCCGACTCGCCCAGCCGCCCGGACAGGAAGGGAAGCAGCCCGGTATAGGCGGGCTCCATGAGCGTGGCCAGCCTGGCGGTCGCCAGCTGCGCGGCGGGCACCAGCGCCGCGCGCATCGCGTCGAGAGCCAGGGCGATCGGCGCGGAGTGGAAGTTGCCGTTGTGCCAGGCGCGCCCGGCGCCGACCAGGGGGTTCTCGGTGGCCGCGTTGAGGTCGACCTCGACCGCCCGTTCCGCCCGCGCCAGCGCGTCGAGCGCCGCCCCGTGCACCTGGGCGAAGGCGCGAAAGCCGTACGGATCCTGGATCCTGGCCGCCTCACGCGCGGCGAGCAGCCCGCGCAGCCGGTCGGCCACCTCCGCCTGCCGCGGCTGCGGCCTGGCCGCGTGGACGGCCGGCGCCAGCGGCTCCACCGAGGCGTCCACCGCGGCGAACGTGCGCGCCGCCACCCCGACCGCCGCCTCCAGCAGCAGCCGCACCTCGTGCAGCGCGAGCGCCGCGTCCGCCAGCGTGGCCGCCCCCGAGCTGATGAACGGCAGCGCGTCCACCGGCGAGAGCGCGAAACGCGGCCCCGGTCCGGGTCCCCGCCATTCCCGCTCGCCGAGCAGGCACAGCGCGGTGGTCGCCAGCGCGGTCAGGTCGCCGGTGCCGATCGCGCCGTACGTGCGCACCGGAGGGGTGTGGCCGGTGTTGATCGCCTCGGCGAGGACCGGCAGCAGCGCCGGATCCACACCGGAACCGCCCGCCAGCAGCTGGTTCAGCCGGACGACGAGCATCGCCCTGGCCCGCTCGGCCGGCACGAGCGGCCCGGCCCCGCCGGCATGGCTGCGCAGCAGGGCGAGCCCGCCCTCCTCCACCGAGATCTCCTTGTTGGCACCGACCCCCGTGCTCCGGCCGTACACGGGCCCGGTCAGCGACTGGGCCGTACGCCAGGCGGCCCGGGCCCGATCGAGTGACGCGATCGAGACCGGGCCGCCGGCGGCCACCCGCGCGCAGGTGAGACCGCTGCCGTCGAGCTCCATCAGTCAGGCAGGATCAGGCTGAGCACCCAGCTCACGATGGAGACCACGATCGCGGCCCAGAACGCGGGCCAGAATCCGGAGACATGGAAGGGGACGTCGAGCTGGTCGGAGATCCAGCTCGTCAGAAGCATCAGACCGGCATTGACGACAAGGGCGAACAGCCCCAGCGTCACCACGTAGAAGGCACAGCCGATGGTCTCGATGATTGGCTTGATCACGGCGTTGATCAGGCCGAAGATCAGCGCCACCACCAGCAGCGTGCCCCAGTACTGGGCCGTGCCGGGTGGTGTCGTGATCGCCACCCCGCTCACGAGCTGCGTGGCGACCCAGAGGGACGCGGCCACGACGAGAACTTTGATGATGAGCTTCACGCCACAGGATCCTCGCACTTTCTGATCGGCGATGCGATAGAGGCACAAGCAGGCGCGGCACGGCCGGTCCCACCGGCGGGCCGAAAAGGATCTCCGGCGCGGCGTCCGGGCGGACACGGACACCACGCGCCCGTCGATCGCTCCACGGAGTCTTCGGGAAGCGTTATCGAGGTGACATCGCGGGGAAGGCCCCTCCTGTGGAGGGAGTGACATGGACACGGAAGAACTCGAGACGCTGACGGCGAGCGAACTGCACGAGCGGGCGGTCCGCTATGCCGTACGCCACGGCGACTTCGCGTTCATCTGGGACCTGCTCAAGGCGATCCCCGCCGCGGAGGCGGCCACCGGTCACCATGGGGAGGTCGTCAACGACCTGAGCCACCTGTCCGCCCTGCTCAGTGATGCCATGGCCTCAGGGCAGGGTGAGCTGGGAGAGGCGCTGAAACCGCTCTACGTCGAATACCTGTCGAAGCATCCCGACGCCTAGCCCGGTCAGCCGGCCAGACTGGTCTCCATGCCGTGGCCGGTGAAACCGGGCGTCGTCGTCGCGCGCCCATCCGCCCCGACCACCATGGTCTGGTACGGCTGGGCCGCGGCGAGCTCCCCCGCGAACCGCCTGGCCCGCGCCGTCCCCATGGCGTGCATGGCACCGGCGTACGCCCCGGCGGCCGCCAGGTCGGGGCCGACCACGCACACCCACGACCTTCCCGGCCCGCTGTACTCCTCGCCGCCCGCGGTGGCCACGGCCGCGTCGTGGGCGAACAGCACCCTGGTGGTGACCCCGTCGTAGGGGTCGCGCACGCCCACGCGCCAGGAGCGTCCCGGCGAGGACGAGCCGCGCACCCGCGTCCCGCTGCCCGCGGTCACCCGGTGGTCCACCGCGCCCGCGCCGGCCAGGGCGCGGGACAGCCGCTCCACCGCCCAGCCCCGCACGTAGACCATCGGGTCCAGCCGCCCGTCGCGGCGGCTGTCGAACCAGCCGCCGGTCGCCTCCCTCAGCTCCTCGCACCGGTGCAGGACCTCGACCACCTCGGGGATCTGCGCGATGGTCCGCCCGCTGTTCAGCCGGGCGATCTGGCTGCCGTCCACGTCGGGATGGAAGGTGTCCTCCACCCAGCGCAGCCACGCGAACGCGTCGTCCAGCAGGGGCGTCAGCTCGCGTTCGGGCAGCGCCGTGCGGATGTCCACGCACACCGGCAGGTTCATCACCATCTGGACTCGGGTGGCGCCAGGAAAGGTCATACAGCCACCGTCCCACGGCACGGATAACGCTCGGCTAAGCCCTTTACCTGAGCTTGGTCAGCGCGCCCCTGACATAGCGGACGAAGGCCCGCGGGCCGTACACCTGGACCGTGCGCTGGGAGATGTCCGGCACCAGGCGGCGCAGGCCCGAGGCGCTGACCGCCTCCTTCGCCCGGGGATCGTGCTCGGTCCCCTCCACGAGCACCACCGGCACGCCCAGCTCGCGCAACTCCCGCGCCTGCTCGGCCTCGCGGGGGTCGCGGGCCCGGTAGAGAACCAGCGTGCTGGCCGGATCCTTGACCCTCGCGGCGATCGCCGCCGCGCCGACCCCTTCGGCGATCAGCAGCGTCGACCCGCTGGGGGCGGGCCTGCGCTCCCACAGCAGTACGGCCAGCGCCGCGCCGTACAGGAGGAAGGCGGCCACGCGGCTCGGCCCCGTCACGATCGCGGGAGCGGCCAGCTGGTAGGCGACGAGCAGCGCGCCCGACAGGTAGGCCGCCCACCTGAGGCTCGGGTGCGGCCGCTCCCGCCGGTTCCAGCGCGCCGCCACCAGGCCGAGCCCCACCAGGACGGCGGCGCCGACATGGGCGGTCGGCAGCCACGGGAAGCTCCATGCGGGGTGAACCGCTCCGAAGTGTCCCACTATCGCGCCAGACCAGAAGAGCACCGTACTGGCAGTCATAGAAACGACGGTCTGGGACTTACATGAGAGTTGCCTGAATAAAACATGGGTAAATCCGAAGTTCTGGTGGTGGACGACGAACCCTCGGTGCGCGACGCCGTCACCAGGGCGCTGCGCGTCCAGGGCTACCAGGTGAGCAGCGCCCCAGACGGGCCGACCGCGCTGGCCGTGGCGGCCGTGGACCGGCCCGACCTGATCGTGCTCGACGTCATGATGCCCGGCATGGACGGCCTCGAGGTCTGCCGCCGCCTGCGCGCCGAAGGCGACAGGACACCCGTCCTCATGCTGACGGCCCTGTCCGGCGTGGGCGACAGGGTGGAGGGACTGGACGCCGGCGCCGACGACTACGTGGTCAAGCCGTTCGCCCTGGAAGAGCTGTTCGCCAGGGTTCGCGCGCTGCTGCGCCGTACCTCCTCCTCGGGCGGAGCGCTGGAGTTCGCCGGACTCGCCCTGAACACCGAGAGCCGCCAGGCCCGGCGCGGCGGCCGGATCTTCGACCTCACCGGCACCGAGGCGGCGCTGCTCGAACTGCTCATGCGCAACGCCGGCCAGGTCCTCACCAGGGAGGTCATCCTGGAGCGGATCTGGGGATACGACTTCACGCCCGGCTCCAACTCGCTCGAGGTCTACATCCGCTACCTGCGGCGCAAGACCGAGCACGACGGGGAGCCGCGGCTGATCCAGACGGTTCACGGACTCGGCTACGTGTTGAGGGAGACATGAGGCTGCATCTCAGGCTCGCGCTCGCGGCGGGCATCGCGGCGGCGCTGTCGGTCCTGCTCGTGCTCGGCGCCGCCTACTACGTCACCTGCCGCAGGGCCGAGAGCGTCATGGGGCAGATCGGGCGATGGCAGGCCGAGTTCGGCTGGCCGTTCCTCGCGGTGGCGGCGGGCGGGCTGGTCATCGCGGCCGTCTTCGGCTGGCTCGCGGCCCGCGCGTCGCTGCGCCCTCTGTCGACACTCACCGCCACGGCCGGCGAGATCGCCCGCACCCGAGACCTCGGGCTGCGCATCGACGTGACGCGGGACGACGAGATCGGGAAACTGGCGGCCAGCTTCAACACGATGCTCGACGCACTCGAACGCTCCGCCAAAGCCCAGAAGCAGCTCGTCGCCGACGCCTCGCACGAGCTGCGCTCCCCGCTGACCGCCGTGCGCACCAACGCGGAGCTGCTGGTACGCGGCGACGTGCCGGCCGCCGAGCGCGACGAGGTCGGGAGGGCCGTGGTCTACGGGCTCGAGGAGCTGAGCGGGCTGGTGTCCGACCTGGTCGAGCTGGCCAGGGACGAGGAGCCGGCGGCACTGGTGGAAGACGTACGGCTGGACGAGATCGTCACGCACGAGGTGGCCCGAGCCGGGCTGCACTGGGCCGTGACCACGTTCACGGTGGCGGTCGAGCCGACCGTGGTGCGCGGGGTGCCCGACCGGCTCGCCCGGGCGGTCGGCAACCTGCTCGATAACGCGGCCAAGTACGGCGCGCCCGACGACACGGTGGAGGTGACGCTGCGGGAAGGCGTGCTCGAGGTCAGGGACCACGGGCCGGGGATTCCCGTCGCGGACCTGCCGTTCGTCTTCGACCGGTTCTACCGGGCCGACGAGGCGCGGGCCAAGCCGGGATCGGGGCTGGGACTGGCGATCGTCCGGCAGGTCGTGAACAGCCACGGAGGGACGGTGTCGGCGGTACCGGCGCCGGACGGGGGAACGCTGGTACGCCTGGTCCTGCCTGCCATGGCGTGATCCTGGCGCTCGCGTGCAGCACGATGGCGTGCCGCGGGGGTCCCTGGGCGGCGCCGTGCCGCGGTGCCGCGGTGCCGCCGGTGTCCCGGCAGCCGATCTTGCGAACGCCGGGATCTTCCCGCATACCCTGCGGTAAAGGGGATCTTCCCTGGCGCCCTGCCGTACGTGAGGGTCGTCCAGAACGCCGTACGCCAGGGTCGTCCGGAACGCCGTACGCGAGGGTCGTCCGGAACGCCTGTTGCGCGCGATGTCCGGATACTCCCGGTAGGTTTGCCGGCATGGCAAACGTGCGTGTTGAGCGGACAGATGACGGCTTCGTGGCGACCAACGCCCGGGGCGCGCGAGTCGAGATCGGCGGCGGCGACCAGGACGGCGTCTTCACCCCCGTCGAACTGCTCCTGGCGGCCGTCGGCGGGTGCAACATCGTGACCGTGGAGCCGCTCACGGCCAAGCGTGGGCACCGCCTGCTGCGCCTGGCGATGACGGTCGAGGCGGAGAAGATCGAGTCGAACCTGCTCGGGCCGCTGACGGTGACCTACGATGTGGAGGTTCCCTCCGACGAGGCCGACCAGGTGTTCAGGGCGGTGGCCGAACGGGTGGAGGAGAAGCACTGCACGGTGAGCCGTTCCCTCCGGGAGGGTACGGAGGTCCGCTTGGAGCTCCCCTAGCCTGATTAGGGCGATAATCGACCCTGGTATGACGCGTCCGTTGCATTCGTCTCTGTAACGTTGAAGCAGGTCAAGGGTGCTGCGACTGACTTGCAGAGCTTTTGCCGATGCGGACGCGGAGGGGGACCGTCGTCTGCTGAGCGGGACCGCCGGCACTTTGGGGGAAGGTGTCGGCCTGGACCGCGGTAGATCGGGGCCGGGTGGTTTTGGGGGAAACCACCCGGTCCCGATTCATGTGTACTGTCTTGTCGTGAAAAAGCTCCTCCTTGACTGTGACCCCGGCATCGACGACGCCCTGGCCCTCGCGCTGGCCGCCGGCTCCCCCGAGATCGACCTCGTCGGCATCACCACCGTCGGAGGGAACGTCAACCTCGACCTGACCACCGCCAACGCGCTCGCGCTGCGCGAGTTCTACCGGATCGACGACGTCCCAGTCACGCCCGGCAGCGCCCAAGCTCTGCTCGGAGTGGGAGTACGCGCCGAATCCGTCCACGGCGCCACCGGCCTGGGCGGCGTGACCCTCCCCGCGCCGGTCAACGGGATCGCCGACGGGCACGCCGTCGACTTCATCATCGAGACCCTCCGCTCGGCGCCCGGCGAGATCACCCTCGTCGCCGTCGGCCCCCTCACCAACATCGCCCTCGCCGTACGGCGGGAGCCGCGGATCGTCGAGTGGGTGCGCGACTTCGTGATCATGGGAGGCTCCTACACCCGCGGCAACCACACGCCCGCCGCCGAGTTCAACATCAAGGCCGACCCCGAGGCCGCGGCGATCGTGTTCGGCGCGGGATGGAACGTCACCATGGTCGGCCTCGACGTCACCCTGACCGCCGTGGTCACCGAGTCGATCCTGGACCAGATGCGGTCCCTGGGCCGGCTGGCCGACCTGGTCGTGCCGATCTCCCAGTTCTACGGCGTGGTCGAGGCCGACGGCGGACCGGCCATCCACGACGCGGTCGCCGTGGCGCACGTCATCGACCCGAGCCTGCTGAAGGTGGTCCCGGCGGTGGTGAACGTCGAGACTGTCGGGACGTACACGTCCGGGATGACGGTCACGGACTTCCAGCTCGACGGGAAGGTGCCGAACGCTTCGGTGGCGGTGGAGCTGGACGTCGACCGGTTCTGGAAGCTGGTGATGGAGGCGTACGGGAGGCTGGCGGCGGCGATCGCGTGATGTGCGAGTGGTGGTCGGCGGCTGCTACAGTTACACCTGTCGCAAGCGCCGCTAGCTCAGTTGGTTAGAGCAGCTGACTCTTAATCAGCGGGTCCGGGGTTCGAGTCCCTGGCGGCGCACCGCGCGAATCCCAGGTCAAACATGGTTTGGCCTGGGATTTTTTTGTGTGCCGTCCGGGTGAAGTCGCTGGTGGACGGCTCGACCCTCACGATCGTCTTTCGGGCGGTTTCAGGCGGATCGTGGCACGGTGATCATCGGACCGGCGTGGGCGGCGCCGGTGGCGGCGACCGCAGGAGCCGGCAGACCGGCGAGGCTCGCCAACCGGTCGCCATGCGCCCGGCGGAGACAGCAGGACGGTCTCAGCCACGCGGCATGCACCACCAGCCGCGGAGCGGCCCGCGTCTCCGTGCGCCCTACGTCACCGGAGGCGGAACGTCCCGCTCTGCGTCACCGGAGGCGGAGCGTCCCGCTTGTCCGCACGCCCCTACGTCACCGGACGCAGGGCGGCCCGCTTCTTTGCGTGGATCCGCGCGGTGTGGTCGGTGGCACCCGGCGCCGTCGAGGCGCTTGATCAGAGTGGGCTTGCCTTGGTGGAGCTCCCACATGCGGGTGAACGCCCCGGTCCGGTCGGCGTGGCAGGCCGACTCCCGCAGTCCCCACCGCCGTACCCCTCCCGCCCGGTACGGCTTCGGGTGGGGCTTCGGGGGTGAGGCTTCGGGGGTGAGGGGCCGACCCCGGCCGGTTATCGCCGCCCGCTCCCCGGGGAAATCTGTCGGTGCTGTGCCGTAGAAATCTCGGCATGGGAACGTGGGACATCGGTCCGTTCGACAACGACACGGCCGCCGACTGGTGCGGTGGCCTCCAGGACGCGGTCGCTGAGCAGCGCCCGCTGCTGATCCGGAAGACGCTGGCCGCCGTAGCCGGTCAGGACGACTACCTGGACAGCGACGAGGCAGGAGAGGCGATCGCGGCCGCCGCCATCGTCGCCTCCCAGCGGTCGGGAACGCCGATCACCTCGCCCTACGCGCCGGACTTCCTGGTCGAGGGCGGCAGCGTGGCGATCGACGACGAGCTCGTGGCGCTGGCCGTGGCGGCGCTGGACCGAGTGGTCGCGGAGGACTCGGAGTGGCGGGAGCTGTGGGCGGAGTCGGGTGCCTTCTCCCAGGCCACGGCGGTGATCGCACAACTCCACACGGACCTGGTGACCTGATCGCCACGCGTGCCCGCCCCCTGCCGGCGCGACACCGTGTTCTCGGCGTTCCCTGTGCTCGTGTTCCACCCGCTCGTAGGGAAGGAGCATGACGTCATGGACGATGACAAGCGGGTGCTCGGGGTCGACGGGTGCAGGCGGGGCTGGGTCGGCATCGCCGTCGGCGCCGGAGCCGTGGCCGCCTACTTCGCGACTGAGCTCGGCGAACTCGTCTCCCTGGCGGCGAAGGACGGCGAGCTCGACGTCGTCGCCGTCGACATGCCGATCGGCCTGCCCGATCGAGGCCGGCGCGAGGCCGATGTCCTGGCGCGGCGGGCGCTGGGCCCGCGCTGGGCGTCGGTGTTCATGACGCCGACGCGGGCCGCGCTGGAAACCGCCGACTACGGCGCGGCAGCGCTGGTCAACCAGGAACTGGCGGGTGAAGGCATCTCCCGGCAGGCGTACGCGCTCAAGGAGAAGCTGCTGCAGGCCGACCGGTGGGTACGCGAGACGAGCCTCAGGGTCGTCGAGGTCCATCCCGAGGTCTGCTTCGCCGAGCTCGCGGGGGCTCCGCTGCAGGTCCGCAAGACGACCTGGGCGGGCGCGGAACGCCGGTACGCGCTCCTGGAGGGCGCCGGCATCGCCCTTCCCCGGCTACTCGGTACGGCGGGCGCGATGGCGGGCGTCGACGACATCCTCGACGCGGCGGCCGCCGCCTGGACCGCGCGGCGCGTCGCCGCCGGCCACGCCCGCTCCATGCCCGACCCACCGCAAACCTTCAGCGATGGCGTCGCCTGCGCGATCTGGGTCTGAACCCTGCCACTCGTCGAGCACCTCCCACGACCACGATTCAAAGGCCCATCAAAGACGGGGGATTGCACTCGGTCAACGGCTTTCGACCGATCGAAGTTCCTTCGGCGAGAACGGCCGGGCCCGGTGATGGGAGGTTGTTCGTCGTGTTGTGTGGCGCCTCACCTGCCGGTGAGTTGTCTGGCCAGACGCATGGGGAGGTCGAGGCCAGGTACAGGTGGTCACCTTTGGCCCAGACCAGGGCGAGCAGGAAATGGTCTGGAGAGGATTCACCACTCAAAGTCGGGTTGCCCGGGCCGCCCGAGGCCGTGATGCGGTGTCCCTGTGCCTGCCAATGGGCGCGCACCTGGCGCGAGATGTTCATGTTTTCACGCGCGGGTACACCTCGAAGCCAGTAGGCGCGGTTGATCACCACTTGTTCGGCTGATCCGCCTTCATGCAGGCACATGGCGGGTGGCATTGAGTGCTCGATGAGTTCCAGCCGTGGCCGGGGGACGAGGACCGAGGCGGTGTCGTGGATGAGCTGATCGACGCGCGCGACGGCGCGTGCCTGGGTGAGCGTTGGCTCTTTCGCTGTGCAGGCTGACAGAAGGAGAATCAGAGCCGCGGAAAATACACGGTGCATGGCGATTTCACCTGTTCAGTTTGAGTGTCACGTCGGGTGCGACTTCGGGCATGAGGAGCTTGAGCCTGGCCGTGGAGCGGCTCGGGGCTGATGACCTTGTCGTAGTCCCCGTTGATGATGTGACCCATATTGATCAGCGAGATGGAATCCTGGTCCCAATAGGAGCTGTGGGCGGCGGTGTAGGGGACGCGGCCGACCGGGAAGCGTCGGGCGCCGAAGCTCGCCTCTCCCGGGTCGGTGCCGAAACTTCCCAGGGTGGCGACCGGATCGTTGCCCGCTTCGCCGACCCAGACGTGTTCGGGCTTGACGCCGAGCTGTGCCGCGTGGTCCACGCCGACGCCGGGGCTGCCGACGAAGATGAGCTCGTCGGCGAAACGTCCGGGCCGGAGCCGGGCGGCGTGTCCGGTCGTGAGGGAGCCGTAGCTGTGGCCGACGACGACGGAGCGTGCCGTACCCGAGGGGGTGTGAGAGGCGCGCAGGCCGTCGGCGAAGGACGCGAGGGCCGGCGCGCCGTTGATCGCCGCGTTGTCGAGGGCGACGGACTTCGCGGCGTCGAAGAGGCCGGGGTCGATCTGGGGTGCGTCGTAGCCGAGCCACGTGATGGAGGCGATGGTGTGGTCGCCGCTCGTCCTGGACGCCTGGCTTCAGAGGGCGCGGGAGCGGTCCAGGTCGCCGAGGGCGCCGTCCAGGCCTGAGGTGAGGCCGGAGACGGAGGTCACCGTCGTGTCGGCGGTGTCGGGGTCGCCCCAGGAGACGATGAGCCGGCCCTGTCCGGTCAGGTCGAAGGCCAGGAGGAGCGGGGCCGGGTGTCCGGGGACGGGGCGCAGGGCGTCCTCGACGAGTTCGAGGCGGCGCAGCTGGTTGGCGGTGCGTTCCCAGTCGCCGAGGAGAGCGGGCTGGTTGAGGCGGGCGAGCTCGGCGGTCTTTGCGGCGAGTTCGCGGGTCAGCCGTGCCTTCTCGGCGGTCAGCCACCGCCGGTTGGACTGGTCGCGGACGGTCGCGGGGAGCCCGTCGAGCAGTCCGGCGCCGGCCAGGCCGGTCAGTCGCCGGCGCAGGTCGGGGGTGAGGGTCTGCCACCAGGCGTTCACGCGGGCGGCGAGGCCGGGGTCCTGTCCGCGGCGCTGTACGGCGAGCAGTCCGGCGAGCGCCTCCTGCTCTCCTGCGGCGATGCGGGTGAGGAGGGCTCCGGAGCCGAGGGGGTCGGCGGCGTGCGCGCCGAACAGGTCGTAGGCCGTGACGCCCGCCGAAAGGGCGGGCCCGGGGACGGTCTGCCGGATGCGGGTGAGGCGGCGGCGCAGGTCGGCCGTCTGGGTGGCGGCCCAGGCGGCGACCTGGCCGATCGTGTGGCCTGGCCGGGGTGACAGTCCGTGGGCCGACAGCTCGGCCGACAGGCGGGTGCCGGCGGTGGCCAGGGTGTGGCTGCCGTGGTCGAGGGTGGACAGGAGGGTGGTCATCGCGTTCGGGTCGATGCCCTGGAAGCCGCCCGGGGGCGCGGTCATCGTCGTCACCCGCGTGGTGAGGGCGGGAACCGCCGGTGGGGGGCCGCCTTGCCGTACGACGAGGTGAGCGAGGGAGTCGAGGGCGCTCTGCAGCGCGGACTGGAGGGTGGCGCGGTGCCGGGCGAGGTCGGCGGTGAAGGACGACGCGCCGCCGCCGACCCAGGCGTGGGCCTGCATGAGGCGGGCCGCGGTGTCGAGGTCGGTGTGGTGGTCGGCGGCCAGGGCCGTCACTCGTCGGAGGGCGTCGGACGCCGCTGCGTGGTCCACCATGATCCGGCCAGGATGGCAGGCGGTGCGGCGGGCGCTCAGGTGATCGTCGGCTCACCCCGGTTTGGGACGGCTGTCCTGACTGCCGGAATTGGGCCTTGTCAAGGGGGTGTCGCGCTTCTACGATCTTGCCAATCCTTAGGAAACTTTCCTGTAAGAAGGTGATCGTCAGGTGCTCAGGCTACGGATCATGGCGCCCCTGGCCGCCGTCGCGCTGCTGGCCGCCGCGCTCACCGCCGTCCTTCCGACGGCGTCGGCGGCCGCCGCCGACTGCGCCGCCGCGTGGAGCTCGTCGGCCGTCTACCACGGCGGCGCGGCCGTCTCCCACGCCGGCCGCAACTGGTCGGCCAGATGGTGGACCCAGAACGAGACGCCCGGCACCGCCGAGGTGTGGGCCGACCAGGGCGCCTGCGGTGGCGGCGGGAGCACCCCGCCGCCGTCCACGTGCAACCACCCGAACTGGGTCGCCGGGCAGTGGTACCCGGCCGGCAGCATCGTGCGCTACACCGACGGCAGGTACTACCGCGCCGAGCACGACAACCCCGGCTACGATCCGACGATCAGCACCTGGTACTGGGAGCCCTACACCTGCGGCGGGACGACCCCGACCGACCCGCCGTCATCGGGATTCGTCGTGACCGAGGCGCAGTTCGGCCAGATGTTCCCCAGCCGCAACTCCTTCTACAGCTACAGCGGGCTGACCAGCGCCATGAGCGCCTTCCCCGCCTTCGCCGCGACCGGCAGCGACACGGTGCGCAAGCAGGAGGCGGCCGCCTTCCTGGCCAACGTCAACCACGAGACCGGCGGGCTCGTCCACATCGTGGAGCAGAACACCGCCAACTACCCGCACTACTGCGACGCGGCCAAGCCCTACGGGTGCCCCGCCGGGCAGGCCGCCTACTACGGTCGCGGTCCGATCCAGCTGAGCTGGAACTTCAACTACAAGGCGGCGGGCGACGCGCTCGGGCTCAACCTGCTGCAGGACCCGTGGCGGGTCGAGCGGGAGTCGTCCGTGTCGTGGAAGACCGCGCTGTGGTACTGGATGACGCAGAACGGCCCCGGCACGATGACCGCCCACAACGCCATGGTCAACGGGTACGGCTTCGGCGAGACGATCCGCAGCATCAACGGCAGCCTGGAGTGCAACGGCGGCAACCCTGCGCAGGTGCAGAGCCGGATCAACGCCTACCAGCGCTTCACCCAGATCCTGGGCGTGCCGGCCGGCGGCAACCTGAGCTGCTGACCGATCACCGCCGGCGCCTCCACGGTTGGGGGAACGCCTTCCGAACCGGCGAGGGGGAGGCGCCGGCGGGGTACGGCCTTCGGGCGCATGCTCCCCAGGTCCCCCTGGGGAGGCGTCGATGGGGTACGGCAGGCAGGTGCATCCCCCAGGGCGGTGGGGTGTCGGTGCGGTGGACGGCGGGCATGGACCGTGGGTGATCGCTACGTTGCTGATGGTGTTGGCGCTGGCCGGTGGGCCGCTCGACGGGTTCGAGATCGGTCATGTGCCGCGCGGAGTCGGCGACCGGGTGTCGGACTTCTCCTACGAGTGGGAGGACGTCCGTTTCGCCGCGCGGGTGTGGGAGCGGCGGCTGGACGACGGCGGTTTCCGGGTGGATTTGCGGGTGCTGGTTCTCAGGGGTGAGCGACTGTCGACGCCCCGGGCGTTGCGCGGCTTCCTGTCGGAGTACCTGGAGGGCGACCTCCGCGACACGGCGCACCGGCTGGTCGAGCCGGGCGTCGCGGTCGTCGTGAGGATCGACGGTGCGCGTTTCGGCCGGGAGGAGCTGAGAGCGACGGCCACCGGCATCAGGCCCGCCACCGCAAGGCGGCCGCCGGTGTCGGGCCGTCCAGCGGCGTGACGGGCGGGATTGCGGGCACGGAAAGGAAGTGTCGGGGCCGTCCAGTGGCGTGACGGGCGCGGGGGTGGCGGGCGCGAGGAAGGGAGTGTCGGGCCGTCCGGCGGCCGTTGGCAGGCAGGCCACGGGGAAGTGTCAGGCCGTCCACCGGTAGTGGGCGTCGGGAAGGCCTTCCTCGTTGTCGTCGCCCGTCGCGAGCAGGCTGAACCCGTGGCGCTCGTAGAAGCGGATCGCACCGCCGTTCGCCTGGAAGACGTGCAGGTCGAGCGCGGGCCTGACCTGTTTGGCCCGCGTGAGCAGTACGCTGCCGACCCCTGCGTTCTGGGCGGAGGGCGCGATGTAGAGGTGTTCGAGCCACTCCTCGCGCAGTGCGGCGAATCCGACGACACGTCCGCCGTCGTCGCAGGCCACCCACACCTCGTGCGAGGGGAGTACCACGCCGGTGATCCACCGGCGAGTCTCCTCGTCGGTGTGCAGCCGCGGCAGGTAGGCCATCCCGGCTCGGGCGGCCAGGAAGACGTCGGCGATCCGACCGGCGTCCACCGCGGACGCCCGCCTGACGGTCACGGGAACGCCTTCCGGGCGGTCATGACTCCCGGCCGTCATGTGAGAGCCTCCGAGCGGCCACGGGCCGCGGCTGTCATGGGAGCGTCTCCCGGGCGGGCAAGAATTCTGGTCCATGCGGGCGCCCTGGTGTCGTGAGCTGTCGTACGGGCGCCGTGGTGGTCGTGAGCCGTCGTGCGGGCGCCGTGGTGGTCGTGAGTTGTCGTACGGGCGTCGTGGTGGTCGTGAGCGGTCGTGTAAGCGCCCTGATGGTCCCGGGCGGTCATGCCAGCGTGTCCCGGGCGGTCATGAGGGCGAACCCGAGCAGGTTCAACCCCTGCCAGGTCGAGGGGGTGGCGGCTCTGGGGTCGTCGGCGGTCAGCCCGATGCCCCAGATCCTGTCGTACGGGCTGGCCTCGACCAGCACGCGTCCGGAGGTGCCGAGCAGGAACTCCTTCAGTGCGGCGTCCCCGCCGAACTTGGCGATCGAGCCGCGCACGACGATGTCGAACCGGTGCGCCTTCCACGTCTCCTCGTCGAAACCCCTGACGGTCCGGCCGAGCTTCTTGGCCTCAGCTGGGTGGTCCGCGGACAGGACGGCCGCCGCGGCGTCGTCGTCGCCGAACAGCCATGCCTTGTGCGCCATCATGTAGTGCTCTGCGGAGGCGAACGTGTGGCTGTCCTCGGTGAAGGTGACGGGCCACCACTGGCTGAGGCAGCCGGTGCCGATGCCGCCGTCGCGGGCCGGCCGGTGGCCCCAGAAGTACAGGTGGCGAAGGGGCTGGCCGGCCTGTTCCGCGGCGATGGCCGCGTCGAGGGTACGGGGAGCACTCCCACACCGTGCCACAACGGGCGAAGGGGGCGCCACCTGATATCCCGGACACCGGCCACGAGAAAAAGGAGTTGCCGACAATTCGTGAATCCCGGGATGCTTTCTCCGTGAACGTCCGCCGAGTGCGGAAAAGGCTCGCGCGCGACATCAGGACGTCGGTGCGCGAGCCGTACGGAAATGTCCGAGCGGGTGAGGGTGCTGGTGTGCCCGGCGGTTTCATAAGCCGCACCAGGCGGGTTCGATTCCCGCACCCGCTACAGATCAGCAGTGCGGGCAGCGGGTACGGCGGCGCCGGGCGTGGACCGGCCGCGGCGCGCACGGCGACAGCGAGGCGTCGCTGGTGAGGATGGCGAGCTCGAGCCGGCGCAGTTCCGCGCCTGGTTCGAGGCCGAGGTCGCGGGCGAGGATGTGCCTGCCGGCGCGGTAGACCTCCAGCGCTTCGGCCTGGCGTCCGGCGCGGTAGAGGGCGAGCATGAGCTGCCCGCGGAAGCGCTCCTGCAGCGGGTGCTCGTCCACCAGGACCGACAGCCTGCCGATGAGGTCGGCGTGGCGGCGCAGGCGCAGGTCGGCGTCCATGCAGTCGCCCAGCGCGGCGAGACGTTCCTCGTTGAGCCTGGTCGCCTCCTGGTGGAGCGGCGGCAGGTCGTCGAGGCCCGACAGGGCGGGCCCGCGCCACAGCGACAGCGCGGCGTGCAGCAGCTCGCTGGCCTGGGTGACCCGGCCCGCCGCCAGCGCCTGCCTGCCCTGGTGGGCCAGGGTCTCGAAACGGCGGGCGTCGAGGGCGGCGGGCGGGATGTCGAGGGCGTAGCCCTGGACGCGGTGGACGATGGCGTCGGCGGCCCCGAGGGTGCGCCGTAGCCGGTGCAAGTGGAGCCGGAGGCGCCGGACGCCGTGGTCGCCGGCCTCGTGACCCCACAGCGATTCGATCAGCACGTCGCTGTGGACGACCCTGCCCGCCTGGCACAGCAGGAGGGCCAGCAGGGCCTGCTGTTTGCCGGACCTGACCGGTAAGGGGCGATCGTCCTTGATGACATCAAGCGCCCCCAGAATGCGAAATTCCATGGCGCTCAAGAGCTTTTCCACGAAGGGAGGATAGAAGCGCGGATCGAGAAATGAAGGAGAAACCGAAGAGAAATCCGCTGAACCCACACTCAAGCGAGAAGTCACCGGCCTCGCGGGCTTTAAACCCACAAAGAGAGGGAATGTCATGAAAAAGGCCTGGTTAGTGCCGGTCGCGGTCGGCCTCGTCGCCGCCTTGCCCACCCCGTCGACCGCCGCATCCCACCCCGCGTCCCACCCCGCACCCCGCCCCGCCCATCTTGCCCACCTCACCTCCTCGACCACCGCACCCCGCCCCGCGACCGCCACCCCGTCCCCGCAGCCGTCCGTGTCCCCGCAACCGTTCGGGGCACAGCAGCCGTCCGCATCCCCGCAGCCGTCACCAAGGGAGCAGTCCCCGCAGCCGTCACCGGCGCAGCAGCCGTCCGTGTCCCCCCAGCCGCACGCTCACGCCGCACCCCTTCGTGCCGACGTCGACCGCCCCCGGCCGGGCAAGGCGCGCCCGCTTCCCAAGGCGCCCACGAGCGCCATCGAGGTCGAGGGCACCGCCAGGGCGCTGGCCGCGGCGAGCGGGAAGGTCGCGCTCAGGGCGCTGGTCGTCGGCGTCGACGGCGACGACTTCGGCCTGGCCACCTGGAAGGCGGTCCTCGACCGGGTCGGCATGCCGTACGACGTGGTGGAGAGCCGGTCGCAGCCGCTGCCCGCGCTGGTCAGGGAGGACGGCACCGGCAGGTACGACGCGGTCCTGCTCACCGACAACGCGCTGCTGTACGACGACGGCGGCGGGTTCGTCAGCGGGCTCGACGCCGGCGAGTGGAACGCGCTGTGGGCCTACGAGCGCGACTTCCAGGTCAGGCAGGTCTCGCTGTACACCGCCTACGGCGCCTTCCCCGAGGACTACTGCCTGCGGCCGGGCAGCGAGGGCGGGGTCGGCGCGACCCCCGTGACCGCCACGCTCACGCCGGCCGGCGCGGCCGTCTTCGACGATCTCAAGGGCACGGTCCCGATCAGCCAGTCCTACGTCTACCGCGCCGTGATCGGGCAGGGCTGCCAGGCCGAGCCCATCCTCACGGTCGGCAGCGATGTCGTGGGGGTCCGGAGCACCTCGGCCGACGGCCGCGAGCGGATGGCGCTGACGTTCACCTCGAACCAGTACCTGCCGCAGGCCGACCTGCTCACCTACGGCCTGCTGCGCTGGGCGACCCGCGGCGTGATGCTGGGCGAGCGCCGCCACTACCTCAACGTCGACGTGGACGACTGGTTTTCGCACACCTCGCACCTGCGGACCGACGGGACGGTCGACGACGACCCCGGCTTCAGGATCAGCCGCAACGACGCCGACGGCACCTACAACCAGCAGCAGAACTTCCGCACCGCCCACCCGCTCGCGGCGGGCTTCCGGCTCAACGTGGCCTACAACGGCGAGGGTGCCAACCCGAACGCGCCCAAGACGTGCATCCTCACCCTGCTCAGCCCCGACCCGCTGACCAGCTACTCCAGGTGCAGGGCGAGCGCGTTCTCGTGGATCAACCACACCTTCAGCCACCCGAAGATGAACACCACCGACTACCAGACCAGCTACAAGGAGATCGTCGACAACCTCACCAGGGCCCAGCAGCTGGGGCTGGCCGTCGACAGGACGGTGCTGAAGACGGGTGAGTACTCCGGTCTCGGCGTCTACCATCCCGACCCGGCCAACGACATCGACCCGCCCACCGACCACGGCCTGGCCGCCTCCAACCCCGCCCTGCTCCAGGCGGCCAAGGCGGCGGGCGTGAAGTACCTGCACGGCAACATGTCGTTCGCCAGTCACCGGCCGGCCTGCTTCAACTGCGGGATCCGCCACCCGCTCGAGCCGTCGCTGCTGGTCGTGCCGGACTGGCCGACCAACGTGGCCTACCACGTGACGACCCCCGCCGAGCAGACCGTGTTCTACAACTCCTACTACGGCCCGAACGGCAGGTTCCCCTACTGGCCGACGAACCAGACCTACACCCAGATCGTGGGACATGAGAGCGACGTCGCGCTCCAGCACGTCATGTCCGGCTCGGTCTACACGCACACCTTCCACCAGGGCAACCTGAGAGGCACGCCCAACCTCGTCTTCGACTGGCTCAACGCGGTGATGACGAAGTACAGGGGCTACTACAAGGTGCCCGTGCTCACCCCGACCTGGACCGAGCTGGCCGGCCACGTCGAGGCGCGCACCGCCCACTTCGCCGCGCTCCAGCAGGTGGACGCCGTGTTCGACAGGCAGGCGGCGACGGTCACCTTCACCTCCTCCGCGGCGGGAGCGGTGTTCGCGACCAACGCCGGCGCGAACGCCACGCCGTACGGGACAGACAGGATCGCGCGGATCACGCTCACGCCGGGCGCGCCGGTGACGGTTCCCGCGAGCGTGCGCCCGTGAGGGTGACGCTCGTCTCCGAGGGCACCTACCCGTTCGCCATGGGGGGTGTGAGCGTCTGGATGGACCAGCTCATCCGCGGCATGCCGGACTATCGCTGGGACGTCGTGACGCTCACCGTGGACGGGGCGGAACGTCCGATGTGGGACAGGCCGAGCAATCTGGACAAGGTGACCGCGGTGCCGCTGTGGCGCCCGCAGGCCAGGCGGCCCGCGCCGGTGCCCCCGGCGTACGAGGAGTTCCTGCGGCTCATCCTCACCCCCGCGGTGATGGGGGAGGGCAGCCGGGCGTTCCTCGCGGTCCTGCGCGAGTTGTCCGGCTGCGAGGACCTGCTCGGCGCGCTGACCGGCTCGCGGGCGCTCACCCTGCTGATGGACCGCTGGTACGGCCACCGCATGGACGGCATCAACCTGGCCGACGCCATCACCGCGGCCCACCTGCTCGGCCACATGCTCCGCCCGCTCACCGAGCCGCCCGCCCGCTCCGACCTGACGCACGTGGCGATGAACGGGCTGTCGATGCTCGTCGCGATGGCCGCCAAGTGGCGGTACGGCACGCCGATCGTGCTGTCCGAGCACGGTGTGTACCTGCGGGAGCGGTACCTGCAGTACCTCACGGAGCCCGCCTCGCACGCGGTGCGGGTGCTGCTGCTGAGCTTCTTCAGGCGCCTGGCCGGCGCGTCGTACGCGATCGCCGACCGGATCGCCCCGCACTCCTCCTACAACAAGCGCTGGCAGCTCAGGGGCGGCGCCGACCACGAGCGGATCAGGGTGATGTACAACGGCGTCGACCCGGCCGACTTCCCCGTCGCCGCGGGCGAGCCCGACCGGCCCACGCTGGTGTTCATGGGCCGGATCGACCCGCTCAAGGACATCCACACGCTGATCCGCGCCTTCGCCGTCGTCCGCGACAAGCTGCCCGAGGCGCGCTTACGGATCTTCGGCGGGGTGCCGGAGGGCAACGAGTCGTACCACGCCGGCTGCGTGTCGCTGGTCGAGGAGCTCGGCCTGGAGGCGTCGGTCGTCTTCGAGGGCCGGGTCACGCTGCCGCTTGAGGCCTACCACGCCGGCCACGTGGTGGCGCTGACCAGCATCTCCGAGGGCTTCCCCTACACCGTGGTGGAGGCGATGGCCTGCGGCAGGCCGGTGGTGTGCACGAACGTGGGCGGGGTGGCCGAGGCGGTGGCGGACGCGGGCCTCGTCGTCGCGCCGCGCGACCACCTGGCCGTGGCCGGGGCGGCGCTCACGCTGCTGACCGACGGGCCGCTCAGGCGCAGGCTCGGCGCGCTGGCCCGGCTGCGCGTCATGGACAGGTTCACGCTGCGGCAGTCGCTGGCCGACTACCGGGGCGTCTACCGGGAAGTCGTGGCATGAAGATCATCATTGCGCCGCTCGACGAGCTGGTCGAGCATCTGCGCCCCCGCCTCTCCCAGGCGGTGGAGCCTCTGCAGGTGGCCGCCGCGCTGGAGTCGGAGGGCCTCAACGACAAGGTGGCGCGGGAGCGCTACGGCCATCCGGATGTCTTCGCGCTGGCCGAGGCCGTGTACGCCCGGCTGAGCAGGGACGAGCCCGAGCCCGCGGCGCCCGCCTTCCCCGTCGCGGCGTGGCGGTCTCTCGTGCACGGTCCGCTCTACGCGATGCCCGCCGCCCTGCTGCCCGCGGTGAGCGCGCTGGTCGGCGTCCGCTGGCTGATGCCCGGACTGGTCGTCACGACGGGGATCGGCTGGGTGCTCGGCTCGGTGCTGTCGCGGATGGCCTACGGGCTGACCGGGCGCGGCTCGCCGGGCTCGGCCGCCAGGACGCTGCGCTGGGGGCTGGCCGCCGGCGTGGTCCTCGCGGGCGGTACGGCGACGCTGTGGGACGGGCCCGCCGCGATCGTCCTGGTGGCCGTCGCGCAGCTGACGTTCCAGATCGGCTCGGGGATCCTGCTGTTCCACCGCCGCGAGGGCCTGCTGGCCGTCCTCATGCTGCCCGCCACGGGAGCGGGGGTCCTCTACGTGGCCGTGGGTCACCCGCCGGTGGCGCTGATGGCGGTGGCGCTGGGCGCGGTGTCGATCGGGGCCGTCGCGTGCGCCGCGGTCCTGCTGACCAGGCCGTCGCGGGCGGACGGCCGGCCGCGCCTCGACGGGGAGCTCGGCGTCGCGGCCCTCTACAGCGGGCTGACCGCCGCCTTCCTGCTCCAGGCCGAGGCCGCCTACGTCGTGGCCAGGCCCGACCTGGCGATCACCGGGGCGGGCCTCGTGCTGGGGATGGGCGTGCTGGAGTGGCGGGCCCATCGGTTCGAGTGGGCGGTGCGCCGCGTGATCAGGCAGGTCTGCTACCCGGCCGAGTTCACCGCCCAGGGGCACCGGCTGCTGGCGCGCGGGCTCGGCGGGTGCCTGGCGGCGCTGGCCGTCCTCACCGCGGTGCCGGTGGCCTTCACGCAGGTGAGCCCGCCGGTCGTGGTGATGGCCGCGGCGCACGTGCTGCTCGGCGGCGCCTACTTCGTGGCCTTCCTGCTGGCCAACCAGGGCAGGCTGACCGAACTCTGCCTGGCCCAGGGCGCCGCGCTGCTGCTGCACCCCGGCCTGGGCCTGTTGCTGCCCGGGAACGTGCTCGCCGACGTGCTGCTGTTCCTCGCGGCCTGCCTGCTGTTCCTGTCCGCCCTGCTGGCCCTCATGTCGCGTGGCCTCGGGGACGTCTGGCACTACCGCTGAGAAGGAGCGCCCGTGAAACCCATCTGCTTCTACTACGGCGACGGCCGGCTCGACCGGCTCGCCGGCTACGACAAGGTCGTCCTGCAGACCGGCTTCTACGGCGCGGCGCAGCTCGACGTGCTGAAGCGCCAGGGCGTGCACACGCTCGGCTACCTGTCGCTGTCGGAGGACGTCGGGCCGCCCGCGCCGTGGCAGCGGCCCGAGCGCAACCCGGACTGGGGCGGCGCGTTCGTCCACGTGGGCGATCCGGGCTGGGTCGCGCACGTGGTCGACCAGGCCAAGGCGGCGATCGCGACCGGCTTCACCGGGCTGTTTCTCGACACGCTCAACCTGGAGCAGACCTACCCCGAGGACCTGCCGCACCTGCTCGCCCTCATCGCGGCGATCAGGGAGGAGGCAGGGCCCGACTACCTGCTGGCCAACCGGGGCTTCGGGCTGCTGCCCCGGATGGCCGAGCTGGTCGACGGCATCCTGTTCGAGTCGTTCTCCGCGCGCTGGGTCGACGAGCACTCCTACGCGCCGTGGCCCGACGACGTGCTGGAGGTGCACGCCGCGGTGGCCGAACGGCTCCTGGAGCACGACCTCGACCTGTACGCGCTGGACTACGCCGACACCGACGAGCTGGCCGACTTCGCCCACCGGCGGGCCACGGAGTACGGCATGCTCTGCTTCGTCAGCGACCGCGTCCTGTCGCGCGCCTAGCCCGGGTCCGCCGCCCGAGCGGGCTGTCCGGCCGGGGTGAGCGTGATCGCCCCCGACGGGCAGAGGGTCGCCGCCCTGCGGACGGCGGCCTCGTGTTCCGGCGGCGGCACCGGTTCGAGCAGGATCACCCGGCCGTCGTCCTCGTTCTGGTCGAACACCGTCTCGACGGTGAGCGCGCACATGCCCGCTCCGCAGCAGCGCTCCCTGTCCACGTCGATCCGCATGGCCTACTCCTCGTCCCAGGTCACGGGGAGCCGGTGCACGCCGTAGATCATCATGTCGGTGCGCAGCGGCACCTCCTCCGGCGGTACGGCGAGCCGCAGCGTCGGGAACCTGGCGAACAGCGCGGGCAGGCCGACCCGCATCTCGACCCTGGCCAGCTGCTGGCCGAGACACTGGTGGATGCCGTGGCCGAAGGCCACGTGACCGGCGGTGGCCCGGCCCAGGTCGAGCGTGTCGGGGTCGGCGAAGTGCGCGGGATCGCGGTTGGCGGCGGGGATGGAGACCGTGACCGACTGCCCCGCCTTGACGAGTTGCCCGCCGATCTCGACGTCCTCGAGGGCGGCCCTGACAGTGCCGGGGACGATGCTCAGGTAGCGCAGGAGCTCCTCGACGGCCTTGTCGGCGAGGTCGGGGTCCGCGCGCAGGGCGGCGAGCTGGTCGGGGTGGTCCATGAGCGCGTAGGCGCCGAGCGCCAGCATGTTCGCGGTGGTCTCGAATCCGGCGCCCATCAGCACGCCGCCGATGTTGGTCAGCTCCTCGTCGGTCAGGTCGGTGCCGCTGATCAGGTCGCCGAGCAGGTCGTCGGTGGGCTCGGCGCGCTTGGCGCGCACCAGCTCCGACATGAAGGACTGGACCGCGCCGAAGGTGGCGATCTTCTCCTCGGTAGGGACCTCCAGGCTCATCAGCTTGGACATGTCGCTCTGGAAACCGGCACGGGCCGCCGTCGGCACGCCGAGGAGCTCGCAGATGACCAGGCCGGGGATGGGCAGCGCGAACGCCTCCATCAGCTCGGCCGGCGGGCCCTGCCGGTCCATGGCGTCGAGGTGCTCGGCGGTGATCTCCTCGATCCGCCCGGTCAGCCTGCGCATCCTGCGGACGGTGAACTGGCCGGTCAGCAGGTGCCGGTAGCGGGTGTGCTCGGGCGGGTCCATCGAGGTGAAGATCCCGGGCGGCGCGGGTTGCGCCGGGCCCCCGCGGGTGCCGGCCAGCGGGTTGTGGATGAGGTCGGACCGGTGGCTGAAACGGGGATCGGCCAGGACAGCCCGCACCAGGGCGTGGCTGGTGACCAGCCAGCCGACATGGCCGTCGGGGTAGGTCATGGGGCTGATCGGATGGTCCTGGCGCAGCCCGGCGAGTTCCTTCGGCGGGTCGAAGGGACAGCCGGCGGCGCGGGTGACCGGCATCGGCGCCGGCTCGGGGGACGAAGGTCCTGACATGTCATTCCTTCCCAGACTTGGCGGATACGTGACGGAGGAGGCCTCAGCCGGCCGGGATGTCGCGACGGCGCAGGCCGAGGAGGCCGAGCAGCACGAGCGCCGCGGCCATGACCGTCAGGACGGCGAGCGGCGGCACCGCGAACTCCCCTCCGGGAAGCTGCGGGATGTGGTTGAACACCGACAGGTCCAGCACCCACCGGCTCAGCTGCAGTTCGCCGCCCAGCCAGCCGAGCAGCAGGCTGGCGAGCAGCACCGCGAACGCGCCCGCCGCCAGGCGGGGCCACAGGCCGAACAGCGCGAACCCCAGCCCCGCGAACAGCCACACCGCGGGCAGCTGGACGAGCGCGGCGGCCAGGATCCGAGGCAGGTCGCGGCCGAGATCGCCGGTGTTGAGCCCGTGCGCGAAGCCGGCGGCCGCCCCGAAGGCGGCCAGCCCCAGCACCGGGCCGAGCAGGACGAAGACGAGGTGGCCGCCCGCCCACCGCAGCCGGTCGACGGGCGCGGCGAGCAGGGGTTCGGCGCGCCCGCCGCTCTCCTCCGCCCTGAGCCGCAGCGCGGTCTGGATCGCGAACCCGGCGTTGATCACGGCGAACATGGTCATCATGCCGACCAGGTACTGGTCGACGACCGTGCCAGGGCCGCCCAGCCGGGCCAGGACCTCGCGTGCGGCGGGGGAGCCGTTGTTCATGAGCTCGCCGATGCTCTCGGCGATGCCGCCGAGGCCGAGACCGACCACTGCCAGGCCCGCGGTCCTGCCGGCCAGCGATCCGCGGTGCAGCCGCCAGGCCAGCCCCAGGGGCGAACGCAGTCCCGGCGGGGCGACGGCGGGGCCGACCCTGGCCGCGAGCAGCCCGTTGCCGAGGTCTCGCCGTCCGGACAGGGCGACGGCCGCCGCGGTGAGCGCGACGGTGGCGCCCACGGCGAGCGCGATGATCCACCAGCGCTCGCCGTGGAAGGGTTGCAGCCGGTGCGCCCAGCCGATCGGCGACAGCCAGGACAGCCAGCCCAGCCGGCCGCCGGACAGCCCGCTGACGTCGCCGATCCCGCGCAGCAGGAAGGCGACGGCCAGGACGACGACGGCGATGCCCCGGGCGGTGCCCGCGCCCGCGCTGAGCTGGGCGGCCACCGCGCCGATCGCGGCGAACACCCATCCGGCGGTGGCCAGCTCGAAGCCGTAGGCGAGCGATCCCGCCGCGGGCAGGCCCTGGCCGATCATGGCCAGCGCCGAGACCGCGCCCAGGACCAGGCAGGCCCCGCAGGCCATGAGGAGAGCGGCGGCGATGGTCGCGTGCCGGGAGACGGCGGTCGAGCCGATCAGCTCGAGTCTGCCGGCTTCCTCCTCGGTCCTGGTGTGCCTGACGACGGTCAGGAGGGCGACGAGGCCGATCATGACGGGGACGAAGCCGGAGCGCCAGGTGACCATCTCGCCGAGGGTGGAGCCGTGCAGCGGGCCGTACGCCACGGTGAAGGCGGTGTTGTGCAGGCTCGTCTCCATGTACTCATGGCGGGCCTGCGCGGTGGGGTAGGCGCCGTTGAAGGCGGCCACGAACACCGGTGGGACCAGGCAGGGGAACAGCACCCATAGCGGCAGCAGCCACCGGTCGCGGCGCACCGCGAGGCGGATCAACCGCCCTGTACCGGTCAGCGCCGTACCGGTCAGGGCGGTCATCGGGCCGCCCCCGCGTGCTTCCCGTTGCCCGCCGCGGCCCGGTCGTAGTGCCGAAGGAACAGCTCCTCCAGCGTGGGCGGGTGGCTGACGAGGCTGCGCACCCCGGCCGCGGAAAGGCGGCTCAGCGCCGGGCCGAGCGCGGCGGAGTCGACGTCGAAGCGGATCCTGCCGTCGTCGGCGCGCACGTCGTGGACGCCCGGCAGGCCGGCCAGCCCGTGCGGCGGGCCGTCGAGCTCGGCCTGGATGGTGGTGCGGGTCAGGTGCCGCAGCTCGGAGAGCGTGCCGGTCTCGACGGTACGGCCGTCGCGGATGATGGTGACCCTGTCGCACAGCGCCTCGACCTCGGACAGGATGTGGCTCGACAGCAGCACGGTCCTGCCGCCGCGCCGTACCTCCTCCCTCACGGTCTCGCGGAAGACCTCCTCCATCAGCGGGTCCAGGCCGGAGGTCGGCTCGTCGAGGATGAGCAGGTCGACGTCGGAGGCGAAGGCCGCCACGAGCGCCACCTTCTGCCGGTTGCCCTTGGAGTAGGCGCGCCCCTTCTTGCGGGGGTCGAGGTCGAAGCGCTCCAGCAGGTCGGCGCGGCGGCGCGGGTCCAGCCCGCCGCGCAGCCGGCCGAGCAGGTCGATCACCTCCCCGCCCGAGAGGTTGGGCCACAGCGTGACGTCGCCGGGCACGTAGGCCAGCCTGCGGTGCAGCGCCGTGGCGTCGGCCCACGGGTCGCCGCCGAGCAGGCGGGCGGTCCCCGCGTCGGCGCGCATCAGGCCCAGCAGGATCCGGATCGTGGTGCTCTTGCCGGCACCGTTGGGCCCCAGGAAGCCGTGGACCTCTCCGGTGCGTACGGCGAGGTCCAGGCCGTCCAGTGCCGTGGTGGAGCCGAACGTCTTGACCAATCCCGCCACCGAGACGGCGTCAGTCATGGTGATGCTCCTCGTGTTGGCGGAGCGTTTTCTGGGGAGCTCCGCGCTCTGTCGTGGTCCGCTCGGGCTGGAGCCGGTCGAGCGCCGCTCTGGCCTCGGCGGCTTCCTCCAGGCTGAGCATGGGGTGCGAGTAGAGGTCGATGAGGGCCCGGGCCAGCAGCAGGTCGCCCTCGGGGGTGGACAGGTCGACGCCCATGCCCCTGGAGACGTGCTTGCGCAGGACCGCGACGGCCAGCGCCATGGCGGTGCCGATGGTGGCCCTGACCTTCCTGTCGATGTCGGGGACGTCGGGACGCCTCGCGTCGGCGTCGGCCAGCCACTGCTCGCTGAGCTCGACCATCTCGTCGAAGACGACCTCGGCCGATCCTTCCACCAGCGCGCGGGACAGGTAGCGCTGGTAGGGGCCCATCGCGGTGTTGGCGGTGGCGACGGGGTTGGACCTGTCGAGCGCGTAGCCCGATCTGACCTCGTCGTTCAGCCTGCGGATCATCTTGGTCAGGTACGCGTCGCAGGCCTCACGCAGCGCCTGCTTGGAGCCGAAGTGGTGGCGCACCAGGCCTGACGACACGCCGGCGGTCTCGGCGATGCCTCTGATCGTGGCCCGTTCGAACCCGTGCTCGGCGAAGTGCTGCATCGCGGCGTCCCTGATGCGGGCGCGCGCGGTGAGGTCCTCGGGGTCGGGTCCGGTGGTGGTCACGCTCATCCATTCCTATCCATGTGTATAGGTCATTACTCGCTCATGTAAGAGGCTACACACGCGTGTAGTCGATGTCCAGCCGCCGTTTTCTCAAGGTGGTCCGTACCGGTATTGACCGGGATGTGAGCGGGTGATCTTATGTGTCCAAAGCTGCACCCTTGTGGGGTGGAATGCTCAAAGGAGGACGCGTGCCCCCCAAACGTCCCGTTCTGATTACCCTTGTGACAGCCCTAGCCGCCTCTTCTCTCCTCACCGTCATGCCTGCCCAGGCAGCTCCCACCGATCTCGCCGACCGGCTCTACCCCACTCCGCAGGAGGTCACGGCCGGCGGCGACGACTTCCCCCTCACCCCCGTCGTGGGGCTGGTCCGTACCAGCAGAAGCGACCCGCAGGCCGAGACCGTCGTCAGGAAGGCGCTGCAGGCGGCGGGGGTCAGGCGGATCGAGACGACCGACGGCGCGGACCCGAAGACGCCCGTCACGCTCTGGCTGGGCGGCGGCAGCGACCGGCTGGGGGTGAAGGGCCCCGAAGGGCTTCCCGCCGAGGGCTACGTGCTGGCGACGGGCAAGGGCGCGGGCGGCGGCACGCACATCGCGCTCGACGGCGTCGACGCCGACGGCACCTACTACGCCGCGCTGACCTTCGCCCAGCTCGTCCGCAAGCGCCGCGGTACGGACCGGGTGCCCGGCGTGGTCGTGCGCGACTGGCCGTCCATGGCCTACCGGGGCTCCATCGAGGGCTTCTACGGCACGCCGTGGTCCCACCAGGACCGGCTGGACCATCTCGACCACCTCGGCGCGCACCGGATGAACACCTACGAGTACGCGCCCAAGGACGACCCCTACCACCGCGACAAGTGGCGGGAGCCGTACCCGCAGGACAAGCTGGCGCAGCTCGGCGAGCTGGTCACGCGGGCGCGCGCCAACCGGGTCGACTTCACCTTCGCGATCTCGCCGGGCCTGTCCATCTGCTACACCTCGGCCGGCGACGTGAACAGCCTGCTGGCCAAGTTCGACGCCATCTACGCGCTCGGCGGCAGGTCGTTCAACGTCGCGCTGGACGACATCGACCCCAACCGGTGGAACTGCGAGGGCGACCGCGCGAAGTACGGCGCCAAGGGGCCGGGCTGGGCGCAGACCGACCTGCTCAACACGGTGCAGGGCTGGGCGCGGGGCAAGGGCGACGTGGCGCCGCTGCAGACCGTGCCGACCGAGTACTACGACGCCACCGACACGCCCTACAAGAAGGCGTTCAGGGACAACCTCGACCCCGAGGTGATCGTCCACTGGACGGGCTGGGGCGTGGTCCCGGCCGCGATACTCAAGCGCGAGGCCGCCGCGGCGCGGGCGGTGTACGGCCACAAGATCCTGGTGTGGGACAACTACCCGGTCAACGACTACATCCCCGGGCGGCTGCCGATGGCCGCCTACACCGGCCGCGAGAACGGCCTGTCCGAGAGCCTGACCGGCATCATCTCCAACCCGATGAACCAGGCGGCCGTCAGCAAGGTCGCCCTCTACTCCTTCGGCGACTTCGGATGGAACGACCGCGCCTACGACGCCGAGCGGTCGTGGCTGCGCGCGCTGTCCGAGGTGGCCGGCGGCGACCAGGCGACCGTCCAGGCGCTGCGTGACTTCGCCGACCTCAACACCTTCGACGGCACGCTGCACGCCAGGCAGGCGCCCGTCCTGGCCGCCGCGATCGCCAAGGGCGAGGGGCTGCGCGCGCTCGCCGAGCGGTACGCCAAGGCCGCGGACCTGATCGCCCGAGGGGTGGCCGACCGGGCCTTCCTGGAGGAGGCGAAGTCGTGGCTCGACGCCGCCAGGCTGTGGACGACGGCCATGGTCAAGGCCCTCGACCTGGCCGACGCCGTCCGCGCCGACGACGGCGGGCGCGCGCTGGCCCTGCGCGGCGAGATCGCCAGGCTCGTCGCCGACGCCAAGGCCATCAGGGACGTACGGCAGCCGCACGCCACCACCTTCCCCAAGGTCGGCGACGGGGTGATCGACAGGTTCGTCACCGACGCCCTCAAGGCCCACGACGCCTGGGTCGGGGTCGACGCCCGGCGCCCGATCGCCTCGAGCACCCTCGCCGTCTACTCCGGGCACCTGCCCGAGTTCATGACCGACCGCGATCTCGGCACCTTCTACTGGAGCACCGCCCCGCCCGGCCCCGGCGACGCGGTGACCGTGGACCTCGGCTCGGCCAGGACCATCGGTGACGTCGCGGTGCTGATGGGCAAGAGCTCGAGCCCGGACGACTACATCCACGCGGGCGTCCTGGAGCACTCCCTCGACGGCGTGGGCTGGACCGAGCTGACCACCGGCACCACCGCCGAGGTCAGGGCCAAGGCGCCGGAGGGCACCCTGGCCCGCTACGTCCGCTACCGCTCGACCGGCGGGCAGGACAACTGGCTGGTCGTCCGCGAGTTCGAGGTCGCCACGCTCGACGAGGGCGAGACCAGGCTCACCGCGAGCGGCGCGCCCGCGGGCAACCTGGCGGCCACCGTCGACGGCGACCTCGACACCGTCTACACCGCGTCGGCGGCTCCCGCCGGCGGCGAGGCCCTGCAGGTGACGCTGTCCAGGACGCGGCAGATCGACAAGGTGATCGTCGTCGGCACCGGGTCCGCCGAGGTGCAGGTCAGGACGGACGGCCAGTGGCGGGGGATCGGCGCGCTGGCCGGGCCGTACACCGAGCTGGACGCCGCCGGCGTGCGGGGCGACGCCGTACGGCTGGCCTGGACGGCGGGGAGCGCGGCGCCGCGGATCGCCGAGGTCGTCCCGCGCTACGCCGACGTGCCGGCCGTCGACCTCACGGTCGCACCCGCCGCTGTGGCGGCCACGGCGGGCGGGAAGGCGAGCGCGGCCGCCGTGCTGACGTCGCGCCTGGCCAGGCCGGTCGAGGGGACGCTCGCGGTGAGCGCGCCCGACGGCTGGACCGTCGCCCCGGCGGACAAGCGGCTCACCGTGCCCCGCGGCGGACAGGTCACCGTCCCGCTGGAGATCACGCCGCCGGCCGGGGCGGCGGGCCGTACCGAGACGGTGACGGTGCGCTTCGGCGAGGTGAAGACCGAGGTGAAGGTGGCCGTCCACCGGCCGGTGGCGCAGGCCAACCTGGCGCTCGGCAGGCCCGTCACCGCCTCCAGCGTCGAGAACGGCACGGCGTTCGAGGCGGCCAAGGCGGTGGACGGCGACGCCGGCACCCGCTGGTCGTCCAAGGCCGCCGACGGCGAATGGCTGCGGGTGGAGCTGGCCCAGGCGACCGACATCGGCAAGGTGGTGCTGCGCTGGGAGACCGCGCACGCCGCCGCCTACCGCGTCGAGGTCTCCGCCGACGGCACCACCTGGCAGCCGGTCGCCGACGTGAGCGCCGGTGACGGCGGGGTGGACGAGCTGTGGATCGACACGCCGAACAGCGCGCGCTTCGTGCGCATGCAAGGGGTACGGCGGGCCACGGGCTTCGGCTACTCGCTGTGGGAGATGGAGGTCCACGCCGCCACCTGACCGGCGGGGGTGGGGGGGGGGGGGCCCCCCCCCCCCCCCCCCGGGGGGGGGGGGGGGGTGGGTTTTTGTTTTATGGTGCGATGTTGGGGGCACGGCAAAAACAAAAATAAAAGGGAT
>NZ_JBSFNE010000023.1:0-107364 GCF_053586935.1 Nonomuraea sp. NPDC003727
TCATGCACTGGCTTTTAACACACTGTTGAGTTCTCAAGAAACGGACGCGTTCACCGTCAACCACCCGGCCGCACTCGCTTCGTTCGTTGTGTCTCTATTCTTTCAGCCCCCGCGATCCGAGTCAAATTGACTCTTTTCGCGAAACCTGCCGAGAATTTCGACCGCCCCATCTTTTTCCGGGCGACTCCTCAAAACTACTCCCGCATCCGATTCCTGTCGAACCGGACCCGCCGACGGACATGACGACCACCGGCAAGGATGCGCTTGAGGAGGTTTCCCCCGGACAGCCGACGATCAACGCCGACTGGGTGGGACTGGTGAACTCTATGTACGACTCCGTCCCCCGTCAAATCAACGCACCGCCATGTGCGCCAACACATCCCGTCTTGCCGTAACAAACCGGTATTGATGGGTATGAACCACGGGTGAGTGATCACCCTGCGCCACGCGCGTTGATCGTCCTGGTGACGGCCGCGAGCGCGGTCGTCACATTGTTCGGACTGCGCGAAGTCTCCTCGATCGCCGGCCCCGTGATTCTGGCCCTGGTCCTGGTGATCGCGGTCTCCCCCGTGCGCTCGTGGCTGAGCGGGCGGGGCATGCCCGCGTGGATCCAGGTGGCGGTGCCGTTCCTGATCCTGGTGCTGGTCCTGCTCGGCATGGTGGCGGTGCTGACGGTGTCGGTCATGCAGCTGGCCACGATCCTGCCCACCTACGCCACGCAGTTCCAGGAACTCCTGACCGAGGCGCAGCGCTTCGCCGCCCGGCAGGGGTTCGGCGAGGAGCAGCTCGCCTCGGCCCTGCGGGCGTTCGACCCAGGCAAGGTGCTGGGCTTCGTGCAGACGCTGCTGACCGGCCTGTTGAGCGTGCTGTCCAGCCTGTTCCTGATGGTGGTGCTGCTGCTGGCGATGTCGCTGGACGCGCCGGTCACCTCGAAGATCCTCGCCTCGGGCAGCGAGCGCAGCCCGGCGCTGGTCACCGCGCTGACCACGTTCGCCGGCAGGACCCGGCGCTACCTGGTCGTCTCCACCGTGTTCGGCCTCATCTGCTCGACGCTCGACGTGGTCGCGCTGGCGCTCCTCGGCGTGCCGCTACCGCTGCTGTGGGGTGTCCTGGCGCTCATCACCACCTACATCCCGAACATCGGTTTCGTGCTCGGACTGGTGCCTCCCGCGCTCCTCGCCCTGCTCGACGGCGGTGTGCAGCAGATGATCCTCGTCATCGTCGCCTACTGCGTGATCAAAGTGGTGTTCCAGTCGTTCATCCTGCCGAAGTACCTGGGGGACGCGGTCGGCCTGTCGACCACGATGACATTGCTGTCGCTGATCGTGTGGACGTTCGTGCTCGGGCCGTTGGGCGCGCTGCTCGCCATCCCGCTCAGCCTGCTCACGCGGGCCGTGCTGATCGACAGCGATCCCGCCGCCCGGTGGGCGGCGGCTCTCATCTCCGGCGACGCCACCCCGGCACCCGTTCCCGAGCCCGCGTCGAGTACGGCAGGCACCGGCCGGGCCGGGGCCGGCCCTCCTGGCGGCGAAAGTGTCGGCCCCGGCGCCTAGCGTGGGTTCCATGTACGTCGAACGCGCTCCGGGGGTGGCACTCGCCGCGCGGGTCGCCTGCCTCTGGGCGCAGGACAGCGCCGAGGAGGGCGTCCAGCTGGTGGTGCCCGACGCGTGCGTCGACCTGATCTGGGGTCCCGACGGCCCGCACGTGGCCGGCCCCGACACCGGCCCCATGCCGGTGCGGATGCGCGCGGGCGACGCCTACCAGGGCATCAGGTTCAAGCCGGGCGCGCTGGGCGGGGCGCTCGGCGTGCCGGTCGAGGAGCTGCGCGACGGCCGGATCCCGTTCGAGGAGCTGGGGCTGCCGGCGGACCTCACGCTGGAGGACCTCACCGTACGGCTGCGCGCCACGCCGCCGCCCGACCCCGCCGCGCCCGCCATCGCGGTGGCGCTGCGCGAGTGCTCCTCGGTACGGCAGGTGGCGTGGGATCTCGGGCTGAGCGAGCGTCACCTGCATCGGCGCGCGGTGGCGGCGTTCGGTTACGCGCCGAAGGTGCTGCAGCGGATCGTGCGGTTCCAGCGGGCGTTGCGCATGGCCAGGTCGGGGGTGCCGCTGGCACGGGTGGCCGCCGAGAGCGGCTACACCGACCAGGCGCACCTCGCCCACGACGTCAAGCGGTTGAGTGGTGTCTCCATGAGTCGCCTGCTGGCTCCCCCACCCGCCTCCTCCACGGACGGCGGCTGACCGCAGGCCCGCACTCCCCGGGTCACGGGGTGGGACGGCCGTAGGCGCGCAGCGTGTTGAGGCGCGCGAGCGTCAGATGCCCGCCCCACTCGTGCCGCACGACGGGCGTCCACATGAGGAAGTCGGGCTCCCAGCCGCCCTCGGGCGTCCGGGTCTCCAGCAGCGCGTCGAGGTGCCGTGCGACGGTCTCGTCCGTGAACAGCGGCAGCCGTCACATCGGGGCGGGCGCGAAGTCGAGGGGGAAGTGCGCCTCGCCGCCGGCGTGGGGGTCGAGCGACACCACCGCCAGGATCGAGTCCTTGAGCCGGGCGAACTCCGCCAGTGCCCGCTCGCCGTCGTCGACCAGGTCGAGGAAGGTGACGACCGCGCGCGCCTCGTACGGCGTCGTCTTCTCGATCCGGGCGATGGCGTTCCAGCAGAACGATGTCGCGGGCCCGAGCCATGGATGGGCGACGCCGTGCTTGTGCAGGAGCCCGGCGATGGAGGCGGTCGGGATGAGGTCGCCGGGCGGGTCGGCGTCGGTCCGCCACCACGGCGCGTGCGGCGCCTCGTCCACGCTGGGAAGCACGAACGGCACGCCGCCGTCGTCCGCCGTCACCGAGACGAGGTAGTCGCACGCGGCGGCCACCATCGGGTCGTCGAAGGCGTCGAGCTCGTCGAGGATCCAGAACGCCATCTCCACGGGTTCCGGCTGGCTGGTGGAACCGCGCAGGTCGGGCTCCAGCGCGTGGGCGAACCCGCCGTCGGGGTTCTGGTACGCGCGCAACGCCCGCAGGACCCGTTCCTTCGAGCCGCCCTTGAAGAGGGCCTCGTACCTGAGCCTGTCGAGCAGGCGGGCATTGAGCTGGATGTAGCGCTCCGGGCTGTTCTCCATGCCGTCGACCCTACGGCGGGCGGGCCGGCCGGAGCTTGTAGGAATCGGCCGCGCCGGCTCTTGGGAAACCTCGCTGCGGCGGCGACAATCACCGGCATGGAGCAGCGGCGATGGGATGACGACGAGCGGTTCACCGGGGTCGGCGACGCCTCGGCGATGCGGCCTGCCGTACAGGACCTGGCGGCGGTCATGGCGCGGGACGGGTGGGTGACCGAGGACCCCGACGCGCACCTGCTGCCACACCTGCGCGCCGTCCCCGGCTGGCGGGTGGTGGCTGAGCGGCTGGTCGAGGGCGGGGTCTACGAGGTGGCCGCCCGTCCCGACGAGCCACTGGAGGGGATCGAGGCGCACCGGGCGGCGATCAGGCTGCTGGCCGCGATCGCCGAGCCGTCGTTCTTCGTCCGGCAGTGCGGCCCGGACACCTTCGAGTGCGTGACGGGCGTGCTGCCGGGTGATCCTCCCGGATACGCCACGCATGGGCATCTCGTCCGGCTTGTCATCACGCCATAGGCGGCGTCCCAGGGCGACATGCCAGAGGGCGGCGGTAGGGAGGGGCACGGCAGACCGGCGAGCGCGGGCTCGGCCGACCGGCGGGTCGGCCCCTCGGCCGGTACGGCAGCCGTCCCGCCCCGAAAAACATGTCGCAATCTCGGGCCGGCTTCCTTAGCCTGCTGGCATGTCATGCATCTGTTTCATGCGTCTGCGCAGCGGCCGGGCTCTGGCTCGCTAGCTTCGTAGATCGCGAGCCCAGGGCCCGTCGAGATCCCCTTCGTCTCGAGGACCCGAAAGGGCTTTTGCTGTGGCGCAGAACTTCGCGCACGGAAACTATTCACACACCCAGAAGAAGGTCAGGAACAACGGTGGCGGTCGCACGCCCAGAGATCGGGCGCGGCGCGAGCTGTCGCAGAACTTCCTGGTGGATCGGAACGCCGTCGACCTGATCGTCAAGGCGGCCCGACCGAGCGGTCTCGTCCTCGAACCCGGCGCGGGTGAGGGGGTGCTCACGACGGCGCTGGCGCGGGCGGGCGCCGAGGTCGTGGGGTACGAGATCGACCCGCTGCTGGTGGCCAAACTCAGGGCCAGGACCAAGCTCAAGATCGTGAAGGGTGACTTCACCGCGACGCGGCCGCCGGACCAGCCGTTCGCCGTCGTGGGGAACATCCCCTACGGGATCACCTCCAAGATCGTCGACTGGTGCCTGCGGGCGCCCGAGCTGACGTCGGCGACCCTGCTGACCCAGCTGGAGTACGCCCGCAAGCGCAGCGGCGACTACGGCAGGTGGAGCCTGCTCACCGTCGAGAGCTGGCCGTGGTTCTCGTGGGAGCTGGTCGGCCGGATCGGCAGGGATAGCTTCAGGCCCGTCCCGTCGGTCGACTCGGCGATCCTGCGCATCGAGCGCCGGCCCGCGCCGCTCGTCGACGACGGCGGGGCGTGGCAGGAGCTGGTGGAGGTGGGCTTCTCCGGCGTGGGCGGCTCGCTGTTCGCCACGCTGTCGCGACACTTCGGCGGCGGGGTGGCCGCGGCCTTCGACCGGGCGGGCATCGCCCGCGACACGGTCGTGGCCTTCGTTCACCCGGACCAGTGGGTGACGCTCCACGCCAACCTGCACCGCTGAGCGCCGGCGGGCGGCGGTCCGGCCGCCGCCCGCCCACACCCCGAGCCGGCTGGTCAGCCGGTGACGCCCGCCTGAAGGCGGTCAGCCACTGATGGCCAGGCGGAAGCGAGGCCGGTGACGGTCGGGCGAAAGTGAGGCCGTCCGGTGTCGGCCGGGCGACACGGTGTCAGCCGGTGACGGTCGGGCGGCACGGTGTCAGCCGGTGACGCCCGCCGCGTCGGGCTTGGCCGGGGTGGTCCGGGTCGCGGTCGCCGGCACGGCGACGGAGGTCCGCCGGTCCCACGGCAGCGCGACGGCCAGCACGGGCAGCAGCACGATGGAGGCCATCGCCCAGCCGGGATGCCAGGACGACCACACGTACCAGCTCTGGCTCATCCAGAGGTAGCCGATCGCGGCCCACAGCGAGGTGCCGAGGATGGCCGGCCAGGCGAAGCGGGTGGGCCTGGCGACCAGGAACGGCATGAACCACAGCAGGTACTGCGCGCCGAGACGCGGGGTGACGACCATGAAGGCCAGCAGGATCGCCGTCGTCATGTCGACGGGGTCGGCCTTGCGCCACACCCAGCAGACGGCCAGGACGGTCGCGTAGATCAGGTAGGTGCCGATCTTGGCGTAGGCGGAGTGGAGCGTCCAGTCGCCGCCGACCAGCACCGCCGTCCAGCCCCATTCGCCGACGATCGGCCGGATGTCGCTCATGACGTCCATCACCTTGGGGATGTCGGCCAGCGAGGTGCCCGCGAAGATCGGCAGCGTGACGAGGAAGAACACCGGCGGGACGCCGGTGGCGGCCAGCCCGATGAGGCGCGCCCTGAAGTTCGGCAGCAGCAGGACCATGCCGGGGATGAGCCAGATCGGCCAGCTCTTCGCGCACAGCGCCAGGCCCATCAGCAGGCCCGCCCACATCGCCCTGCGGTAGGCGGGCGCCTCGGCGGCCCGGAAGGTGAGGACCTTCCGCAGGTCGAATCTGGCGACCGCCTCGCGGACCGTCATCGTGAAGCCGTGCCGGTCGGGCTGGCCGGGACCGCGCGCCACCACGAAGGCCGCCACGCCGAACACCAGCGCGACCGGCTCGACCTGCCCATGGACGGAGGCGACCAGGAGCGCCAGCGGGTTGAGCGCGTACTGGAAGGCGCGCAGAGACGCGCGCGGGCCGCCGGCCAGCTTTCCGACCAGCGGGATCAGCACGATGTCGGCGACCACGGTGACCAGGCGGCCCGCGTACTCCCAGGGGATGCCCAGCCACAGGAGGATCCCGTAGACGTAGGGGATGGTCGGAAGGAAGTGCCACCCGCCGTTGCTGCCCAGGACGGGGTCCTGCCGGTTGAGTACCGCCTCGCCGGCCGGCTTGAAGCTGTTGACGAAGTCGACAGGCTGCCAGGTGTCGATCGCCGACGTGTACATGATCAGCACGCGGACCCCGATGCCCACCGCGAGGGCGAGCCAGAGCGGGGGTCGCCAGTCACGCCACTGCGCGATGAGAGCGAACACGACACCTGAGACGAGGACGATCCCCGTGAGCACTGCGTAGTCCATGGCGGCTCCTAGCCTGCCTCACGATCGGAGGTACTGCCACCCATAAGGCGGGTCGCAGCACCCCGGATCGTCACTCAGTGTGTTCAATGAGAAGCATGGGGGGATCACGGGGCAACGCGCTGCTGGTCGGGCTCTACCGGGAGGCGAGAGGCAGGGTCGCCGACCCTGTCGCGGCCTGGGCGCAACTCACAGCCAATCCACAGGTACGGCAGGCCTACCAGCGCGGCAGGGGCGGCGAGGTGGCACCGCTCGGCGACGACGAGGTCGCCGAGATCGTCGCCGCCGCCCACGTGCACACGATCGCCGCCTACGGCCCCGATCGGGTCGCCGCCCACTCCACGTCCATGATCGCCAGGTTCGTCGGCCTGATCGGCGGCACGGTCCTGTTCGACCAGCCGCTGGTCGCCGCGCAGGTCTTCGGCCCCTGCTCGGAGGTGCCGGAGCCGGCCGACTGGGAGCAGGCCGCCTACGCGGTCATGTGGGGCGAGAACGACCGCGCGATCCGCTCGCCCGACACGCACTGGCTGGTGGCCGGGCGCTACCCGGGGCAGAAGGTGGTCGCGATCGGCAGCCACCCGATGCGGCTGTCGGACGAGACCGTCGTGGTGCGCTCGGGCACCGACGCCGCGCTCGCCATGGCGATGGGGCACGTGCTGCTGAAGGAGTTCCACCTGGAGCGGCCGGCGTTCGCCGAGCACGCCAAGCAGCGCACCGACCTGCCGTTCCTCGTGCGGCTGCGCGAGCGCGCCGACGGCTACGTGGCCCACCGCTTCCTCACCGCCGCCGACCTGGGCGACACCTCGCCCACCGCCGCGCTGAAGACGGTGCTGCTCGACGGCGACGGCGCCCCCGTGGTGCCGAACGGGTCGCTGGGCCTGCGCCGCGATCCCGCCCGCTGGAACCTGACACTGGAGACCGACCCGGCGCTCACCGTGTACGGCACGGCCGGCGACGGCGTCGAGCTGCTGCTCCCCCGCTTCGACGAGGGATCGGGCGTGCTGCGCAGAGGCGTGCCCGTCATGCGGGTCGGCGACCATGTGGTCACGACCGTCTACGACCTGCTGCTCGCCCAGTACGGCGTGGCGCGTGACGGGCTTCCCGGCGCCTGGCCGGCCGGCTACGACGACGCGCGGGAGCCGTACACGCCGGGCTGGCAGGAGCCGATCACCGGTGTCAGCGCCGCGCGGGCGCTGAAGGTGGCCCGCGAGCTGGCCGAGACCGCGCTGCGCACCGGCGGCAGGTGCATGATCATGCCGGGACGGCTGGGCACCGAGCACGCCGACACCGCGCACCGGGCGATGCTCGCGCTGCTGGTGCTGACGGGCTCGGCCGGGGTGCGCGGCGGCGGCTGGGGCGGGCCGCGGGCCGAGAGCGAGCGGGTGGTGGAGACGGGGCTCTACTTCTACCTGCACGCCGACCGGTGGCGCTACGACTGCACCGACGTGGGCATGCTGTCCTGGCAGCTGGGCGAGGGGCTGTTCAACGACCGGGCGCCGTGGCCGGTGCTGGCCGAGGCGGTGCGCGAGGGGTGGCTGCACATGTCGCCCGAGTACGACCGCAACCCGCTCGACCCGGACGGCGACCCGGGGCGCCGCGCCTGCGACGAGCCTGACGACCCGCGCAACTGGCCGAGGGTGCTGACGCTCGCGCACGGCGACCTGGCCGACCCGTGTTTCGAGCACCATCTGGTCAACGGGAAGCTGGACCTGCTGGTGGGCCCCTCCCAGTACGCCGACGTGCCGCTGCCCGACGTGGGGCTGCTGGCCGAGACGTTCGCGAAGCTGTCGGTCGACCATCTGGGCAGGCGCAGGGACATGGTGGGCGGCCGCGTCGTGGAGCGCAACTACCCGGAGACGGCGGCGCTGCTGGCCGCCGTGCCGGGGCCGGCCGTACGGCCCGAGGGCATGCCGTGGCTGACCCTGACGGGCCGCATGCACACGCTCGTCGACCATGACTGGATGCACGAGTACGGCGAGGCGCTGCCCATCTACCGGCCGCCGGGCTCGGGACATCATGTGAAGCCGACGGTGATGGTCAGGCATCGCGGGCAGGAGGGCTGACTCCCGCCCGCGATCCCCCGGCCATCAACACACCGTCAGCGCAGGCCGCCGGCGCAAGGCCGTCAGCGCAGGCCGTCAGCGCAGGCTGTCCAGGTACGGGCGGTGCGAGCGGGAGAACTCGAAGCCGTTGTGCCGGTCCCAGTTGACCGACCAGGCCATCAGGCCCCGCAGGTTCGGGTACACCCCCCTCGGCTGGTAGGAGCCGCAGCCGGTGCCCTTGGCCAGGCAGGTGAACGCCTTCTGGACCTCGGCGACGGTGGTGAACCCGTTGCCCGCGTTGGGCGAGGCGGGCAGGCCGATGGCGACCTGGTCCTGGCGGAGCGCGGGGAACACGTTGCCGGTGTTGCCCATGATGGGGAATCCGGCGAGCAGCATGTCGGTCATCGCCACGTGGAAGTCGTGCCCGCCCATCGTGTGGTACTGCCCGTCCAGGCCCATGATCGGCCCGGAGTTGTAGTCCTGCACGTGGAGCAGGGTCAGGTCGTCGCGCAGCGCGTGGATGACCGGCAGGTAGGAGGCGCTCCTGGGGTCGGCGGTGCCGTTCGGGCCCGGTCCGTAGAACTGGTGGCCGAGCTGCACGAAGAACGTCTCGGGCGCCATGGTCAGCACGAACCGCGCGCCGTACCTGGCCTTGAGCGCCTTCAGCGCGGAGATCAGGTTGACCACGACGGGGGTGGTGGGGTTGCTCAGGTTCGTGTCGCCCTGGTTGAGGTAGAGCGAGTGGCCCTCGAAGTCGACGTCGAGGCCGTCGAGGCCGTAACGGTCGATGATCGCCGACACCGACGCGACGAACGTGTCACGCGCGGCGGTGGTGGTGAGCTGGACCTGCCCGTTCTGCCCGCCGATGGAGATGAGCACCTTCTTGCCCGCGGCCTGCTTGGCCCTGATGGCGGCGACGAAGTCGGCCTCGGACTCGACGTTGGGGCATTCGGCGACCGGACACCTGGCGAACCTGATGTCCCCTGAGGTGACCGAGGTGGGCTCGCCGAAGGCGAGGTTGACGAAGTCCCACTCGGCGGGCACGTCGGCCATCCTGACGTAGCCGGAGCCGTTGGCGAACGAGGCGTGCAGGTAGCCGGCCATCACCCTGCTGCTCGGCCCTCCGCCGCCGGTCGAGGTGGTCCCGCTGACCTCCTGCGTGTACGGCGAGCAGTTGCCCGACGGGTCGCAGGCGCGCGCCTTGAACCGGTAGGTGGTGGCCGGGTTGAGCCCGGTGGCGGTGTGGGAGGTGCCGGTGACCTGGGTGGGGGCGGCGCCGTCCCTGGAGATCTCGTAGCGGGCGACGGTGCCGGAGTCGTCGGTGGACGGCGACCAGGTGACGGTGAGCGAGCTGCTGGTGGGGCCGCCGACGGCCAGGTTGCCCGGCACGGTGGGCGGGGTGGTGTCGCCGCCTCCTCCCGGGCCGTCGAGCACGACGTCGTCGGCCAGGTAGGGGCCCTGGCCGTACCAGCCGTTGAGGTGGACGGTCACGGCGGTGGTGCTCGCGCCGGTGGTGAAGGAGGTGGTGAGCTGCCGCCAGGTGGCGCCGGGCGCGCCCCACGTGCTGGCGTTCACGCCGGTGCCCGTGGCGCCGAGGAAGACGTAGGCGCCCTGAACCCAGGCGGACAGCTGGTAGGCGGTGTTCGGCTGGACGGTGACGGTCTGCCCGCAGCGGGCGAAGTCGGTGCCCGCGGGGCTGCCCTGGAGCGCCTTGGTGCCGCCGTGGACGGGGCTGGAGACCGTGGTCGCCAGCGAGCAGGTCCATCCGGCCAGGCCCGACTCGAAGCCGGGGTTGACGGCGATGTTGGCGGCGATGTTGGCGGCGAGGTTGGCGGCGGGGCCGGCGGTGATGTCGGCGGTGATGCCGGCGGCGGTGACGGGGTGGGCGGGGGTCAGGGGCAGCACGGCCATGGCGAGTGCGAGGGCGGCCGCGGCCGCGGGCTTGCTCAGGTTCATGCGTGCGGTTCCTCGATCGTGGTGCGTGGGGGGTGCGGCCTCCCGTCCCGGGAGAGGAGGCGAGCTCTCCCGGGACGGGAGCCGGGCCGGCGCTCGGGAGGGGCGAGCGCCGGGCGGGCGCTCCGGAGGGGAGCGCCAGGGGGGCGCGCTCCGGAGGGGGGAGCGCCGGGGGTGGGCCTGGATCAGAACCCTGCGGTGGTCCTGGTGAACTCCCACTCGGTCTGGGCGATGCCGCTGCAGTTGGAGGTCACGCCGCCGCCGGGGCACGGCCGGTCGCGGTTGACCGCCCAGTACGCCAGGCGGGTCAGGCCCTTGGACCTGGCCCAGGTGGTGATCTGGGTCCAGGTGGCGGGCGTGGTGAGCTCCTGCTGGTCGGACAGGCCGTTCATGCCCGAGATGCCCATGTGCGCGTACGCCTGGGCGTCGGTCCAGCCGAACGCGCTCTTCAGCGTGTTCTTCAGGCCCTCGGAGGCGTTGACGGTGTCGGTGTAGATGTCCGAGCCGCCGAAGTCGAACGGCATGATCGTGTAGTTGTCGATCGGGACCGCGAGCTCCTTGGCGCGGTTGACCAGGCGGACGCCGTGGGCGTTCGGCCCGGTCCTGGTGGTGCCGAAGGTGACGACGACCTTGACGTTCGGGTTGTTCTGCTTGACGATCTTCAGGCCGTTCAGGATGCGGTCCTGCACGGTGTAGTTCTCGAACTCGTCGGTGTTCTCGATGTCGAAGTCGACGACCGCGGGGCCGACGGCGTTGATGACCTGCTGGACGGCGCCCGCGAAGGCCTGCGGGGTCGAGCAGTTCGGGCCGAGCTTGTTGCCCTGCCAGCCGCCGAAGGAGACCTGGACGCTGCCGCCCTTCGACTTGATCGTGGAGATCGCCTGGGCGTCGGTGCCGCCGGTCAGCGGCCGGTTGCCGTCCCACGCGGGGGTGCAGCCGCCGCTGGACAGGATGAAGGCCATGGTGAAGGACTTCACGCCGGTGGCGTCCATGACGGTGCCGGGGTTGGGCGGGTTGCCCCAGCCCATGTAGAGGTAGGGCGCGCCGGGCATGCGGGCCCCGGTCGGGCAGCCGGTGGTGGAGCCGGTGACGGAGGCGCTGGAGCCGGACTCGCCCGCGGAGTTGTAGGCCCTGACGGTGTAGGTGTGCGAGGTGCAGGCGCCGAGGCCGGAGATCGTGGCCGAGGTGCCGCTGACCTGGGCGCGCTGGGTCGAGCCCTCGTAGACGCGGTAGCCGGTCACCGTACCGCCGGCCGCGCCCCATGACAGGGAGATCGAGGTGTCGGTGGCGCCGGTGACGGTGGGCGCGCCCGGCTGGCCGGGCACCCCGGTGCCGCCGGAGGTGGCGGCGGTGACCGCGGCGCTGGCGGCCGACAGGTTGCCGGCCGCGTCGCGGGCGCGGACGGTGTAGGTGTAGCTGGTGCCCGAGGCCAGGCCGGTGTCGGTGTGGGTGGTGCCGGTGACCGTGGTCACCAGCGTGGAGCCGCGGTAGACGTTGTAGCCGCTGACCCCGACGTTGTCGGTGGAGGCGTTCCACGCCAGCGAGATGCTGCTGGAGGTGCTGCCCGTTGCGCGCAGGTCGCCCGGCACCGAGGGTGGGGTGGTGTCTCCGCCGCCGGAGACCGTCTTCCACAGGGCGGGCACGTTGGGCGGCTCCCAGCCGGGCTGCGAGGTGTGCGCCTGCTGGCATTCGTAGTCGACGCCGTTGTGGGTGACGCGGGTGCCGATGGTGTACGACGTCCAGGCCTGCCACGCGGGATAGGCGGCGACCGTGACGCCCTGCGCGGCGGCGGGCGTGGAGGTGGCGAGGCCGGTGACCGCGAGGGCGAAGGCGGCCAGCAAGGCGAGCATCATGCGTCTCATGGCATTCCCTGGAGGTGGGGCTTGACGGTCTTGGCGAAGTTCCAGTTGTTGCTCGCGTCCCAGTTGATGGACCAGGTCATCGCGCCTCTGATGTCGGGGTAGGCGCGGGGAGGGACGAAAGTGCCGCAGCCGGTCCGCTTGGCGAGGCAGTCGAGCGCCTGGTTGACCAGGCTCGGCGCGACGACGCCGCCGCCTGCCGCGCCGGGGCCGGCGGGCAGGCCGAGCGCCACCTGGTCGGGGCGCAGGCCGTTCTCGAGCTGGATGCAGGCCAGCGCGACCATGAAGTTGACGGTGCCCTGGGAGTAGGCGGCGTTCTGGTCGCAGCCGAGCATGGAGCCCGAGTTGTAGTACTGGGTGTGGACGACGGTGAGGATGTCCTTGATCGACAGGGCCAGCTTGAAGTACTCGGCGCCCGTCGACTGCATGTCGATGGTCTGCGGCGCCATCGTGATGATCAGGCCGGAGCCGGCCTTCGCCCGCAGCGACCTGAGGGCCTGGGCCATGTAGGTGGCGTTGAGCCCGTTCTCCAGGTCGATGTCGACGCCGTCGAAGCCGTAGGCCTGCATGATGGCGTGGACGGTGTCGGCGAACTTCGTGGCCGCGGCGGCACTGGCGACCTGGACGCGGCCCGCCTCCCCGCCGACCGACAGGATGACCTTCTTGCCGCGCTGGTGGAGGGCGGCGACGTCGGCCTTGAACTGGGCGTCGGTGTAGCCGCCCACAGCGGTCGCCAGGCCGGGGTCGACGCCGAAGACGACCTCGCCCGGGGTGGCGGTGGCCTCGCCGAAGGCGATCGCGACCAGGTCGTACTCGTCGGGTACGGCCGACAGCTTCAGCTCGACGGCCTGGTTGACGAAGTTGTGCCAGTAGCCGGTGAGGAAGTGCCGGGGCAGCGGGCCCGCGGTGCATCCGGCCGTGGTGCCGGTGACGTCGCGTCCGGCCGACTCGCCGACGGAGTTGTAGGCCCTGACGGTGTAGGTGTGCGTCTCGCAGGTGCCCAGGCCGGTGATCGTGGCGGTGGTGCCCGTCACCGTGGTCTTCGGCGTGGTGTCTTCGTAGACCCGGTAGCCGGTGACGGTGCCGCCGGCCGTACCCCAGGACAGGGAGATGGACGAGGTCGTGGAGGTGGCGGTGACCGGTCCCGGCTGGCCGGGGACTCCCGGCTGCGGTTCGCCGCCGCCGCAGGAGGCGCCGTTGATCGTGCAGCCGGTGACGCCGGGGAAGTTGCCGGGGCTGCCGTTGAATCCGAAGGTCGTGGTGGCGCCGGGGGCCAGCGGGCCGGCCCAGCCGGGCGCGGTGAAGGTGTAGTGCTGGCCGCTCCGGGACATCGTGGCGTCCCAGGCCGACGGGATGGAGTAGCCGGCCGGCACGTCGAACTGGACGTTCCAGGAGACGGGGGCGGAGGTGCCGTTGGTGATGGTGACCCTGCCCTCGAAGCCCGAGCCCCAGTCGGCGGCTTTGGCGAAGGTGGCGGTGAGGCCGGCGGCGTGCGCGGGCGGGGCGACCAAGGCGAAGGCGAGGGTGATCAGGGCTACCACTGATGCGCGTAATCTCACGCTGTTCCTTCTTTTCGGGGGGTGCGCGCCCTTTGCAGGGGCTGTCAGGGCGAGTCAGGCGAGGGCGCGCCGCGCGACGACCTCCCGGGCCGGCGGGACGGCGCGGCGCGATGCGCTGCCCCGCGGGACCGGGCGGGGAGCGCGACCGTTGTCGCAGGTGGGGTGTGGGGGGTGGGGGTGTGCGAGGGTCCGTGGGGCGTCTTTCATGATTTCTTTTAGGAAAGTTTCCTAAGAGTTGTCGCGATCGTAGCCTTGACACCGATCCCTTACAAGACCCAAAAAACCACCCCTCCCGGCCTGCGAGGAAGCCGGAAGGGGTGGGACTGTGACCGGGTTTCGGCTACGGCGTGTGAGTGATCTTCACATCGTCGACGCCCGCCTCGACCAGGGAGGCGGTGGAGGCGTCCGCCGCGTCGACGACGATCCTGACCGTCTGGCCCGCGTGCGAGCTCAGGTTGGCGGTCGCCACCGTCCACGCGCCGTTCCTGTTGGTGGCCGCGCCCTGCTGGTTGACGACCGTGGTCGTGGTGGAGCCGACCACCCGCACCCTGAAGTAGTCGGCGGTGGAGGAGTTCGAGCCGTGCGCCAGGTACCACGACAGCGACAGGTTGAGCGTGCCCGAGGCCGGCAACGTGATCGGTGGCGACTGGATGGTGGTCACGCCGCCGTCGATGTCGTAGTCACCCGCCGACGTGCCCGCCAGAGGCCCCGTCACCAGGTCGTTGACGCCGCTGACCGTGGTGCCGAGCTGCTTGGCGCCGGAGGAGGTGGTCGCCGCGGGGTCGCCGCGCTCCCACCGGCCGGTCGTCGCGGTGTCGGTGCCGGCCGGGTTCGCCGTCCAGCCCGTCGCGCTCTCGAAGGTGTCGGAGTAGATCGTGGTCCCGCCGCCCGTGCCGCAGTACTGGGCCTCCTTGCCGATGATCCGGTAGACGCAGTCGGAGTACTCGAGGAAGCGGAGCACGGCCTCCTTGTTGCGTGTGGTCTGCGGGACGATCTGCTCGTCAGGCGGGTAGAAGCCGGGGCTCGCCCCCGTCGGGTACATCTCGAACGTGAAGCTGAAGATCTTGTAGACGCCCCACAGCCAGTCGTCGATCGTGCCGTCGGTGATGTAGAGGTCGCTGGCCTGTTCGGGGGTGTAGCTGTTGGTGGAGGCCATGTTCTGGCCGAGCGTGGCGTGCGCGTCCCTGTCGTCCTGCGTCAGGCCGGGCGCGGTGTCGTTGAAGGTGTAGCCGTAGGGCCACAGGATCAGCTCGCTGTAGGTGTGCCAGTCGATGTGCGACTTGATCTGCTGCACGCCGCCGACGACGCGGCCGCGCACCCAGTCGGCCACCGCCCGCACCTCGGGAGTGGACTCGGCCGACGCGCCGCGGTAGGTGTCGCTGGAGGGGGAACCGGACGAGCCGCCGCAGCAGCCCCAGTTGTAGCCCCAGTTGCGGTTCATGTCGGTGCCGATCGCCGTGGAGCCGGAGTTGGGCTGCCGGTTCTTGCGCCACGACCGGTAGGAGCCGGTGGCGATGTCGTACTCGCCGCCGTCGGGGTTGAGGTCCGGCATGATCCAGATCTCGCGGGTGTTGACCAGGTCGGTGATGCGCGAGTCGGTGCCGTAGCCCTCGGCGAGCAGGTGCATGATGTACAGCGCCATCTCGACCGTGAGGTGCTCACGGGCGTGCTGGTGGGCGGTGAAGAGCACCTCGGTCTCGGCCTCGTCGGAGCCCACGTTGTCACTGATCTTGACGCCGATCAGCGGCCTGCCCTCGTAGGAGGTGCCGTAGACGAACTTGCCGGCGATCGCCGGATGCGCGGCCACCAGCGCGTCCACGTCCGCGGTCATCTCCGCGTAGTTGTGGTAGCCGGAGTCGGACGGAGGGAAGTCAGCGGCCCGCACACCGGACGGGGGTAACGGGGACGGCAGCTCCACGACCCGGTAGCCGAGCCGTTTGATCGCGGCGACCTCGTCCGCGGTCGCGCTCACCACCACCGAGTCGGCGGCCACCTCGTTGATCGCCGCGCCCGTGGATGCCACGGCGCTGCGCTCCCGTGCGTCGGCCGGCCCCTGCACCCTGTACTGCTTGTTGGGCGGCGGTTCCGCGCTCGCCCCTGCCCCTGTCACGCCGGTCAGGCAGATCAGGGCCAGAACGGACAGCAGGATGACTAATCGACTTCTCACCTTCAGCCTCCTCAGGCTTGACGGGCGTCTGCACCGAGAGTGAAGAAGCTCGCACAACCGGAAAAGGCCCAAATTTTCAGAAGCGGACCAGCGCCTCGTCCAACGGCTTCCGCCGCAGGTCGGGCACCTCCGCGTCGGGCGCGGCGTGGCCGACGGGGAACAGGATGTAGGGCCGCTCGTTGCCCGGTCGCGCGCAGATCTCGCTGAGGAAGGCCATCGGGTTGGGCGTGTGCGTCAGCGTCGACAGGCCCATGGTGTGCAGCGCGGTGATGAACAGGCCGCAGGCGATGCCCACGCTCTCGTTGACGTAGTAGTGCTTCACCCTGCTGCCGTCGGCGCGCACGCCGTACTTCTCGGCGAAGCACACCACGATCCACGGCACCACCTCGAGGTAGCCCTTGTCGGAGGTCGTCCCGAGCGGCGCCAGCGCCTGCCGCCACTCGGGGGTCAGCCTGCCGCCCTCGTAGTTCTGGCGCTCCTCGACCTCGGCCGCCTGCCGGATCCGCCGTTTGGTCGCGGGGTCGCCGATCAGCACGAACTTCCACGGCTGCTGGTGGGCGCCGGACGGAGCGGTGTTGGCGGCCATGACGGCCAGCTCGACGCACTCCCTCGGCACGGGTTCGGCGCTGAAGAAGCGCACGCTGCGCCGCCGGTCGACGTGCTCGTAGAAGGCACGGCCCCGGCGCACCATCTCCGCCTCGTCGAGACGGTCGGCCGCGTAGGGGACGAACGGATACCTGTGCTCCATGGACCGCAGTGTCCGCAGCGGTGACGATGATGACAACACCGCGCCCTCTATCCTGGCGAAAAGTCAGCCAAAGGCCCGCCAAGGAGCCAGATTGCCAGCACGCCGTACCGGACTCGACGATCTCGACCTGCTCATCCTGCGCCTGGTGCGGGACCGCCCGCGCACCGGCCTGCTGGAGATCGCCCGCCTGGCAGGCGTGGCGCGCGGCACCGTGCAGGCGCGGCTCGACCGGATGGCCGCCGACGGCGTGATCAGCGGCTTCGGCCCGGCCCTCTCCCCCACCGCGCTCGGCTATCCGGTGCAGGCCTTCACCACCCTGGAGGTCGAGCAGGCCGCCCGCGAGCACATCTCCTCCGCCCTGCACGCCATCCCCGAGCTGCTGGAGGCCTACATCGTCACCGGCCCCGGCGATGTCTGGTGCCGCATCGCCGGGCGCGACAACGAGCACGTCCAGCGGGTGATCGACGGCATGCTGACCATCCCGGGCGTACGGCGCAGCACGACCGTCATCACGCTGTCCGAGGTCGTCGCGCACCGGGTCCACCCGCTGGCAGGCATCCCGGACTGACCTGACAGGCCGCCTGCCAGGCACCTGCCAGAGCACTGCCAGCGGCCGGCGGCACCGTAGCGGGCATGACGTATGCGATCGAAGCCGAAGGGCTGGTCAAGAGATACGGCGACAAGGTGGCCCTGGCCGGGATCGACCTGCGCGCCAGGACCGGGACGGTGCTCGGCGTCCTCGGCCCGAACGGCGCGGGCAAGACCACGGCCGTGCGCATCCTCGCCACCCTCCAGGCCGCCGACGCGGGCCGGGCCACGGTCGGCGGGTTCGACGTGCGCGCCCAGGCCGCGCGGGTGCGCGAGCTGATCGGGCTGACCGGGCAGTACGCCTCGGTCGACGAGCAGCTGACCGGCACGCAGAACCTGGTGATGATGGGCCGCCTGCTCGGCCTGCCCCGCGACGCAGCCAGGGCCAGGGCCGCCGAGCTGCTGGACAGGTTCGGGCTGAGCGAGGCCGGCGGCAGGAAGGCCGGCGGGTACTCCGGCGGCATGCGCCGCCGCCTGGACCTGGCCGCCAGCCTGGTCAGCCGCCCCCGCGTGCTCTTCCTCGACGAGCCCACCACCGGGCTCGACCCCCACGCCCGCAACGAGCTGTGGCAGGTGGTCAGGGAGCTGGTCGCCGACGGCGTGACCGTGCTGCTGACGACGCAGTACCTGGACGAGGCCGACCAGCTCGCCGACGACATCCTGCTGATCGACGGTGGCCGCGTGGCCGCCTCCGGCACCCCCGGCGAGCTCAAGGCCAAGGCGGGCGGGCACCGCCTGGAGGTCAGGCCGCTGCACGAGCCCGACGCGGAGCGGATCACCGCGATCATGGGCGGCCTCAGCGTGCCCGTCCACGACCTGGCCGAGGCGCCCGCGCTGCTCAGGAAGCTCGACGAGGCGGGCATCGTGCTCGCCGAGCACGCGTTGCGCCTGCCCTCCCTCGACGACGTCTTCCTCAGCCTGACAGGAGCATCGAAGTGATCTCGCAGAGCCTCACCCTCGCCTGGCGCAGCCTCGTCCCGCTGAGGAACAGCCCCGGCCAGCTCGCCGGCCTGCTGATGCAGCCGATCTTCATGATCGTGGTGTTCGTCTACCTGTTCGGCGGCTCGGGCGGCGACAGGGCGGGCGCGGTGCAGTACATGCTGCCCGGAGTCCTCACCCAGGTGGCGCTGATCACCACCATCGGCACCGGCATGAACCTGGCCACCGACATCGGCAACGGGGTGTTCGACCGGTTCAGGACGATGCCGATCGCCAGGGCCGCGCCGCTCGCCGGCCGGATCCTGGCCGACCTGGCCACACTCATGGTCACCATCATGATGTCCCTGCTGATCGGCTACGTCGTGGGCTTCAGGATCCGGACCGGCCCGCTGGAGGCGCTGGCCGCCGTCGGGCTGATGGTGCTGTTCGCCTTCGCGCTGAGCTGGGCGTCGGCCTACCTGGGGCTGGTGACGAAGTCCGTGACCACGATGCAGAGCATGGCCAGCGCCGTCCTGCTCCCGCTCACCTTCGGCAGCACCGCCTTCATCCCGGCCACCGGCCTGCCCGGCTGGCTGGTGTGGTGGATGAACGTCAACCCCGTCTCGCACCTGGCGTCCGCGCTGCGCGGGTTGATGGTCGGCGGCACGCAGGCCGCCGACGTGTGGTTCACCCTCGGCTGGGCCGCCGCCATCGCCGCGGTGTTCGTGCCGCTGGCGCTGCGCGCCTACGCCAGGCGGGTCAGCTGATCACGGGACATGCGCCCGCCGCGCCCGAACGCCGCCTCGAAGGCCGTGTCACCGAGCGCGGCACGCGTGTCGGCGGCGGTTCTGGCCATCTCGGCGCCCCCTCCGCCGACACCGCCGTGGACGGCGCTCGCCCCGCCGAGCAGGACGGCGGCCCGCTCGGCGTCGCCGTCGGCCAGCGCCACCTGGGCGAAACCGGCGAGCGCGGCGGCCAGGATCGGCAGGTCCGGCGCCGCCCCGAAGGTCTCCACCGCCAGCCGCAGTTGCTCCCGGGCGCCCTGCGGGTCGCCCGCCTCCAGCAGCGCCCTGCCGTAGGAGGTGCGCGCCCAGCTCACCTGCTGCGGCAGCACGTCGCTCATCGCGGGCAGCGCGGCGAGAAGTTCCTCGTAGCGTGCCAGCGCCGCCGCTCCGTCCCCGGCCAGCCGCGCCAGCTCGGCCTCGCCGAGCCGCAGGTGCAGCAGCACCTGCTGCGACGTCTCACCCGAGACGACCGCCCTGGCCCTGGCCAGGTCGGCGGCGCCGCCCTCCGCGTCGCCGCCCTGGGCGCGCAGCAGCGCCACCGTGGTGAGCGTGGTGATCGTGTCCTCGACGCTCACCCATCCCACGGTGAGCGCCCCCGCCTCCGCGATCAGCTCGGCGGCCGGCTTGCCGCGAATGACCCGCGCCCCGGCCAGCGTCAGCAGCGACTCGCTCAGGCCCCACCGGTCACCGACCCGCCTGAACCCGGCGACCGCCCGCTCCAGATCGTCCTCCGCCAGCGGGTGGGCCGACCGCCAGCCGCCCCTGATCATCAGCGCGGCGCTCGACAGCCACGGGTCCTCGGCCGCGACGTACTCGTCCAGCAGCTCGGCCAGGCGCTCCTCCTGCCGCGTCATCGCGGCCAGCACGGCCCTGCCCAGCCACAGCATCGGATGGACGGGGCCCTCCGCGCGAGCCAGGACGATCACCCGCTCCAGGTCGTCCAGGATCCGCCCCAGCGCGTCGGGCTCGTTCAGCAGCCGCCCGATGAACCGGGTGCCGACACCGAAGGTGCAGGCGGCGTAGGCGGCCGCCAGCCCCGGCGGCGGGCCGTCGCCCGCCCGCTCGGCCAGCTCGATCACCTGCGTGGCCCACGCCTCGCCCTCGGCCCGGTAGCCGCACAGCCACCAGTACCAGGTCAGCGCCCCGCACAGGCGCAGCGCCAGCTCCACCTCGCCGGTGTCGAGCGCCCAGCGCAACGCCGCCGCGTGGTTGTCGCGTTCGGCGGCCAGCCGCTCGATCCACACCAGCTGCTCGGCCGTGCGCAGGTGCGGCACCGCCGCCTCGGCCAGCTCCGCGAAGTGGACGGCGTGCGCCCTGCGCGGCTGCCGGCCGCCGTCCATGGCGTAGGCCCTGATCGTCTCCAGCATCGTGTAACGGCCCTGGGCGTCCATCCTGACCAGCGACTTGTCCACCAGCGCGCCGAGCACCTCGATCCCCGCCCCGCACACGGCCTCGACCGCCTCCAGCGTGGCTCCGCCCGGGAACACCGCGAAGCTCTCGGCCAGCGCCCGTTCCTCCTCGGTCAGCAGGTCCCAGCTCCACTCGACCACCGCGCGCAACGTCTGCTGCCGGGGCAGCGCCGTCCTGCTGCCGCCGGTCAGCAGCCTGAACCTGTCGTCGAGCCGGTCGGCCAGCTGGACGGGCGTCATCGTGCGCAGCCTGGCCGCGGCCAGCTCGATCGCCAGCGGCATCCCGTCGAGCCTGCGGCAGATGGCCACGATCGCGGCCACGTTCCGCTCGTCGAGCCTGACGCCGCTGGCCCGGTCGAGCAGGAGCCGCACCGCCGGAGACGCCGCCGCCACGCCCGGCTGCGCCCCCTCGGGCGGCAGCTCGAGCGGCGGGATGGCCGCCAGCCGTTCCCCCTGCACGCCGAGCGGCTCCCTGCTGGTGGCCAGCACCCTCAGGCCTGGACACTCGATCAGGAGCCGTTCGGCCAGCACGGCCGCCGCCGCCACGAGGTGCTCGCAGTTGTCGAGCACGATGAGCGCCTTGCGGCCGGCGAGCGCGCCCACCAGCCGGTCGGCCGGGCTGACCTTCTCCGCCGCGCCCAGCGCAGGCCGGTCGGTGCCGCGCAGGTCGAGCGCGTCGAGCACGGCGCCGGGCACGTCGGCCGGGTCGGTGACGGCCGCCAGCTCGACCAGCCACGCCTCCTCGGCCAGCAGTGCCGCCTCCGTCGCCAGCCTGGTCTTGCCGGCGCCGCCGGGGCCGACGATGGAGACCATTCTCGAGGTCGCCAGCAGCCCGGTCAGCTCCTCCAGCTCCTCCTCGCGGCCGATGAAGCTGGTCAGCGGGCGTTTCACGCCCGGGCGGCGATGCCGTACGGTGGGCTGGCCGGCGGGCTGGACAGGAGGCCGGCCGGCCGGGAGGGCCGCAGGGAGGTCCCCCGACACCACCGCCAGATGGGCGGCGCGCAGCTCGGGGCCGGGATCGACGCCCAGCTCGTCGGCCAGGCGCGCCCTGGTGCGCTCGAAGAGCGCCAGCGCGTCGGCCTGCCGCCCGGCGGCGGCCATGGCGCGCACGGCGATCGCGCACAGCCGTTCGCGCAGCGGGTGGGCGGCCACCTCCGCCGCCAGGTCCACGGGCAGCCCCGCCGCCAGGCGCGCCTCGGACCTGGTCTCGACCGCGGCGAGCCTGTCCTCCTCCAGCGCCGCCGCCACGTTGGCCAGGTGCGGCACCGTGGCCAGGTCGGCCAGCGCGGGCCCGCGCCACAACTTCAGCGCCGCCTCCAGCTCGCCGGCGGCCACCAGGTCGTGGAAGCGGCGCACGTCCACCCGCGCGGTCAGCCGGTAGCCGCCCGGTCTGCTCTCCACCGCCTCGTACGGCCTGAGCGCCGCGCGCAGCCGCTTGACCAGCGTCTGGAGGGCGTTGGCCGCGTTGGCGGGCGGTTCGCCCGGCCACAGCGCGTCGATCAGCCGGTCGGCGGTGACCAGCCGTCCCTCCTCCAGCGCGAGCAGCGCCAGCAGGGCCCTGACCCTGGCACCGCCGATCTCGATCGGCCCTTCAGGTCCCTCGACCTCCAGCGGACCGAGAATCGCCACACGCATACGCACATCTTGCCGTCCGGAAGGGCCCGCGCAGCCACCCCAGCCGCGCGAGCCCTCGATACCGGCTAATTCAGAGTAACTCAGTGGGTTTTATAGGTAAATACCCGTCTCCCTAGTCGGCGCGCACCCTCTCGCGCACCCACACCCCCGCCGGCTTGAGCCTGGAGGTACCCGCGAACGGGCCGTTCGGGCAGGTGCCCGAGGTGAAGACGGCACCCGAGCGCGAGTCGTCGGAGTAGTTCCAGTTCACCCAGCTGATCTTCTTCTGCGCCATCAGGTCGATGTACTGCTGCGACCGGGTGAAGTTGTTCGAGCCGTCACCCGAGGCCGTCTGCGTGCCGAACTCCGTGACGAACATCGGGATCCGGTCGGCCGCCCGCGACAGCGCGTTCAGGTACTCCGAGCCGTGGGAGGCGGCGTAGAAGTGGAAGGTGTACATGATGTTGGTCGCGTTGACCGGGTTGTTGACGACCTCGCTCTCGTCGGCCCCGTCCGAGACGCCGAGCGACGACCACGCGCGGGTCCCCACGAGGATCGGGGTCTCCGGATCGTGCTGCCTGATCACCGGGATCAACTGGTGGGCGTAGTTCCTGATCGTCGACCACGACACGCCGTTCGGCTCGTTGGCGATCTCGTACAGCAGGTTGTTCTTGCCGTTGTGCCGCTGCGCGATCTCGGTGAAGAAGGTCTTGGCCCTGCTCAGGTTCACCGTCGGATCGCCGGGGCTGAGCATGTGCCAGTCCACGATCGCGTACATCCCGCGCGCCGTGGCCATCTCGATCAGGTTGTGCACCCGGTCGGTGAACAGCCGCGGATTGGTCTCGTAGCCGCCCTCCTGGATGTACATCGAGATCCGCAGGACGTCGGCCTTCCAGTCGGTGGCCAGCGCGTCCAGCGAGGCGGTGTTGAGGCACTGCGAGTACCACTGCAGGCCGTGCGAGCTCATGCCGCGCAGCTGGATCTGCTCGCCGCGCTCGTTGCACAGCCGTACCCCGCACACCTGGAGCCGGCCGTTGGCCTCCACCGGCGTGCCGGTGCCGCCCGGCTGCGTGGTGGCGGTGACCGCGGCGCTCCTGCCCGACTCGTTGTCCGACGGATCACGGGCGGTCACGGTGTAGGTGTGGGTGGACGACGGTGCCAGGCCGGTGATCGTGGCCGACGTGCCGCCGACGGTCGCCTTCAGCGTCGACCCCTCGTAGACCCGGTAGTCCTTGATCGTCCCGCTGTTGTCGGCCGAGGCGTCCCACGCCAGCGTGACGGAGCTGGAGGTGGTGGCCGTCGCCCGCGGGTTGCCGGGAACGGAGGGGCTCTCGGTGTCGGGCGGGCCCGCGGCCGAGACCGTCAGCCTGTCGAGGTTCGGTCCGCCGTTGGCGGTCGTGGCGGTGGCGCGGACGGTGTTGGCGCCCGCGTTCAGCGCCGCGGTGACGGTGGTCTCCGCCCATGTGCTCCACGCGCCCGTGCCGGGGAAGTCCTTGGTCACGCCGGTCCCGTTGACCGCGATGGCCATCGGCCGGCCGGTGGTGGTGCCGTTGGCGTAGCGGAAGGTCAGCGCCGCGTTCCCGGCCGCGGCGGCGTTGACCGTGAACTCGACGTAGGAACCCGCGACGTTGGTGTAGTCCACGAAGCCGGTGCCGGTGTACCCGGCGTGCTTGGTGTCCACGACGCCCTGCGAGATGACCGCGTTCTCCGCCTGGTACTCGTTCGACGGGGCGGCCACGTCGATCTCGGCGTAGTCGAGGTTGGGCCCGCCGTTGGCGGTCGTGGCGGTGGCGCGGACGGTGTTGGCGCCCGCGTGCACCGGCGCCGTGACGGTCGTCGAGGCCCAGGTGGACCAGGCTCCCGTGCCGGGGAAGTTCTTGGTCACGCTGGTCCCGTTGACCGCGACGGCCATCGGCCGGTCGGTGGTGGTGCCGTTGGCGTAGCGGAGCACGATCGAGGCGGTGCCCGCCGCGGCGGCGTTCACGGTGAACTCAACGTAGGAGCCCTGGACGTTGTCGTAGTTGACGAAGCCGGTGCCGCTGAAGCCCGCGTGGTTGGACTCGACCGCCCCTTGGGAGACGGTCGCGTTCTCCGCCTCGAGGCGGGAGGGCGCCTGGGCCAGGGCGGGCGCGGCCAGGCAGGTGGTGAGGACGGCGGTGAGCGCGAGGAAGCGGACGGGTCGGAGCATCGCCCCTCCGGTTTATTAGGAAACTTAACTAACGATCAATCGGAGAATAGGTCTGACCACTCCCAGGCACAAGGCCCAAATTGACAGGCATCAGACAGGAACGCTGACGGCCTTGACGAGATAAGTCCGATGCGCCACGCGCAGGGCCGCGTTAGGCGCGCAGCATGCCGCGCAGGATGGCGTCGAGCGTGCCGGCCTCCTGCTCGGTGAGCCGGGCGGCCAGCCGCGCCAGGTTGGCCGCGTGCTCGGTGAGGGTGGCGTCGATGACCTCGCGGCCCCGCTCGGTGAGCGAGACGCGGAAGCTGCGCCGGTCGGCGGGGTCGAGGCTGCGCTCGACCAGCCCCGCCGCCTCCAGCCGGTCGATGCGGTTGGTCATGCCCGCCCGCGACATCATCAGCACGTCCGACAGCTCCGACGGCATCAGCGTGTACGGCGGGCCCGACCGGCGCAGCGCCGCCAGCACGTCGAACTCGCCCGGTCGCAGGCCGTGGCGCCGGAAGACCTCCTCCACGGCCGACTCCACCAGCCGCGACGCCTGGCCGAGGCGGCCGAAGACGCCCATCGCCGACAGGTCGAGGTCCGGACGCTCGCGCCGCCACTGGGTGAGGATGACGTCGATCGCGTCCTGCTCACTGCTCATGGTCAGACCCTATGGCCATCGGCGGCGCCGTCCGCCCGGCGGGAGACCGGGCCCCGGCGGTCCTGCCGTACCGGTGTCTGGACGGGGCGCCGGGACGCCGCCAGGCGCCCGGCGGCCTGCGGTACCGGCCGCTCTGAAACCGGCCGGGAGACGCGACACGCTACTGTGAAATGACCCATTTGAGCAGGAGCGACCATGTTCTTCGGTGTGACCGATCTCTGGACATATGTGGCGGGAGCCTTCTTCATCATCCTGCTGCCCGGCCCCAACTCGCTCTACGTGCTCGCCCTCGCCGCCCAGCGCGGCGTGCGTGAGGGCTACAAGGCGGCGATGGGCGTCTTCGTCGGCGACACCGTCCTCATGGTGCTCGCGGCGGCGGGCGCGGCGTCGCTGCTGCGCTCGAATCCGGTGCTGTTCACGGTCGTGAAGTACCTGGGCGCGGGCTACCTGGCGTGGATCGGCCTCCAGATGATCAGGGGCGCGTGGAAGGCGTGGCGCTCCGCCGACCCGGCTCACGTCCCGGTCGCCGTGCTGGTGGACGAGCGCGGACCGAACCCCTTCCGCAAGGCGCTGACGATCAGCCTGCTGAACCCGAAGGCGATCCTGTTCTTCGTCTCCTTCTTCATCCAGTTCGTGGACCCCTCGTACGGCACGCCCGCGGTGCCGTTCCTCATCCTGGGGGCGATCATCCAGCTGTTCAGCGCGCTCTACCTGTCGGCGCTGATCTTCGGCGGGACCTTCCTGGCCGGGCAGTTCCGCGCCAGGCGGAAGCTGTCGGCCACCCTCACCTCGGGGGTCGGCGCGCTGTTCCTCGGCTTCGGCGCCAAGCTCGCCACGGCCAGCCTGGGGTAATCGTTTCCCCACAAACCATGACAGATGCGACATATGGCCACGGCAAGATCAGCAAGTGCCGAATGTGCACAATCTGACAGTGGCACTCCCGGACGTCAGGTACGGTAAGCCAGCGGCGCGCCCCTGCGCGCCGGGGTAATCCGTCCCGCAACCCGACGACAGCGTCCGACGATGCCTGATCCCGCCAGCCAGGGGTAGGCGCTGCTCGTGGGCCGACCTACGGAGCAGAGTTGAACCATCCCCCTGTCGTGCTGCCACGTCTGACCGCCCTGGCCAGGCAGGCGATCCCCCGCCTGCTCGAAGGAGTCGTCGCTCCGCTCGCCGTCTTCTACACCGCCCTCATGATCCTGGGCGAGAATGGCGCGCTGATCGCGGCGGTGTCGTGGGTCTACCTCGGCGTGGGATGGCGGCTCGTCAGGAAGGTACGGGTGCCCGCGACCATGTTCCTGGCCGCGGTCGCGATCACCGCGCGGGCCCTGGTCGCGCTGTGGACCGGCAACAACGCCGTCTTCTTCCTGACGCCCGAGTTCGGAACCATCTGCATCAGCATGATCTTCCTCGCCTCGGTCAGGCTGAACAGGCCGATGGTCCAGAAGCTCACCCTCGACTACATCCACCTGCCGCAGGCGGTGCTGAAGCACGAGCGGATGCGCAGGTTCTTCGCCAGGATCACGCTGCTGTGGGCGTTCGTGCTGATGGCCAACTCCACCGTGAGCATCTGGCTCTTCCTCAACGAGTCCATCGGCGCCTACATGCTGCTGCGCACCTCAGCGGTGGCCGCTATCAGCGGGTTCGCGATCACCTTCTCGTTGTGGACCTTCAAGCGGGTGCTGCGCCGCCTCAGCCACGCCCCCGCCTGACTTCTCGATCAGCAGGAACGCGCCACCGAGCCCCAACGTCAGGCCGGTCAGCATGGCGAACAGCGTCACCAGATGGGGCGCGACCATCGGCACCTCGGCGGCCAGCGGGCCCGCGGTCACCATGATGATCATCTCGTAGAGGCCCCAGGCGAACAGGTAGCCGCTGCCCAGCCACGCCACGGCCGTCGACCACCACGCGTGCCCGCGCAGCAGGGCCAGGTAACCGGCGGCGCCGGCGATGACGAGCGCTCCGCCGAGAGCCTGCACGACGCTTCCCGGCAGGTTCCGCGCGGCCGTCACAGCGGGGTCGAGTCCGGCGGTGCCGCCGCAGGCCCAGTACACGTCCACGGCGCCGACGACCAGCGCCACCAGCAGGCCGCCGCGGCCCACGACGTGCTGGAACGCCACGGCCGTCCGCGCCCTGCCGTACCGGAAGGCCCACGGCCACCTGGCGCGGGCGTAGAGGGCGAAGGCGACGGTGAGCCCCACGCCCTGCAGCGAGAAACCGCCGTAGACCATCAGGTAGACCCAGCCCTCCACCATCGGGCCGCCGTGGAAGGCGCCCGGTCCCTCGATCAGCAGGGTCAGCGGCAGCGCGACGACGATCTTGGACAGCAGGGCGGTGCCGACCCAGATGGGCAGCAGCACCAGCCACGCCGGCAGGCGCATCCCCCACCGCGTGGTGAAGGCGAGCGCGAGGCACAGGCCGACCAGGTCCATGCCGAAGGTCATGGCGTTGAGCCCGGTCATCGCGCCCGAGTCCATCAGCGAAAGGTCGACCACGCCGACCGGGCGGCCCGTCAGCCAGAGGATCTTGATGGTGAGGTAGGGCAGGGTCGCGGCCATCGCGACGATCGCGGCGGTGATCCTGCCGATTCCTGCGCGGGGAACGTCCATGCCGCCCAATCTGCCCAGCGGCGGCACCCCCGGCCTCACGCGACGCGGGGATCCCCCTCCCCCGCGCGAGGGACGACGACCAGTTCGAAGCCCTCGCCGGCCGGGCCCGCCGTCATCGTGCCGCCGGCCAGCCGGACGCGCTCGCGCAGTCCGGTGAGGCCCATGCCGCCCGGGACCGCGGTGGGCCGGCCGCGGGAGGGGCCGTTGCACACCGAGATCCGCCCGGGCGCGACCGAGACCCGCACCCACGCGCCGGGGGCGTGCTTGGCGGCGTTGGTCAGGCCCTCCTGGACCACCCGGTGCGCCAGCGCGGGCACGGGACCCGGCGCGATCTCCGCCATGACCTCCATCCCCGAGCCCCTGGCCCGCTCGACCAGGGCGGCGACGTCCTCGTCGACGGGCGCGAGCGGGGCGGGGTCGATGTCCTCGCGCAGCAGCCCCACGATCTGCCTCAGCCGTTCCGTGGCCTCCGCCGCCGCCACCCGCAACTCCCCCGCGGCCTTGGCCTGCGCCGGAGCGAGTCCAGGCGCGATCTCGAGGCCCGCCGCGCGCACCGCGATGAGGGCCAGGTCGTGCCCGAGCGAGTCGTGCATCTCGTGCGCGATGCGGGCTCGCTCACGCATCCTGGCCTGCGCCGCCGCGGCCTCGCCGGCCCGCGCCCGCTGGTGCACCAGCCGCCGCCGCAGCGCCCCCAGCAGGTACGGCAGGACGTAGAAGCCGGCGAGCCCGGACACCATCGTGACCCACAGCCGCGGCTGGCCGCCCTGCGCCAGCACGACGCCCGAGCCGACGACGGTGGCCGCGCCGAGAACGGCCACGGCCGGCCAGGCGCGCGCGGTCCTGCGCCCGGTCAGGTAGGCGTACCAGATCACGGCCGGCGTGGTCGGCGTGAGCGGGAAGATCTTCACCGCGACCAGCGACAGCGGCCACAGCTGGTCGCCGGTGGCCTGCCCCCTGCTGAAGTCCCAGTCGGCGGTGGCCAGGCCCTCGTCGAACTGCCAGGGTCCCACCGGCAGCAGGATCACGACCGCGGCGAGCGGCCACGGCCGGCCCACCGCGATCGCCAGGGCCAGAAGCAGCACGCGCCCGCCCGTCACCGCGAGGAAGCGGCCGGGGTCGGCGAAGGGGTCGGGTCCCGCGGCGGCGGCCAGGACGGACATGACGAGCCACAGGAGCACGTCGTGGAGCAGGTGGCGGGGCGTGCGGCGCATGCGGGAGACGCTATCGGGCCGGGCCCTGGCGGCACCTCTGCCGAAAGTCGGGGTATCGCCCAGCCTACCGGAGATGGTGGTGCCAGCCTCACCGTCGATCTCCACCCTCACACCAGTGTGCGAGGTCTCCTTCCCGAGTTGGATCGAGGGACATGACGAAAGTAGGGGGTCGTGCGTACCGATCGTCCGATGTGGGCGGACCTGATCGATCCCTAGGTTCGAGGAGGTAGATCCCTGAGATTTCCAGGGGACGGCCGGGGTCCGGCCGGGGGCCGTTCCCCGATGTCGCCAGGGTGATCCGCCGCCACTCTGAGAGAACTCCCTCCACAGACCGGAGCGCACACATGTCCCATGCCATTCTCGACCTGCTCAACCAGGTGATGACCTCGCCATGGTTGTACGTCGCGCTGTTCGCGCTGGCGATGCTCGACGGGTTCTTCCCCGTCGTGCCCGCCGAGACGGCTGTCATCACCGCGGGCGTGTTCGCGGCCTCCACGGGTGACCCGAACCTGTGGCTGGTGATGGTCGTGGCCGCGCTGGGCGCCTTCACCGGTGACCACATCTCCTACTTCATCGGCAGCAAGGCGGGCCGCCGGCTGCGGGGCAAGAAGGCCTTCACGTGGGCCCAGCAGGCACTCGCCGAGCGTGGCGGCCTGCTGCTCGTGGTGGCCCGCTACATCCCCGGCGGCAGGACCGCGGCCACGCTCACCATGGGCGGGGTCGGCTATCCGCGCGGCTCGTTCGCGTTCTTCGACGCGATCGCGGCCGGGTCGTGGGCGGTCTACTCGACGCTGATCGGCTTCTTCGGCGGCATGGCCTTCGAGAACGACCCGATCAAGGGCCTGCTGCTCGGCCTCGGCATCGCGGTGACGATCACCATGGTCGTCGAGCTGGTCCGCTGGCTGCGCAAGCGGCGTTCACCGGGTTCTCACCGGGCGCTCGTCCCTGCCGCGCAGGGCGCCGAAGGAGAGTCCTGACTGTTCGCCCCCCTGTCCCTGAGCGGAGACCTCACGGACACCTCCACATGTCTTCATCCAGGTGAAAGGAGTGCGCATGACTGTGCTGGCCGCGGCCGTGGCCCTGTTCGGCTCGTTGTTCTTCGCACTCGGCGCCGCTCTCCAGCAGTTCGAGGCGGTGGGCTCGGCCAAGCCGGGCCTGCTGGCCCTGCTCAGAAAGCCCCGCTGGCTCGCGGGCGGGGCGTCGATCCTCGTGGGCGGAGGGCTGCACATCGTGGCCCTCGGCCTCGGCCCGCTGACCGTCGTCCAGCCGATGGGCGTGGCCAGCCTCCTGTTCGCCCTGCCGATCGCGGCCGCCCTGCACGGGCGGCGGCCGTCCCGGGGGGAGCTGGCCGCGGCGGCCACGGTCGCCATCGGCCTGATCGGGCTGGTCCTGCTGGTCCCCTCGCACGACGGCCCCACGTACCTGAGCCCGCACGGGGCCGCCACGCTGCTCGCGGTCGCGGGCGTCGCGGCGGTGCTGCTGTGGGCGGGCGCGAGGGCCGCCTCCCCTGCGGGACGGGCCGCGCTCCTGGCCACCAGCGCGGGCGTGCTGTACGGCGCGACCGCGACCCTCATGCGCGTCCTGGTCGACGGGGCGTGGAACTGGTGGTACCTGCTGGCGCTGCCGGTTCCCGCCCTGCTCGCCCTGGTGCTCCTGCAGCGGGCCTACGCCGTCGGCCACTTCGGCGTGTCCTTCGCCTCGCTGCAGATCGCCGACCCCCTGACCGCCGTCGCCTTCGGCGCCCTCCTGCTCGGCGAGCCCCTCCCCCAGGGTGTCGCCCCGATCGCGGCCGCCGCGCTCACGGCGGTGGGCACGATCGCGCTCGCTCGCACCACCCCCCTCGAATCACGTTCCTAACTCCCAGGAGTCCCCCACCATGGCCATGCCGCTCGTCTCCACCGAGACCACCCGCCCGGCGCTCGCCTCCGTGCCCGCCAGGCCGCGCCGCGTGCTGATCTCCACCGACACCTATCCGCCCGACGTCAACGGCGCCGCCGTCTTCACCCATCGCCTGGCCACCGGGCTGGCCGAGCGCGGCAACGACGTCCACGTGATCTGCCAGTCGGACGAGGGCCCCGCCAAGGCCTCGGTGGAGGACGGCGTGGTCGTGCACCGGCTGCGCTCGGCGCCGCTGCTGGTCCACCCGACGATGCGGGTGACGGTGCCGACCAGGCTCGACCGCCTGGTGAGGGCCATCGACCCCGACGTGCTGCACGCCCAGGGGCACTTCGTGGTCGGCAGGGCGGCGATGGCCGCCGCGCGCAGGAACGGCGTGCCCGTCGTGGCGACCAACCACTTCATGCCCGACAACCTCTTCCAGTTCGCGCACATCCCGGCCCGGCTGCGGGAGTCGGCGGGCCGGCTGGCGTGGCGCGACTTCAGCCGGATCTTCTCCCGCGCCGACCACATCACCACCCCGACGCCGCTGGCCGCGGGGCTGCTGACCGACCAGGGCTTCTCGCGCGAGGTGGAGGCGGTCTCCTGCGGGATCGACCTGACCAGGTTCCACCCGCACGCCGAGCCCAAGGCGTGGGCGCGCAAGGCGTTCGGCCTGCCCGACCGCGAGACCGTGCTGTTCGTGGGACGGCTCGACGAGGAGAAGCGCCTGGACGAGCTGGTGCGGGCGCTGCCGTACGTCCTGAACGAGACCGACGCGCAGGTGGCGCTGGTGGGCAAGGGCAACCAGCGGGCCGAGCTGGAGCGGCTGGCCGGCAGGATCGGGGTCGGCGACCGGGTGTTCTTCCTCGGGTTCGTGCCCGACGAGACGATGCCGCAGGTGTTCGCCGCCGCCGACGTCTTCGCCATGCCGGGCGTGGCCGAGCTGCAGAGCATCGCCACGCTGGAGGCCATGGCCAGCGGGCTGCCGGTGGTCGCCGCCAACGCGATGGCGCTGCCGCACCTGGTCGAGGACAACGGGTACCTGTTCGAGCCGGGCGACGTGATGGAGCTGGCAGGGCATCTGACCGCGCTGCTGGCCGACGCCGACCTGCGGGCCAGGGCGGGCCGGGCCAGCCGCGAGCTGGCGCTGACCCACGACCACCAGGCGTCGCTGGCCCGCTTCGAGCAGATCTACGCCGAGGTCGCCCGATGATCCTGGTGGCTCCCCTGGTCGCGGCGGTGGTGTGTCTGGCGGCGCTGGCCCACGCGCACCTGGCGCTGCCCGCGCAGCCGCTGGTCAGCGACTACGCGCTGGTTCCCGGCGGGATGCCGCTGGTCGTGGTCGGCATGACGGCCCTGGCCTCCGGCTGCCTGTTCCTCGCCTACGGCCTGGCCGTCAACGACCCCGCCCGCACGGCGGCGACCAGGCTGCTGCTGATCGCCGCGGCGGCGGGCCTGATGCTGAGCGCGGTCTTCCCGACCGACCCCGGCGCCGCCAAGTCGCTGTCGGGCGAGCTGCACCGGTGGGCCTCGGCGGTGGTGTTCACCTCCCTGCCGGTCGCCGGCTGGAGCCTGGCCAGGGGGCGCGCCGCGCTCCCCCGGTGGAACCTGGTCAGGTCGCTGGCCGTGACCTCCGTGATCACGCTGGCGGTCTACCTCGCCGCGCACCCGGCGACGCTCACCTCGCCGCTCATCGGCGGCGCCGCGTACTACGGCCTCATGGAGCGCGCGCTGATCGTGGCCGAGATCGTCCTCGTGGTGGCGATGGGCCTGGCCGCCTTCCTCGACTTCCGCCTTCCCGCCGCCGTGCCCGTGCCCGGCAGGAAGCCGGGCGTCGTGAAGGCCCCCGAGGCCGGGCCGGCCGCCGTCGACCGCGCCAGAGCCGCGTGAAGGTTCGGCACCCGCCGAACCTTCACCGGCCTACCGTAGAGGCATGTCAGCTCAGGGTCTCGCCGCGTTCGCGGCGCTCATCGCCGACCCGACCAGGGCGGCGTTCTGCCTGGCGCTGCTCGACGGGCGGGCGTGGACCGCGGGCGAGCTCGCCAGGACGGCCAAGGTCGCCCCTTCCACCGCCAGCGAGCATCTCAGCAAGATGGTGCAGGGCGGGCTGCTCGCCGAGGAACGGCAGGGCAGGCACCGCTACGTACGGCTGGCCGACGCCGCCACCGCGCAGCTCGTCGAGGACCTCGCCGCGCGCGTCTCCCCCGCGGCCTCCGGCCCCGCCCCCGCCACGCTCAGGGCGGCCAGCGCGTCGGCCGCGATGGCCAGGGCCCGCACCTGCTACGACCACCTCGCCGGACGGCTCGGCGTCGCCGTCACCGACGCGCTCCTGTCTCGTGGCCTGCTGGAACCCGGTTTCTCGCTGAGCCCGTCGGGGGCCGACTGGTTCGCCGGGCTCGGCATCGCGCTGGAGGCCAGCCGTACGCGGCCGATGGCCAGGCCGTGCCTCGACTGGACCGAGCGCCGCCCGCACCTGGCGGGCACCGCGGGGGCGGCGCTGTGCCACCACGCCTTCGCGGCGGGCTGGGTCACCAGGATCGGCGGCCAGCGGGCGCTCAAGATCACTGACGACGGCCTGGCGAGCCTGTCGGCGCTGCTGGAGATCCACGCCGGCACGCTTCGGCCGGCGCCGAACTGACCGGGGTCTACGGTCGGTTCCATGTTCATCACCGGTCACGCGGAAGTCCGCGCCGTCCTGTCCGACCCGTCGTACGTGCCGCCACCGGTCGCGGCGGGGGCCGAGCCGGGCACGCTGGGCTGGCTGCGCGCGCGGGTCTCCCGCTTCGCCGCGGGCCCCGTACATGCCGAGCGCCGCGCCCTGGTGGAGGCCCGGCTGGCGGTCCTGGACCCCGCCACCCTCCGCACCGCCGCCGCCGAGACCACCCGGACGCTGCTCACCGTCCCGGCCGCGGGCCAGGCCACGGATATGGCCGCCGACATGGCCACGTACCAGGCCACCGACATGACCACCGACATGGCCGATCGCGTCCTCGCCCACGGGGTGCCCACCCGGGTGCTCGGCCCCGCCCTGGGCGTCGCCTGCACGGACGCGCTCGTCTCCGATGTCGCCACCGTCGCCGGCGGCTACCTGTCCGGCGTGACGACGCCCGAGATCGACGCGGCCGTGGCCGCCCTCGTCGCCGTCGCCGGCATCCCGGAGATCACCATCCTGCTGCAGGCCCACGGCGCCACCACCGCCCTCCTGCGCAACGCCCTCGCCCGGCCGCCGGAGCCTCTCGCCGCCGACGACCTGCTGCGCGACACCCTCCGCCACGACCCTCCGGTCCGGGCCACCAAACGCGTCGACGCCACGGGCGCCCTCGTGGAGGTCGACCTGACCCCCGACCTCGCCTTCGGCCACGGCCCCCGCCGCTGCCCCGGATCCGGCCACGCCGTGGCCATCGCCACCGGCGTCCTCGAAACGATCATGGAGTTCCGATGACCTTCGCCGACCTGCACCAGCCCGGCAAGCCCCTGGTCCTGCCCAACGCCTGGGACTACGGCTCGGCCGCCTTCATGGCCGCCCGCGGCTTTCCCGCCATCGGCACCACGAGCCTCGGCGTCAGCGCGGTCCACGGCAGGCCAGACGCCGCCGCCGCCACCAAGGCGGAGACCCTCGACCTGGTCGACCTGCTGAAGGACCTGCCCGTCTTCCTCACCGTGGACATCGAGAACGGCTTCAGCGACGACCCCGCCGCCGTCGCCGACCTGGTCGACGTCCTGGCGAGCATGGGCGTGGCGGGCGTCAACCTGGAGGACGGCAGGGCCGACGGCACGCTGCGCCCGATCGGCGAGCAGACCCGCATCCTGGAGGCGGTGGCCGGCCGGGGCGTGTTCGTCAACGCCCGCACCGACACCCTGTGGCTGGCCACCGGCGACGACACCCTCGAGCGGGTGCGCGCCTACGGCGACACGGGTGCCGACGGGATCTTCGTGCCCGGCACGAACGACCTGAGCACCATCGCCGAGATCGTCGAGAGCACGCCGCTGCCGCTCAACGTGCTCCACGGACCGCCCGTCGAGCGGCTCGCCGACGTGGGCGTGGCCAGGATCAGCACGGGCTCCCTGCTCTACCGGGCCGCGCTCAGGGGCGCGCTGGCCGTCCTGGAGGACGACCCGGACCTGCCCACATATGCGGACATCGTGCGGCTGTTGCCCGAGCCGAGATAATCGGGGGCATGCGCTTCGAGATCCTCGGTCCGATCAAGGTGCGCGACGGCGACGGGCAGCCGGTCGCGCTCGGCGGGCCCAGGGTCAGGGCGCTGCTGGTGCTGCTGGCCGTGGAGGCCGGGCGCATCGTCACCCACGAGCAGCTGATCGACGGCCTCTACGGCGACGAGCCGCCGGAGACGGCGGCCAACGCGCTGCAGTCCCAGATCTCCCGGCTGCGCAGGTCGCTCGGCAAGGACCTGATCGAGTTCCACCCCGCCGGCTACCGGCTCGCGGTCGATCCGGCCGACGTCGACGCGCACCGCTTCGAGCTGCTGGTCGCCGACGGGCGCGCGGCCGTGCGGGAGGGCGACCCCGCGAGAGCGGCCCGGGTGCTCGGGGAGGCGCTCGATCTGTGGAAGGGCGCGCCGCTGGCCGACGCGCCGTTCGCGGGGACGACCGCCACGCGGCTGGCCGAGCTGCGCCTGTCGGCCGTCGAGGACAGGGTGCAGGCCGAGCTGGAGCTCGGATCGCATCGCGAGGTCGCGGCGGAGCTGGGCGAGCTGGTCGCCGCCCACCCGCTGCGCGAACGCCTGCGCGCCCAGCTGATGCGGGCCCTGTACGGCAGCGGCCGCCAGGCCGAGGCGCTGGCCGTCTACGAGGAGGGCCGCCGGATCCTCGACGACGAGCTCGGCGTCGCGCCGGGCAGCGAGCTGGCCGCCGCCCACCTCGCGGTGCTGCGCGCCGACCCCTCGCTCGGCCCGGCCCCCGGCGCGCCGGAGGCGGGCGTGTCGCGGCGGGGGCTGCGCGCCCAGCTGACCAGCTTCGTGGGCCGCGCCGAGGAGCTCGAGCGGCTTCAGGCGCTGCTGGAGGAGGCCAGGCTCGTCACGTTGATCGGGCCGGGCGGAGCGGGCAAGACCCGGCTGGCCACCGAGGCGGCCGCCACGGCCCCGCGCGACGTGTGCTTCGTGGAGCTGGCCCCGATCTCCGACGCGGCCGACCTGCCGCAGGCCGTCGTGAGCGCGCTCGACCTGCGCGACTCGCTGCACGCCGCCGGCCGCGTCCCCGCCGACGCGGCTACCCGGCTGGTCGCCGCCCTGGCCGAGCGCAGGCTGCTGCTCGTCCTCGACAACTGCGAGCACCTGGTCGGGGCCGCCGCCGCGCTGGCCGACCGGCTGCTGGCCGCCTGCCCCCACCTGCGGCTGCTGGTCACCAGCCGCGAGGCGCTCGGCATCACCGGCGAGTCGATCGTCCCGGTGTCGCCGCTGCCCCTGCCGCCGCCGGGCGCGCCGCGGGCGCTCGACTACCCGGCCGTCCGCCTGTTCACCGACCGGGCCACCGCGGTCAGGCCGGGCTTCACCGTCGAGGACGAGGACCAGCTCGTCCGCATCTGCCGGGCGCTGGACGGGCTGCCGCTGGCGATCGAGCTGGCCGCCGCCCGGCTGCGGTCGCTGTCGGTGGCCGAGGTGGCCGCGCGGCTCGACGACAGGTTCAGGCTGCTGGCGCGCGGCAGCCGTACGGCGCTGCCCCGGCACCAGACGCTGCGCGCGGTGGTCGCCTGGAGCTGGGACCTCCTCGACGCCGACGAGCAGGCGATGGCCAGGCGGCTGACGGTGTTCGTCGGCGGCGCGACGCTGGAGGCGGCCGAGCGGGTGTGCGGGCTGCCCGAGGAGTTGCTGGCCTCCCTGGTGGAGAAGTCGCTGGTGCAGGTGGAGCACGGCCGCTACCGCATGCTGGAGACGATCAGGGCGTTCTGCGCCGAACGGCTGGCCGAGGCGGGCGAGGTCGAGGCGCTCAGGCGGGCGCACGCCGCCTACTACCTCGAGCTGACCGTCACTGCCGACCCGCACCTGCGCAGGGCCGAGCAGCTGGAGTGGCTGGCCCTGCTGGACGAGGAGCGCGACGACCTCCATGCCGCGCTGCGCTGGTCGGTCGAGGTCCGCGACACCGGCACCGCGCTCCGCCTGGTGGGCGGCCTCGCCTGCTACTGGTGGTTCAGGGGCAGGAGGAGCGAGGGCGCGGCCATGGCCGCCGAGGTGCTGACCGTCGTCGACCCCTCCCCCAGCGAGGAGTACGCCATGAGCGTGCTGGTCGCGGCGTGGGATGCCAGGACCAAGGCGGACATCGGAACGCTGAGGTACGACGGGGCTGCGCCGTTCCAGCGGGAGTTCCTCAACGTGATGATGCCGATGCTGCAGGGGCCGCCCGCCGACTACGACATGGCCGAGAGGATGACGGCCGAGTTCGTCGCGACGCTGTCTCCGTGGATGCGGGGCCTGAGCCACGCCGGGCTGGCCTACCTGCAGCAGAACCTCGGCCGCCCTGACGAGGCGTGGGCCTGCTTCCAGCGGTCGCTGCGGGCCTTCCGCGCGCTCGGCGAGCGGTGGGGCAGCACGCTGGCGCTGTCCGGCATGGCCGACCTGGCCTTCCAGCAGGGCGACCACGCCGCCTCGGCCGAGCTGGCGGCGCAGGCCGAGGCGCTGGCCGAGGAGCTCGGCGCCGTCGAGGACCTGGCCGACTACGGCTGCCGCAGGGCCGACGCCGTCGTCCACCTGGATCTCGGGGAAGCCGAGTGGCAGTACCTGCGGGTGGCTGAGCTGGCCACGCGCACCGGCGCCCGCGAGACGCTGGCGCGAGCGCATCTCGGCCTCGGCCGGGTGGCCATGATCCGCGGCGACCTGCGGGAGGCCAGGGCGCTGATGGAGCAGGCGCTGGAGGAGTGCCCCACCACCTGGTACAGCGCCGCGGACTCCAGGATGCAGATCATGCTGGGCCTGGGCGCGGTGGCCGCGGCGGCGGGCGAGACGGGCACCGCACGCGCCTGGTACACCCAGGTCCTCGACACCGTCCGCGACACCAACCTGCCGCTGGCCGCCATGGCCGAGGAGGCGCTGTCAGCGCTCGGTGCGTGAGCGGTCAGCGGGCGCGGCGACGCTGCCGCCATGAACACCAAATGGGGAAGCCTCGCCATCGTCTGCCTGGCCCAGCTGCTCCTGGCCATCGACCTCACCGTCCTGCACCTGGCCCTGCCGGGGCTGATCACCGACATGAGGCCGACCGCCGCCCAGCAGCTGTGGATCGGCGACATGTACGGCTTCGCGCTGGCCGGCCTGCTGATCACCATGGGCAACCTGGGCGACCGGATCGGCCGCAAGAAGCTGCTGCTGATCGGCTCCGTCGCCTTCGGCCTCGCCTCCGCGGTCACCGCCTACGCGCCCAACGCCGACCTGCTCATCGCGGCCAGGGCGCTGCTCGGCGTGGCGGGGGCCACCATCATGCCGTCCACGCTGTCGATCATCCGTAACGTGTTCACCGACCCCGCCGAGCGGACCATGGCGGTGGGCATCTGGGGCGGCATGGGCGCGGCGGGCTTCGCGCTCGGCCCGATCGTGGGCGGGCTGCTGCTGACCTCGTTCTGGTGGGGGTCGGTCTTCCTGATCAACCTGCCGGTCATGGCGCTGGTGCTGGTCGGCGGCCTCCTGGTGCTCCCCGAGTCGCGCAACCCCGGGGCCGCCGCGATCGATCCGGCCAGCGCCGTGCTGTCGATCGTGGGCGTGGTGGCGGCCGTGTACACGCTCAAGAGCTGGGTCATCGACGGTTTCGCGGCCAACGTCGCCCTCTCCGCCGCGCTGGCGGTGGCCGGGCTCGCGCTGTTCGGCCGGCGGCAGAGGCGGCTGGCCGTACCGCTGGTGGACCTGCGCCTGTTCCGCCATCGGGCGTTCACCGGCGCGGTGGCCGCCAACCTGTTCGCGATCTTCGGAATGATCGCGCTCAACCTGATCTTCGCGCAGTACATGCAGCTCGTGCTGGGCTGGACGCCGCTGCAGGCCGGTCTCGCCTCCCTGCCCGGCGGCCTGTGCGGCGCGGTCGGCGGCGCGCTGGCCGCCAGGCTGGTCACCTGGTGGGGCCGCAACACCGTCGTCGCCGTCGGCCTGCTGTGCTCGGCCGCCTCCTTCGCCGTCTACGGCCAGGCGGACGCCACCACCACCTTCGGCTACCTGCTGATCGGCATGGTGATCGGCGGCCTGGGCGTCGGGTTCACCTTCGCCGTCACCAACGACACGATCCTGGCCGCGGTGCCGAAGGAGCGGGCGGGCGCGGCGGCGGCGCTCTCGGAGACGGCCTTCGAGCTGGGCGGCTCGCTCGGCATCGCCGTGCTCGGCAGCATCCTGGCCGCCACCTACCGGGCCAACCTGGAGGTGCCCGCGGGCCTGCCGCCCCAGGTCGGCGACAGCCTCGGCGGCGCGCTGAGCGTGGCGGGACAGGTGCCGCCCTCGGTCATCACGGCGGCGAAGCTCGCCTTCGTGGAGGCGCTGCAGCTCACCACGCTCGCCACGAGCGCCCTGCTGGTCGTGCTGGCCGTGGCCGCCTACCGCACGCTCCGCGGCATCCCCAAGGTCATCCCGGACGACGTCCTGTCCCACACGTGATCACCAGCAGAGCAACCCCAAGAAACCGTGGAGCGCCCTGTCGACCTCCTGGACCTCCTCTGGATCGAGCCGCCCGGCAAAATCGCCGAGACGGGCGATGTCCACGGATCTGATCTGGTCGATCAGCACCCGCGTGCTCTTGCCGTTCAGGTCGATCTCGGGCCGAAAGATCGCCCGGCCCGCGCTGGTGGATGTTGGGGCGACGAGCAGGGTGGACAACCGCGCAAAAGCATCGGACTGTACGACGACAGCAAATCGTTCACCTCGCTGCTCGTGGCCCACGGCGTCCCGTGGAGCGCGCACCCGGTAGACATCACCACGCATGCGCGTCGCCGAACTCGCGGCGGATGGCCTCGATCTCCGCGAGATCCTCAGGATCGTCCGCCAGCCGCTCGGCGTCGGCGCGGGCCTGTTCCAACCACTGCAGGTGACCGGCCAGCCGAATCGCCTCCCTCACCACGTCCGCCGTTGACCTCCCACCAGAGGTCAACCGTGTGAGGATCCGCTCGGTCTTGGAGTCGATCTCAACGGTCAGCACGCTCATATTGTCACTGTAGAACGCACCCATCCGCAGGAGTTCGACACATTCGCGTAGCTACTTGGGTGCGGAGTGTTATCGCAGGGGGTGGGCGGTGGTGGCCGTCGGGGTGGCGAGCCCGGGGACGGGGCGCAGGCTGGGCAGGCGGAGCAGGACGAGCACGGCGACGACGCCCACCATCAGGGGCGGCACGACGAAGGCCACCGGCGGCCCGAAGCGGTCGACGAGCTGTCCGGCGAGCGAGGCCCCGGTGGCGAGGCCGAGCCCGATCGCACCCGTCAGCCAGGTGAACGCCTCCGTCCGCACCTCGGCGGGAGTCAGCCGCTCGACGATGGTGTAGCCGGTGATGATGACCGGCGCGATCACCAGCCCCGCCAGGCCGGCCGCGGCGAACAGCAGGGGCACGGTGCCGGCGAACAGGAGGGCGCTGGTCGCCACGGCGAGCAGGCCGAGCCCCCAGACCAGGCGGGCGGGGGCGGAGACGCGCCAGCGGATCGCGCCGTACAGCAGGCCGCCGACGACGCTGGCCCCGGAGAAGGCGGCGTAGACGGGGCCGGCGACGGCGGGCGCGCCCAGCTGGGCGGTGAAGGAGGTGATGCCGACCTGCATGCTGCCGAAGACCGACCCCATGGCGAGGAAGCCGAGCGCGAGCACGGCCACGCCGCGCAGCCTCAGCACGCCCCTGGCCGAGCGGACCCTCACCGGCATCGGCTCGGGGGCGCCGACGCGGGTGACGGCGAAGACGACGGTGCCGGCGAGGATGAGCGCGAGCGAGACCAGCAGCGCCACGGCGGGCGTGAAGCCGGTGGACAGCAGCACCAGGAGCACGGGCGCGAGCGTGAAGGTCAGCTCGTCGGTGATCGACTCGACGGCGAAGGCGGCGCCGAGCCGGCCGGAGCCGCCGAGCAGGTGCGACCAGCGGGCCCGCACCATGGCGCCGATCTGCGGCACGGTGGCGCCGGCGAGCGCGGCGGTGAGCACCAGGAGCGGCGCGCCCGCGCCGGTGGCGGCCAGCGCGACGAGCGCGCCGACGGCGAGGGCGTGCGCGGCCACCTGAGGGAGCAGCACGCGCGGCTGGCCGTACCGGTCGGCGAGGCGGCCCGTCTGCGGTCCGGCGAGGGCCTGCGCGATCGCGGCGGCGGCCGAGGCGGCGCCCGCCGCGCCGTACGAGCCGGTGGACCACCGCACCAGCAGCAGGATGCCGATCTGCAGCATCGCGTACGGCAGGCGAGCCACGAGCGCGGGCACGAGGAACCGCCATGCTCCCGGGGTGGCGAGCACGGTCAGGTAGGACTTCACAAGGTCTCCGTCCAGGTCATGACGGAGAACCCCCTGCGAGGCACACCGCCGTGGTGGGCTTCGACCGGGGTAGATACCGCTCGCTGCGGCCGCCGTGCGGTCTGCCAATGAACAACGCGACAAAGCGTCATTTTATGTCACATCATCGATACATGGTCCTCGAAGAGCGCCCCGGCGGCAGCCTGGGCTCACGGCTGGTGCCCTTCCTGGCACGCCTGTTCGTCTACCCGCTGCTGGCCTGGACCCCGTTCGCCCTGATGCGGTTCGCCGCGGTGATCGACCTGATGGCCGTGGTGCTCAGGCCGCCGCGCGGCACCAGGACGGCGAGGGTGCGCGGGCTGGGGTGCGCGGCGGAGTGGGTGCGGGCGAAGGGCGTCGACCACCGCTCCCGCCGCGTGATCCTCTACTTCCACGGCGGCGGCTTCGTGCTGTGCGGGCTGCGCACCCACCGGCGGCTGGTCGCCAGGCTCTCCCTGGCGGCGGGAGCACCCGTGCTGTCGGTCGCCTACCGCAAGCCGCCCGGCGTGCCGTTCACCGAGACGGTCGAGGACTGCGTGGCGGCCTACCGGTGGCTGCTGGCCAGGGGCTATGCCGCCGATGACATCGTGGTCGCGGGCGACTCGGCCGGTGGGTACCTCAGCTTCCTCACGCCGCTGCGCGCGGTGGCCGAGGGGCTGCCCCGTCCTGGCGGCATCGTGGCGCTGTCGCCGTTCATCGACCTCGACCACGCGGCCAGGCTCGGCACGGACCCCTACCTGCCGGTCTCCAGGCTGCCCGCGCTCAGCCACCTGCTGTGGCCGGGCATCGTGCCGACCGACCCGCTCTGGGGTCCGGCCCACGCCGACCTGTCGGTGCTGCCGCCCGTCCTCATCCAGGCCGGATCGAGGGAGGTGCTGCGCGCCGACGCCGAGCTGATGGCCGCCGCCCTGGACCGCGCGGGCGTGCCGTGCCGCCTGCAGATCTGGCAGGGCCAGGTGCACGCCTTCCAGGTCTTCGCCGACCTGGCGCGGGAGGGCGTGGCCGCGATCGCCGAGGCGGGCGCCTTCGTCCGGGCGGTCGGGCCGGATCACGGGATCAGAGGTGCTCGCGCATGAACTCCGCCGTCGCCTCGACGGCCTGGGTGACGTACGGCTCGCCGTCGTAGAGGTCGATGTGGCGCCTGGCGTCCAGCCAGACGATCCGCTTGGGCTGCCCCATCCGCTTGTAGGCCTCCTCGGCGCCCTCGGGCGAGCAGAACCTGTCGATGACACCGTGCACGATCAGGCCGGGCCGGGGCGACAGGAAGTCGGCGCCCATCATGTTGTCCATGGTGACCAGCTCGCGGATGCTGGCCGCGGTCACCCGGTTGCGCCAGGTCGGTGAGGCGGTGGCGCCGTAGTAGGCGTACGGCTCGTCGCCCGGCATGGCCGCCTCCCCCTCCTCGGCCACGGCGGGCAGGTACTCGGTCTCGCCGCCCCGGTCCTGCCGTTCGAGCACCTGGGTGAGGCCGGGAAGGACCGATTCGAAGTGCCTGCCGTAGGGGTTGTTGTAGGCGCCCGCGATGCCGGCGAACGCCTTCACCCTCGGGTCGAAGGCGGCGAACCTGAGGGCGTAGCCGCCGCCGAGGCAGATCCCGACCGCCCCGATCCGCTCGGGGTCGACCTCGGGCCTGCTCCGCAGCAGCGACACGGCGGCCCTGAGGTCGGCCAGCTTGCCCTGCCAGTCCTCGTGCTGCCGTGGCAGGCCGCCCGACTCGCCCCAGTTGCGGTGGTCGAAGGCCAGCGTGACGTGGCCGTGGGCGGCCAGCCGCTCCGCGTACCGGCCGGTGACCTGGTCGCGCACCCCGGTGAAGGGGCCGGTGAGGACGAGGGCGGGGTGCGGCCCCTCGCCCTCCGGGATGCGCATGTCGCCGACGAGCGTGATGCCGTCGACCTCGAACTCGACTCTCATGCGTTCAGTCTGGCCCGCCGGGGCGACCTCGCGGGCCGCACCGCCGGACTCGGCCGGGGCCTTCCGGACAGGCCCCGCCGAAGCCCGGGACCGGCGCGCCGTCACGGGGCGCCGGCCGGGGTCCACACGATCGCCGAGAGAGGGGCGTCCGGGGTCAGGAGTCGAAGCCGAGGCCCATCCTGTCGAGCGTCCGCAGCCACAGGTTGCGCCGCCCCTGGTGCAGGTCCGCCTGGGCGATCGACCACCGGGTGAACTGGATCACCCCCGACCGCACGGGCTCGGGAGGGAACGGGACCGGCTTCTCCCGCACCATCGCCAGCTCGGTCCGCTCGGTGCGCTCGCCTGACAGCAGGTCGAGCATCACGTTGGCGCCGAACCTGGTCGCGCCCACGCCCATGCCGGTGTAGCCGACCGCGTAGGCGAGACGGCCGCCGTGCGCCTGGCCGTAGAAGGCGCTGAAGCGGCTGCAGGTGTCGATCACGCCGCCCCACCGGTGGGTGAAGCGGAGCTCCGACAGCTGCGGGAAGGTCGCGTAGAAGTGCCCTGCCAGCTTGACGAAGGTCTCGTCGCGCTGCTCGTACTCGGGCTTGATCTGGCCGCCGTTGTAGTAGACGGCGTCGTAGCCGCCCCACAGGATCCGGTTGTCGTCGGTGAGCCGGTAGTAGTGGAACTGGTTGGCCGAGTCGCCGACGCCCTGCCGGTTGTGCCATCCGACGGAGGCGAGCTGGGCCTCCGACATGGGCTCGGTCATGAGGGCGTAGTCGTAGACCGGTACGAGGAAGTGCTTGAGCCGCTTCAGCAGGGGCGGGAAGACGCCCGTGCCGAGCGCGACCCTGCCGGCCTTCGCGGTGCCGTACGGCGTGCGCAGCTCCATCGTGACGCCGTCGTCGGCGAGCGACCTGACGGGGGTGCGCTCGTAGATGCGCACGCCCGCCTCCAGGCAGGCCTTGCGCAGGCCCCAGGCCAGCCGGGCGGGGTCGACCATGGCGCAGCCCTGGCGCTCCCACAGCCCTCCCAGGTAGGTGGGGGAGTTCACCTCCGCCCTGATCTGCTGCTGGTCCATCAGGACGTAGTCGAGCCCGAGCTCCTCGATGAGGTCGAGGTGTCCTGCCAGGTCGTCGAGCTGCCACGGTTCGGTGGCGACGTGCAGCTCGCCGGTGCGCTCGAAGGAGCAGTCGATGTCGTAGCGCTCGAGCGTGCGCTCGATCTCGTCGAGGTTCTCGACGCCCATGCGCTCGAGGCGGTCGATGTCCTGCGGCCACCGGTCGAGGCCGTTGGGCAGTCCGTGCGTCAGCGTCGCCATGCAGAACCCACCGTTGCGGCCGCTGGCCGCCCAGCCGATCCTGCGGCCCTCCAGCAGGACCACGTCCTGGCCCGGGTCCCTCTCCTTGGCCATCAGGGCGGTCCACAGCCCCGAGAAGCCGCCGCCGACCACGACGAGGTCGGCCTTGGTGGTGCCGATGAGCCGTTTCAGCGGCTCGGGTCTGGCCGGGGTGTCCAGCCAGTACGGCTTGCGCTCCGCGTCAGCAAGAGCCTTCAGCGGATCCACAAATCTCACATCCCTACGTGAGTGTTACTACAGCACATGAATTGATTGCCCGATCAGTCAGTTGATCGCGCGCGGGTTCCCCCCGCCTGAATCCGATCTCGCCTCCCTGTTCCTTGCCAAGGTCTCGCCCGCGTGCCACCGTACGGCGCGCACGGGCAGGTCCGCCCGCGACCCGCGAAAGCGGGCGCGGTCCCGCAGGACGGCGGGGGCCGATCCCCCACCGCCTGAGGCGCATTATGCCGAAGCCCCCGCCACAGCGGGGGTTCACGGACTTCCTAGACGCGGCGGCGCGCGGTCACCGAGTTGACGACGGCGATCACGACGCCCACCGCGAAGATGAGCGTACCCAGGATATTCACCTGGGGCGGGACACCGATGCGGGTGGCCCCCCAGATCCACAGCGGGAAGGTCTGCATGGCGCCGCTGGTGAACTGGGTGATGACGAAGTCGTCGATGGACAGCGCGAAGGCCAGCAGCGCGCCGGCGACCACACCGGGCAGGATCATCGGGAAGGTGATCCGCCAGAACGTGGTCCACGACGAGGCGCCCAGGTCCCTGGCGGCCTCCTCGATGGACGGGTCGAGCCCGACCACGCGGGCGCGCACGGTGATGGCCACGAACGACACCGAGAACAGCACGTGGGCGATGAGCGCGGTGGTGAAGCCCATGTCCACGCCGGTGCTGACGAACAGCGACAGCAGCGCGGCGCCCATGACCAGCTCGGGCGAGGAGATCGCGGCGAACATCACCAGGTTCATCGGGCCCTGCCCCTTGAACCGGTAGCGGCCCAGCGCGAGCCCGATCATCGTGCCGAGCACCGTGGTGATCAGCACCGAGAGCACCGCGAGCTGGAGCGAGTTGAACACCGCGTCGGTCAGGTCGGGATACTCGTCGAGCCGTCCCCACCATTTGAGCGTGAAGCCCTGCCAGGAGACGTTCGACTTGCTCTGCGTGTCGTTGAAGCCGAAGGCGATCATGACGGCGATCGGCAGGAACAGCCACGCGATGATGACCCACACGTAGCCGAACAGCAGCCGGTCGGCGAGTTTGCGCGTTCTCATCGTGCCGCCGCCTCCAGCACGTTCTCGGTGCCCAGCGCCTTGGCGTAGGCGAAGATGCCCACGAGCATGGCCGCCATCAGCGTGAACGACAGCGCCGAGGCGGTCGGGTAGTTGTTGTTGACCAGGTACTGGGTCTGGATGATGTTGCCGATCATCGTGTTGGCCGGGCCGCCCAGGATGCCCGCGTTCACGTAGTCGGCCGTCATCGGGACGAAGGTCATCAGCACGCCCGCGAACACCCCTGGCAGCGACAGCGGCAGCACGATCTTGCGGAACGCGGCGGTCCTGGTCGCGTAGAGGTCCTGGGCCGCCTCCACGACCCGGGGGTCCACCCGCTCCAGCGCCACGTAGATCGGCAGGATCATGAAGGGCAGGTAGTTGTAGACCAGTCCGCCGATCACCGCGGCCGACGTCTGCAGCACGTGGAAGTCCTGGGGCAACCAGCCCAGGGCCTTCAGCGGCTGCAGCACGATGCCCTCGTCGGCCAGCAGGAACTTCCACGACACCGTCCGCAGTACGAACGAGACGAAGAACGGCAGCAGCACCAGCAGCAGGTACGTCGACTTCCTGGACCCGCCCTTGAAGGCGATCCAGTAGGCGACGGGATAGGCCATGGCGATGGCGATCGCCGTCCCGGCCAGGCCGTAGCCGACCGAGCGCAGGAACTGCGTCTTGAACTGCACCAGGCTGTCGACGTAGGTGGCGAAGTGGAAGGTCTGGGCGAACCCGTCGACCACGTTGCCCTCCTGGGTGGACACCGAGGCCATGAAGACCATCGGCACCACCAGGAAGATCGCCAGCCACAGCCCGCCCGGCAGGATCAGCAGGTAGGGGGTGAGCCGCCTCATCGTGCTAGCCCTGGGTGATGGGCTGGAAGATGCTCTCGAAGAGCTGCTCGGTCTTGCTGTCCAGCAGCAGGTAGGAGCGCATCTTGGCCAGATCCGCCTCCGACGGGTAGATCAGCGGGCTCTCCGCGACCTGCTGGAGCGCCTGCTTGTCCTCGCCCGTGGCCTTGGCGGCGTCGGCGAGCACGATGTCCTTGGTCGCGGGCACCGGCGTGATGTAGTTGATGTATTCCACGAGCATCGCGGCGATCTTGGGCTGGTAGACGTAGTCCATCAGCGTGAGCGCGTCGACCGGGTTCTGGGCGGTCTTCGGGATGCACATGTTGTCGGTCCAGATCGTGGCGCCCTCCTGCGGCACCACGAACTTGAGGTTCTTGCCCTCGGCGACCTGCTGGAAGATGTCGCCCGACCAGGCCATCGTGATCCAGATGTCACCGCGGACGAGCGCCTCGATGTAGTCGTTCTCGTAGTACTTGCGCACCAGGCCCTGGTCGCGCTGCTCCTGGAGCTTGGCCGCGGCCTTGCGCCAGTCGGCCTCCTTCGACTTGTCAGGGTCGATGCCGAGCGCGAACATCCCGAAGTTGGCGATCTCCTGCGAGTCGAGCATCATGCCGACCTTGCCCTTGTACTTCGGGTTCCAGAGGTCGTTCATGCTGGTGACCTCGTCGACGTACTCGGGGTTGTAGGCGATGCCCGTGACGCCGACCGTCCACGGGATCGTGTAGGTGTTGTTCGGGTCCCAGAGCGGGTTCTTCACCTTCTGCGCCGCGTTGGCGGCGAAGTTGGGAAGCTTGGAGTGGTCCAGCGGAGCCAGGTAGCCGAGGTTCATCGCCTTGGCGAGCTGGTTGCCGTTGGTCATGACCATCAGGTCGAAACCGATGTCGGTGTTGGCGGCGAGCTGCGGCTGGATCTTGCCGAACCACGTGCCGTTGTCCTGGATGGCCTCGGTGTAGGTGACCTTGATGCCCTTGTCCTTCTCGAACATCTGCAGGGACGGGTAGTTCTTGCCGTCCTTGTCGATGTAGAGCGGCCAGTTGGCGAAGCGGAGCACGCCGTTCTGCTTCTTGCCGGCCCAGAAGTCGGCGGCGGCGTTCTGCGTCGGTGCGGCGGCTGACTTCTTGCCCTCGACGCCACAGGCGGCGAGGGCCATGGCGGCGGCCGTCATCCCGGCGAGCTTGAGTGCGTCGCGGCGACTCGTGGTCATGCCGCGTAGGAAGGCGGGGTTCGTGCGGACGTCCATGAGACGGATATCAACTTCCAATCGCGTATGAGTGCTGCGGCTGCCATGAGAGCCAGACGGCATCGCCACGTTCGGCCGTGGTCGAGGCGTCGTGCGCGTTCTGCTGGAAGACGGTCACCTCGGCGCCGTCGGCCAGCCGTACCGCATAGCTGTTGTAGGTGCCCAGGTAGACGACCTCGGAGACGGTGCCGGGGACGGCGCTGAGGCCGCCGTTGGGCTCGTCGACGTCGATCGTGATCTTCTCAGGGCGGACGGTCACCGTGACCTCCCCGTCCTGCCCCCCTGGGACCAGCACGCGCCCTCCCGCGACCTTCAGCACGCCCCCCGTGAGGGCGCCGGTCAGCAGGTTGGATGTGCCGATGAAGCCCGCGACGAATGCGGTGGCGGGCTGCTCGTAGATCTCGCGGGGCCCGGCGAGCTGCTCGACCAGACCGTCGTTCATGACGGCGATGCGGTCGCTCATCGTGAGGGCCTCGCTCTGGTCGTGCGTCACGTAGACGAACGTGATGCCGACCTCACGCTGGATGCGCTTCAGCTCGATCTGCATGGCCTGGCGCAGCTTCAGGTCGAGCGCGCCCAGCGGCTCGTCCAGCAGCAGGGCCCTGGGGTTGTTCACCAGAGCCCTGGCCAGCGCGACGCGCTGCTGCTGGCCGCCGGACATCTCGCGTGGCCTGCGCTTCTCGCGACCGGTCAGGTCGACGATGTCCAGGATCTCCCCGACGCGGCGCTTGATCTCCGCGTCGGGGGTCTTCTTCTGCTTGAGTCCGAAGGCCACGTTGTCCCACACGTTCATGTGCGGGAACAGGGCGTAGGACTGGAACACCATGTTGACGTCGCGCTTGTTGGGCGGAACGTCGGTGACGTTCTGGCCGTGGAGCTTGACCGTGCCGCGCGTAGGCTCCTCGAAGCCGGCGATCATCCGCATGGTGGTCGTCTTGCCGCACCCGGAGGGGCCGAGGAGGGAGAAGAACTCCCCCTCGGCGATGGAGAGCGAGACGCCCTTCACCGCCTGGACGACCTCGCCATGCGAGAGGTACTCCTTGATCACGTCCTCAAGGTCGATAGCGCTGGTCATACCAGGATTTATCCCACTCTGTGTCGGAGCTATTCGCCGATGTAGTGCATGACGTGCTTGACCCGGGTGTAGTCGTGGAGGCCGAAGACCGACAGGTCCTTGCCGTAACCCGAGTGCTTGAAGCCGCCGTGCGGCATTTCGGAGACGAACGGGATGTGGGTGTTGACCCACACCACGCCGAAGTCGAGCCTGTTGGACATCCGCATGGCGCGGCCGTGGTCGGACGTCCACACCGAGCCCGACAGGCCGTACTGCACGCCGTTGGCCTTGGCCAGGGCGTCGGCCTCGTCGGTGAAGGTCTGGACGGTGATCACGGGTCCGAAGACCTCGTTCTGGACCATCTCGTCGTCCTGCTGGAGGCCGTCGACGACGGTCGGCGCGAAGAAGTAGCCCTTGTCGCCGACCCGGTGGCCGCCGGTCAGGACCTTGGCGTGCGCGGGCAGCCGCTCGAAGAACCCGGAGACCTTGGTCAGCTGGTTCTCGTTGTTGAGCGGGCCGTACAGCGCCTCCTCGTCGGACAGGTCGCCGGTGACGGTCCCGGCCGCGGCCTCGGTGAGGGCGGCGACGAACTCGTCGTGCACGCTCTCGTGGACCAGCACGCGGCAGGCCGCGGTGCAGTCCTGGCCCGCGTTGTAGAAACCGGCGGTGGCGATCGACTCGGCGGCCGCCTTGAGGTCCTTGACGTCCTCGAACACCACGACGGGCGCCTTGCCGCCCAGCTCGAGGTGCACGCGCTTGAGGTCCTCGGCCGCGCTCTTGGCGACGGCCATGCCCGCGCCGACCGAGCCGGTGATGGCGACCATCGCGGCCGTCGGGTGGCCGACGACCAGGGCGCCGGTCTCGCGGTCGCCGGTGACGACGTTGAAGACGCCGGGAGGCAGCACGCTGCCGATGATCTCGGCGAGCTTGAGCGTCGAGGCGGGCGTGGTGTCCGACGGCTTGAGCACGATCGTGTTGCCCGCGGCGAGCGCGGGGGCGATCTTCCAGACCGCCATCATCATCGGGTAGTTCCAGGGCGTGACCTGGCCGACGACACCGATCGGCTCGTGCCGGATGACACTGGTGTGGTCGGCGAGGAACTCACCGGCCGTGGGGCCCTCCAGCGTGCGCGCCGCTCCCGCGAAGAAGCGGAAGTGGTCGGCGGCGACCGGAGTCTCGTCCTCGGCCATGCGAGCTCGGGGCTTGCCGGTGTTGAGGCACTCGGCCTCGTTGATCTCGTCGGCCCGCGCCTCGATCGCGTCGGCGACCTTCAGCAGCAGCCCGGCGCGCTCGCCCGGCGTCGTCCGCCCCCACGATTCGAACGCGGCGGCCGCGGCGGCGTAGGCAGCGTCGACGTCCTCCTGCCCGGAGACGGGCGCCTGTGCGTAGGTTTCTCCGGTGCACGGGTCGATGACGTCCGAGAATCGGCCGCTCTTGGCATCCACGAACTCACCGTTGATGAAGTTCTGCAGACGGGTGGTCAACGTTGACCTCCTGGTGAGGTGGCTGAGTTGTCGCGACTCTGACAGAGCGTCAGCATCAGGACAAGGGATTTCGTCGCGAAGATATCAAATTGCTACGAATTCGCTTGACAGTGCGCCCAGAACTGACAACATGTCGCACCAGGACCCCACGAGGGCTGTGCGGCACAGGAGGGATTGCCACATGACGACCCCGCCCAAGGCGCGCAGAGACGGCGACGGCAGGCCCGCCCAGGTCGTGCTCGACGACCTGTCCAAGCGCATCATCGAAGAGTTGCAGGAGGACGGGCGCAAGCCGTACGCGGCGATCGGCAAGGCGGTCGGGCTGTCGGAAGCCGCGGTACGCCAGCGGGTGCAGCGCCTGCAGACCGACGGGGTCATGCAGATCGTCGCCGTCACCGACCCGCTGACGCTCGGCTTCCCCCGCCAGGCGATGATCGGCATCAACTGCGAGGGCGACCTCGACAGCGTCGCCGACGAGCTCGCCTCGATCGAGGAGATCGACTACGTGGTGCTGACCGCGGGCTCCTTCGACGTGATCGTCGAGGTGGTGTGCGAGGGCGACCGTCACCTGTTGGAGATTCTCGGCAAAATCCGCGCGATCCCGGCAGTCCGCGCCACGGAGTCGTTCGTGTACCTCAAACTGCGCAAGCAGACCTACTCGTGGGGCACTCGGTAAATCTTTTCCCCTTTTTCCGGCAAGCAGCGTCAACGCGCCGTGTCGGTTTCCGCACGATCACGACGGTGCCGACCCCTCCAGGGCCGACCGCGAAGGACGCCGGTAGGCCCGGCTGTGGTCCGCGCACAGGTACAGCGTGAGCCCTTCGGGCGTGGTCATGCGGGACAGGCCGCCCCAGACCCGCTCGGGATCGAGCCGGACGAGAAGAGCCTCCAGCGCCCGGACCACGGCCGCCCGGCCGGTCCGTCCGGAGTGACGGGTCGGCCGGGCGACCGCCGGGCTCACCGCACCTGGATGGTGGCGATCTCCCAGGCGCGCAGCGGCAGGCGGGCGGCGTCGACCGGCTCGCCCGGCCGGCCGCGCAGGTCGGCGCGGCGGGCCTCGGTGAAGTCGCCCTCGATCGTCGCCACCGTGTCCGCGCCCGACAGGGCGACCAGCCGCAGTTCCTTCCACTCGTCGCGGCGGCGCAGCGAGGTCATGACGACGCCCTCGCCCTTCACGGTGAGGCCCGTGCCCGGGGCGGGCAGGGACAGGTCCGCGGCACCGGTGCCGGGCACGGCCAGCACGTCGTGCCGGAACACCTCCGCCGCCCCCGGCACCGCCGCCCACGTCCCCGTGTACGGCATGAGCGCCAGCCTGACCGAGCGCGGCCCCCTCGACTGGGCGGCCGGGGTCGGCAGCTGCGGACCGGCGGGCTCCGGCCGCAGGGCGTTGCGGTTGCGGGACAGGTACCCGACCGAGCGCAGCAGCGTCAGAGCCAGCTCGTCGTCCACCAGCTCGTACTCGGTGACGTGCTCGAGGAGGGCGGCCACCCCGCCGGCGGCCACCCACGAGGAGGCGGGGAAGGTCGGCAGCGGGGTCTCGCCGCAGCCTCCCTCGGCCGTCGGAGCGCGTTCGACGACGGCGAACTGCCCCTCGGCGAAGGAGGCGGCGGCCGGCTCGGCCAGCGGCACATGCAGGCGGACCCGGTGGTCGGCGCAGCGGTTGTCGAACTCCACGTGCAGCCGGACGAACGGCTCGCCCGCCCGCAGCTCGACCCGGGTGGCGACGGTGACGTGCTCGACGGCCGCCGTGCGGGCGGCGGCGGGGAGCGGGTCGGCGGGCCCGTCGGCCTCGGTGACGTCGGTGCCTCTCGGCCAGGCGTAGCCGCGGTGGACGTCGAGGGCGGCGACCAGCGGGCCCGAGCAGACCAGGCTCACCTCCACCGACTCCGGCGCCAGGACCAGCAGGTCGGCGGCTGGCGGGGCGTGGTTGTAGGTGTCGCCCACGTCCCCGCCTTCGACGATCCGCGCGGCGCCGGCGATCGTCACGCCGTCGCGGCCGGTGAGGGTGAGCGTGCCGTCGGCGGCGACCTCCACGCGCAGCAGGCCGTTGTCCAGCACCTGACCCTCGGCCCGCACCCCGCGCGGTCCGGCGCCGGGGGCGGGGCTCCGCGACCCGGACGGGCGGCCGGGGCGGACGCTCGTGTGGCCGAGGGCGGGCGTGTCCACCAGCGCGGCGACGGTCCTGCGGGCCTCGGCGACGATGCGGACGCGGGTGACGGCGCCCTCCGCCTCCGCCAGCGCCGCGGCCACCTCCGCCACGTCGAAGGCCGCCGCCGGCTCGCGCGCGACCCTGAAGACCAGCACCCCGTCGGCGATCGACCAGCCGGTGATGTGCTGGCCGTACAGCTCGGTGCCGTGGATGAAGGTGAACGCCAGGCGCGGGTCCATCTCCTCGTCGAGCAGCAGCGTCGGGGCGTACTCCAGGGTCTGGGCGGGCACCGCCCTGCCCGCGGCGTCCACCAGCGGGTCGAGGCCCGCCACGTCCATCAGCACCACCCCGGTGCGCGGGAACGGCGAGGGGTTGACCACCAGGACCGCGCCCGAGGGCACGGCGGCGGCCAGGCGGGAGGTCACCATGTCGCGGACGGCCTGGCCGAGGTGCTCGGCCTCGGCGATGCGGGCCGCGACCTGCTGGGCGGTCTCGTCGACGCCGCACCCGGTGACCGAGTCGTGGCCGCTGGCGTCGATCAGCCGCCACCACGCCATGTCGAGGAAGCGCTCGGGCCACGACTCGCCCCAGAGCGCGGCCAGCGGCTCGGCGTAGCGCTCGACCATCCGCTCGGCCCTGCCCATCGCCTGCTTGACGTGGGCGCGCACCGAGATGACGCCGGGCAGGATGTTGGCGCGGGCGTGCGAGCGCAGCTCGCCGTGGACGCGGGGCAGCCCCTCGGTCCCCTGCGCGCCGATGTAGCCCGACAGCGTGTCCATGCGGGCGCCGAGCGAGGCCACCATCTCCGGCAGCCCGCGCACGGGGGCCGAGTGGTCGGTGCCGTACATCGCCAGCAACGGCTTGTCCTCGCCCTGCCATCGCCGCATGGTGGTGACGAACGTCTCGGCCCGCGCGAGCACCTGTCCCGGCGCCTCGAACAGGTGGGCCCCGTTGCCGTAGCCTCCGGCGGGCAGGTACTGGGCGCGGACCGCGGTGCCGTCGGGCGCGACCCACGCGAAGGCGTCGGTGACCACCGAGGCGGGCACCCCCCGGTAGACGCACGCCTGCGCCAGCCCGGCGAGGGCGAGGATCTGCGGCATCTGGGCGGTGTGGCCGAACATGTCGGGCAGGTAGCCGACCGGCATGGCGCCGCCGAGCTTGTCGGCCCGGTCCATGCCCAGTTCGAGGTTGCGGACGATGGTCTCGCCCGAGCACAGGAACTCGTCCAGCAGGATCTGCCACGGCCCGATCGCCAGCCGTCCCGCCTCGACCAGCGCGGCGATCCGGTCGCGGTTCTCCGGGCGCACCTCGAGGTAGTCGTCCACGCAGGCCAGCTGCCCGTCGAGGGTGAAGTGGTAGTCGGGCTCGCGTTCCATGGTGTCGAGCACCTCGTCCATGAGCGCGACCAGGCGCAACCTGAAGCGCTGGAACGGCTCGTACCACTCCCTGTCCCAGTGCGTGTGCGGGACGACGACGATCTCTTGGGTCACGCGCACAGCGCCATCACCTCGTTCTCGTGGGTTTCCAACCTGAACGGTCCGTCGCCCGCGGGCAGCACGACGCGGTCACCGCGGATGACCTGCCGCTCCCCCGAACGGCGCACCAGGACCAGCCCGTCGGCGTCGAGGGCCAGCAGCTCGTCGCCGAGCCTGAGCAGCAGCGGCCCGTCGGGCCCCGCCGAGACCGCGGTACGGCCCGCCCGCACGCCGTCGAGGACCGCGCCGGGCTCCTCGGCCAGCACCCACGTGGTGGGCGCGCCGGGCAGCCCGTCGGCGCCGTGGCGGTGGAAGTCGCTGCCGCCGATGACGATGACGTCGTCGCGCCAGGCCTGCGCCCACGCCAGCGGCGCGCCCCAGCGCCGGTCCCACCAGCCGGAGTGCCAGACCTCGACCACGCGCGGCCGCCGCGGCAGCGGGTGCAGCCACGCGCAGTCGCCGCCGAGCGGATGGTTGATCGACAGCAGCCCGCGCTCGCCCCAGGTGCCGGGCGGCCGGCGGAAGTCGACCCAGCCCACGTCGCCGAACACGTTGGCGTGGCCCCGGTCGGTGGTCACCTCCTGCCCGGGAATCAGCGTGATCTCCCGGACCTTGGCCAGGTGAGGGTGATGGCTGACGGTGTTGTGGTCGGTGACCGCCAGGAAGTCGAGCCCTCTGCCGGTGGCCAGCGCGGCCAGCTCCGCGACCGTCAGCGCGCCGTCGCTGTGCACGGTGTGGGCGTGGAAGTCGCCGGCGTACCACCGCAGGCCATCCACGTCGGGGATGTCGCGGCGCGGCGGCCGGACCGCGGGCGGCGGCTCCTCCTCCACCGGCCGCTGGGGCGCCCGCCGGTGGACCGTCACCTCCAGCGTGTACTCCAGCCCCTCCGGCGGCACCCGGTGCAGCCGCAGCCACACCTGCCACGCGCCGGGCTCGAGCTCGCCCGGCAGGTAGCCGGGCGTGGCCCAGTCACGGGTGATCGTGTACTCGTCGCGCGCGCCGCCCGACCAGCCGCGGAAGCCGTACGGCCCGGCGGCGCCCAGATCGAGCACCCCCTTGGACCGGTCGTAGCGCAACCCGACGGTCACCCCCTCGGCCCCCGCGGGCAGCTCGAAGGGCACCTCCCTCAGCATCCGCTCCAGCCGGTCGTCCAGGCTCCAGCGGCCGTGGATCAGCGTCATACCACGTTCCCATCGCGATAGATCAGCGCCCGGTCGCCCCTGGGCACCGCGAATCCTTCCGCACCGGGCGCCGGCTCGCTGCCTTCCGGCACGACGACCTGCACGAGCACGCCGCCGACCTCGAGCGTCACCAGGTGGACGGCGCCCAGGTTCTCCACGATCGCCACCTTTCCCCCGAAGGCGCCCTCGACGGGCTCGGCCGCGTAGGTCATGTACTCCGGCCGCACGCCGTAGACGATCTGCTCGCCGTCGGACAGCCGGCCCTCCGCCGAGGCGGGCACCGGCAGCTTGCACCCCGCGACCTCCAGCCGCTCTCCCCTGACGACGCCCTCCAGCAGGTTCATCGGGGTCGAGCCGATGAAAGCGGCGACGAAGGTGTTGGCCGGACGCTGGAACACCTCGGCCGGGGTGCCGATCTGCCTGATGTGCCCGTTCTCCATGACCGCCATCCGGTCGGCCATGGCCAGCGCCTCCGCCTGGTCGTGGGTGACGAAGACGGTGGTGACGCCGAGCTCGCGCTGCAGCTTCTTCAGGAACGTGCGGGCCTCGAGGCGGAGCCTGGCGTCCAGGTTGGACAGCGGCTCGTCGAACAGGAACGCCTGCGCCTGGGTGGCCATGACGCGGGCGAGGGCGACGCGCTGCTGCTGGCCGCCGGACAGCTGCCCGGGGCGGCGGTCCATGAGGTGGGCCAGGCCGAGCCGCTCGCCGACCTCGCGGGCCCGGCCGGCCCGGGTCGCCTTGGCGACCTTCTTGATGCGCAGCGGGTAGGCGATGTTGTCGGTGACGTCCATGTGGGGGAAGAGCGCGTAGTCCTGGAAGACCATCGCCACGTCGCGCCCGCCCGGCTGGACCCCGGTGACGTCGCGCTCGCCGATGACGACCGAGCCGTCCGTGGCGGTCTCCAGGCCCGCGATCGTCCGCAGGAGCGTCGTCTTGCCGCAGCCCGACGGGCCGAGCAGGGCGAAGAACTCGCCGTCGGGAATCACCAGGTCGAGCGAGTCGAGCGCCTTCACGCCGCCTGGGTAGACCTTGGTCAGGCCTCTGAGTTCGATCGCGGCCATCAGCGCTTGATCCCTCCGTGGAAGCGGAAGCCGTACTTCTTGCTGACGAACAGGTACATGAGCACCACCGGCACCGAGTAGAGCAGGCCGAAGGTGGACAGCAGCGGCAGGTTGGCCTGACCGCCCTCGGTGTAGAGGGTGAACATGATCACCGCGCCCGGCTGCTTCTCGATGTCGCTGAGCAGCAGGTAGGGCATCAGGAAGTTGCCCCACACGTTGGCGATGGACCAGACGGCGATCGTGGCCAGGCCCGGCCGTACCAGGGGGACGACCACATGGCCGACGATCTGCAGCGGCGAGGCGCCGAAGACCCGCGCCGACTCCTCGTAGGACTTCGGGGTGGAGTCCATGAAGTCCTTGAGCATGAAGACGGCCGCCGGCAGCAGGCCGCCGGTGAGGATGAGGATGAGGCCGAGCTGCGAGTCGATGAGGTCGAGCTCGACGGCCAGCTGGAACAGCGGCACCATCGCGGCCGTCCCCGTGATGATCGAGGACAGCAGCAACAGCGCGTAGAGCAGCGCGTCGCGTCCCGGCAGGCGCACGCGGCTGAGCGCGTAGGCCGCCAGCGCGGCCAGCAGCACGACCAGGACGGCGGTGCCCACCGCCAGCAGCAGCGAGTTGTAGAGGGAGCCGAGCGCGTACGGGTGCTCCAGGATCGCCGCGAAGTTGGCCACCGTGAAGTCGGGCAGCGAGACCTCGTAGGTCGGGTTCGAGGTGAACGGCGCGGCGGCCAGCCACAGCAGCGGCACGGTGAAGAAGGCCAGGAGCACGGCGATCAGCGTGTAGAAGCCGATCCGGCCGAGGACGAAGCGGGTCATGACCTCCTCCTGAGCAGCCGCAGGTAGAACACCGCCACGACCAGGTTGATCAGCAGGATGATCGTGGAGACGGCGGCGCCGAACCCGAGCTCGCCGCCCTTCAGCGCCACGTTGTAGACGTGGACGGCCAGCACCTCCGACCTGTGGTCGGGCCCTCCGGCGGTCAGCAGGAAGGGGGTGAAGTCGTTGAACGTCCAGAGGCTGATGAGCAGCAGGTTGGTCAGGATGTGGCCCCTGATGTGCGGGAAGACCACGTCGCACAGCTGCTGCCAGCCAGAGGCGCCGGCCAGCCTGGCGCTCTCCAGGTGCGAGGGCGGCACGTTGCCGAGCGCCGCGCCGTACAGCATCATCGAGAAGGCGGTGCCGCGCCAGGTGTTGAAGACGACGATGGACAGCATCGGGTGGTCGAGCAGCCAGGCGAAGCCTGGGATGCCGAGCAGCGCGTTGAGGGAGCCGCTGTCGCGGTCGAGCAGCGCGATCCACAGGAACGACACGACCGCGCCCGGCAGGATCCAGGCGAGGATGACCAGGCCCTCGACCACGCGCTTGAGCGGGCCGCGCCGGTCGCGCAGCAGCCAGGCGATGGTGAAGCCGAGCACGACCTGGCCGATGACCGCCGAACCGAGCACGAACTGCACCGTCAGCCAGGTGGAGTTCCAGAACCCGCCGTCGGAGACGGCCTTGACGAAGTTGTCGAGGCCGACGAACCGCGGCTCCGCGGCCGCCAGGCCGGTCAGGCGGTAGTTCGTCAGCCCCAGGTAGATGACCCACAGCGCGGGAAACACCAGGAACACCGCGATGAGCGCCATCGCGGGGGCGACGAACGCGACGGCCCTGGGCGTGCCCAGACCCGCCGCGTCCGCGCTGTACCGGGCCTTCTCAGGAAGAGACGTTGCCCGCGCCACCGACGAGTCCTTCGAGCTTCGACTGGTAGTCCGCGGCGGCCTGGTCGGGCGCCTTGCCGCCGACCACCTGCGCGGTGGCCTCCTGCAGCGCCGCCGACACCTGCGGGTAGACGGCCATGGGCGGCCGGTAGGCCGTCAGCGGGAGCACCTTCTCCGAGATGAACATCAGCAGGGGGTCGCTGGTGAGGATCTCCTTGTTGACGTCCGAACGCGGCGTGATGCGCACGTTCGCCTTGGTCTCCTCCTTCAGCGCCTCGGGCGACAGGGTGAAGGCGGCCAGCTCGAAAGCCTCCTTCGGATGGGCGCTGTTGGGGTTGACGGTCCGCAGCGCGCCGCCCGACATGCTGACGAAGTCCTGGCCGCGGATGCCCTTGCCCGGCTCCAGCGCCGGGATCATCGCGTAGCCGACCACCTGGTCGCGGTCGGCCATCTTGGCGACGCCGTCCTTGGGGTTGACCACGCCGCGCCAGAAGTAGTCGCCCTCCATCAGGATGCCGATCTTGCCGGCGGCGAACTCGGCGAACGACTTGTCCCTGCCCTTGGCCTCCTGCTGCAGCTTGGGATCGCCCAGTCCGCTACCGCCGTAGATCTTCTGGTAGAGGCCGAGGGCGTCCTTGAGCGGCTGGGAGGCGCCCGACCACTTGCCGTCCTTGTAGATCTCGCCGCCCGCTCCCGCCAGCAGTGGTAAGACGCCCTGCATGGAGGTCGCCTCGCCCATGGCGGTGCCCGCGTTGATCTGGAGGGGGGTGGGGACGCCCGCCGACTTCAGCTTGGCGCCCGCGTCGAGCACCTCCTGCCAGCTCTTGGGCTGCCAGTCCGCCGGCAGGCCCGCCTTCTGGAAGAGCGTCTTGTTGAAGTAGAGGACGCGGCCGTCGGTGCCGATCGGCAGCGCGTACTTCTTGGCGTTGTAGGTCGTCAGGCCCTGCACCGCCTCGGGGATCTGCGACCAGCCGTCCCAGGCGTCGGCCTCGGGGCCGACGACCTCCGACAGCGGCTTGATGTACCCGGCCTCGGCGAACTCCCCCGCCCAGATGCCGTCGATGTCGATGACATCGGCGCCCTTCCTGGACTTCAGGTCGAGGGCCAGCTTGGTCTTGTACTGCTCGTCGTCGACACCGCTGGGCACGAACGTGACCTTGACGTTCTTGCCCTTCGCCTTCTGCGCCGCCTCGAACTTGGGGATGACCCAGTTGGCGATGTGTTCGGCGGTCACGGCGTTCTTGCCGCCCGCGATGGAGTTCTGGGTGATCGTCAGCTCGATGGCGTCAGAGCCGGAGGACGACTGGCCGCACGCGGTGAGCGCCATCCCGGTCACGGTGAGCACCGCGACAGCGCCAATGGATCTTTTCACGCAACCCTCCGAGAGTGTCCGAAAAGCCTGGGCCAATATGTCATGACAACATCACGACGTAAAGACCTGGCAACATTCCGGCAACCTCTCGGTTTTGGACAGGCCCTTGGGGTGGGCAGGCGGTGCCGTTGGGTCGTTCCGGAACAGGAGAGACGCACGCCGATCCCGTTCCGGCGGGGCGCTCCCGGTCCGGCGCTGTCTCCCCCGGCGGCGGGGGTGCTCATGGGGAGGCGCCCGGTGATCATGGGCGGGCGTGGGGCTCGCGTGGCGACAGGGGCCCGGAGCACGGCCGAGAAGCACAGGGAGGCGTCGATGGGGCACTCGCGCGGGGCCCGATCACCGGCGGGGGCGTCTCGCGCCCGGGGTGCCGATCGGTGCTCGTCAGGGTGTGAGCGCCAGCTCCAGTTCGTGCGCGATCGGGATGCCGTCCGACACGGCAGGGATGGACGGCTTCAGCGCGCGGGCCCGCTCGACCGCGTTCCGGTGCAGGGCGACCAGGTCGAAGCCGCGACGCTGGTAGAAGCGCAGCGCGTGGGTGTTGTCGTTGGTGGTGACCAGCCACAACCTGGTCGCACCGGCCGCGCGCGCCGCCTGCCTGAGGGCGTCGAGGAGGGCGGTCGCCGCGCCCCTGCCGGGAATGACGGCGTCGAGCGTGACGACCTCCCACTCCCGGCCGCGCACCGCGTAGGTGACCAGCCCCGCCAGGGCGCCGTCGAGGTGGGCCAGCAGGCCGGGCAGTGAGCCGGCGTCCATGGCCTCGCCGTGGCCGACCACGATCGGGCCGCCCCAGCTGTCGGTGAGAACCCGCAGGACGACCTCGCGGTCGGCCGGACCGATCGGCCGGATCTCGAACGGCATGCCCGACACGCTAGCCGATCAGCGGCGCCTCCGGCTCGAGCACGCGGGCGTCGGCGGCGACGATCGGCGGGACGGGCGTGCCGCTGGAGCCGACCAGGCGCGGCCCCGCGGGGCCGTACACCTCGCGCGGCTCGGGGAAGGCGAACAGCAGGGCCAGGTACAGCACGGCGGCCGCCGCCAGGCCGAGCGGCAGCGAGACGTCCACGCCCCCGGCCAGGTCGCCGAGCGGGCCGACGAACTGTCCCGGCAGGTTGACGAACAGGATGGCCAGCGCCGCGGAGACGAGCCACGCGGTCATGCCGCGCCAGTTCCAGCCGTGGGTGAACCAGTAGCGGCCGCCGCGCTGGCGACGGTTGAAGACCTGCAGCGCCTCGGCGTCGTACCAGCCGCGGCGGGTGACGTAGCCGAGCATCATGATGACCATCCACGGCGCCGTGCAGGTGATGATCAGCGTGGCGAAGGTCGAGATGCTCTGGGTGAGGTTGGCGGCGAAACGGCCGACGAAGATGAAGCCGATCGACAGCGTGCCGATGAAGACCGTGGCCTGCACGCGGGAGAAGCGCGGGAAGACGCTGGAGAAGTCGAGGCCGGTGCCGTACAGGGCGGTGGTGCCCGTGGACATGCCGCCGATCAGCGCGATGAGGCAGACCGGCACGAAGTACCACGCGGGCGAGATGGCCAGCAGGCCGCCGACGTAGTTGGGCGCGGCCGGGTCGACGTACTGCGCGGCCTTGACCGCGATGACCGAGGCGGTGGCGAGGCCGAAGAAGAACGGCAGGATGGTGGCGATCTGCGACAGGAAGGCGGCGGCCATCACCCGCGAGCGGGGCGTCCCGGCGGGGATGTAGCGCGACCAGTCGCCGAGGAAGGCGCCGAACGAGACGGGGTTGGACAGCACGATCAGCGCCGCGCCGATGAACGAGGGCCAGAACAGCGGGTCGCCAGGGGCGATCGTGCCCGCGTAGGAGGGGTCGAAGTCGCCGGCGAAGGCGAAGGCGCCCAGCACGAACAGCAGCGACGCGGCCACCACGGCGATCTTGTTGACGAAGAGCATGAAGCGGAAGCCGTACACGCAGACGATCAGCACCAGGCTCGCGAACAGCGCGTAGGCGACGGCGTAGGCCGGTCCGCTCTCCGGCAGGCCCACCAGCCGGTGCGCGCCGCCGACCAGCGCGTCGCCCGAGGACCACACCGAGATGGAGAAGAAGGCGATCGCCGTCAGCAGCGACAGGAACGAGCCGACGACCCGGCCGTGGACGCCCAGGTGCGCCGAGGAGGAGACCGCGTTGTTGGTGCCGTTGATCGGGCCGAACAGCGACAGCGGGGCCAGGATCAGCGCGCCCACCACCAGGCCGAGCCCGGTGGCCGCCAGCCCCTGCCAGAACGACAGGCCGAACAGGATGGGGAAGGCGCCCAGCACGCAGGTGGCGAAGGTGTTGGCGCCGCCGAAGGCCAGCCTGAACAGGTCGACGGGACGGGCGGTGCGGTCGGCGTCGGGGATGCGGTCGACGCCGTGGGTCTCGATCTCGGTGATGCTTTCCCGGCGGCTCATGGCTTCTCCTTCATGGCCAGCAGGCTGATCAGGTCGTAGGCCACGTGGGAGGCGGCGACGGAGGTGATCTCGGCGTGGTCGTAGGCGGGGGCGACCTCGACCACGTCGGCCCCGATGAGGTTCGTGCCGGCCAGGCCGCGCAGGATCTCCAGCAGCTCGCGGCTGGTCAGGCCGCCCGCCTCCGGGGTGCCGGTGCCGGGCGCGTGCGCGGGGTCGAGCACGTCGATGTCGACGGAGACGTAGAGCGGACGGTCGCCGATGCGCTGGCGGAGGGCGTCGATGACCTCGTCGAGGCCGCGGCGCAGCACGTCGGCGGCGGTGACGATGCCGAAGCCGAGCCTGCGGTCCTCCTCGAGGTCGCGCTTGCCGTACAGGGGGCCGCGGATGCCGACGTGGCTGAGCGCCTCGGTGTCGAGGATCCCCTCCTCGACCGCCCTGCGGAACGGGGTGCCGTGGGTGTACTCCGCGCCGAAGTAGGTGTCCCAGGTGTCCAGGTGCGCGTCGAAGTGCAGCAGCGCCACCGGGCCGTGCTTGGCGGCGGCGGCGCGCAGCAGCGGCAGCGCGATCGTGTGGTCGCCGCCGATCGTGACCAGCCGGCTGTCGAAGGCCGAGGCGGCCTCCTGGATCGCCTCGACCGCCTCGCCGATGTTGAAGGGGTTGCAGGCGATGTCGCCCGCGTCGGCGACCTGCACCCGCTCGAAGGGCGAGACGTCGAGGCCAGGGTGGTACGGCCGCAGCAGCCGCGAGGCCTCCCTGACGGCGGCGGGACCGAAGCGGGCGCCCGGCCGGTAGGAGACGCCGCTGTCGAACGGCACGCCCACGACCGCGACGTCCGCGTGCTCGACCTCGTCGAGGCGGGGGAGGCGGGCGAAGGTGGCGAACCCGGCGAAGCGCGGGATCCTGGAGGAGTCGACGGGCCCCCTGGGCATGGCCTGTCCCCTTTCTCGTGGCGAATGATCTCGTGGTGACTGTTCGCAGCCCTCGTGGCTGTTTGCACGAGTGTGCGCAACGCCCCCAGGAGGGGACAATTGTGCAGGTCACGAAAGTGCGCATACGCTTCGTGGGTGACCACAAAGGTCTCCGTCGAGGATCTTCTCCGCTCCCCCGCGCTGCAGCTGCGCCTGCTGGCCGGGGCGGCCGGCCTGTCGCGGTCGGTCTCGTGGGCGCACGTCAGCGAACTCGACGATCCGACGCCGTGGCTGCTCGGCGCTGAGGTGATCATGACCACGGGCCTGGGCGTGCCCCGCACCGCCGCCAAGCAGCGGGCCTACCTCGAACGGCTCGACGACGCCGGGGTGTCGGCACTGGCCCTGTCGGCGCAGCTGCACATGCCGCCGCTGCACGAAGCCTTCTTCGAGGCGGCGGAGCAACGCGGCATGCCCGTCCTCGAGGTGCCGCTGGCCGTGCCGTTCATCGCGATCGCGCAGGAGGTGGCGGCGGCCGTCCAGGAGGACGCGCGCCAGCGGCTCGGCGCGCAACTCCAGGTGTTCGGCGCGCTGCGCTGGCTGGCCGCCGAGGACCTCGACCACGCCACGCTGTTCCGGCGGCTCGAACGGCTCAGCGGCTACGAGGTCTTCCTGTGCACCCCGCAGGGGCGCCCGCTGCTGCCCGGGGTGCCGGTTCCCGCACTCGACGTGCTGCCCTCGACGCCCGACGCGCCGCCCACCATCCCGGGCGGCTTCGTGCTGCCGGTGCCCTCCCCCGGCGGGCCGGCCGGATTCCTGGTCGCCTTCGAGCGGGAAGGCGCACGGCCCGCCGGGCTGGCCGTCGTCCAGCACATCGCCACCGTGGCCGCGCTCCAGGTGGCCATGGTCAGGCACGAACGGGAGACGCTGCGGCGCGAGGGCGCCGAGACGCTGTCGGAACTGCTGCAGGACGTGCTCGACCCGGCCACGGCGCGGCGCCGGCTGGCCAGGATGGGACTCGAGGCGCCCATCGCCCTGCTCGCGGTCCGCCAGGTGACCGACGAGGCGCTGCGCCGCGCCCTCGACGACGCGCCGCATCTCATGCTGCGCCGCGGCGACGACCGTTACGTGCTCGGCTCCCCCGCTCTCGGCACGCCCGTCGCGGAGATCCCCGGGGTGGCGGCGGGCGTCTCCAGGCCGTTCACGCCGGGCGAGCCGATGCGGGTGGCGCAGCGGGAAGCGGTGTGGGCGGCGGCCAGAGCCGCCGAGTCGGGCAGGGCGCTGGTCCACTACGGCGACGACACGACCGGAAGGTGGCTGCAGGACGACCCGTGGGTGCTGACCGCCCTGGTCGACCACGTGCTGGGAAAGGTGATCGCCTACGACTCCGCGCACGGCTCGCAGCTGCTGACCTCCGCGCGCACGTGGATGGAGCGTGACCGGCGCACCGAGGACGCGGCGGCGGCGCTGCACGTCCACCCCAACACGCTCGCCTACCGGCTGCGCCGCTTCGCGGAGCTGACCGGCCGCGACCTGTCGTCCAGCGCGGCCTTCGCGGAGGTCTGGCTGGCCATCCGAGCAGCCAGACAACTCGGCCTCCAGGACTGACCCCGAGCGTCTCCCTACCGCGGGCCCTTCCTGAGCTTCTCCGCGCCTCGGACCCCCCTCGGGCTTTCCGCTCAAGCTTTCCCCTCGGCCCCCCTCGGGCTTTCCTCTCGGCCCCCTCAGGCTTTCCCCTTAGGTTTGCTTTCCTGCCGGCCGCCCTCGGGCTCCCTCGGGCTCCCTCAGGCTTTCCCCTCGGCCGCCCTCGGGCTCCCTCAGGCTTTCCCCTCGGCCGCCCTCGGGCTTTCCCTGGCTTCTCCGTAGCTCGGACTTCCCCTGGGCTCCCGCCTCCAGCCGGGTCGCCGAGGTCGCGGCGCTCCCGGCCCAGTCGCCCAGTCGCCCAGTCGCCTTGGGAGTTGTCGGGGTTACGGGTCTTCGGGTTGGCAGGGCGACGTAACGGCGGCGCGCCGAAGTCCCGCTGGAGTGGCGTGATGGACGGCCGGTCAGTCGTGACCGCGGGAGCGCCGACCCGGCTTGCCGTACGGGGGGATCATGAACGGGCGCCGGCCCGGCTTGCCGTACAGGGGGATCACGAACGGGCGCCGGCCCGGCTTGCCGTACGGGGGATCACTCTGCGGCCGCGAGCTGGCCGCAGGCGCCGTCGATCTCGCGTCCGCGGGTGTCGCGGACGGTCACCGGCACCCCGTGGAACTCCAGGCGGCGTACGAACGCCCGCTCGTCCTCCGGGCGGGAGGCCGTCCACTTCGAACCGGGAGTGGGGTTGAGCGGGATCAGGTTGACGTGCACCAGCTTGTTCTTCACCAGCTTGCCGAGCAGGTCGGCGCGCCACTCCTGGTCGTTGATGTCCTTGATCAGCGCGTACTCGATGGACACCCGACGCTTGGTCTTGGCGGCGTAGGCCCACGCGGCGTCGAGCACCTCGTGCACCTTCCACCGGGTGTTGATCGGCACGAGGGTGTCGCGCAGCTCGTCGTCGGGGGCGTGCAGCGACAGCGCCAGCGTGACGGGCAGCCCCTCGTCGGCGAGCTTGGCGATCGCCGGCACGAGGCCCACGGTGGAGACCGTGATGCCGCGCGCGGACATGCCGAGCCCGTCGGGCGCGGGCTCGACCATGCGGCGGACCGCGCCGATCACCGCCTTGTAGTTGGCCAGCGGCTCACCCATGCCCATGAACACCACGTTGCTGACCCGGCCGGGGCCGCCGGGGACCTCGCCCGCGGCCAGCGCCCTGGCTCCCGAGACCACCTGCTCGACGATCTCGGCCGTGGACATGTTGCGGGTCAGCCCCGCCTGGCCGGTGGCGCAGAACGGGCAGTTCATGCCGCAGCCCGCCTGCGAGGACACGCACATGGTGACCCGGTCCGGGTAGCGCATCAGCACCGACTCGACCAGCGCGCCGTCGAACAGCCGCCAGAGCGTCTTGCGGGTGGTGCCCGCGTCGGTGGCCAGCTCGCGCACGGAGGTCAGCAGCGGGGGCAGCAGCACCGACAGCTTCTCGCGGGCGGCGGCTGGCAGGTCGGTCATCGCCGCGACGTCGGTGGTGAGGTGCGTGAAGTAGTGGCGCGAGAGCTGGTCGGCGCGGAAGGGCTTCTCGCCGAGCTCGGCGACCGCCGTGCGGCGCTCGGCCATCGTCAGATCCGCCAGATGTCTCGCGGGCTTGGCCCGGCGCGGCGCCGTGAACTGCAGCAACGGGCGCTCGGTCTTCTCGGCGGTCATGAGCCCTCTCTTTAATCTAGAGTCCAGATGTATGGCGATATACCGATCGTCTGGCGAGGGGCAAACCGAGGTCGTCCTCACCGATGGCAACCCTTACGGGAGCCGCACTCTGGTGGTCGAACGCGACGACGCCGCGTCGGTAGCTTACCTGTGCTCCCCGGGCGGCGAGGTGCACGGAGCCGTCTGGCTGGCCAACCACGTGCCCGCCCCCGAGGTCGTCGATCTGGCCAGGCTGAACGCGGGTGCGCCGCCCCTCATGCCACGGCCGAACACCCGCCATCCCGCGGGACGGCACGCGCTCGGCCAGCTGACCACCTTATGGTTCGAGGAGGGCGACGGGGTCGCCCTGTATGAGAACGACGAGCTTCTCGCGGTCATTCCGGGCTGGGCGGACATGAGCAGGAGCATGCCGGGCTACGCGCGCGAGGCCGTCGGCGAGACGCCGTTCGCCTGGGCGCTGTCCGAGGCGCTCGACGGGCTCCAGCCGCGGCTCGACCACGCCGGTTCCTACTGGCAGTGGCGCCACAGCGAGGGCTCGTGGGCCTCCTTCCAGCAGTTCGTCATGGGGCATCTCGACCGGACCGTCGGACCGTCGGGGCGCTACTGGGACGCCAGCGGCGAGCGGCTGCCGACGGTGGGGATCAGCGAGCGCCCGCCGTACCGGGGCAGGGACTTCACCGTGCTGTCGACGGTCGGTATGAGCTGCCAGCGCATGCCCACGGTCGAGCAGTGGATCGACCGGCCGCGCGCCTACGCCAGGATCGAGCTGGCCGTCGCCACCCACGGCGACCCGCGTGAGGCGGCGCTGCTTCTGGTGTGGCTGGCGCAGTACCCGTGGCATTCAGTGACGTGGCTGGGCCACGGGCACACGGCCACGTGGTACCACGAGCCGTCGACGTTCCCTCTCGGCGCGCGGTACGACGGGGTGATCATGCTCGCCGACGCCCCCGACATGCCGGACCTGTCGGGGTTCGGGTTCGGCGGCGAGGCCGTCCGCTGGCTCTGGCTGGAGGCGTGGGCCGGGGACTCGTGAACCCCGACCCGCGGGCGGCATGAAGCGTACAGGGCGAAGACCCGTGAACCACGGCCCGCGGGCGGCATCAAGCGCACGGGGCGAAGACCCGTGAAACGCACGGGGCGAAGACCCGTGAAACGCACGGCCCGCAGGCGTCTGAGGAGCGCCGTTCCTCAGAAGAACAGCGACAGCAGCAGCCACACCGGGATCAGCGTCGCCACCAGGGAGTCGAGCCGGTCCATCAGGCCGCCGTGTCCCGGCAGCACCGACCCCATGTCCTTGATGCCGAGATCCCGCTTGATCATCGACTCGACCAGATCGCCGAGGGTCGCCATGACGGCCCCCAGCAGGCCGATCAGCGCGCCCTGCCACAGCTGGCCGCCCATCAGCCAGGTCACCAGCCAGGCGCCGACCACCATGCAGGCCAGCACCGATCCGGCGAAACCCTCCCAGGTCTTCTTCGGGCTGATGATCGACATCTTGTGCCTGCCGAACAGCACGCCGGCGAAGTAGCCGCCGATGTCGCTGCTCACCGTGACCGCGATGAAGATCAGCACCCGGTAGTGGCCGTTCTCCGGCGTGGCGAGCATCAGCGCGACGAAACCGGCCAGCAGCGGCGGGTAGGCCAGGGCGAACACCGATGCCGTCGCGTCGCGGACGTAGCCGTCCTGCGGGCCGTCGAACATCCGCCAGAGCAGCAGCGCGAACACCGCCACGACGTAGGTGCCGAGCAGCCACGAGGCCCCGCCCCAGTAGGCGCCCGCCTGCATCGCGGCCGTCGCCACGAGCACCGGGATCAGCGGCACCTTGATGTCGCGCGTGCCGAGCGCGTGAACCACCTCTGCCGCGCCCACGCCCACGGCCGCCACGACCAGCAGGAGGAAGAGCTCCTTGATCGTCAGCAGGGAGGCCAGGACCAGCGCGCCCAGCACGACGCCGACCGCGATGGCGGCCGGCAGGTTCCTGCCGGTACGGCTGCCCGGTGTGCGTTCTTCCACAGACTCTCCAACTCGGCGGTCAGACCGCACCGAGCCGTCTGATGCGCACACTTCGTGACAAAGCCACGGCCCCCGCGTCCACGCGAGGGCCGTGCGGATGCGACCGCTCAGACCTCGAGCAGTTCCGCTTCCTTCTGCTTGAGCAGCTCGTCGATCTTGGCGACGTGCTTGTGGGTCAGGTCGTCGAGCTCCTTCTCGGCGCGGCGGACCTCGTCCTCGCCGGCCTCGCCATCCTTGATCATCTTGTCGAGCGTCTCCTTGGCGGAGCGCCGGATGTTGCGGATCGAGACCTTGGCGTGCTCGCCCTTGTTGCGCGCGACCTTGACGTACTCCTTGCGGCGCTCCTCCGACAGCTCGGGGAAGGCCACCCTGATCACCTGGCCGTCGTTGCTGGGGTTGACCCCGAGGTCGGAGTCACGGATCGCCTTCTCGATCGCGCCCATCGAGCCCTTGTCGTAGGGCTGGATGATGACCATGCGGGCCTCGGGGACATGGAACGAGGCCAGCTGCTGGATCGGGGTCGGCGAACCGTAGTACTCGGCGTTGATCTTGTTGAACATCGACGGGGTGACACGGCCGGTCCTGATGCCCGCGAAGTCCTCCTTCGCGACCGAAACGGCCTTGTCCATCTTTTCCTCGGCTTCGAGGAGAGTTTCGTCGATCACAGCGGCTCCCTGTCTATTGGTCGCTCACCTTCCTGGCTCGCGCCACGGCCCCATCCCTCTGCGCCAGGCACCGCGTCGCTCGCGTCGTCAGGCTCGCTCCCTATTTCCCTGCCGGACTCACCAGCGTGCCGATCTTCTCACCGCGCACCGCGCGCAGGATGTTGCCCTCGCCCATCAGGTCGAAGACGACGATGGGCAGGTCGTTCTCCTTGCACAGACTGATCGCGGTCTGGTCCATGACGGCGAGGTCGCGTACGAGGACCTCCGCGTAGTCGAGGTGGTCGAACCGGACCGCGTCGGGGTTCTTCCGCGGGTCGGAGTCGTAGACCCCGTCCACCTGCGTGCCCTTGAGCAGCGCCTCGGCGCCGACCTCCAGCGCTCGCTGCGCGGCGCAGGTGTCGGTGGAGAAGTAGGGGATCCCGAGCCCCGCGCCGAAGATGACCACGCGGCCCTTCTCCAGGTGCCGGATGGCGCGGCGGGGCAGGAACGGCTCGGCCACCTGCTGCATGGAGATGGCGGTCTGGACGCGGGTCTCGATGCCGCGCTTCTCAAGGAAGTCCTGGAGCGCCAGGCAGTTGATGACCGTGCCCAGCATGCCCATGTAGTCGCCCCTGGCGCGGTCGAGACCGCCCGCGGACAGGGCGGCGCCGCGGAACATGTTGCCGCCGCCGACCACGACGGCGACCTGGACGCCCTCGCGCACCGCCTCGGCGATCGAGTCGGCCACGTGACCGACCACCTCCGGATCGATGCCCATGGGCTCGCCGCCGGCGAACGCCTCGCCGGACAACTTCAGCATGACCCTCTTGTACGACGAAGCCGCCGGCGCGACGGGCTCCTGGTTCTCCTGCACGGCGGCGGCCTCCTCGGGTGGTGGTTCTGGTAGAGCGGTTGGGAGACGGTACGCGCCTCCCACCTCGAGACTAAGCCTGGCCGACCTTGAAGCGGACGAAGGCGAGCACCTCGACGCCGTTCTCCTCGGCGTACTTGGCGATCGTCTTCTTGTTGTCCTTGACGAAGGCCTGCTGCAGCAGCGTGAAGTCCTTGTACCAGCCGTTGACGCGACCCTCGACGATCTTGGCGATGGCGGCCTCGGGCTTGCCCTCCTCGCGGGTCATCTCCTCGAAGAGCGCGCGCTCCTTCTCGATGACCTCGGCGGGAACGGCCTCGGCGTCGAGGTACTTCGGCGCCATGGCGGCGGCGTGCTGCGCGACGTCCTTGACGACGTCGGCGTTGGGCTTGTCGAGCTGCACGAGCACACCGACGGCCGGCGGGAGCTGCGGGTCGGTCTTGTGCATGTAGGCGCCGATGTAGCCACCCTCGAGCACGGCGAAGCGGCGGATCTCGATCTTCTCGCCCAGCGCGGCGTTGGCCTCGTCGAGCAGCTCCTTGACGGACTTGCCGTCGAGGGTGGAGGCGAGCAGGGTGTCGACGTCGGCGGGCTTGGTGGCCAGGATGTGCGCGACGACCTGGGCCGCCAGCTCCTGGAAGCGCTCGCCCTTGGCGACGAAGTCAGTCTCGCAGTTGAGCTCGAGCAGCGCGGCGGCGGAGTCACCCTCCTGCTTGAGCGCGACCAGGCCGTTGGAGGCGGTGCGCGCCTCGCGCTTGCCGACGTCCTTGGCGCCCTTGAGGCGCAGGAGCTCGACGGCGCGGTCGAAGTCGCCCTCGGACTCCTCCAGCGCCTTCTTGCAGTCCATCATGCCGGCGGCGGTCAGCTCGCGAAGCCGCTTGACGTCGGCCATGTTCACGGAAGCCATGTGCTTTTCCTCGTGGGATGTCGTCGTGGATCGGGTTGGACCCGGAAAGCCTCGGTGCCGGTGCGACCACCGGCGGGGGGTACGGCTCGCGCGGCCGGCGCGAGCCGTACCCTCGCAAGCCCTTAGGCCTGCTCGGTCTCGCCCTCGGCGGCGGCCTGAGCCTCGGCGGGGGCGGCGGCCTCCTCGACGGGGGCGGCAGCCTCGTCAGCGGGAGCGGCAACCTCGTCGGCAGGGGCGGCGACCTCGTCGACCTTCTGCTCGCCCGAGCCCTGCTCGATGAGCTCGCGCTCCCACTCGGCCAGCGGCTCGGCGGCGGCGGGCTTCTCGTCACCGCGGGCGGCGCCGGAGCGAGCCATGAGACCGGCGGCGACACCGTCGGCGACGACCCTGGTCAGCAGGCCGACGGCGCGGATGGCGTCGTCGTTGCCGGGGATCGGGTAGTCGACCTCGTCAGGGTCGCAGTTGGTGTCGAGGATCGCGACGACCGGGATGCCGAGCTTCTTGGCCTCGGAGATCGCGATGTGCTCCTTCTTGGTGTCGACGACCCACACCGCGCTGGGCACGCGGCCCATGTCACGGATACCGCCGAGCGTGCGCTCGAGCTTCTCCTTCTCGCGGCGGCGCATGAGGAGCTCCTTCTTGGTGAGCCCCGAGCCGGCCACGTTGTCGAAGTCGAGCTCCTCGAGCTCCTTCAGACGCTGGAGCCTCTTGTGCACGGTGGAGAAGTTGGTGAGCATGCCACCCAGCCAGCGCTGGTTGACGTACGGCATGCCAACGCGGCCGGCCTGCTCGGCGATGGCCTCCTGGGCCTGCTTCTTCGTGCCGATGAACAGGATCGTGCCGCCGTGGGCGACGGTCTCCTTGACGAAGTCGTAGGCGCGGTCGATGAACGACAGCGACTTCTGCAGGTCGATGATGTAGATGCCGTTGCGCTCGGTGAAGATGAAGCGCTTCATCTTCGGGTTCCACCGGCGGGTCTGGTGGCCGAAGTGAACGCCGCTCTCGAGGAGCTGTCGCATGGTGACGACGGGGGCCATCTGCTGGTCCTCCAGTTTCTCGGTTGTGCGCGGCAGCCGTGTGGCCTGCCGCCCTGATGCCCCGCTCTCGCTCCTGCCGGACTCTCGTCCGGACCGAAGGAACGGTTCGCGACGGGGCATGCGAAGTCGGCCTGTCGCTGACAGGCCACCGAAAAGCATACCTTGCGGGGAGCCCCGGCCTGACCGCTCCGGCCGTCGGCGCACGTCACTTCACGTCGTCGTCCACGGCCGGCCGACCGGCGACAGGCATGACGGAGCGTGTCAGCCCCCACCATGATCCCCGGCCCGACCGGCGTGTCAGTCCGCGTCGTGGTCCTCGGTCGGCAGGCCTGGGACGGACCTGGAGGCCCGGGGGAAGAGCGACAGGTGCATCTCGCCGTGGCGAGCCTCCTCCGGCGCGCCGGTCCGAGCGGTGGTGTAGGGGCGCACGAGCTCCTCGATCCGCTCGCCCAGCTCCTTCATCTCGGCCGCGGTGATCAGCAGGTGCGAGCGCTGGAACAACGTCGCGTCGCGCCACTCCTCCGGCTCGGTGGGCGCCGCGTCCATCGCCCGCCTGGCCTCGCGCTCCTTGTCGGCCGCGATCGCGTCGGCGAGCAGCCGCTTGGCCTCACGGACGCCGTGCTGGTCGTCGTCCTCGTACCCGAAGGAGAAGCCGCCCGGCTCGACGGCCCACAGGCGCTCCCTGCCGTCCTCGCTGGCGGGCGCGTCGCGCACGAAGCCGTACTTCTCCAGCATGCGCAGGTGGTAGCTGGCGGCGCTCGGGGAGACGCCGACGACCTCGGCGAGGGTGGTCGCGGTGGCCGTCCTGCGCCACATCAGCTCGGTGAGCATGGTCAGGCGAGCCGGGTGCGCGAGCGCGCGCATCGCCTTGGGGTCGCTCAGCAGCGGGCGCGCTTCCTTGGTCACGTCACGACGATACCTGAAGGCTTGCCTTCACACTTATGAAGGGTTACTTTCACAGTTGTGAAGCAAACCCTTCAGGATTTACCGCCGCTCCACCGGCAGCGCGACTACCGCCTGCTCTGGTCGGCCAGGACCGCCTCCGTCACCGGATCGGAGGTCTCCAAGCTCGCCGTCCCGCTCACCGCGGTCACCCTGCTAGCCGCCTCACCCGCCCAGATGGGGCTCCTGGCCGCGACGGCCTCCGTGCCCACGCTGCTGTTCGGCCTGCACGCGGGCGCGCTGGCCGACCGGCTCAGGCGGCACCGGCCACTGATGATCGCCTGCGAGCTGGTCGCCGCCGCGGCGGCGCTCCTGGTCCCCCTCGCGTGGGTCACCGGCACGCTCAGCGTCCCGCTGCTGATCGCCGTCTCTCTCGTCATCGGTACGGCAAGCGTCGTGTTCAGGGCGGCGAACTTCCCCCACCTGGCCGTCGTCGTCCCCGCCTCGCAGCGGACCGAGGCGATGGCCGGCTTCCACGCCTCCTACTCCGTCGCCTCCATCGCCGGACCCGGGCTCGCCGGACTGCTGGTCCAGGTGCTCACGGCGCCGCTCGCCGTCCTGGCCGAGGGGGTGTCGTTCCTGGCCTCCGCGCTGATGCTGCGCTCGATCCGCACCCCCGAGGACCACGAGCCGAGCGCGTCGCGCGGCATGTGGCGCGACGCGGTCGAGGGCCTGCGCCTCAGCGTCGGCCATCCCGTGCTGCGCGCGATCCTGGCCACCGGCGTCACGCTGAACTTCTTCGCCATGGCCTACATCGCCGTCGTGATCCTCTACATGCTCCAGGTCCTGCGGATCCCCCAAGGCATGATCGGCGCCCTCACCGCGGTCTCCGGCATCGGCGGCCTGATCGGCGCCTGGGCGACCGCCAGGCTCGCCCGGCGCTTCGGCGAGAACAGGGTGATGCTCTACGCGGTCCTGCTCTTCCCCTTCGACATGCTGACGGTCGGGCTGGTCGGCGGCCCGCCGCAGGTCACGATCCCCGTCATGGCCACGACGGGACTGCTCATCGGGGCCATCGTCGTCTCCCTCGGCACCTGCACGAACGTCATCACCATGCGCGAGGCGCCCGCCGACATGATGGGGCGCGTCAACGCGACCATGACCTTCGCCATCCACGGCGTGCTCGCGTTCGGCGGCATCACGGGCGGCCTGCTGGCCGAGGTGGTCGGCCTGCGGGTGGTCATCCTGATCTGCGCCGGCGGCACCGCCCTGGCGGGGCTGTGGATCTGGCGGTCCCCGCTGCGCCCCCACCGTCCGCGTCCTGGCGCCCTGCCGGCGCCCGAACCCGACCCGGTGCTGAGCGCCGCCCTGCGAGAGAGCGCGATCACCAAGATCAGGACGGGCGGATGAGCCACTCGGCGCCGTGCTCACCCGGCCGCGGCGGCGGCGTCGCCCAACCGGGCCGGCGACCGCCGACACGGCCCGGCGGGAGCACGTACCCGAGCCTGCCGAAGGAGCTGTCCATCTCCGCCATGAGGTCGCCGACCTCGATCTCGCCGGTGCCGGTCGGCCGGTCTCCCGCGCGGCCGGGCGCCGCTTCCCACCATCCGGGGAACGACCCGGCCGCCGCCATGCGGCGCAGCTCGTCCAGCCACTGGGCGGTCCTGGCCAGGCTCAGCTCCACCCGCCACGAGCCGCCCTCCACCCGCCTTCTCAGCAGCGCCGCCATCGCCCCGAACGCGGCCAGATACCCGGTCGCGTGATCGAGCACCTGCGCGGGCAGCGGACGCGGCGGATCCCCCCACGCGATCCCGGTGGCCATCTGCACCAGGCTGTCGAACCCCCGACCGCCCGTGCGCCCGTAGGCGGTGATGTCCACGGTGATCAGGCCGGGCGTGCGTCGCGCCAGCTCGTCGACCACGCCGAGCGCGCCGGGCCGTACCGACCTCACCACCACGTCGGCCGCGCCCGCCAACCGTGCGAACGCCTCCGTGGCCGGATCGAGGTGGCACCAGCGCTTGCCGAACGCCGTACTGATCACCAGCCCGTCGACCTCGGGCAGCCGGGGCGTGCTCACCTTGAGGACGTCCGCGCCGTGGGCGGCGAGTGTCCTGGTCGCCACCGGTCCCGCGATGACCCTGGTGAGGTCGAGCACCCTGGGCGCGTCCCCGCCACGGGCCGGGCCGTCCCCCACCCTGGTGAGCCGGACCAGCGGCAGCTCCGCCACGGCGCGCGCCCTCGGGTCCCGCCGCCACTCCTCCGGCGTCCTCAGCGCCGCCGCGCACCCGCCCGCCCCGGTCACTGCCCGTTCGACCTCCCGCGAGGTACGGCCCGCGCACGCCCGCCGGACGTCCTGCGTGCCCAGCGCCCGGAAGACGGCATCGCGGTGATGGTCGAAATTGCAGTGCAGCCTGACCCAGCCGTCGGCCGTCCGGTAGTCGCCCGACAGCGGTGACCACAGATCCTTCGTCGCGCCGTCGATCGTGAACAGCCGCTCGTCCAGGAACGCGGCCAGCGACTCCCGCACATCGACCTCGGCCCCCACCCCGCGCATGGCGGCGGCAGCGGCGGTGGCCGCCCCCACCGACACGGCGGCCGCCACCTCCACCGGATAGCGGGACGGCAGCCGCGAACCGTCATCGGTGACACGAACGCCCGGCAGGCCGACACCCAGCCGCGCGCCCAGATCGGCGATCAGCGCCGCCGCCGTCACGTCAGCTCCCCGGCCAGCAGATCCATCAGCAGACCGTCATGGAAGACGCCCGTGGCCGGATCGCGCTCGTAGGCCCGCATCACGCCCACCCGCCTGAACCCCACCTTCTCGTACGCCCTGATCGCGGCGGCGTTGTGCGCGGCGGGATCGATCGTGAGCCGGTGATGACCCCGCTCCCCTATCAACCACCTGGCCAGCGTCCGGACGGCCTCGCTCCCGTAGCCGCGACCGTGGTGCTCGGGGGCCAGGAAGATGTCGATGCCCGCGTGACGGTACTGCGGGTCGTCCTCCTCGTCGTACTGGACGGCGCCGATCACCTCGCCGTCCAGGGTGATGGCCAGCATGCCGTCGAAGTCGTCCACCTCCCCCCACCACCTGGCCACCTCCGGGGCGGCGACGATCGCCCGCAGCCTCGGCTCGTCAGCCGGGACGGCCTCGCGCAACGTCAGTCGAGGTCCTTCGAGCTTCATCCGGCGCCGTCCCTTCACTCGATCGACCGCCAGCATGACACCGGCCGCGCCCGCCCGGGTCCCCACGGTGGTTCCTGGAACCGCCGCTCTGTGCGCTGCGCCTCATCGAGCGGTCTCCGGGCCGGCCTTCACATCAGTCAGAGGTCTCCTGAGTGACCCTCCTCAAGAATTCTCGACTGACGGACCAACCGTCTCGAAGCTTGGTCACACGTCTGCACCGCGACGAGCAGCCAGGTCACTTCATTCGACTCTGGTAGGCCCGGCGTGCTCTGGTAGGCCCGGCGTGCTCGGGTACGCCCGGCGTGCTCGGGTACGCCCGACGTGCTCGGGTACGCCCGACGTGCTCGGGTACGCCCGACGTGCTCGGGTACGCCCGACGTGCTCGGGTACGCCCGCGACTCAGGTAGGCCCGGCGTGGTCTCCACGCGGTAGGCGACGTGAGGCCCCTCACGGCCGGTTCGCATCGGGTGCCGCGTTCCGAGGGAGTAGTGGCACGAGCGTGAGCGCGCGAACCGTCCTACTTGTCGTGCTGTCGGCGCACCATCTCGGTGATCCAGATGGGCGCGAACGGAGACGTGCAGCCCGGGGAAGTCGGGTAGTCCTTGAGCACCTCCAGGCGCTCACCGATGTCCATCGCACGGGCGCGATGTTCGGCGTGCTCGATCCCGATCTGCGCCAGGCAGTGGTTCATCGCCCACTGCAGGCGATCCGGGGCGTCTTTCATCTCCGCCTCGATGACGTCGAGCAGCCCTGCGAGGTCGAGGCCCTCGGGCTTCTTCGTCACGCGTTCGGTGGTCAGCGCCCAGCCGGCACTCGCGACCACTGCATCCGGATCGGCGGACCAGGCAAGACGCAGCTCTTCGGAGTGCGGGTTCTTCTTCACCACGTAGTTCACGAGCCAGTCGTGCACCTTGGGTGTGCGCGCCTCGCGCACCATGGCGTCCAACTCGTCACGCTCGAACGCCTTCGGGCGGCAGATCAGGAGCGCCAGCAGTCTCGCCGCGGTGTCACCCGTCTCCCAGAGCTGGCGCGCGAGCTCCTGCTGCGTCTTCAACCGCTTCGCGAGCGCGCGCAGCTTGCCGAGGTTAACACCGTGATCGTCACCGTGTTTCTCGTTCACCTCGCGTGCCCTCGGGTCCTCGAGCTCGGCCAGCTCGGCCATCACCTCGGCCACCATCGGCTCGGTCAGCGTCGTCTCTGCCACCTCGGCCTCCTGTCCGTCGCGTGCGAGATTCAGCCTACGAGGGGAGTCGGCCTCCTGCCGTACACGCCGGTTCGGCGGCAGCCATCGACACGAAATCGCGCGCCTTCACAAATATGCAGCAGTTCTCAGCACTGAGCCTGGGCACTGACCCTCGGCCTCACTCCGAGCAGCCATCCGACTCCTGGCTCACCCGGTGAGGAGCGTGATTGGCTGCCCGGCAGCCATCCGACTGCTGACTCACCCAGTGAGGAGCGTGAATGGCTGCCCGGCAGCCATCCAACTCCTGGCTCATCCAGTGAGGAAGGTGGTTGGCTGCCGGCCGGATGAGAGTAGCCAGCTCCAGGCTCCGCCCGAGGCACGATCCACAGGCAGCCGAGTAGCCCCGCCGCTTTTCCACAGAATCTCACTCGCCCCCAACCGACCCCGGCACCACCGACGACGCTGAGCCGCATGCTGCCCGTCACCCCGCGCAAGCTCCTCAGAGCTGCCCACCGTCAAGCCCCGGATCTCACGTCACGGCGTGGCATCCGCCCGTCAGCGCGGGCCTTGAAGGCCATCCTCGCGGTCATCGTCGCCACCGCCCTCACGCTGGCCGCCCTCGCCCTCACCCCCTCTCGCGCGACTGCCGTCCTGGTCCTGACACACACCCTTCCGGCCGCCCCGTCTCCGCCTTCCTCACTACCGAACTGGCCGCCTCGACCCGCCCCACAACCCGGAACTAACACCCCAGCTCTGCGCGCAACCCCTGGTCACAAGATCGCTGGACTGATCGCCTGGCCTCCGATTCCGGACAAGGTCGAATATCCCTCACCCACCACAAGCGCCCAGACGGCACGGCAACAACCCACCATCACCGACCCGCCTCCCCACCCGTCACTCACGCCAATCCACTTGCCCTCGCCCGACTCGCTGACCGCCACCCACCCGCAGTCACCGATCTCGGTCACCGCCCCACACGGCCTCTCAGAGCATTCACTTTCCGCCACTCACCACCGCTCAGATGACTCACCCTTCGCCACCCACCGCCCCCCAGCTGACTCACCTTCCGCCACCCACCGCTCCCCAGCTGACTCACCTTCCGCCACCCACCCGTCTTCACCGGCCGCCTATCGCCCCCCGGACAATCCACTCGCAGCCGCCCGCCGCCCGTCGAACGACTCACTCACGGCCACTGATCCGCTCGGGTCGCCGCCACTCACAGCGGCGGATCCGTCTCACTACCCCCCACCCGCGACAGCCGCCCCGGCCGCACAACCCCCCATCACGGCTGCCAACTCGCTCCCGCGACTTCCACCCGCAACAGCGAATCCGTTCCTGCCGCCCACACCCACCGCCGACCAACCACTCTGGCGCTGGCCCCTCGACGGTCGCCCTGTGGTCATCCGTCGCTTCAGCCCACCGCCCGAGCCCTGGCACGCCGGACATCGCGGCGTAGACCTCGCAGCCTCGCCTGGGGCACGGGTCCGTGCGGCAGGCCCGGGTACGGTCACCTACGCCGGTCCCCTCGCCGGCCGCGGCGTCGTCAGCATCCAGCACCCAGGCGGTCTGCGGACGACCTATCTCCCCGTGCGAGCGTCAGTGCGCCGCGGCCAGACCGTGTCCACGGGCGACGAACTCGGCGTCATCGAACCCACCTCGTGGCACTGCATCACAACCTGCCTCCACTGGGGACTCCGCCGCGAGTTCCGCTATCTCGACCCCCTGCTACTGCTCGGCTTGGGCCCCATCCGCCTGCTCCCCCACTGGCCGACCCCGCCCGCGAGTTCCTCAACCTCCTGAGCCGCCGCCACACCTCCACCGCCCGCCACCCACCGCCGACCACCCACAGACGAGTCCACCGGAGCCCAGCAAGTAACGACCCGAAATCACATGACCTAGCGCCCGTTCACCAGCCGGGGACGCCTCACTGACCAACCGTCGCCAGCCACCAGTCCACCGTCGCAGGCCACCAGTCCTCGCACAGCCGAGCCCCCGCCAACCACCCATCCCCGGCTACCTACCGTCAGCCACGCACAGACGAGCTCACCAACGGACTGGCCTGATCCACCTGACCAAACACCGGTTTCACGCGCGCGGATGAGCCTGCCGGTAAGCCGCCCGCAGCCGCTCGATCGACACGTGCGTGTAGATCTGCGTCGTGTTCAACGAGGCGTGACCCAGCAACTCCTGCACGCTCCGCAGATCTGCCCCACCCTCCAGCAGGTGTGTGGCTGCCGTGTGCCGCAAGCCGTGCGGTCCCATGTCCGGCACCCCGTCGACGCTTCCCAGCCGGGCGTGGACGATCCGCCGTACGGTGCCCGCGTCCAGCCGTCCACCGCGCACTCCGAGGAACAGCGCCGGGCCGGTTCCCTCCCTGATCCAGAGCGGACGCCCGTGCACGCACCACCGGTCCACCGCCCGCAGCGCGGGCAGCCCGAACGGCACGGTCCGTTCCTTTCGTCCCTTGCCGAGAACCCGGATCACGTTCCGGTCCCTGTCGACGTCGTCAACGTCCAGCGCGCACAGCTCGCTCACCCTGACACCAGTCGCGTAAAGGAGCTCCAAGACGGCCTGGTCCCGTAGGTCTTTGGGCTCGCTCGACTGCGGCGGCACGTCCAGGACGGCCTGCGCCTGCTCTTGATCGAGTACGGCGGGCAGCGACCTCGCCGCCTTCGCACTGCCCAGGAGCAGGCCGGGATCGTCAGGCAACCATCCGCGCCTATGCGCGAAGGCCGTGAACGTGCGCACGCATGCCGTACGCCGCGCCAGAGTCGCCCGCGACAGACCTGCGGCGTGCTGCTCGGCCAGCCACTCGCGCAGCGCTGCCGTATCGAGCCCGGCCATCCCAAGGTCCAGGTGCGCGAGCAAGGAGGCTATGTCAGACAGATAGGCACGAACGGTGTGCGGCGAAAGATCCCGTTCGAAGCGCAGATGCTTCTCGAACTCGGCCAGTACCTCGTCGCCGTCTGTCATACCGCCGCTCCCTCACCGGGCTGGCCTGGAATGCCTCAACCCGTGTTTCTTGACCGGGCTGGCCTGCATGCCTCAGCCCGTGTTTCTTATGCCCTCGCCTGCCATCCATGATCCCCCTTCACCGCGGACATACCCGGCTGGCCCTCCGCTTGCCTTACGAGGGCCGTTCATCACCGGTGACTTGCCTTGCGAGGGCCGTTCATCACTGGCGACGGTGTCCGCGCGCCCTGAGCGCACCTCTCCGTCGGCACGGCCGCCACCGAACTCCGTCACACCAGCGAAGGCAATCCCAACGACCGTCACCGGCGGCCTGCAGCTCCAAGCTCCGCGTCCGTCACCGCCGCAGCCGTCATCACGGTTGGCCTCTGCGCAGTCTCCAGCCCTTGGGGACACGTTCCACGTAGCCGGCTGCGGCGAGGCCGCCCAGGCAGCTCAACGCCGTGGTCAGATCGACACCAGCCGAGACGGCGATCGAGGCGGGCCCCGCGCCCCCACGGCTCGGGACGGCGTCGAGGACGCGCCGGGTGGGCTCGTTCAGCGCGTCGCGGGGCAGCACGGGCCCGCGGGCCGGCACCGCGATGTCGTCGCCGATCAGACCGACCAGCTCGATCAGCTCTTCGGGCGTGGTGACGCAGACGGCGTTGCGGTCGCGGATCAGCTTGTGGCAGCCGATCGACATCTCGGAGGTGATCGGGCCTGGCACCGCGGCCAGATATCTACCGAGAGAGACCGCGTGTCCCGCCGTGTTGAGCGCGCCGCTGCGGATGGCGGCCTCGACGACGAGCGTTCCACGGGACAAAGCGGCGATCAACCGGTTGCGGATGAGGAAGCGCGCTCTTGTGGGATGCACGCCGGGAGGGCACTCGCTCACCACGGCGCCCTTTTCGCGTATTGCCGCGAACAGCTCGTGGTGGCCGCTCGGGTAGCAGATGTCGGTGCCGCAGGCGAGAACAGCGATGGTCGGAGCGTCGCCGACCAGGGCTCCGCGGTGCGCGGCCCCGTCGATGCCGTACGCGCCGCCTGAGACGACGGTCCATCCCGCCTCGCTGAGCGCGACACCGAACTCGGCCGCGACGTGTACGCCGTACGCGGTGGCGGCCCGCGCCCCGACCATGGCCACCGAACGCAGGCAGGAGAAGCGCAGGTCGGCCGAGCCGTGCACCCACAGGCCGAGTGGGCGGCTGTGCCCGAGCGCGTCGAGCTGGGTGGGCCACTCGGTCGAGCCTGGGATGACGAGTCGCGCTCCGGCACGATGCCCTGTTTCGAGGTCCACGGCTGGATCGGCGATCTCCAGGCGAGCACGCCAAGCCTGGAAGCGCCGGTGCAGTTCGGCGACACGGGTCGGCGCGTGGTCGTGGAGCCTTTCGCCGGCGACGAAGTCCTCGGGCAGGGCACCTTTGAGGATGGCCTCAACGGCTGCGCCGGCCCCCTGCGAGCGGACGAGACGGCCCATGATGGGATCGCCGATGTCCGCCGCGCGCATGAGCGCCGCCCTGGCCAGGGTCTCTTGGCGGTCAGCGTGCGCGATCGGGGGCTGCGGATGCGCGCATGTATGGGGTGAGGATGGGCCGGCGGCGGCCGGCAGTGGGCTGCCTTCTGACATGCCGTCCGGTGCGTGGTCGCCTAGCAGGGGTGTCACGAGTACGGCAGGCGTCGCGTCCGCTTCCTTGAGGCCAGGCGCTTCCTCGTGGCACGGCACTTCTTTCCAGCGTGGCCCTTCCTCGGAGTACGACACTTCGCCTTCGCGTGGCCATTCCTCAGAGCGCAACACTTCACCCACGCATGGCCCATCCCCGTGGCACGACACCTCACCTGCGCGTGGCCCATCCTTGGAGCACGGCCCTTCCCCACAAGGCAGCGCTTCCCCGGACTGCGGCCGTTCCCCAGAGCGTGGCATTCCGTCGAGGCTCGACGCTCCCCGGGAGCTCGACGTTTCCCCCGAGCTCGGGGCTTCTCCCGAGCACGGTGCTTCCCCGCAACAGGGCAGTCCCTGGGAGCGTGGTGTTTCCCGTGGGCGTGCCACGAGTTCGGCGTGACTCGCGGTGACGGAAGCGGCCATCGGTTGCGGAGACGCCTCATCCGTAGCGGGAGTCCTGGTGGACTCGGATTCGGGTGTTACCGGGACGGCGTGCTGGCCGGCGGTGGGTGGGGATGGGGGCGTGGCGTCCAGGCCGCCAGGCGACGGCGGAGTCGCGGGAAGCGGGTCCGTCCCCGCGGGATGGGATGCCGGTGTGAGACACGACGAATCGTTCGGCAGCGCGGGGTCTGACAGCGTGCGCTCGGTCAGTGTGCGCTCGGTCGAGGGTGGGAGCGTCGAACCTCCAGGGGTGCGAGCAGGCAGGCCGAGGGGCGTGAGCTCTGGTGATGTTCCGCCGGATGGCCGCGTGAGATTCGGCCGCGGTCCTCCGGATGGCCGCGTGGAATCTGACCACGTCCCCACGAATGGCTGCGTATGGTCGGGCTGCGTTCCCTCGGATGACAGCGTGAGATCTGGCCACGTTCCCTCAGATGGCTGCGCAAGGTCCGGACACGTTCCCTCAGATGGCCGCGTAAGGTCCGGCCACCTTGCCCCGGATGGCCGCGTGAGATCTGGCCATGGTTCCTCAGATGGCGCGGGGGCTGTCGGTGTGTGGGCACATGACGGTGATGTGGATGGCGCGGGGACTGTGGGCGTGTGGGCATGTGGCGCTGATGCGGTCGGGGTGGGGTTCGGTGGTGGTGAGGGCTTGGGCGGCTCACGCCACACCGGATCGGTCGAAAGTGGCCTGCCTGGCGCCTCTTCGTCGCGATGGGTCCGCGAGGGGTCCTCGCCGTCCGGGGTCGAGGGGGTGGGGCTGCTCATATCGGCGTGCTCCCTGGTGGTGTGGGTGGAAGTGCCGGAGAGCGTCGCTGCTACCGGCAGAATGACGCTCCGAATGGCGTGTGGTGGGCTCAGTGAGCCCGTGTGACGAGGTGGCGGTGTTGCTGCAGTGGCGGCGGTGCCCGCTAACCGCAGCTGGCTCGGGGCGACTTCAGGACGGCGGCGGAAGGTGTCAGCCGACGCCGAGCCACATGGCCAGGGCGGCAGCCGTCTCGTCGGTTCCAGGACGGTCTTTGCCGGCGAGGTCCGTGATCGTCCAAGCCACCCGTACGACACGGTCGAGCCCGCGGGCGCTGAGCGAGCCCGAGTCGAGACAGGCCGTCATCGGGCGCATGGCATGGTCGGACGGACGGAAGTCGGAGTGGAGAGCCGCTGAGGGGATCTCGGCGTTCGTTCGCCAGGGGGTGTCGGCCAGGCGTTCGGCGGCACGTTCGCGGGCGAGCCTGACGCGTTCGGCGACGACCTTGCTGGTCTCGACGAACTGGCGGTCGGCCATGAGCTCACGCCGGCTGGAGCGGGCCACTGTGATCTTCATGTCGATGCGGTCGAGGAGCGGTCCGGACAGCCTGGCCAGGTAGCGGCGCCGTACGGCGGGCGAGCAGCGGCAGGACTCGCCCGAGCCGGCTGGTTGCGCGCACGGGCACGGGTTGGCCGCCAGGACCAGCGTGAACTTCGCCGGGAAGGTGACGGTGCCCACCGATCGTGACACGGTCACCTTCCCTGCTTCCAACGGCTGGCGCAACGAATCCAGGACGTGTCTCGGGAATTCCGGCGCCTCGTCGAGGAAGAGGGTGCCGCGGTGGGCGAGGGAGACGGCGCCAGGGCGGACCACGCTGCTGCCGCCGCCGACGACCGAGGCGATGCTCGCCGTGTGGTGAGGGTTCACGAACGGCGGACGGCTGATCATCGGGCTGTCGGGCGGCAGGACTCCGGCGATCGAGTGGATGGCGGTGACCTCCAGGGCATGGTCGATCTCGAGGTCGGGCAGGAGCGTGGGCAGGCGTTCGGCCAGGAGCGTCTTGCCCGTGCCGGGCGGGCCGAGCATCCAGAGGTTGTGGCCTCCGGCGGCGGCCACTTCGAGGGCGCGGCGGCCCAACGGCTGCCCGACCACGTCGGACAGGTCGACACCGGGGTCCGGGCCGGTGAGCGGACCGCTTGAGGCGGTGCCCACGACGTATCCGGACGAGGACGGCGTGCCGTCGTCTGAGGTGGCGTCCGGCGAGTGATCGGCGAGCGTTCGTGCGGAGCCGCCGGATGGACGGGACACGCCTGACGATGTGGGGCGGAGGCGGTGCTGCTCGTGTGCATGCCGTACGGGAGACGCGTCTGTTGCAGCTGAGGGGTCGGGGGTCGGGATGTAGCGCGGTGGCGCGTCGCCTCGGCGCAACCATTCCACGAGCTGGCGCAGGTCGGTGATGGGCACCACAGTGACGTCGGGGACGAGGGCGGCTTCGGCGGCGTTCGCGGCGGGGACGACCACGGTGGCGCCGCCGCTGCGCACCGCGCCGAGCACCGAGGGCAGCACGCCTCGAATGGCGCGGAGCCGTCCGTCGAGCCCCAGTTCGCCGAGGAAGAACGGCTCCGCGATCCGGTCGGCCGGTACGGCGCCCGCCGCGCCCAGGATCGCGATGGCGATGGCCAGGTCGAACTGGCTTCCACGCTTGGGGAGGCTGGCGGGGAAGAGGCTGACGGTGATGCGGGCGTCGGGCCAGGGGTAGTGGCTGTTGACCATCGCTGAGCGCACCCGGTCGCGGGCCTCGCTCAGCGCGGTGTCGGGCAGGCCGATGAGGTGGATGCCGGCCAGGCCGCTGCCGACGTCGGCCTCGACCTCGACGCTGCGGCCGGCGACGCCGATGAGGGTGACGCTGCGGGTGCGCGCGACCGCCATCTAGATCGCCCCCTGTACATGGCGCAGCGCGAAGTCGCCGCCGATCCGTTCCAGGGCGATGACGTCGACGCGGACGCAGTCGAAGCCGCGGGACTGGGCGGCCAGCCACGTGGCGGCGAGCATGCGCAGGCGGGCCAGTTTGGCGGGGCGTACGGCCTCCAGCGCGGTGCCGTGGGTGCGGCCCGACCTGGTTTTGACTTCGATGACCACGAGGTTCGTGCCGTCTACCGCGATGACGTCGATCTCGCCGTGGCGGCAGCGCCAGTTTCGGTCGAGGATCTGCATGCCCTTGGCGCGCAGGTAGTCGACGGCGATCTGCTCGCCTTGTTTGCCCAGCTCGTCTTTGGATGACATGGGATCACCTCCGGTGGTGACTCTTCCGGAGGGTGGGTGGGGTGGAAGGAGGCGAACGGGGTTCTGTGGATGGGGCGGCGGGGCGGTGACCGGGGTGTGGATAACGGAGGCTTGTCGGGGGTGTCCGGGAGTTCTGGAGCCGGGGCGGAGCGAAGGGATGAGGGCGGAGATGGTCTGGTCGAGCGGCCCCTGCGCAGGGTGGGGACTGGCAGAGCGGCGCGGGCGGACAGTCCAATGGGGGCGGGCGGACTGCTGGAAGTCCCGAAGCGCGGGTAGATGACGGGCACGTTGGCCGGCGGGACCAGCGGGTGGCCGGGAGGTCCCCGGGCCAGGGGCTTAGGGGTCGAAACCAGCAGGCGACCGGTCGGTCGGGGCCTGTGAGCGGCCCGTTCCTCGGGCGTCGGCAGGTGACCGGCCGGTCCGAGTCCGCGGTGCGGGCGGGTGGGCAAGGGCTCCATCGTGGCGAGCGAGCGGTGGCCGGTGCCGGGTGAGGTGCCCGCCCGGCGCGTGTGATCCGGCAGCCGGAGAGGGGGTACAGCGCTTCCGGCATGCTGGAGCACGGGCCGGTCCTGCCGCTTCGCAGGCGAGAGGCCGCTGGATCGATCGACAGGTGGCAGGAGAAGTTCCGGTATTCACGGGGGTCTCGAGGGCCGCGAACGTCGGGAAGAGGCCACCCGCAACCACCCAATAGAGCGCCACAGCTGTTTACCCGAGGGCCGCGGTCTCCCAGACCCTGGCCGCCCGCGAGGATCGGGCGCCATCTCTCAGACACCCGCCACCCACCAACAGCGACACCTCAGAAACCCGCCGCCCACGGAAAGCGACCCCATCTCGACCGCCCGGGAAAGACGACACCGCCTCCCAGACCCTGGCCGCCCCCGAGGACCCGCGCCATCGCTCAGACACGTGCCACCCACCAAGAGCGACACCTCAGAAACCCGCCGCCCACGGAAAGCGACCCCATCTCGCCCGCCCGGGAAAGACGACACCGCCTCTCAGACCTGGCCCCCCCTGAAGACCCGCGCCATCGCTCAGAGATACCCGCCACCCACCAGGAACGACACCTCAGAGACCCCGCCCGCGGAAAGCGACCCCATCTCGGCCGCCAGGGGAAGGCGACAGCGCCTCTCGAACCTCCCCGATGTGCCGCAGGGAGATCCAGCGGCAGCGAGGAGGAGTCGGCCGCCTAGCCCGAGAAGCCCTCCTTGGGCATCTCCAGGTCCGACTTGGCGAGTTCCTCGACGTTCACATCCTTGAACGTCACCACCCGTACATTCTTAACAAACCGTGCAGGCCGGTACATATCCCAAACCCAAGCATCCTGCATCTTCACGTCGAAGAACACGTCCCCGTTCTCCGCCGTCCGCACGTCGAGATCCACCGAATTCGTCAGATAGAACCGCCGCTCGGTCTCGACGACATACGTGAACAGCCCGACCACATCACGGTATTCGCGGTAAAGCTGCAGCTCCATCTCGGTTTCGTATTTCTCGAGATCCTCTGCGCTCATCCCGGTCCTCCAGCCTGATCAGGCAACTCCTGCCCCCACTCCATTCTCCCCCACGAAAGTTCGTGACACCGTCACGAAGGAGAAGCGGTGGTGGGAGCACGGCCCGTGCGCGCGCAACGCCCGCCGATGGGCCGGAGTCACATACCCCTTGTGCTCCGCGAAGCCGTACTCGGGAAAGTCCGAGGACAGCTCCGTCATGATCCTGTCCCGCGTCACCTTCGCCACGATGGACGCGGCGGCGACGCAGGCCGCTACCTGGTCCCCCTTCCACACGGCCAGCGACGGCGCGGGCAGCCCGGGCACCGGGAAGCCGTCGGTGAGGATGTATCCGGGAACCATCGGCAACCGCGCCACCGCCCGCCGCATTCCCGTGACGTTGCACTTGTGCAGTCCGCGCGCGTCGATCTCGGCCGGGGGGATCACGATGACGGCGACCTCGGCCGAGGCCATGACCTTGTCGTAGAGTGCCGACCGCGTCTCAGGCGCCAGCAGCTTGGAGTCGGCCAGCCCGGGGATCTCCCGCCGGAGGATGACGGCCGCCACCACCAGGGGTCCCGCACAGGCTCCCCTGCCCGCCTCGTCGACTCCGGCGATCGGGGTCAACCCCCTGCGCGCCAGCGCCCGCTCGTAGGCGTAGAGCCCGGAATCGCGCCGGACAACGCTAGGACGTGGTCGAAACATGACACACGCAGCGTACGCCTCATCCGCGACTCACCGCACCTTGTCGAAGATCTCGGGCCGGCTGAGGATCGTGGCGTGCGAGAGCGGCCAGTAGATGGCCCATGCCCGGCCGATCACCTGGTCCTCGGAGATCCATTCGCCGGCTTCGCGCACGTGGGTCCTGGAGTCGACGGAGGCGGAGCGGTGGTCGCCCATGAGCCAGAGCTTGCCCTGGGGCACGGTGTAGGAGAACTTCTCCCCCGAGGGGAAGTCGTCGGGGAACAGGTAGTTCTCGTCGAGCGGAATCCCGTTGACCGTGATGCGCTTCTTGGCGTCACAGCACGCGACCTTGTCGCCGCCGACCGCGATGACCCGCTTGATGGTGTCTTCGCCGTTCCAGCCCTCGAAGACCACGATGTCGCCGCGCTCGCTGGCGCCGTGGAGCTTGTTGACGCTCACCCGGTCACCGATCCTGAGCGTGTTCTCCATCGATTCGGAGGGGATGTAGAACGACCGCACGACGAACGCCTGCAGCAGCAGCGCCACGCCGACGCCCAGCGCGATCAGGAAGAGCGTCTCCCTGAGCCCGCCTTTGCGCTTGTTGCTCTCTTCAACTGCCATGGGGGTACGGCTACCGCCTCGCAAGCCAGCGTCGGCGCAGCCAGAACAGCGGCAGGGAGCCCGCGAGTCCGGCCAGGGCCGGTGCGGCCCCCTCCAGAGCGCCGACGGGCTGCGCGAACGTTTCGGGGATGGACAGGGTCGTGGCCCTGGACAGGGGCCAGATGATGACGAAGGCCCGGCCGATGACCTGGTCGACAGGGATCGAGCCGCCACCGGGGCCGGAGGTGTGCTCGCGGGAGTCGAGCGAGACCTGCCGGTGGTCGCCCATCACCCAGAGCCGTCCTTCGGGCACCTTGGCCGTGAAGAAGTTCTGGGAGGGCACGTTGCCAGGATAGAGGTAAGTGGATTCGTCCAGCGCGACGCCGTTGACCGTGACACGCCCCTTGACGTCGCAGCACGCGACGGTGTCGCCGCCCACCCCGATGACTCTCTTGATGTAGTCCTTGGTGCCCGGCACGACGCCGATGGCGGTGCCCAGCCACTGGAGGGCGGCGGCGAGGGGATGGGCGGGCGGCCTGGCGGGGGCGGCCGGATCCCACGAGCCGGTGCCGGAGAAGACGACGACGTCGCCGCGCTCGACGTCGCGTGTGTGGTACACGACCTTGTTGACCAGGACCCTGTCGTTGGTCAGCAGGGTGTTCTCCATCGACTCCGACGGGATGTAGAACGCCTGGAGCACGAAGGTCTTGACGATCAGAGCCAGCGCCAGCGCCATGACCACGAGCACCGGGAGTTCTTTCCAGAACGACCCTTTTTTCCTGGCGGACGCGGCCGCCGTGTTCCGGCTCTCGCTTTTCATCGCTGATGAGCCTAGATGAAGGCCATACCCCACGGAGTGCACACGCGCCCCTGGGTCGCCTCACCTGAAGGAAATGCCCGCGCAAAGCGCCACGGCCCCGTGACCTGCTGGTCACGGGGCCGTGGGGCGAGGACTCACTTGCCGGCGGGCACGCTGTCACGCTTCTCGCGGATGCGGGCGGCCTTGCCGCGCAGGTCGCGCATGTAGTAGAGCTTGGCGCGACGGACGTCACCGCGGGTGACGAGGGTGATCTTCTCGATGACCGGGCTGTGGACCGGGAAGGTGCGCTCGACGCCGACGCTGTAGCTGATCTTGCGGACCGTGAAAGTCTCGCGGGCGCCACTGCCCTGGCGGCGGAGCACGAAGCCCTTGAAGACCTGGACGCGGGAGCGGTTGCCTTCAACCACTCGGACGTGCACCTCGAGCGTGTCACCGGGGCGGAAGGCCGGGACGTCGCTGCGCAGGGTGGCCTTCTCGAGCTCCTGGATCTTCGTGTGCATGAGAGCGTTTCCTCAACGTTTCGCGAGCATGCGGAGGTCCACCCGGCAGCGCCATGGCGCTGCGACGAGGGGGACACGCCTGCTGGTTGGATGAATCAGGTGGCCGACGGCGGGCACACCAGCGATTCAGTCTGCCACATCTTCCGGCTCGGCGCGAAACGAGAGCAGCAGCTCACGGTCGCGCTTGTCGAGGTCGGCGGCGTCGAGCGCCTCGACCAGGTCGGGCCGGTTCCTCATCGTACGGCGCAGCGCCTCGTCCCTGCGCCATCTGGCCACCTTGCCGTGGTGTCCGGACAGCAGCACGTCGGGCACCTGGCGCCCGCGCCAGACCGGCGGCTTGGTGTAGACGGGCCCCTCCAGCAGGTTGCGCATCGCGCCGGGGGCGAAGGAGTCGTCGACCGCGGAGTGGGCGTTGCCGAGCACGCCGGGCAGCAGCCTGCCGATCGCCTCGACCATGACCAGGACGGCCACCTCGCCGCCCGCCAGGACGTAGTCGCCGATGCTGACCTCGTCGACGCGCAGGCGCGTGCCGTACTCGGCCATGACGCGGGAGTCGATGCCCTCGTAGCGGCCGCAGCAGAACAGCAGCCACGGCTCGTGGGCCAGTTCCTGGGCCAGTTCCTGGGTGAAGGGGCGGCCGCTCGGGGTGGGCACCACCATGCGGGGCGCGCCGTCGCCGATGATCGAGTCGATCGCCTCGCCCCAGACCTCCGGCTTCATGACCATGCCGGGGCCACCGCCGTAGGGGGTGTCGTCGACGGTCTTGTGGACGTCGTGGGTCCAGTCGCGCAGCTGGTGCAGCCGCACGTCGAGGGTGCCGCGCTCGCGCGCCTTGCCGATGAGGGAGACGTCGAGCGGGGAGAAGTACTCGGGGAAGATCGAGACGATGTCGAGCCTCATGACAGCAGGCCCTCCGGCGGATCGATGACGATCCTGCCCCCGGCCGGGTCGACCTCGGGCACGAGCGCCTTGACGAACGGGACGAGGACCTCGTCGGCGCCCGCCCGCCGGACGACGAGGAGGTCCTGGCCGTGGTGGAGGACGTCGGTGACCTCGCCGACCGGCTCGCCGGCGACGGTGACGACGGACAGCCCGATCAGCTGGTGGTCGTGGAACTCGTCGGGGTCGTCGGAGGGCGGCACGTCTGCCGAATCGATGACCAGCATGGTGTCGCGCAGGTCTTCGGCGGCCTCGCGGGAGGAGACGCCCTCGAAACGCACCAGCAAAATGCCCTTGTGCCAGCGGTGACCGGTGATCGACAGCGGCCCGCGCGCGGCGGGCTCGGTGGCCAGGGACGATCCCGGGGCGAAGCGCAGGTCAGGATCGTCGGTGCGGACCTCGACGGTCACCTCGCCGCGCACCCCGTGGGGGCGGCCGATCCTGCCGACGACTAGCTGCACGTGTTCTACCTTCCACGAAAAACGGCCCCCACCGGCCAGGCCAGTGGGGGCACGACACTCCTCGGTCAGCGGACGGTCTCGTGCAGGTCGAGCAGATCGACCCGCACGTACTTGCCGTCAGCCAGGGCGTTGATCACGGTGCGCAACGCCTTGGCCGTGCGGCCGCCGCGACCGATGACCTTGCCGAGGTCCTCGGGGTGGACCCGGACCTCGAGAACGCGCCCGCTGCGAATGCGGCGGGCACGGACCCGGACGTCGTCGGGATTCTCGACGATGCCCTTCACGAGGTGCTCCAGGGCCTCCTCAAGCATGTCAGGCCTCGGCCGGAGTCTCAGCGGACGCCTCAGCAGCGGGCTCCGCGGCCTCTTCCTTCTTCTTGGCCTTCTTCGGCGTGGTGGCGGAGGTGCCGGTGTCGCCACCGGACAGCGCCTCCTTGGCCGCGGCCTCGTAGACGGCGTGACGGTCGGCCTTCGGCTCGGCGACCTTCAGCGGCTCAGGGGCGGGCTCGCCCTTGAACTTCTGCCAGTCGCCCGTGAGCTTGAGCAGCTTGAGAACCGGCTCGGTCGGCTGCGCGCCGACACCCAGCCAGTAAGCGGCGCGCTCGGCGTCGATCGTGATGAGCGAAGGGTTCTCCTTCGGGTGGTACAGACCGATCTCCTCGATCGCCCGGCCGTCACGCTTGGTGCGGCTGTCGGCGACGACGATGCGGTACTGCGGGTTGCGGATCATGCCGAGCCGCTTGAGCTTGATCTTGACTGCCACTGGTGTGGTCTCTCCTGCATTAGAGCGTGGGTGAGCCTCGCCTCGCCGAGTGGGGCACGGCGGAGTGTCGGCCCGAGGGACAGGCGTGACCGGCGGGAGATGAGAGGGCACCCACCTGGTCACGGTGTTCCAACATGTCATTCTGCCAGATCCACGGCAGTGGCCGAACCCGACACGGACTTCAGCGGAAACTGACGCCCAGCTGCTGCAGCACGGTGAGGGCCGAGATGGCGAGCACGAGGACCGCGACGACCACTCGTGCCCGCTTGCCGAAGATCACTGCTGGCCCGGCAGCTTCAGCTTGGAGGGGTCGAAGCCCGGCGGCAGCTCCATGCCCTTGGGGAGCTGCCCCCCCAGCGCGCCGAGGTTGCCGAGCGCGCCGCCCACGGCGGGCTTCTCCTCGGCGGAGTTGGCCTTGCCCAGCGCCGCCTTGCGCGGGTCGCCGCTGATGCGCCGCCCCTTCTTGGCCTTCTTCTGCGCGGCCTTGGCCGCCTTGCCCCTGCCGCCCGGCATGCCGGGGATGCCCATGCCCCCCGCCATGCGCTTCATCATCTTCTGCGCCTCGAAGAAGCGGGTGACCAGGTTGTTGACCGCGGTCACGGACACGCCGGAGCCGTTCGCGATGCGCGCCCTGCGCGACCCGTTGATGATCTTCGGGTCCTGCCGCTCGGCGGGCGTCATCGAGCGGATGATGGCGGCGATGCGGTCGAGGTCGCGGTCGTCGATGGAGTTGATCTGGTCGCGCATCTGCCCCATGCCGGGCATCATGCCGAGCAGGTTCTTGATGGGCCCCATCTTCTGGACCATCTGCATCTGCTCGAGGAAGTCCTCGAGGGTGAAGTTCTCGCCCGAGGTGAGCTTGCCCGCCATCTTGGCGGCCTGCTCCTCGTCGAAGGTCTTCTGCGCCTGCTCGATCAGGGTGAGGATGTCACCCATGTCGAGGATGCGGGAGGCCATCCGGTCGGGGTGGAAGGCGTCGAAGTCCTCGAGCTTCTCACCCGTCGAGGCGAACATGATGGGTCTGCCGGTGATGTGGCGCACCGACAGGGCCGCGCCGCCTCTGGCGTCGCCGTCGAGCTTGGTGAGCACGACGCCGTCGAAGCCGACGCCCTCCATGAAGGCCTGCGCGGTGGTGACCGCGTCCTGACCGATCATGGCGTCGACGACGAACAGGACCTCGTCGGGCGAGACCGCGTCGCGGATGTCGGCGGCCTGCTTCATCAGCTCCTGGTCGATGCCCAGGCGGCCGGCGGTGTCGATGATGACGATGTCGTGCTGGCGCTGCCTGGCGAAGTCGATGGACTCCCTGGCCACGGCGACGGGGTCGCCCACGCCGTTGCCGGGCTGCGGCGCGTAGACGGCGACCTGCGCCCGCTCGCCCACGACCTGCAGCTGGGTGACCGCGTTGGGCCGCTGCAGGTCGGCGGCGACCAGCATGGGCGCGTGCCCCTGGTCGCGCAGCCACTTGGCCAGCTTGCCGGCCAGCGTCGTCTTACCGGCGCCCTGCAGGCCGGCCAGCATGACGACGGTCGGCGGCGTCTTGGCGTAGCGGAGCCTGCGGGTCTCCCCGCCCAGGATCGCGATCAGCTCGTCATTGACGATCTTGACGACCTGCTGGGCGGGGTTGAGCGCCTGGGAGACCTCGGCGCCGCGGGCCCGCTCCTTGACATGGGCGACGAAAGCCTTGACCACCGGCAGCGCGACGTCGGCCTCCAGCAGCGCGATGCGGATCTCGCGCGCCGTGGCGTCGATGTCGGCGTCGGACAGCCGACCCTTGGATCGGAGGGAGGAGAAGACCGATGTCAGCCGGTCGGAAAGCGTCTCGAACACGTGGTTGGCCAGTCCTCGAAGCGAATATGCGTGGTCTTGCGACTCAGCCTAACCGCTATTGGAGACCGGGGACGGCCATGCGGATGGTCAACGCGTGCTCCACCAGGGTGATCAGCGTGCTCTTGACCGAGTCGCGGGCGCGTGCGTCCAGCCTGACGATCGGGATGTGCTGCGACAGCGTGAGGGCGTCGCGCACCTCCTCCTCGGCGTGGACCTGCTGGCCGTCCCAGCCGTTCAGGCCGACGACGAACGGCAGCTTCGCCTCCTCGAAGTAGTCGATCGCGGGGAAGCTGTCGGCGAGCCTGCGGGTGTCGACCAGCACGACCGCGCCGATGGCGCCGCGCACCAGGTCGTCCCACATGAACCAGAACCGGTGCTGACCGGGCGTGCCGAACAGATAAAGGATCAGGTCCCTGTCCAGCGACACCCTGCCGAAGTCCATGGCCACCGTGGTGGTGGTCTTGTTCGGAGTGAGCGACACGTCGTCGATGTGCGCCGACGCGTCGGTCATGACCGCCTCCGTGGTGAGCGGCAGGATCTCCGACACCGCGCCCACGAACGTGGTCTTGCCCACACCGAACCCGCCGGCCACCACGATCTTCGTCGAGGTCAGCCCGCGTTCAACCGGAAACATGCTCATCAGACCGCCATGTGAGGTTCGTGACCGCCGACACAGGCAGGGGCGATCTGTTGGCTAGAGCCTGCGAAGTCCACTGAGCACCCTTTCGAGCAGGTTGACGTCGGGCTTTCCAGCGTCGAGCTGTGGCTGGTGCACCCGTACCAGTCCCTCCGTCGCCATGTCCGCGATCAGTACCCTGACCACGCCGAGCGGGATCCGCAGCAGCGCCGAGATCTCCGCCACCGACCTGACGCTGCGGCAGAGCTGGCTGATGGCCGCGTACTCCGGCATGTGCGACAGGTCGCGCGGCTCCACCGTGGCGGAGGAGACCAGGGCCTCCATCGCGAACTTCACCCGCGGCGCCGTACGTCCGCCTGTCACGGCGTATGGACGGACCGGCGAAGCGGGCTCGACATGGGCGGGCTGCGGTGGCTGCCAGCCGCCGCCGGGGTTCCATCTGGGGTCCGTCACTACATCACCTGGTCTGGGTCGCACGGAGCTCGGCGCGTACGGCAGGCGTGAGCACCTGTCCCGCACGCTCCACCATCAGCGTCATCTGGTAGGCCACCAGGCCCATGTCGCAGTCGGGCGCGGCCAGCACCGCGAGGCAGGAGCCGTCGCTGATCGACATGATCAGCATCAGCCCGCGCTGCATCTCGACGATCGTCTGGGCGACGGGTCCTCCTTCGAAGACCCGTGCCGCCCCCTGCGTCAGGCTGATCAGGCCTGAGGCGATGGCGGCCAGCTGGTCGGCGCGGTCAGTCGGGAATCCGGCGGAGGCCGCCAGCGGCAGGCCGTCCGAAGAGACCACCACCGCGTGGGCGACTCCGGGAACGTTGCTGACGAAGTCGGTGATCAACCAGTCGACTCCGCGTGCCGCGTGGCTCAGGTCGTTCACTCGTCCTCCTCCCTGCTATCAACGGTTCGCGGACCGCCCGGGTAGCGGCCCTCGCTGATGTCGTCACGTGCGGCTCTGAAGCCCTGCTGGAAGCTTGAGAACCTGTTGCGCACCCGCTCCGGCGAGATCGCCGGCATGGGCGCGACGCCCTTGGGCGCCGCGGTGTCGGCGGAGCCGGGGACCAGGTTGGCCCTCGGTACCCGCTTGGGCAGACCCGCGGCGGTGGAGCCGTCCTTGACGGGCTCGCGTACGGCTTCCGCCGCCGACCAGCCCGCGTCGGCCTTGGACGTGTCCCATTCTTCGCCCTTGTCGAACCACGCCGACTCGACGGAGGCGAAGATCGGCAGGAACTCGTCACCTGTGGTGCCCTTCACCTGAGGGATGGGCCCTGTCGGGTTGGACTCGACCTCGGGGAAGTCGTACCTGCCGGTGCCGGTGCCGGGCGCAGGGGTGGCGCCCGGCGCCCGGTCCTCGAAGGACCAGGTGGCGGGCAGGTCGGGCGGAGGCGCGTCGGGCCAGGCGCCCGAGGAGGGCGCCCACACGTCGGCCTCGCCGCTGTCGAAGGTGCCGCCCGCGACGCGGGGACCGGAGGCCCACGCGTTGCTCTCGGAGGGCCACTGCGCCGCGCCGCCCTCGGTCGGCCACTGCTGGCCGCCTTCGGACGGCCACTGGGCCGAGGAGGGCCATGATCCCGCGCCGCCGGTGTCGGCGCCGCCCCAGCCGGGCGTGGGCCCGGGGTCGGAGGCCCAGCCGCCGGGGCCGCCCATGCCGGGCTCGGAGGCCCACGCGGGGCCGGTGTCGGCGGTGAAGGCGGGCCGGGGGGCGTCGGCCGCCCAGGCCGCGGGCGTCTCCATGCCCCTGCCGCCGCTTCCGGCCATCGCGCCGGAGCCCGCCATCGCGGGCGTCGGACCGCCGAGCAGCGCCTCGGGCAGCAGGACCATCGCGGTCAGGCCGCCCCCGCCGTGCGGGCGCAGCTGCACCCTGATGCCGTGCCGGTGGGCCAGCCTGGCGACCACGAACAGGCCCATGCGCCGCGACACCGACACGTCCACGGTCGGCGCGTCGCTCAGTCGCTCGTTGGCGTGGACCAGTTCCTCGGCCGTCATGCCGATGCCGGAGTCGGTGATCGACACCATCATGCCGCCGCCGTCGATCCTGTTGCCCGACACCACGACGTGGGTCTCGCGGGGGGAGAACGCCAGCGCGTTCTCGACCAGCTCGGCCAGCAGGTGGATGACGTCGTTGACGGCCTGGCCGGCGACGGCCGCGCCGCCCGGCACCTGGAGGTTCACCCTGTCGTAGTTCTCGACCTCCGACAGCGAGGCGCGGGCCACGTCGACCAACTGCACCGGCTGGCTCCAGCGGCGCGGCGGGTCCTGTCCGGCGAGGACCAGCAGGTTCTCCGAGTTGCGGCGCATGCGGGTGGCCAGGTGGTCGAGCTTGAACAGGTTCGCGAGCCGCTGCTCGTCCTGCTCGCCCTGCTCCAGGCCGTCGATGAGGGTGATCTGCCGCTCGACGAGCGTCTGGCTGCGGCGGGAGAGGTTGACGAACATGGCGTTGACGTTGGCGCGGAGCTTGGACTCCTCGCCGGCCAGCCGTACGGCCTCGCGGTGGACCTCGTCGAAGGCCCTGGCCACTTCACCGATCTCGTCCTGGGAGGAGACGCCGATCGGCGGGACCTCCACGTTCTCGGCGGTGTGTCCCTCCTCGCGCAGCCGCTGCACGATGCCCGGCAGCGTACGGCCGGCGACCTCCAGCGCGCCGCCGCGCAGCCGGCGCAGCGGGCGGACCAGCGAGCGCGCCATGATCGCGGTGATGACGAGGACGATGATGAGCAGGATCAGCACGAGGGCCACGTTGATGATGGCGACCTGCTGCTCGCCGGACTTCAGCTCGGTGCTCTTGATCCTGATCGAGTCGGACAGCGCCTTCTCGACGGTGTAGAGCCGGTCGGCGGTCTTGGTGATCGCGTCGAACCAGCGCTCGGCGTCCTGGGTGGTGGAGGTGTCGAGCGCCCGCAGCGACGTGCGCTGGTTGTGCAGGTAGACGGCCCTGGCCACGTAGAACTCGGCGCGGCCGACCTCCTGGCCGGTCACGGTGTCGTCGAGGAACTGCCGCTGGGCTGGGGTGGCCGCGGCGCGGAAGGCGTTGCGCTCGCTGTCACGGCCGGAGCGGGCGGCGAGGAAGGCGTCGAACTCGGTGCCGTCGAACCTGCCCCGCAGCAGCGCGATGGCCAGCAGCGCCCGCTCCTTGGAGACCTCGTTCTTGGTCCTGGCGATGGCGCTCAGGGCCGCGCTGGTGACGATGAGCTCGTCGTCCGAGACACCCTGCACCGTCTCGTCGTACAGCTGCAGCATCTCCGACAGGGTCTCGGAGTACTTCTCCATGACGGGCAGTGGCGGCAGCTGGCTGGCGGTGACGGTCTCGCGCAGGGCCGGCAGCTGGTCGAGCCTGATCCGCACCTGCGCGAGCTCGCGGCGGCCCAGGTCCGACAGCGACTCCTCGGCCGCCCGCGCGGCCGAGCGCACCTTGGTGACCGCGGCGTCGACCGCCCGGTGCTGGGACTTGAGGCCCTCCAGCTCGCTGTCGCTCCTGTTCGAGGCGGCGTACTTGGCGGACAGGTCGCGCTCGAGGGCGAGCTCGTGGCCGAGCCCGCCCAGGGCGACCACCAGCTCGGCGCCGTCGGCGACGCGTCCGTACTCCTCGGCGGTGCCGATCGACGTGGTCACGCGGAAGGCGCCGAGCACGACGGCCACGACGGTCGGGATCGCGATGAGCGCCACGAGCCGGGTGCGTACTCGCCAGTTGCGCAGGGCGATCTTGCTACCGGTGTCCGCCGGCTCGGGCATCGGCTCGCGAGCCGCTGGGGGGCCCGGGGGTTCCTGCGCGATGCCACGACCGGAGCCGGTCGTTGCTGTCCTCACAAGTCGTAACCTCTCGCGGATGCCTGCGCTTGTGCGGAGAGAACCGATTCGCCGGTGAGACGAGTGGTTGCAGGCAAGTATCGGGGCAATTGGAGCACAACCTTCTATCTCCCGCCAACGCAATGCAACTTTTGGAACGTTCCAGCAGTCGACGCTTTTCCCGTCACCCCGCCCACCGGACGGCAACCTCATCCCTTAATAAATCAGACATCTAGTTACAGAGAGGCACCAAACGCCATATTAGCGACATATCATAATTCCTCCTTTTCGTGCATGTGCTCATATACAAGGCGGCCGCCTTTCAGGAAAGATCGCACTCCTGTACGCTTCACGCCCGTCATAAACGGACATCCACGCTTCCCCCCTCGCAGGAGCTCCTCGATGACTCGCACAGTCCGTGCTCGCGCGCTCGTCCTCGGAATCGCGACGGCGCTCGCCCTGGCCGCCTGCGGCGGATCGGACACCTCCAGCGCCCCCGCCGACGGCAAGGGCCTGGAGAAGACCACGATCAAGGTCGGCGCCCTCCCCATCCCCGACCCGGCCGCGCTCTACATCGCCAACGCGAAGGGCTTCTTCAAGGCCGAGGGCCTCACCGTCGAGCCGGTTCTCATCCAGGGCGGCGCCGCCGCGCTCCCGCAGATCAAGAGCGGCGCGCTGGACATCTCGCACACCAACTACGTCTCGACCTTCCTGGCCGCCAGCAATGGCGAGAAGATCAAGGTCGTCGGCGACGTCTACCAGGCGGGACCCAACACCTTCAACCTGATGGTCCCCAAGGACTCCCCGCTGAACTCGGTGGCCGACCTGAAGGGCAAGACCGTGCTGGTCAACACCCTCAAGAACATCGGCACCCTCACCGTCGAGGCCACGCTGAAGGTCGCGGGTCTCACGAAGGACGACATCAAGTTCGTCGAGAAGCCGTTCCCCGACATGGCCAACGCGCTCAGCACCGGCCAGGGCGACGCGGCGTGGATGACCGAGCCGTTCATCACCGCCACGCAGAGCGCCTCCGGCTTCCGCAAGCTGGCCGACACCATCTCCGGCCAGACCGCGGACCTGCCGATCGCCGCCTGGATGGCGACCGACGAGTGGGTGAAGAAGAACCCGAAGACGCTGGCCGCCTTCCAGCGCGCGATCGCGAAGGCCCAGCAGCTGGTGGCCAGCGACCGCAAGGAGGTCGAGGCCGTGCTGCCCACCTACACCAAGATCGACGCCAAGACCGCCTCGGTGATCACCCTCGGCACGTTCCCGACCTCGCTCAACGAGACGCGTCTGCAGCGGGTGGCCGACCTCATGCTGGAGTACAAGTACATCTCCAGCCGGCTGGACGTGAAGAACATTCTGGTCGGCGCCAGCGGATGAGCGGTGCCCGTATCCTCCGCGGCGCCGCAGGCGTCGCGGGCTTCCTCCTCGTCGGTGAGCTGACCATCCGGTTCGCGCTCACCGACGGCGTGGTCTTCCCGCCTCCCTCGGTGGTCCTGCGGGAGGCGGCGGGACTGCTCGCCGACCCCGACTTCCTGTCCGGAGCCGGGATCACCCTCACCAACTGGGCGCTGGGCCTGCTCCTGTCGGTCGTGGTGGCCGTGCCGCTCGGCGTGCTGCTCGGCAGCCTGCCGCCGGTGGAACGAGCCACCCGGCCGCTCCTGGAGTTCCTGCGGCCCATCCCCTCGGTGGCGATCATCCCGCTGGCGATCCTGCTGATCCCGTCGGACTCGCTGATGAAGGTGTCCGTCATCGTCTACGCCTCGCTCTGGCCGGTGCTGATCAACACCCTGTACGGCATGCACGACGTCGACCCGCTGGCCAAGGAGTCGCTGCGCAGCTTCGGCTTCGGCCCCCTCGACGTGCTGCGCCGGGTGAGCCTGCCGAGCGCGGCGCCGTTCATGCTCACGGGGGTGCGCATCGCCGCCGGCATCGCGCTGATCCTCGCGATCAGCTCCGAGCTGCTGGCCGGCGGCACGGGCGGCATCGGCGTCTTCGTCATCCAGGCGGGCAGCGGCAACCGTACCGACCTCATCCTGGCCGCCACGTTCTGGGCGGGGATCATCGGCCTGGTGGCCAACCTGCTGCTGGTCGCCGCCGAGCGTCGGCTCTTCCACTGGCACCAGGCCAGAACCGGAGCGACGACGTGACCGCTCTCAAGCGCGTATGGCTGGTCCCCCTGGTGCTGGTGGTGTGGGAGGTGGCCACGCGGATCATGGCGGACACCGACTTCCCCCCGCCCACCACCATCGTGGCCAGGATGCACGAGCTGTGGTTCTCCGGGCCCGCGACCCGGCTGTTCCTGACCGATGACGCGATCGGGAACGTCCTGCCGAGCCTGGGCCGCATGCTCACCGGCTGGATCCTCGCCGCCGTGCTCGGCGTGATCCTCGGCGTGATCATCGGCCGGTCGCGCACCGCGTCCGACTACGTGGAGCCGCTCATCCAGTTCGGCAGGGTCATCCCGCCGCCGCTGCTGCTGCCGCTGCTCATGGTGCTCCTGCACGCCGGCCTGGCGATGCAGATCGCCGCCATCGTCCTCGGCGTCGTCTGGCCGGTGCTGCTCAACTCCATCGACGGCGCCAGGGCCGTGGACAGGACCCACACCGAGACCGCCATCGTCTTCGGCCTGACCAGGGCGCAGCAGCTGCGCAACGTCGTCATCCCCGCGGCGGCGCCGAAGATCTTCGCCGGGCTGCGGCTGAGCCTGTCGCTCGCCCTCATCCTGATGGTCATCTCCGAGCTGTTCGGCAGCTCCGACGGCATCGGCTACCAGCTCCTGCAGGCGCAGCGCGGCTTCGACACCCCGGGCGTGTGGGGTGCCATCGCGCTTCTCGGCCTGCTCGGCTACCTGGTGAACGGGCTGTTCACGGTGGCCGAACGACGACTGTTGGTCTGGCATCACCACGCCAGGCGCACGCTCTAGATCCCCGTGTTGGAGGAAACGTGTCACACCCGGCCGGCCCTATCTGGGAATCCATCTCCGGCATCTCCCGGTTCGCCGCTCTGGCCACGATGGCCGAGCTGGGATGCGCCGACCAGCTGGCCGAAGGTCCGCTGAGCGCGGAGGAGCTGGCCCTGCGCTGCGGCGCGCACGCGCCGTCCCTGCGGCGGGTGCTGCGTGAGCTGGCCGGCATGGGGATCGTGCGCTCGGTCGAGCAGGGCCGCTACGAGCTGACCGAGGAGGGTTCCTCCCTGCGCTCCGACGCGCCGGACTCGACGCTGCCCGCCGTACGGATGATCGCCGAGGAGGGGTTCTGGTACGCCCTCGGCAACCTGCCCGCGACCGTGCGGCAGGGCCGCTCGGCGTTCGTCGAGCGGTACGGCCCGCTCTACGAGCGCCTGGGCCGGCTCCCCGAGGTGGGCGCCGTCTTCGACGACTACATGACCTCCAGGGCCGTGCCGTTCGCCCGCCAGGTGGCAGAGCGCTACGACTTCTCCCAGGTGGAGACGCTCGTCGACGTGGCGGGCGGCAAGGGCCACATCCTCGCCTCGGTGCTGCGCGCCTACCCGGGCCTGCGGGGTGTCCTGGTCGACCTGGAGCACGTCGTCCCCGGCGCGGCGCAGGCGCTCGACGCTCAGGGGCTGACGGATCGGTGCGAGGTGCTGGCCGGCGACTTCTTCGTGAAGGTCCCCGAGGGCGCCGACGCCTACCTGCTGGCCAGCATCCTGCACAACTGGGACGACCACGACGCCGAGCGCATCCTGCGCAGGGTACGGGAGGCGATCAGGCAGGACGGGCGGCTGCTCATCCTGGAGATGGTGCTTCCCGACGAGGACGTGCCGCACGTCGGCAAGGACATGGACATGCGGATGCTGGCCCTGTTCGACGGCGGCACGGAGCGGACCCGCCAGGAGTACGCCGTACTCCTCGAGAAGGCGGGTTTCCAGCTGCGCGAGGTGTTCGACCTGTCGGCGGGGGCGAGCCTCGTCGAGGCCGTGCCGGTCTGACGAAATCCCAGCTCACTTTCATCGCGAATACTCGCAAACCGGACATGACAATGGCTGTCGGATCACCTGCTCCGCTAGAGTCCGGATCACAATTCCACCCCCCAGCGGCCCTGAGGATTCAGCGTGCTTGAGATATCGGACCTCTCCCACGTCTACGGCAGCGGCCCCAGTGCCCACCACGCCATCGAAGGGCTGAACCTCAGCGTCTCCGAGGGCGAGCTGCTGTGCATCGTCGGGCCGTCGGGGGCGGGCAAGTCGACGCTCCTGCGCTCCATCGCCGGGCTCATCCAGCCGACGGGAGGAGAGGTCCGCATCGCCGGCGAGCTGGTCAAGCAGACGCCCGACAACCTGGCCGTCGTCTTCCAGGACTACAGCCGCTCGCTGTTCCCCTGGATGAGCGTCGCCGACAACGTGGCGCTGCCGCTGCGCCGCAAGGGCATGGACAAGCAGCAGCGCAGGGCGGCCGCCCAGGAGGCGCTGGAGTCGGTCGGCCTCGAGGGAGCCGGCAAGAAGTACCCCTTCCAGCTGTCGGGCGGCATGCAGCAGCGGGTCGCCATCGCCAGGGCGCTGGCCTACCGGCCCAAGCTGATGCTGATGGACGAGCCGTTCGGCTCGGTCGACGCGCAGACCAGGGAGGACCTGGAGGACCTCGTCCTGCAGGTGCGCGGGCACCACCAGATGACCATCGTCCTCATCACCCACGACATCGACGAGAGCGTCTACGTCGGCGACAGGGTCGTGGTGCTGTCCAAGGCACCGGCCCACGTCGTGGGCGACCTGAAGGTGGAGCTGCCCTCTCCGCGCGACCAGATCTCCACTCGCGAGCACCCCGACTTCGTCCACCTGCGCGCCGAGGTCGGACGCCTCGTGCGCGGCGTCGAGAGGACCAACGCGTGAAGCGAGCCGCACTGACGATCGTTCTGGTGACGGCCCTGGCCGCATGCGGCGGCGGGGGCGGCGGCACTGGCGGTGAGGCGGGCCAGGAGAAGACGACGCTGACCGTCGGCGTGGTGCCGGTGCCGTCGTCGGCGGCGCTGTTCATCGCCGAGAAGAACGGCCTGTTCAAGGCCGAGGGCCTGACGGTCAAGACCGAGATCATCCAGGCGCCACAGGCGGTCATGCCGAAGATCCTCAACGGCAGCATGGACGCCTTCCTGACCAGCTACGTCTCGCTGCTGGCCATCAACGACTCCGGCGCGGCCAAGCTGAAGCTGTTCCAGCACGTGCAGACGACCGCCCCCGGCATCGCCGGCGTCGTGGTTCCCAAGGACTCCCCCATCAAGTCCGCGGCCGACCTCAAGGGCAGGACGGTCGGCGTCAACGTGCTCAAGGCGCTCGGCCAGACCCTCACCAACGCGCATCTGCAGCAGGCGGGCGTCAAGCCGGAGGAGGTCAAGTTCGTCGCCGTGCCGTTCGCCGACCAGCTCACGGCGCTGTCCACGAAGAAGATCGACGCCGCCTGGCTGGTCGAGCCGTTCCTGAGCGCGGCCAGGAAGAACGGCGCGGTGGAGATCATCGACACCACCTCCGGGCCGACGGCGGGCCTGCCGCTCGACGCGTGGGGCGTGTCGGAGGACTGGCTGGCCAAGAACCCGAAGACGGCCGCCGCCTTCCACCGCGCGCTGGCCAAGGCGCAGCAGATCGCCGCGACCGACCGCGCGGCCGTCGACGCCGTCGTCCCGACCTACACGCAGATCCCGGCCGAGGTGGCGTCGGCGATGAAGCTCGGCCAGTTCTCCACCGAGGTCGACAAGGCCGGCTTCCAGAAGCTGGCCGACCTGCTGCACGGCTACGGCTACCTCAAGGCCAAGCCCGACGTCACCACGCTGATCCCCGCCGGGATCGGATGACCAAGGCGCTGGGCGTCGTGGGCGTCCTCGGCTTCCTGCTCCTGCTGGAGGCCGCGGGACGCACCGGGCTGATCGCGGTCCTGCCGCCCGTGTCCGTCGTGCTCGTGACCGCGGCCGGGCTGGCGGCCGACGGCGCGTTCCTCGCCGACGTCGGCGTCACCCTCGCCGCGTGCGTGACCGGGCTGCTGATCGCGGTGGTCACGGCGGTGCCCGCGGGGCTGCTGCTCGGCTCGGTGCCCGCGGTCGAACGGTCGGTCCGGCCGCTGGTGGAGTTCCTGCGCCCGATCCCGTCGCTGTCGCTGATCCCGCTGGCGATGTTCGTCTGGACCGACAGCCAGGACGCCAAGACCGCGCTGGTCGTCTACACCTGCTCCTGGCCCCTGCTGATCAACACCATGTACGGCCTGGCCGACGTCGACCCCCTCGCCAAGGACACCCTGCGCGGCTTCGGCTTCGGCCCGCTCGCCGTCCTGTGGCGCGTCTCCCTGCCGAGCACCGCCCCGTTCATCGCCACCGGCGTGCGCATCGCGGTCTCGGTCACGCTGATCGTCGCGGTCAGCGTCGAGCTGATCGCCGGTGGCGCCGGCGGCATCGGCACCTTCCTGGTGCAGGCCGGCAGCGCCAACCGGATCGACAGGATGCTGGCGGCCACCATCTGGGCAGGTGCGCTGGGGCTGGGCGCCAACGCGCTGTTCACCGCCGCCGAGCGGCGGCTGTTCGGCTGGCACCGGGCCAGAGCGGGGGAGGCGGCGTGATCAGGCGGCTGGCGTGGTACTGGCTGCTGCCCGTCGCGGCCGTCGCCTGGGAGACGGCCACCAGGGCGATCGGCGCGGTCTACTTCCCGCCCCCTTCCACGATCCTGGCCAGGATGCGCGAGATGTGGTTCGCGGGACCGCCCGCGCGCCTGTTCCTCACCGAGGAGGCCGGCGGCGACCTGCTGCCGAGCCTGGCCAGGCTCGCCGCCGGATGGGCGGTGGCCGCGGCGGCGGGTGTCGCGCTGGGCCTGGTCCTGGGCCGCTCCCGGTGGCTGGCGGCACTGGTGGAGCCGCTGATCCACTTCGGCAGGTCGGTGCCGCCCGCCGCGCTGCTGCCGGTGTTCCTGGTGTTCTTCAGGGTCGGCACGCCGATCCAGCTGGCCGCGATCGTCTACGGCGTGCTGTGGCCGGTGCTCATCAACTCGATGGACGGCGCCCGCTACGCCGACCGGCAGTACCTCGACACCGCCCAGGTGTTCCGCCTGCGCCGCTGGCCGATCGTGCTGGCGGCGGCCGGGCCCAAGATCTTCGCCGGGCTGCGGCTGAGCGTGGCACTCGCCCTGATCATGATGGTGATCTCGGAACTCTACGCGAGCAGCGAGGGCATCGGGCACCGCATGCGCGAGGCCGAGGGCAGCTTCGACATCCCCGCGATGTGGGCGGGCATCGTGCTGCTCGGCGTGCTCGGCGTGGTGCTCAACGGGGTCTTCCTCGCGGTGGAGCGGCGGGCGCTCAGGTGGCATCGGGGCCGTACAGCCGCCTGATCGCCGCCTGCTGGCGCTCGACGAACCACCGCCTGGTGGGCGGCCCCGCGGCGAGGCCGTCGGGGCGCTCGACGTCGTGCCAGCCGTACTCCTCGGCCCACAGCGCGGGCTTCACCCTGGCCAGCAGGTTGCCCATGCCGGGGCGGCGGCGGAAGCGGCGCAGCGCGGCCAGGTCGAGCTCGGCGGCGGCCACCAGCGACTCCCCCTGTGCCGCCTGGGCCAGCGGGCGGCCCTCGAAGTCGAGGATCTCGGAGCCGCCGCTGGTGGAGTCGCCGGGGATCGGCAGCCCCTCCAGTCCCCCGCTGTTGGCGGAGACGACGTAGGCGAGGTTCTCGACGGCCCTGGCCCGCCGGGCGATCGCCTTGGGGGTGAGCGCGGGCGAGGAGGCCTCGGAGGTGGGGTTGCAGAAGACCTCGGCGCCGCGCAACGCCAGCGCCCTGGCCAGTTCAGGGACGAGGATCTCCTCGGAGGCCAGCACGGCCAGGTTGCCGAGCTCGGTACGGGCGACGGGCAGGACGGCGTCCAGGCCGTAGACGTCGAGGTAGCGTTCCCACACGTCGTACGGCGTCGGCGAGAACATCGAGTGCAGCCGCCGGTAGCGCAGGACGGCCTCGCCCGCCGGGTCGAGGATGACGGTGGCCTGGAAGAACAGCTCGGGGAAGTGCGGGTCGCTCTCGTAGGCGTTGACGCACAGGAACAGGTCGTTGCCACGGGCGATCTCGCCCAGCTCCCGGTACTCGGGGCCGTCGGGGGCCAGGGCCGCCCTGTCCCGCCACTCGGCGGCGCTCTCGCCGAAGGGGAAACCGGTGAGCACGTACTCGGGAAGCACCACGAGCCGCAGGTCGGGGCCGATCCACGCCTTGGCCGCCGCGGCCTGGGCGGCGATCCGGCCGATCGCGGAGGCGACGAGCGCGCGCGGGTCCGCCGAGCCGTTCACCGCGGTGGTCCTGACCTGCAGGGCGAGTGCCCGGTAGGCGCTCACCCGACGCGCTTCTCGTCGATCAGCGTGCGGCGCACGCACACCCCTGCCTCGATCCACTGCCACACCCTGCTGCGCGTCGTGCCGTCATCGCTCAGGACGATCAGCTCGAACAGCCGCAGGTCCGCGTCCTCCGCCTTGAAGACCCAGGTCAGATAGATGGTGGTGGCGTCGACTTCCCAGAACTCGCCCCTGATCCGCTCGGTGTCGAAGGCGCAGCGCCCGCCGCCCAGGTAGGTGCCGGGGAACTCGTGGCGCTCGGTCCTGCCGTCGTCCCAGACGTACTCGTTGACCTGGTGGTAGGCGCGGTCGTCGACGATCGAGCAGGTCAGGCGGGAGCGGTGCAGGTCCACGACCTGGCCCAGGCTGTCGAGGTGGCGGTAGGTTCCCTCCCACTCGCCCTCGTGCCTGGCCAGCAGCGGCATCTCCGCGCGAAGTCCCATGGCTACACGCTCCAGACGGATCGGGACGACCGGTTCACCAGGTGGGCCCTGCGCCTGACGAAACGGGTGACGGCGGCCGGGCCCATGCGGGAGCCGCCGAGCCCGGACAGGTTGAAGGAGTGCTTCTCGCCCTCGTGGACGAAGGCGGTCAGCGCCGCGTCGTTGACGCTCACCGCGCCCACCCGCAGGCGGGCCGCCACCCGCCTGGCCCCCTCCTCGGTGGCCGCGAACACGGCGGCCGACAGGCCGTAGGCGGAGTCGTTGGCCAGCGTGACCGCCTCGTCGACGCCGTCGAAGGGCATCACGGGCAGGACGGGGCCGAAGGTCTCCTCGGTCATGACCCGCATGGAGTGGTCGACGTTCGACAGCACGGTGGGCCGCATCCAGTGGCCGCCGCCGTGCCGTTCGATCGATCCGCCGGTGTGCACGACGGCGCCCCGCGCGACCGCGTCGTCGATGTGCGCGGGGATGACGCCGGTCCTCACCAGGGGCCCCACGGTGCCCCCCTCGCAGGTCAGCGCCGTCCGCTCGGCCTTGGCCACCAGGCGGGCGAGGAAGTCGGCGAAGACCTCGCGGGCGACGTAGACGCGCTCGATCGACTGGCAGGCCTGCCCGGCGTTGGCGGTGCCGCCGCGCAGGACGGCGGTGGCCGCCCGGTCGAGGTCGGCGCCGGCCAGCACGACGGCGGGGTCCTTGCCGCCCAGTTCGAGGAAGGCGGGGATGAAGGCGCGGGCGGCGGCCTCGGCGACCTTCCTGCCGGTGGCGACGCTCCCGGTGAACACCAGCGCGTCCACCAGCCCCACCAGCGCCCGCCCCGTCTCCGCGTCGCCTTCGACGACGCGCAGCGGCAGCTCGGACGGCACCAGCCGCATGAGCGGTTCGATGAATCGGGGTGCCAGCTCGCTGGGCTTGACCAGCACCGCGCACCCGGCGGCGAGGGCGGGCACCGCGTCGATCAGGCCGAGCAGGAGAGGGAAGTTCCACGGGCTGATTACGCCGACCAGCTCGTACGGCACCGCCTCGCCGCCCACGACGACGCCGGGGATCGCGGCGGGCTCGTCGGGCCGGTCGGCCAGGAGGGCGGGCGCCTGCCGTACCCACCGGTCGACGATCGCGGCCACCGCGCGCCGCTCGATCTCCGACTCGGCGCGGCGGCCGGTGTCGGCGACCAGCGCGGCCAGCAGATCGTCGTCGCGGGCGAGCGCCGCGCCGAAGGCGGACAGCGCCGCCGCCCTGTCGGCCACGCGCCAGGCCGCCGACCGCGCGCGCAGGGCGTCCGCCGTCGCGGCCAGCTCCTCGGGCGAGACCGGCGACAGCGGCCGCTCGGGCTCGCCGGTGAGGGGGTTCACCACCATGATCAGAGCCGACAATAGCCGTAAACCCCGGCCGAACTCCAGCTCCGGGCCACGGGGCCCCGCGGTTGTCAGCCGCGGGGGCCCACGTGGCTGGTGAGCGCGTGCTCCACGAGGGTGATGAGGGTGCTCTTCACCGAGTCGCGCGACCTGGCGTCGAGACGGACCAGCGGGATGTGCGGGGAGAGCGTGAGCGCCTCCCGCACCTCCTCCTCCGCGTGGAGGTACTGGCCGTCCCACCCGTTGATCCCGACCACGAAGGGGAGCTTCGCCTCTTCGAAGTAGTCGATCGCGGGGAAGCTGTCGGCGAGCCTGCGGGTGTCGACCAGCACGACCGCGCCGATGGCGCCGCGCACCAGGTCGTCCCACATGAACCAGAACCGGTGCTGACCGGGCGTGCCGAACAGGTACAGGATCAGGTCCCTGTCCA
>NZ_JBSFNE010000024.1:0-106105 GCF_053586935.1 Nonomuraea sp. NPDC003727
CCCGGCTGCTCCGGGGCGCGCGCTCATCCGTGGCGGCGCCGCCGCCACGCCTCGCTCGCGGTCGAGCTCGACGGCGGCAGCCGCTTCGTCGTGAACGCGACCCCCCGGCATCGCCGACCGGATCGAGCTGACCGGCGCGCTGCGCCGGGGCCCCCAACCACGCACGACCCCGCTGGCGGGCGTCATCCTCACCGCTGGAGGCGCCGAACGTGCGCGAGCACCCGCCGGCTGACCCCGCACCCCTCGCCGCGCCGGCTCGACCTTCTCCGGTAGCGCCCGCTCCTCCGGTAGCCCTCACTCCTCCGGTAGCGCCCGCTCCTCCGGTAGCCCTCACTCCTCCGGTGGCCCCGCTCCTTCGGTAGCCACCGCTCCTCCGGTGGCCCCCGCTCCTCCGGTGGCCCCCGCTCCTCCGGTGGCTCTCGCGCAGTCCGGAAGCCCGCGCCCGCAGGGCTTCCGGGCGCATTTGTCGGTGGATGCCGCTAGCGTTCCGCGCATCATCACAGCCGCGGGAGCTGCGTCCCGCGTCTTCGGCATGGGCGAAAGGCGGCAGCGTTGGGTTGGCTGGCGGCGGGCGACGGATATGAGGTCGCCCTCATCGAGGGCCGGGTGGCGGCGAGAGCCACCGCCGGCAGGGCGGCGGGACGGCAGCTGAAGTCGCTGCCGAAGGCGTTACGAGACCATCCCGAGGTGGACCGGCTGCGCCGCCTCGCCGAGTGGCTCGACCGGCACGCCGCCTCCTGCGTCGCCCAGGTCGACGCGTGGATGGTCTCGTCGCTGCCCGTCCCCACCGAGCTGCTGGCCCGCGTGTGGCCCGACGAGGCGTGGCAGTCGGCACTGCGCGACCTGGTCGTGGTCGGCGACGATCCCGACGAGGTCGGCTTCCTGCGCGACGCCACCGACGCGGGCGAGCTGCGGGTGGTCGACCTCGACGGCGAGACCGTACGGCTGTCGCCGCGGACGGTGACCCTGCCGCACCCCGTGCTCCTGCAGGACCTGGAGGAGCTGCGCGAGTTCGCCGCCGAGCTCGGCGTGGTCCAGAAGGTCGAGCAGATCCACCGCGCCACCTGGCGCAAGCCCGCCGAGCTGGGCGAGCGGGACAGCGCGGTGAACGAGTTCGCCGGCGGCAGCTTCGACTCGCGCTTCGGGCTGGCCGCCCGCGCCACCTCGCTCGGCTACCGGGTGTCCGGCGGTCACGCCACCTGCAGGGTGCGCGACGCCGGGCGCATCACCGAGGCCGCGGTGTGGATCGGCGAGCCGTACTGGGACGACGACGTGTCGACGGGCGACCTGCGGTGGAGTGACCAGGACGGCCGCACGCTCGCGCTGCGCGAGGTCGGCCCGGTGGCCTGGTCGGAGGGGATGCGGATGGCGGCGGCGCTCTACGCGGGGCGGCGGGTCGAGGAGGGGAAGGGCGCGTGACCATGGAGATGTCGCCGGCGGAGGAGCTGCTGAAGGCGGGGGCGGTGCTGCCGCCGGACACCGAGGGGGCCGGCGAGCGGGCGGTGCCGCTCACCACCAGGGCCTACCGCCACCCCGGCCTGGACGACCGGGTGGTGGTCCGTCTGGTCGCCGCGGAGCTCGGCGCGGCGGAGGACCTGGCCGCGGGCTTCCTGGGCCTGATCCCTGACGGCGAGCCCGCCGTCGTCGGGCTCGGCTCGCGGCGGTCCCTCGGCTTCCCCGAATGGGTGCTGGTGCACCACCCGGAGGACGGGCAGCACGCGCTCGCCGTCGTGCCTGAGCTGGAGCGCGCGGCGCGGCAGGCGAAGTCCAAGCCCAAGGCCGCGCTGGAGGCCTACCACGAGCTGGCCGGCAGGCTGGCCGCCGCGGTCCCGCACTTCCTGCCCACGTTCTACGAGCAGGCCGGCCGGGTGTTCCTGGAGGTGGAGAACGCCACCTACGCCGCCCAGCTGTTCGGCCACGCCCGCAAGGCCGAGGCGCGGCACGGGCTCGCCATCGACGAGGACCGGCTCGACGCGGTGTTCCTCGAGTTCGCGCTGGCGGGCGCGCTGCCGGTGAAGGTGCTGTCCGGCTACGCGAAGGAGCTGGCCGCCCGCCTGCCGGCCGACGAGGCGCTGCGCAGGTTCGCGCGGCTGTGCGTGCGGCGCACCGCGGGCGGGCTGCCGCCCTCGACGCAGATGGCGACCGATCTGCGCCGGCTCGCCAAGGCGGCGGGCGCCGACGCCGACGCGGAGGAGCAGGCGTTCCTGGGCCGGCTGCTCGACCTGTCCGCGACCCTGCTGGCCCCGGCCGGCTGGTGGAAGGCGCACCGCGCGGCGATCGTCGCCCTGGGCCGGCGCGAGCCCGAGGTCCGCGGCAGGCTGCTGAACGTCATGCCGCAGGCGAACGACCACGAGCTGCCGGCGGTGTGGCTGGACATCCTCGAGGCTTGCGGCGCCACCGCCGGCCTGGCCGGTGGCGAGGTGCCCGAGGGCGAGCGCCCCGGCGACGGTACCGCCGGCTGGCTCGAGCGCTTCCTGAAGGCCCGCGACGACGCCTGGGGCGTCCCGCCGCGGCTGCCCGCCCTCTACCTGCTGGTCGAGCGGCTGGCCGGCGTCGTGCGGGCCGAGCTGGCCGGATCCGGCCGCACGCTACGGGTCCCCTACGACCTCGACCTGCTCGACCTGCTGCTCGCCCTCGACATCCCCGTGGCCGAGCCGAACACTCTGCTGCTGGAGCAGTGGGCGCGTGGCGAGGGCCAGCGCGACCTGCTCGCCCTGGCCGCCGACGACCGCTTCCACCTGCCCTTCCAGCGGGCGGCCGACCGGTTCACCGACGACGAGGACGGCAGGCGCGCCGCCCGCCTGCTGGCGGCCTCGCCCGGCGGGCGGCCGCTGCTGGCCGCGTGGGTGCGCTCGGTGGCCGCCCGCTCCTCGGCCGCGGGACTGCCGGAGCTGCCCGACGCCATGCGGCGGCTGTCCTGGCTGCCGGGTGAGGCGCTGGCCCTGGCCGAGGAGGAGGTGCGGCGGGCCGCGCGCGCCGACGTGGCCGAGGTGCTGGCCCGCACGCTGCGCGCGGGGCTGTTCGACGAGCTGGGCTGGCCGGCGTGGGAGGAGGCGGCCGCCGCGCTCGTGCGCAAGGAGGACGTCGACGACCTGATCGTGGCCGACGCCTGGCCGCACCTGATCGTCGCCGGTTCCGCGCAGGCGCGGGTGCTGGCGGCCGACGGCGCGGTGCTCACCCACGACCTGCGCCGCCCGGCCGACGACGACTGGGGCGACGCCGGATTCCACTACGTGGACGGCGAGCTGCTCGTGTACTGGCAGTCCCGCCAGCTTGACGGCGAGCTGCGCGGATACTGGCACACCTCTCCCGGCCGGCTCCACCACGTGGAAGGCGATCACCCCCGCGGCACCCGGCTCGACTGGTACCGCGGCGACGATCCCGTCACCCTGCCGCTGCCCGGCGGCGGGCGCACGACCGGCCACGCGCCGCTGCGCAAGGGTGACACGGCGGTGCCGTCCGAGCGGTCGGTGATCACTGACGGCACCTCCCACTGGGTGTGGACGTGGGACGGCGGCGACGGCACCACCACCGGCTGGTACGAGTTCGACCCCGCCGACGGGCAGGTGGGCAGGAAGGCCATGCCCGGCTTCCTCGCCGACGCGTTGCGCGCCGCGCCGACCGGCAGCACGTTCGACTCGGGCTGGCTCCTGCCGGCGTCCTCGGACGAGCCCACCCCCGCAGCCGTTCCGGTGCGCGGCCTGTACGGCTGGCGGGTGGTGGTGCTGCCCGACGGGTCGCTGCGCGGCGAGGACCTGTCCGGCCGTACCGTCACGGTGCCGCCCGGCACCGACGCCGTGCTGCGCGCCCTGACCTTCCCCGGCGACGATCGGCCCAGAGCCCTGGTGCGATCGAGCAGCTACCGCGTCGGCCTCTCCGACCCCGACGGTGTCGTCACGGCCGTGGCCAGGACCGACGCCGCTCCCGGCGTCTTCGCCGAGGGCACGCTCATCCTGCCGCCGGTGCGCTACTGGCACTGCCTGCGGCCACGGGACCCGGAGGGCTCGGCCGCCCTGCGCCGCCTCGACAGGGACACCGCGGCCGCCCTGCTGGCGGCGGGCGAGAGCCGCGACGTCGACCTGCCCGCACGGATCCGCGCGGCGATACCGCAGGTCAGCCATGACGCGCTGATCGCCGGCATCGCGGGGGTGGTGCGCTTCGCCGCCGTTCAGCAGGCCGCGCTGCGCGGTGTCGAGGCGCGGCTCACGGCGGTCCTCGACGGCCGTTCCCAGGACGAGGGACCGGCCGGCCCCTCGGACGATCTGCTCGAAGCGGCACTCAACGGGCTCACCAGCACCGTCAGGAACGTCTGGAACCGCCGGCACACCGACGGCGCCTACCGGCGGATGCGGGCCATCGGGGAGGCGGTGGCGGCGGGCGCCGAAGCCGCGGCCCCCGGCCGCCTGCACCTCGACCAGCCCGAGCTGCCCGTCACGGGCCTGCCGTGGGATCGCCTGCTCGACCACCTCGCCGCCGTGGCGTTCCGAGCCGCCGCGGAGGTGAGCGAGCCGGAGCACCGCGCGGTCCTGCGCGAGCTGCTGCGCCACTTCGGCGAGTTCGGGCTGCCCGTCGCGGCCGATCCGGCCCGGTGGCGCACGATGACGCTACGCCTGGACCAGAGCCACCTGCTCGCCCCGGACGGCGACAGGCGCGAGATGCGGGACGCGCTGCTGCCGCTCGGCGGCGGCGCGGTGCTCGCCTTCCTGTTCTGCGAGTCGCTCGGCGACACGGGCGCCTCGTGGTCGGCGCTGTTCCACGACCCCACGGGCCGGTTCGAGGTTCCCGCCCCGTACACCGTCGTCGCCTCCGGCCCGGTCGGCGAGGCGAGGCGGGCCGACTGGCTGGAGGCCTTCCTCGCCGAGCTCGACGCGCGCGGTCCCGCGCCGTGGCTGCCCGCGGCGGCGGAGGAGTTCGCCAGGCTCACCGGTGTCTCGCTGACGCTCGCCCGGCTGGTCGTGTCCGGCATGCCGTACGTGGACAGCTACGAGCGCAGCTTCCTCCCCAAGGACGCCCGCACCACGCTCGGGGTGAAGGTCGGCGACGCCGCCATCGCCAAGGAGGAGCTGCGCGGGACGGACCACGGGCTGCGGCGGGCGGTCGTCTCGGCGCTCCTGCCCGACGACCCCGCCCGGCTCTGGACGGACGGACCCGACGTGGCCCGCGCGGCCGCGATCTGGAGCGGCGCCATGGGACGGCAGATGCCGATCCCCGAGTGGCTCACCGCCGACGCCAACCGCGACCTGCGGGGCGTCGGTGCGCCCGGCACGGCGCTGCGCACGCTGGCCGAGCCCGCCGCCGCGCCCGAGCTGACCCGCGACCTGGTCTGGACGGTGCGGGGCGACCGGGTCAGGCCCGCCGACGAGGAGGCCACCGGCTTCACCGGGCACACGCTCGCCATGGTCGTCACCACGGCGGGCTGGCTCGCCCACCGGCTGCCCGCGGGAGACCCCATCCGCGCGGCGCTGCCCGAGGCGCTGGCGGCGGTCAGGGCGCGGCTGGCCAACCCGGAGCTGATGCTCGACCTCGACCGGTACGTCGACCTGCCCGCGTTCAGGACGGCCGCCGGAGCGCCGACCGAGGTCGGCACGGGCTACGAGAGGTACGGCGCGCTCGTCATGGCGACCTACGACGAGCGGCCCGCGCCCGGCATCCGCACCTCGCTGCTCGACCCGTCCGGCGCCGACCCCTACCTGCGCGCCCTGCTCGGCATGGAGCAGCCGTTCCCCGTCGAGACCGCTCTGCGCACCGCCCTCGACCCGCGCTTCGCGGCGCTGCTGGCCGACCCCGGCGATCCGGTGGCCGGCACGCGTGACGCCGACGGCACGTGGTGGCCGCAGGACCCCACCCGCTCGGTGCCCGACCTGGTGGTCGAGGCGGCCAAGGAGTACGGCCTCGGCGAGGACGCCGCGGCCCTCTACCTGATGCTGCTGGCCATGCCCGACCCCACCGATCGCCACGTGGCCCGGTGGACGGGCTGGAAGCCGGCCCGGTTCAAGGCGGCCCGCGCCGAGCTGGCCGCCACGGACCTGGTCGTCGAGGCCGCCAGGAACCGGGCGGGCCGCTCGCTGTTCCTGCCCGGCGGCTGGAACGAGCTGCGGTCCCCGTGCCTGCCGCTGGAGGAGTGGAAGGCACCGCTGTTCGGCACCACGGCAGGACGCACCCCGCTCGTGCCCGCCGAGCCGGCCGTCGACCTGTACGCAGGGGCCTGGCGGCGGGTCAGGGACGGCGACGCCCCCAGGTTCGCCCAGCTCCAGATCAGGCGCGGCAAGCGCCGCTGACCGACATCCGTACCGACGAGGACGTGTATTCATGACCCTGACACAGGACCAGGCGACCGCGCCCCGGCAGGTGCTGCCCGCCGAGGAGCGTCACGCCGCCGAGCTCGCCTTTCTCGCCGCTCACGACGACGGCCCCCGGCCGCCCGGCTGGAGGCTGACGCCCCGCGCGGTGGTGACGTTCATCTGCGGCAGCGGCGACGCGACGCTGGAGCTGCCGAAGAACCGGCGGCCCGCCGACGGCGCGCCGGCCCGGCTGAAGATCGCCGCCAAGTTCGTCGGCGAGCGGGCGCTGGTCGAACGATGCGTGGTGACGCTCGCGGGAGAGCGCGGCCTGCTGCTGGTCGGCGAGCCGGGCACCGCCAAGTCGATGCTGTCGGAGCTGCTGGCGGCCGCCGTGTGCGGCACCAGCGCGCTCACCGTGCAGGGCACCGCGGGCACCACCGAGGACGCCTTCCGCTACGGCTGGAACTACGCCCTGCTGCTCGCCCAGGGGCCGAGTCCCGCCGCGCTGGTCGACTCCCCCGTGCTCACGGCCATGCGCGCCGGGCGCGTCGCCAGGGTGGAGGAGATCACCCGCTGCCTGCCCGAGGTGCAGGACGCCCTGGTGTCGATCCTGTCCGACCGGCGGGTCAGCGTGCCCGAGCTGGCCGGCACCCCCGACGCCCAGGTGGCGGCCGCGCCGGGCTTCACCGTGATCGCCACGGCCAACCTGCGCGACCGCGGGGTCTCGGAGATGTCGGCCGCGCTGAAGCGGCGCTTCAACTTCGAGACCGTCGATCCCATCGCCGACGCCGCCGCGGAGACCTCCCTGGTGCGCCGGCAGGCCACCGCGGTCGTGCAGCGGGCCGGCGCCGCCTTCGCCGTCGACGACGCCGTGCTCGAGGCGCTGGTCACCGTCTTCCGCGACCTGCGCTCCGGCCGTTCGGACGAGGGCTGGGACGTGGAGCGGCCCGGCACCGTGATGTCCACCGCCGAGGCGGTGCAGGTCGCGGCCTCCCTCGGTGTCGCCACCGCCTACCTGCCCGGCGGGGACGTCCTCGACCTGGTGCCCGGCCACCTGCTCGGGGTGGTCCGCAAGGACGACCCGGCCGATCACGGGCGGCTGCTCGGCTATTGGGACGGCCCGGTACGGCGCCGCGCCGAGGACGGCTCGGCGATGTGGCGGCGGCTGTGGGACCTGCGGGAGACCCTCCGGTGACCGTCCAGGACCACGACACGGTCGGCCCCGACCCCAGGGAGGCGGTCGCCGCGCTGGCCGCCTCGGCGGTGCCGTACGTGGTGGGGGTGCGCCACCACAGCCCCGCGCTGGCGGTGGCGCTGCCCGCGCTGCTCGACGCCGCCGACCCCGAGGTGGTGTGCGTCGAGCTGCCCGCCGACTTCCAGCCGTGGCTGCAGCACCTCGCCGACCCCGCGACCGTCGCGCCGGTCGCCCTCGCCGGGTCAGGCGTGGACGGGCGGCTCGGCTTCTACCCGTTCGCCGACTTCTCGCCCGAGCTGGTGGCCGTCCGCTGGGCGTGGAAGCGGGGAGCCGAGGTGCTCTGCTGCGACCTTCCGCTGTCGGACCCCGGCTGGCAGGCGGCCGACCCGCCCGGCCTGCCCGCTCCTGACCCGTCCACGCCCGGCCCGAAGGCGGGTGTGGCCTTCGCCGACGCGCTGGCCGCCTCGGGCACCGGACGCGAGGGCGACGACCTGTGGGACAGGGCCGTGGAGGTTCTGGCGCCGGGCTGCGAGCCGGAGGCGGTGCGCCGTGCCGCGCTCGGCGTCGGCTGGGCGCTGCGGCGCGACGCCGAGACAGGCACGGAGTCGGCGGGCGGCGTCCCGGCCAGGGACCTGGCGCGGGAGGCGCACATGCGCCGCGTGCTCGCCGAAGCAGCGGCAGGCGGGCGCCGCGTCGCCGCGGTCGTCGGCGCCTTCCACGCCCCGGCCCTGCTCGGCCTCCAGCCCGGCGCCCAGGCAGAGGCGCCGGCGGCGGCCGGCACACCCGTCACCTCGCTGGTGCCGTACGCCTTCGACCTGCTCGACTCGAGGTCCGGATACCCCGCGGGCATCCGCGACCCCCGCTGGCAGCAGGCGGTGTTCGCGGCGGGCGGCGATCCCGGGCGGGTCAGGGACGGCGCCGCCCGCGCCATCACCGAGGTGTGCCGGCAACTGCGCGCCGCCGGGCACACCGCGGGCACCGGCGAGGCCGTCGAGACGCTCCGGATGGCCTGCGACCTGGCGCGGCTGCGCGGCCTGTCCGCCCCCGGGCGCGGCGAGTTGGTCGAGGCGGTGACGACCGTGCTCGGCCAGGGCGAACCCCTGGGCAGAGGACGAGCCCTGGCGCAGGCCATGGAGACCGTCCTCGTCGGCGCGGAACGGGGCAGGATCGCCCCCGGCACGCCCCGTTCCGGCCTCGGCCCCGCCGTCGAGGCGGAGCTCGCCGCGCTGCGTCTGCCGTGCCCCGACGATCCCGACCATCGGGAGGTACGGCTCGACCCGCTCCGCTCCGAGCTGGACGCGCGCAGGGAAGTGGCCCTGCGACGCCTCCTGGTCTGCGGGGCGGGCTACGGCGAGCCGATCGAGGTGGCGGGAACGGGCGACGCCGGCGCGCTCACCACCAAATGGCGGCTGGCGTGGACGCCTGCCGTCCCGGCCCGGCTCGACCTGGCCGGCGTTCGCGGGGTGACCCTCGCCCAGGCCGCGGCGGGCACGCTGCGCGACAGGTTCCGCCGCGAGTCCGCCGACGGCGGGCCCACCTGCGCGCTGATCCTCGACGGCCTGCGCGCCGCGGCCCGCTGCGACCTGCCGGAGCTGGTGGCGGCCCGTCTCGACGACGCCGCGGTCACGCTTCCCGCCGCCGCCACGCTCGCCGAGTTGCTCGAGGCGCTCGACGTTTTGGAGGCACTGCGCCGCGAGCATCTGCCCGGCACCACCCCGCAGGGTCGCGAGCAGGCCGCCGAACTGGCGGGCACCCTGCTCGAAGCCGCCGTACGCGCGCTGCCCGGCCTGGCGGGCAGCGACCAGCCGGAGGACGCGGTCGCCCTGGTCGCCCTCGCCTCCAGGGCCGGGGAGGAACGCCTCGGCCTGCGGATGGACGACACGCTGGCCGGGCTCGCGCGCACCGCCTCGCCGCTGATCCAGGGGGCGGCCATGGCCGCACGCGTCCTGCTCGACCTGGACGGTCCGGACGCTCTCGGCGCCAGGGCGGCGGGGTGGGTCGACACCGCGACCGACCTCGACAGCCGCAGACGCCTCAGCCGCCTGCTGAGCGGCGTGCTCACGGCGGCCGCGCCGCTGCTGCAGTCGGCTCCGGAAGCCCTCGTGCCGCTCATGGACCGCATCGACGCGCTGGCCGACCAGGAGTTCCTCGATCGGCTGCCGGCGTTGCGGGGCGGGTTCGACACGCTCGCGCCCGCGGGCCGTACCCGGTTGCTGAGCGAGGTGTCCGCGCGCCTCGGCGGGCGGCTCGACGTGACGCTGGAGGCTCCGCCCGCGCTGCTCGCCCTGTGGGCCGCCGCCGACACGGCGGGGCTGGGCGCGCTGCGTGCGCTCGGGCTACCGTTCGCACCGGACCCGGCGGCCGGTGATCTCCTCGTGGCACGGCAGGACCAGACGACCCCCGGGCCCGCCACCTCGGACGACGGACCCCGAGCCCTGACGGCCGCCGACTCCGCCACCTCGGACGACGGACCCCGAGCCCTGACGATCCCCGAATCCGCCGCCTCAAGCGACGCTTCGCGCAGGTTCGCGCCGACAGACCGGTGGCGGCTGCTGCTCGGGCGGGAGTCCGAGCGGCTCGCGGCGGGCGCCCGTTCCTACGCGCGAGCGCTGGACGAGCTGTACGGCGCGGGCCGCGGCGAAGGCGCCGACGACTTCGGGGAAAGCGACGGGCCCGGCGGCACCGGCGACTCCTTCCCCACCGCACGCGAGTGGGCGGAGGAGCTGGAGGCCCTGTTCGGGGCGGACGTGCGGGAGGAGGTCCTGGCGCGAGCGGCCGAGGCCGGGAGGACCGACGTCCTCGACGTTCTGCGCCCCGGCGCGGTGCGGCCGTCGATCGAGCTGCTGACCTCGGTGCTGACGCTGGCGGGCGGCCTGCCCGAGCAGCGGCTGGCCACGTTGCGGCCGCTGGTCCGCCATCTGGTCGCGGAGCTCACCCGCGAGCTGGCCACCCGGCTCCGGCCGGCGCTGACCGGGGTGGCGAACCCGCGTCCGACCCGCCGTCCGGGTGGCAGGCTCGACCTGCCGCGCACGCTGCGGGCGAACCTGGCCCACACGCGCCGCATGGGCGACGGACGGCTCGTGGTGGTCCCCGAACGGCCGGTGTTCAACAGCCGGGCCCGCCAGGAGGCCGACTGGCGGCTGATCCTCGTGGTGGACGTGTCCGGCTCGATGGAGGCCTCGGTGGTGTGGTCGGCGCTGACCGCCGCGGTCCTGGCGGGCGTGCACACGCTCTCCACCCACTTCCTGGCGTTCTCCACGCAGGTGATCGACCTCACCGACAGGGTCGCCGACCCGCTTTCCCTCCTGCTCGAGGTGCAGGTCGGCGGGGGTACGCACATCGCGGCGGGGCTGTCTCACGCCCGCTCGCTGGTCACCGTGCCGAGCCGTACGCTCGTCGTGGTCGTCAGCGACTTCGAGGAGGGATACCCCCTGGGCGGCCTTCTCGGCGAGGTGCGTTCGCTCGTCGGGTCGGGCGTCCACCTGCTGGGCTGCGCCGCCCTCGACGACGAAGGCGTCCCCCGCTACTCGTTGCCCGTCGCCCAGCAGCTCGTCGCGGCCGGCATGCCGGTCGCCGCCCTCAGTCCGCTCGCCCTCGCCCGCTGGGTGGGCGACCGCCTCCGCGGAGAAGCCAGGTGAACTCCCCCACGCCAACCGTTCCCCCCGCCCTGCCGCCCGTGGCGCCGCACGTGGTGGCCGCGGCCGTCGAGGTCCTGACCTCCAGGCTGCGCAAGAAGCTGGACGCGGCGGTCGAGCAGTACGCCGCCGTGTCCCCCGTCGCCGACGGCGACGGCATCACGATCCGCTGCGGCGAGGACGCGGTCGTGACACTCTCGCCGGGGACGTCGGGTGCGATCCTCGAGGAGGACCAGGCGCGGTGCAGCTGCCTGCTGTCGCCGCGGTGCCTGCACCGCGCGGCCGTTCTCAGCGCCTGCCCCGTGGCCGACGCCGCCGGAGAGACGGCCGGCACCGGAGAGACCGACACCGGAGAGGTCGCCGCCGGAGAGATGACCGACACCGGCACGGATCCCGACGCGAGCTCCGGTGCGGCACCGGCCGGCGGCGCCCACTCCGGCGCGAGTCCGGCCACCCACGCGGACTCCGCCGGCACGGCACCGGCCACCCGTGCGGGCTCGGGCGCGGAGGCGACGGCCGGCGGGGGCGCGGGTTCCGGGTCCCCCACCGGGACGGACGGCTCCGCCCAGGCCGGCGATCCATCCCGCGCGGGGCCGAGTGCGGCGCAGGTGGCCGCGGCGGCCGGGCTGTGGGCCGCCGCCGCGGCGGTGCTGTCCGCCGGGGTGCCCGCCGCGGGCGCGGTTCCGCAGGCCGAGTTGCTCAGGGCAGCGCACACCGCCCGGCTGGCCGGCCTGCCCAACGCCGAGGCCGCCGCCGTACGCGTCGTGCGCGGTCTGCGCGCGGCCCGCGAACGCCACGACGGTCACCGTCTCGCCGACCTGGTGTCCGCGCTGCGCGAGCTGCTGCTCACCGCCGGCCGGCTGGCTTTGGCGGACCCTGATCCCGCGCTGGTCGGCAGCGTTCGCCGGAGCTACCAGCAGGGCGGGAGCCTGCGGGCGCACGGCGTCTTCAGGGAGCCGGTGATCAGTGCCACCGGCTACGGCGGCGTGGTCACCCACCTCGTCGCGGAGGACGGCCGGTGGTTCTCGGTCGCCGACGTCAAACCGGGCGGGGCCGCTCGCGCGCGCGGGGCGGCCACCGCGACCGTGGCCATCGGCTCGGCCATGCTGAGCCATGCCCAGCTGGCGCGGGCGGGCCTGTTGATCGTCGGAGCGACCGTTTCGCCCGACGGCCGCCTCGGCGCGGGCCGCGGGGTGCGCGCCACTCCGCTCACCGGCATCCCGTGGACGGCCGGTCCGCTGGCTGCCCTGTTCGCGCGTCCCCTGGCCGAGTCCGCCGCCGCCCGGCTGTCCGACGACGGGTGGAGCGAGGCGGAGGCGGCCCGCGAGCCGGTCGGCTGCGATCTGGTGATCGTCGGTACGGCGGGCGACGCCGTCCTGGCCCGCGAGCTGTGGCCCGCCGCCACCGCGGGCGCGGATGCCGACGGTCCCACCCCTCAGGCACCACCCGGCGGCCCGGCGGACGGTGATCCGGTGTGGCGGGCCCCGTCGAGCGGCCTGGCCGGTGACGATGTCCGGCCGGCGCGGCCCGGCGGCCCGCTCATCCGGCTCGTCCCCGCCGGCCGGCACCCCGGCCTGGCCCACCTCGACAACCTGCGACGTCTCGCCTCGCGCCCCGGCATGCTGGTGCGCGTCGTGGGCCGGGTCGATCCGGACCGGGCGGCCACCCTGATCCCCTTGGCGGTGGGTCCGGTGCCGGGCGCCGAGGCGACCCTGCGCCTTCCCGCCGACTGGCACGATCGGGCCGACCTCGGCTACGACCGCCTGCAACGCTCGCACCTGCCTCCGGATGACGCCTGCCTGCCGTACCGGATGGAGGGGGCGGAGGAACGCGTCGATCCGGTGGCGGGCGCGCCGCTCTGGCGGGTACGCCGGCTGGTCGAGCTGGCCGTCGCCGGCGGCCGCAGGGCGGTGGCCGAACCCGCGCGCAACGGCGACGCCCGCGCGCAGGCGGCCGCCCTGCGCGGTGCGGGGTTCCTGGCCGCGGCGGACCTGGTGACCGCGCTCACCGCCGAGGCCGACCGCAGGGCTCGCGACGTGTTCGGCCGGTTGGCCGAGTCGGACACCGATCGTTACGCGTGGGCCTGGCTGGCCGCCGCGGCCCACCTGGCCGCGACCGAGCGGGCCCTGGTGCGGGCGTCCTGGCAGGCCGGTTGATCGCCGGACGGCATGGGCCGGGCCCGGAGCGCCCCAGCGGCTCCGGGCCCGGCCGTTCCTCCCCGTTCGTGCCGGCGTAGACCGAGGGGTCCTGGGCCATCGCCCCGGCGGGCGCTCGGCTGGTCGGGCGGCGCGGCGCGGGTACGGGCGTCCGGTCACGACCGCTGGAGTTCGGCCTGCCGCCTCCAGGGGGCCTGGTAGGCCCACTGCCAGGCCAGCTCCAGCGGTCCGCGGTCGAAGCGGCGCAGCCAGAGGGAGGTCAGCGTCATGAACAGCAGGCAGATGGCCGCCCATGCGACGGGCACCCACCAGGGCCGCAGCCCGTCGAGCCGGACGGCCAGGCCGAGCCCCCAGCCGTAGCAGAGCACGCTCGCCGCCAGGTTCTGGAAGACGTAGCAGGACAGCGCGGTACGGCCGACGCCGGCCAGTCCCCTGCGCATGACGCCCGGCGCGCCCTTCATGCCGAGCACGATCGAGGTGAGCAGCGCGAGCAGGCCCAGCGCGACCAGCGGCGGCAGGATGTAGCGGTCCACGGCGAACCACGCGGGGCCCGCGAAGGACGTGACCAGGTTCAGCGGGGCGGCCACTCCGAGCCCGGCGAGAGCCAGCTTCCTGCGCAGGCCCGCGCCCCGCTCCTCGAACACCCCGGCCCGCAGCAGCCGCGAGCCGAGCAGGAACAGCACGATCCCCATGGGCACGATGAAGACCAGCTCCGCGCGCAGGAGAAGGACGTGCTCCAGGCGCGCGGCCACCTGGTCGGTCCAGCCGCCCTGGCTGTAGAGGGTGACGGCCCCTGAGCCGCCGGGGGCGTCCTCCGCGAGCAGGGCCAGCGTCAGCAGCGCGACCAGGGTGACGTGCACCGTACCCGCCGCGACCATCCAGATCCGCACCGTGCGCTCGCTTCTGCCGATCAGGTACGCGACGACCATGGAGGTGATCGCGTACCCCATGAGCACGTCGAACTCGAAGATCAGGATGTAGTGCAGCAGTCCCTCGGCGAAGAGCAGGGCGGCCCGCCACAGGTATCTTCCCGGCCAGGTGAGGCCCTTGCGCACGGCGCTGCGGTACTGGAGTTCGAGCCCGATGCCGAACAGCAGGGTCAGCAGCCCGAGGAACTTGCCGTTGGACAGGAACCGCAGGAGGGTCTCCACCGTGCCCGGCGCGCCGCCCATGGCGAGTATTCCGGCGGGGCCCGCCGGATCGGTGAAGATCCAGATGTTCGTGCCGAGGGTGCCCATGATGGCGACACCCCGCAGCACGTCCAGCGCGTCGATACGTGTGGTCACGCATCAAGCCTTCCAGCGGCAGGAGACCGTGATCTCCTACCGCCAGACGAACCTGCGTGTACATCCATCGATGGACACGCGTCGCCTTCGGTCGTCTGGTGCTCGCCGCCGCTGGGCGGAACGAGCGGAACGAGCCGAGCGGGCGAACGGGACGGCGGAGCGGGCGAGCAGACGGAGCAGACGAGCGGGGAGCAGACGAGCGGGTCGTTCCGCTGGCGGCTCCTGCCCGGCGGGATTTCTCGGCGAACGTGGCGGAAGGTGGTTAGATCGGCCGCCGAGGGTGCATGGTGACGGTATGGGCATCACCACTCTCGCCGGGTGTGCACGATGAACGATCCGCACCGACGACGCCTGGTCGTCCTCGGCTCCCAGGACGCGGACGACACCGGAGAGCTGCTCGACAGCACGCCCGGCCTGTGGGTCGATGATCGCGACGATGACGACCCCAGGCTGTACCGCGCGGACGGCACGCAGGTCGACACCTGGCGCCAGCACTACCCCTATCCGGCACGCCTGCCGCGGCCGGCGTACGAGCACGACAAGCGCTTGCTGCAGATCGAGCTGCTGAAGCTGCAGTACTGGATCAAACGGACCGGCCTGCGACTCGTGGTGCTGTTCGAGGGGCGCGACGCCGCCGGCAAGGGCGGCACCATCAAGCGCTTCATGGAACACCTCAACCCGCGCGGCGCGACCGTGGTCGCGCTGGAGAAGCCCAGCGAACGCGAACGGAGCCAGTGGTACTTCCAGCGCTACATCGCCCACCTGCCGGCCGCGGGCGAGATCGTACTGTTCGACCGGTCCTGGTACAACCGGGCGGGCGTCGAGCGGGTGATGGGCTTCTGCACCGAGGAGGAGTACCTGGAGTTCATCGAGCAGGCGCCGCGGCTCGAACGGCTCCTGGTCGAGTCGGGCCTGCATCTCATCAAGCTCTGGTTCTCGGTCTCGCGCGCCGAGCAGCGCACCCGGTTCATCATCCGCCAGGTCGACCCGGTCCGGCAGTGGAAGCTGTCGCCGATGGACCTGGCCTCGCTGAACAAGTGGGACGAGTACACCCGGGCCAAGGAGGACATGTTCCTGCACACCGACACCGACGTGGCGCCCTGGACCGTCATCAAGAGCAACGACAAGAAGCGCGCCCGGCTGGAAGCCATGCGTCACGTCCTGAGCCGGTTCGACTACGCCGACAAGGACGCCCACGTCGTGGGCACCCCCGATCCCCGGATCGTGATCTCCGCCGCCGACATCTTCGACGAGGATCACACCACCGACCAGGTACGGTGACCGGCCGGCTCGACCGAACCCCGCCCAGCCCGCGCACGACGCCCGCACCACGGAGAGCGGCCCACCACACCGATAGCCGGCCAACGCGCCCCACCCCAGCCGGCCCCACCCCGGACCCCACGCCTCGCCACCCCGCTAACCGGCCGACACACCCCAGCCCCAGCCGGTCCCCGTGCGCCTACGTCATCGGCGACCGACGTGGCCGAACGCCGCGCCGCCTGGCCAGCCTGGCTGCACCTGTACAACCATCACCGCGGACACACCGCGCTCGGAGGCCGACCGCCCGCCGGCCGCGTCACCAACCTCACGGGACGGAACACCTGGCCACGTGGGATGCTGCCCGAGCCGAGGGCTGACCCGCGTCTGCCACTGCGAGGTGGCGGGGAAATGCCGGTCCAGGATGTCGGCCCACTCCGGCAGGATGACGAAACCGCCGCGGCCGCGAAACGTGTCGTCCTTCAGCGTGACCGGTTCCACCAGGGCCTTCACGAACGGGCTGTCGGCCTGCTCGGCAGGCAGGGCCCGCAGGGCGTTGTGGAAGCGCGCCACCGCGTCGGGGAAGAGTTGCCCGGCGCGTTCCACCTCCTGGCGCACCGTCTCGGCGCCGATCTCCATCCGCGGCCGGAGACTCCGATATGTTAACCGTGGTTCCCGTTTTTCTCTCAGAGAGGTACGCCAGTGGCCGAGTCCGATGAGCTGGAATCGCTCATCTCCCAGGGGCGCAAGCATGGGGTGCGCAAGCGCATCATCCTGTTGCAGGCTGCCCGGCTCTTCGTGGAGCGAGGTTACGCCGATACCGGAATCGACGACATAGGGGCCGCGGTGGGCATCAGCGGGCCTGCGGTCTACCGGCACTTCCCCGGCAAGCAGGCCATCCTCCTCGCCCTGATCGAGCTGTCGCTGGAGCGCCTGCGGGAGGGGACGCAAGCCGCGCTGGCCGACCAGGACCGGGAGCCTCAGGAGGCGCTGATTGCCCTGGTGGACTGGTTCTCCCGGTTTTCCGTCGAGAACCGGAGTCTGACTTTGGTCATGCAGGCCGAGCTGCTGTGGCTGCCGGAGCAGGATCGGCGGCGGCTCAATCGCCAGATGCGGCAGATACGTGAGGCGTGGGTCGGGCTGCTGATCGAGGTGCGGCCGGAGCTGTCCGACCTCGCGGCGCGGATCGCCGTCACATCCGTCATGGGGATGGTGACGTCGGTGCTCGCTGCCCGGCTGAGCGATGACATCCAAGCGCTGAGCGGGCATCTACGGGCCCAGATGCTCGCCGTCCTGCATGCGCCGGCTGTCTTGTGACGGTTCCGGTTCGAATAAAAGTTAACGTGTCTATACTTTTTTGGGGAAGGGTGCTGCGGGAAGAGAGCGCGGACTCGGCGGACGGTCAGTGAGCGCTCGTCCTCGTGCGGGACGCCGTAGCGCCAGTCGTCGCAACTGGTCCAAGCCAGAACGAAGGGCAGAATTGATGGAACGCATGGTCGAGGCCAACGGGATCCGTCTGTGGTGCGAGACGTTCGGGGATCCGGCCGATCCCGCGCTGCTGCTCGTGATGGGACTCGGTGCCCGAGGCGCCACCTGGCCCGATGAGCTCTGCCGGCTTCTCCAGGAGGGAGGGCGGTACGTCATCCGCTACGACAACCGGGACACCGGGCTGTCCAGCTGTGTCGATTACGAGGCCAAGCCGTACACCATGATCGACCTCGCCCAGGACGCGGTCGGCTTGCTCGACGGCTTGGGCATCGCCGCGGCGGACGTGGTCGGCGCGTCGATGGGCGGCATGATCGCCCAGGAGATCGCGCTCGAACACGCTGACCGGCTGCGCAGCCTGACGGTCATCATGTCGAGCGCCGAGCCTCTCGATCCCGTGACCAACACCTTCCGGGGCACGCAGCGGGATCCACGGCTGGCCGCCTGGGACGCCGAGCAGATCGCCAATCCGCCCAGCACCCGAGAGGAGCACGTTGAGGCACATCTGAAGCTGGCTCGCATTCTCACCGGACAGGTGACGGCGTTCGACGAGACCGCCACGCGTGCGCTCATCGAGCAGCAGATCGAAAGTGCCACCGATGCGGGCCACGCCTCGAAGAACCACGTCCTCGCGGCCTTCGCCTCTCGCGACCGCTCCGGGCTCGTCGGCTCGATCACCGCCCCGACTCTGGTGATTCACGGGTCGGACGATCCGATGGCACCCATCGCCCATGGCGAGGCACTGGCAGCGGCGATTCCCAACAGCGAGTTTCTGCCCATCGAGGGAATGGGGCACGGGTTCCCGCCGCCGGTGATTCCTCGTATCTCCGCCGCGATCCTTCGGCACACCGGGCGATAGCCGACAACCGCACCTCGACCACCTCCGGGTCCGGTGCTACCGCTCTGGGGGTCGACAGCGCGGCGGTGTGCGGGCACTTCTACGGCGGATGGCTCGCGCTGACCCACGCCCCGCACGTGCCCGCGCGGGTCCGGCAGCTGGCGCTCCTGGATCCCACCCAGCCCAGAGCTGCCGGAGCCCTCCGGCAGCAGATCTCGGGATCGGCTGACGGCAGGACGAGCGTTCACCGGTTGACGATCGGCTGTCCATGGCCGAGGTGAAGGCTGTCGTGACCATTGCGACAGCACGGAGGAAAAGCCATGTCCTTGTACAAACTCGCCCTGAGCGTCTCCGCTCTCATGTTCCTGACCCTGAGTACGGCGGCCTGCGGCTCGGGAGGCGAGACTGCCGCCGTGGCCGACACCAAGGGCTGCAAGGAGATACGAGCCATCATGGCGAGCACGGTGACCCAGCTCCAGAGCAACGCCGAGGACCTGGAGGCGATGAAGCAGTTCTACGGCGACAGCGCACAGAAGATCAAGGAACTGGACGTCGACGAGAAGGTCGAGGAGGCCCAGGGCGCGGTCGTCTCCCTTTACGAGGAACTGGCGGAGATCAGCGCGCCAGAAGAGGCGGACCAGTACACCGACCAGGCCAGTGCGACCGTGTCGAAACTGAACTCCGCCTGCACCGCCTGAAGAACGACGTCGAGCAGACTCAGGCCGGCGGTGAAGGTCACCGTACCGTTCCTGATGGACGGCCTTGAGCCGCACCTCATGGGGGACCGCCGGCCGACTGCCGCCGGTTGCCCGGCCCAGGCGGCCCGCCTAGGAGAAGAGCTGTGCGGTTATAGATCGTTCATCAACCGTCAAAGTGGGGTTCGTAGGCTCTGACGCCATGAAGAAGATTGTGATGACCATCGCCCTGATGACCGCCGTACCCTTCCTGACCAGTTGCGGCTCCGCCTCCGCCGACGCGTGCAACGCCGCGGCAGCGGCCAGTGCGACCTGGGAAAAGGAGCTCGGCTCCGCTCAAGGCGCGGAGGCGGTCAAGGGCGTCAACACCACGTACAAGGCGGTGCTGGTCGAGCAGGCAGGCAAGGTGGACGGCGCGGTCAAGTCGGCCATGGACGACATGGCCGCTTCGCTCGACGCTGCCAACGCCGCCATCGACGCAGGCGACGAGGCGGGCATCGACGCGGCGCAGAAGGGCACGGACGCGAAGACGACGGCGCTGAACACCGCCTGCCAGGCGGGCTGACTCCCTCCCACACGCATCGAGCGGGTACGCGCCGCCGTGGAAGTCCACGACGGGTTCTGAGCATCTCCGGGGTCCGCGCCCACCCCGGAGACTCAACGGTCGGCCGCAGCAGCGAAGCGCCACGTCACCGCCACCTTCCGCCCTGACGGGGTAGCCGCCCTCGTCCCACCCCGCCGTGGACGAGAGCCGGACATGCCACAACTCTGCGTCGACGGCGAGCCGGGCCTCTGGCCGCAGGCGGTGAACATGACCGCGCTCGACCGCCTCACCGGCCGCCCCCGGCGCCCTCCGCCCCGTGAACGGCTGACGCTCCCACAGCTCCTCGGCCTGCGTCGGTCAGCGCGCTGATCGGGTTGTCGTCGACCGACGGCCACTTCAGATCATCGAAGTCGACGACCTCGCCGGCCGGAGGCGCCGCGATCGCGACCTTCGCGCCCCAGCCGCTGTAGCGCGTGTCGACGATGTCGTGCACCGTGGCCTTGACCAGCTTGCCGTCCTTGGGCACCTCGGTTTTCAGGCTGTACTCCGTGATCAGACGGACAGGCAGCCGGTCACGGTCGACGAAGAGCCTGAAGGAGATCTTGCCCACCTCGGAGTTGCCGTACTTCTCCTTGTACAGTTCCTTCCCGCTGAGTGCGCCGCGGTACTCGCCGGCCCTGGCGAACGTGGCCTTCGAGATCACCAGCTTCAGGATCGCCGGGTTCAGGACGTCGACACGCTGGTCGCCGCGCTGCCCGTCGTTGTTCCACGAGGAGCTGCCGCTGAACCGGACCCAGTGCTTGCCTTCGGGCATGTCGCCCCACTCGAAGCCCTTCACGTAGGTGGCGCGGCCCACCTTGACCGCACGCAGCGTGGCCGGTTCGTAGTCCTCGCCTAGCCCGAGAGCTGCCTTCTGCTCGTCGGTGAGCTTCGTCTTCGACGTGAGGTCGTAGTCCACGGCCGCGGACTTTCCGAACCCGATCACTCCGCTGGTCCGAGTGAGGAAGACTCCCTTGATCCCGCTGACGGTGGTCCGGTTCGCCTCGGACACCCGGACGCCACGCCCAGGGGCGAACTGCTTCTGCACGGCCGTGACCGGGTCCTCGGGCGCGGCGGCCTGAGCTTGTCCGCCACCCGCGAAGAACGCGGCGACCACGGCCGTGACGGCAACGACTGCGACACGTTTCATGCGGAGGATCTTGTCGCTCCGGCGTCACGAAATGATCTCGAGCCGCATGCCGGCGAGCAGGGCGGGCTGTCCGTGCGCGGCGAGCTGGGTCTCTGTCGTCGCACACCAGGTGGAGCCGGTACGACAGGTACGGACTCGTCGGCGCCATGGACGATGACGACGCCCGCCGGGTGCCCGGACTCGCTCCTCAGAGCGTCTACCGCCGCATCGACGCCAGACATGTCATCCACGACGACAAGCCCAGGGAGTTCATCGCCGCCGTCACCGATTTCCCCGACACGCTCATCCCGTGAGCTGACCCTCGGGCGGAGTCCCGAGGTCTCCAAGGGAGGCAGGGTCGCTCCCTGGCCCGCCGCGCGGGACGCCCAGGGCCCGGAGAGCGCACGGATCTGCTGTGAGGAATCGATTGCAGCTACGCTTTCCCTCCAGAGGATCCGAAACGGGGACAGGATGACGACGATCTACGATGTGGCTCGCCACGCGGGGGTGTCCGCCGCGACGGTCTCGCGGGTGGTGAACGGCCGGCCGAACGTGGATCCGGTGCTGGCCGAGCGGGTCAGGCGGGCCCTGACCGAGCTCGCGTACCGCCCCAACGCCGTGGCGCGCAACCTGCGCAAGAGCCAGACCACGCTGTGGGCCGTCATCATCTCCGACGTGGGCAACCCGTTCTTCACCGCGATGGTCAGGGGCGTGGAGGACGTCGCCCAGAAAGCCGGTTTCTCGGTCGTGCTGTGCAACAGCGACGAGGACCCCGCCAAGGAGGGCAAGTACGTCACCGCCGCGCTGGACGACCAGATGGCCGGTGTGATCATCTCGCCGTCCGGGCGGGCCACGCATGTCAACCGGCTGGTCGACGCCCGGGTGCCGGTGGTGGTCATCGACCGGCAGCTGCGCGGCATCGCCGTCGACACCGTGCTGGTGGACAACGAGCACGGCGCCGAGCTGGCCACCGCTCACCTCATCGACTCGGGGTATGAGCGCATCGCGTGCATCACGGGGCCGCGCAGGCTGTCGACGGCCGTCCAGCGGCTGCGCGGCTACCAGCGTGCGCTGCGCGGGCACCGCCGTGCCGTACGGGAAGAGCTGGTCAGATATGCCGACTTCCGGGAGGAAGGCGGATATGCGGCGATGGAGGCGTTGCTGCGGCAGGACTCCCCGCCGGACGCCGTGTTCGCCGCCAACAACCTGATGACGGTCGGCGCCGTGGAATGCCTGGTCGACCAGGGTGTGCGCATCCCCGAGGAGGTCGGCGTGGTCGGCTTCGACAACATCCCGTGGGCGCATCTGGTCAGGCCGTCGCTGACGACCGTGGGGCAGCCCACCTACGAGCTGGGCCGTACCGCCGCCCTGCTGCTGGCCGAGCGGATCGCCGAGCCGTCCCGCCCGGCCGGCAGCGTCACCCTGCACACCCAGCTGCACGTCCGCGAGAGCTCCCGCCGCTGACCCCAGCGACTGCCGCCGCACCGGCGAACTGTCACTGACCCCAGCGAACCGCCGCCGACACCATTGACTCCGGTGTCTGCGTTCATTACGTTCTGGGCAATCAGCAATCGATTTCTCAGGGGTGCGCATGTCTGTGCCCGTCGTGCTCGGGGTCGACATCGGGACGTCCACCAGCAAGGGAGTGCTGGTCGGCCTGGACGGCACGCTGATGCGGTCAGCGGTCCGCGAGCACGCGGTGGACCGCCCCGGCCTCGGGCGCTTCGAGATGGACGGGCGGCTCTGGTGGGAGGAGTTCCGCGAGCTGGCCCGCGAGCTCGGCCGGGACGCCGAGGTGGTCGCGGTCGGAGTGAGCGGGATGGGACCCTGCGTCCTGCTCGCCGACTCCGCCGATCGCCCGGTGCGGCCCGCCATCCTCTACGGCGTCGACACCCGCTCCACCGCCCAGATCGCCAGGCTCGAACGCGAGCTCGGAGCGGAGGAGATCCGCCGCAGGGGCGGCTCCGACCTGTCGAGCCAGGCGGCGGGCGCGAAGATCGCATGGGTGGCCGACGAGGAGCCCGAGCTCTACGCGAGGGCGCGGCGGCTGTACATGCCCAGCTCGTGGCTGGTGCGCCGGCTCACCGGGGCGTACGTGCTCGACCACCACTCGGCCAGCCAGTGCACCCCGCTCTACGACGTCGGCCGCCTCGACTGGCACCGGCCGTGGGCGGACACGGTCGCGCCGGGCATCGAGCTGCCCCCGCTGCGCTGGCCGGGCGAGCCCGCGGGGACGCTCACCCGGCAGGCCGCCCGGGAAACCGATCTCCCGGAAGGCATCCCCGTGATCACCGGGACGGTCGACGCCTGGGCCGAGGCGCTCAGCGTCGGCGCCCACCACCCCGGCGATCTCATGCTCATGTACGGCACGACCATGTTCCTGGTCCACACCACGCCGGAACACCGGACCTGGCCCGGTCTGTGGGGGACCGTCGGCGCCCTGCCGGGCACCTACAACCTGGCCGGCGGCATGGCCACCTCCGGCGCGATCACCGCCTGGCTGCGCGACCTGTTCGGGGCCGCCTACCAGGAGCTGCTCCAGGAGGCCGACGCGTCCGGCATCGGCGCCAACGGGCTGCTGATGCTGCCCTACTTCGCCGGAGAGCGCACCCCGGTCATGGACCCTCAGGCCAGAGGCGTGATCGCCGGGCTCACTCTCTCCCACACCCGGGGCGACCTCTACCGGGCGGCGCTGGAGGCCACCGGCTTCGCCGTGCGGCACAACGTCGAGACCATGCGGGCGGCCGGCGGCGACATCCGGCGCATCGTCGCCGTCGGCGGCGGCACCCAGGGTGGTCTGTGGACGCAGATCGTCTCCGACGTCACCGGCACACCCCAGGAGGTGCGCGCCACCTCGATCGGAGCCTCGTACGGCAGCGCCTTCCTGGCCGCCCGGCTCGTCGGTGAGGCGTCGATCGACGCGTGGAACCCCGTCCGGCACCTGGTGACCCCGCGGCCGGACGCGGTCACCCAGTACGACCAGCTCTACCGCCTCTACCAGCAGCTCTACCCGAGCACGGCCGGCATCGCGCACGCCCTGGCCGGCCGCCAGCATCGTTGACCCCCCACGTGAAGGGCAGCCCATGTACCGATTCCCCGAGCTCAACGAACCGCCCGCGGCGGAGCCCGGCGTCGTCTACACCGTCGCCAGCGGCGACCTGCGTCAGAGCGCCAACCAGACCTGCTGGCCGGTGCAGGAGAAGCTGGAGAACGATCTCGCGGCCACGCTGCGCGACCTGGGCTGGTCGGTCCGGCGCGGCCACGACGTCGATCCCGGCAAGGGACACGGCTTCATCGACAGCCAGCGTGCCGGCATCGAGGTGTTCAAGGCCCTGCCGCCGGACGCGCCGCTGATCGTGGTGGAGGCGGTCTGGCAGTACAGCCACCACGTGCTGGCCGGGCTGCGCAGCCACCGCGGGCCGATCCTCATCGTGGCCAACTGGAGCGGTCAGTGGCCTGGCCTGGTCGGCCTGCTGAACCTGGCCGGCAGCCTGACCAAGGCGGGCAGGCCGTACTCGGTGCTGTGGAGCGAGGACTTCACCGACGAGTGGGCCAGGCACGGACTGAAGACCTGGCTGGAGAACGGCGAGCTGACCCACGACACCAGCCACGTCACCAGGCTGGGCGAGCTGCCCCCGACCCCCGAGTCCGAGCTGGGCCGGGCGCTCGCCCGCCAGCTCGCCACGGAGAAGGCGATCATCGGCGTCTTCGACGAGGGCTGCATGGGGATGTACAACGCCATCATCGACGACGAGCAGCTCAACCCGCTCGGCATCTACAAGGAGCGGCTGTCGCAGAGCGCGCTCGTCGCCGAGATGAACCGGGTCGGCGACGCCGAGGCGCTCGCGGTGCGCGCGTGGCTCGACGAGGCGGGCCTGACCTTCCACACCGGCGCCGACGAGGCCACCGAGCTGACCGAGTCGCAGCTGATCAGCCAGTTCAAGATGTACGTCGCGGCGCTGCGCATCGCCGACGACTTCGGCCTGGACGCCGTGGGCATCCAGTACCAGCAGGGGCTCAAGGACGTGGTACCGGCCAGCGACCTGGTGGAGGGGCTGCTCAACAACGTCGAGCGCCCGCCGGTGCGCAGCCGCGACGGCTTCCGCGAGCTCTACGCCGGCCGTCCGCTGCCGCACTTCAACGAGGTGGACGAGGGGGTCGCGGTCGACTCGCTGATCACCAACAGGGTGTGGAGCGCGATGGGCCTCGACCCGGCCACCACGCTGCACGACATTCGATGGGGCGAGGAGTACGAGGGGCGGTTCGTCTGGGTTCTGGAGATTTCGGGGTCGGTGCCGGCGTCGCACAACGGCGGTTACGACAAGTCGTGGAGCATGCGGCAGCCGCCGATGTACTTCCCCCTCGGCGGCGGCACGCTGAGCGGCGTCTCCAAGCCCGGCGAGATCGTCTGGTCGCGGGTGTTCATCATGGACGGCGAGTTGCACGTCGACCTCGGCCGGGCGAGCGTGGTGGAGCTGCCGGAGGAGGAGACCAGGCGCAGGCTCGACGCCACCACCCCGCAGTGGCCGATCATGCACGCGGTGCTGCACGGCGTCACCCGCAACCAGTTCATGGCCCGCCACCGGGCCAACCACCTCAACGTGGCCTACGCCCACGACGCGGACAGCGCCGACAGGGCGCTGACGGCCAAGGCCGCGGCCTTTGCCGAGCTCGGCGTGCACGTGCACCTGTGCGGAATCTCCGCGCCTGTCCCAGGAGGGAGAGAGCGGTGAAGCTCTTACGCGTCCCGATCGCCATGGTTCTGCTGTCCGGTCTGGTGGCAGCGGGCCCCGCCCAGGCCTCGTCGGCCCACTCACCGGCCATCGTGGTGAGCAAGATGACCGGACCCGGCTCCGTCAGCGCCACCGACGCCAACTGGAAGATCAAGGCCACCGATCTCGGCGTCATGTGGGACAACGGCAGCGGCGAGATCCTCGCCGCGTTCGGCGACACGTTCGGCGACACCTGGCGACCCCCTGGCGCCAACGGCGACGACTGGCGCAGCCAGGTGCTCCTGCGCAGCACGGACCCCGACCTCGCCGACGGCATGTCGTTCAGCAGCGCTGCCACCGACGCTCCCGGCCACGCCAAGGAACTCATCCCCAGCAAGAAGATCGACGGTGACGAGATCACCGTGATCCCCACGGCGGGCGTGTCGGTGGGCACACGGCAGTACCTCGCCTACATGTCCGTACGGCACTGGGGCGAGCCCGGAGTCTGGACCACGAACCACTCCTCGATCGCCTACTCCGACGACAACGGCCAGAACTGGGTCACCGGCGGCCCCCGATGGGACAACCCCGGCGGTGACAACCACTTCCAGATGGCGGCGTTCGTCCGGCGTGACGGCTTCGTCTACATGTACGGCACGCCGAACGGCCGCAACGGCGCCGCCTACCTGGCCAGGGTCCCCGAGGCCGCCGTGCTGGACAAGGCCGCCTACCGGTACTGGACGGGAAGCGCCTGGCGGTCCGGCCCTGACACGCTGGCCACCCCGGTGGTCGCGGCGCCCGTGTCCGAACTGTCGGTGCAGTTCAACGCCTTCACCGGCAAGTGGCTGATGACCTATCTGAAGGGCAGCGACGTGGTGCTGAGGACCGCGCCCGCGCCCACCGGCCCGTGGAGCGCCCCCGCGGTGGTGGCCGGCTTCGCCGACTTCCCCGGCCTGTACGGCGGCTTCATGCATCCCTGGTCGTCGGGGCCGAACCTGTATCTGGCGCTGTCGGAGTGGACGCCGTACAACGTCTATCTGATCCGCGTCACCCTGAACCGCGACGGGAGCATCACCAACCCGAACCTCGTCCGGGACCCCAGCTTCGAACGCCAGACCACGGGCACGGTGTCGGCGCCGTGGGCGGTGACCGGCAACGGCGGCATCGACCAGGCCACCTGGGCCTTCACCGCGGATCGCAACGGCTTCGTCAGGTACAACCGCGGCTGGCACGACCTGCACCAGACCGTCTCCGTCACCCCGCACACGGCCTACACGCTGAGCGGCTGGCTCAGGACCTCGCCCAACAACGACAACGGGTTCTTCGGCGTGCGCAACCCGGGCGGCCCGCCGTTCGCCGAGGTCAACTTCGGGGCCGTCGGCGGCTGGACGAAGTTCACCGTCACCTTCGACAGCGGTAGCCGCAGCTCCGTCGAGGTCTTCGCCGGGATCTGGACCGACAACGGCGACATGTGGCTCCAACTGGACGACTTCGCCCTGACCAGGACCTGACCTCATCGACGTGACAGTCATCTTCTCGCTTCTCATAGGAGGACCCGTGACCTACGGTCAGCACGGCAGCAGCCTGCGCGACCTTCCGCGCCTGCGTTCGCACCGCCGCAGGAGGGCGTCGAGCTGGGACCGTTCGGGCGGCAACGACGACCGTGTGACGGTCGCGCCGGGAGAGACGGTCACCCTCGCCGACATCCGCGGCGCCGGCTCGATCAACCACATCTGGATGACCGTGGCGCCCCGCGACCCCGGCACGCCCGAGACCCACGACCGGGACTTCCTGCGCAAGCTCGTCCTGCGGGTCTTCTGGGACGACAACGAACACCCCAGCGTGCTCGTGCCGCTGGGCGACTTCTTCGGCATGGGCCACGCCCGTACCGCCAACTTCGTCTCGGCACCGCTCCAGATGAGCCCGCAGGACGGCAAGGCCTTCAACTGCTGGTTCCACATGCCGTTCAGCAGCCGGGCCAGGTTCGAGCTGACGAGCGAGTGCGAGGCGGAGGTGCTCTGGTTCTACTACTACATCGACTACGACGAGTTCGACGAACTCGGTGAGGGGCTGGGCCGCTTCCACGCCCAGTGGCGGCGCGAGTGCCCCGCTGACGGTCTCGACCAGGGGCAGATGTCCAACGCCGAGTACCTGTTCGGCGGGACCAACCTCGACGGCGACGGCAACTACGTCATCCTCGAGGCCGAGGGCCGCGGCCACTACGTCGGCTGCGTCCTGAACGTCACCAACCTCCGCCGCACCTGCGACTGGAACTGGTACGGCGAGGGCGACGACATGATCTTCATCGACGGCGAGGCGTTCCCGCCGAGCCTGCACGGCACAGGGACCGAGGACTACTTCAACACCGCGTGGTGTCCCAGCCAGCCGTACCACGCCCCCTACCACGGGCTCACCCTGCCGGGCGGCGAGAACTGGTCAGGACAGATCTCGATGTACCGCTTCCACGTCGAGGACCCGGTGCCGTTCACCACCTCGATCAAGGTCACCATCGAGCACGGCCACGCCAACCGCCGCCAGGACGACCTGTCCTCGGTCGCCTACTGGTACCAGGAACTCCCGCACCGGCCGTTCACGCTCCCACCCGTCAGCGCGCGGCTGCCCATCTTGTGATCACCCGGGCCGCGCGCTTCCCGCACCCGGCGCCGTTCCTCCGCCGGCGGCCGGGTGTCCTCCAACCTGTCGCTCTGCGAGCCGTACCTCGGTCCGCGGCGCATCGACAGGGCTCACCCCCCACGTCACCGAAGGAGACGACGTGCGCACACAACTCATCCGGCTGATCGCGGCCGTGGCCGGCACCGCGGTGCTGGCCGTCGGCTGCGGGTCGGGCGGCACGGGCCAGGGCGCGGCAGGCGGCAAGGCCGAGATCACGCTGTGGCAGCAGAAGTTCACCGACCAGGAGGACGCCTGGTACAAGAGGGCTGTCGCCGCGTTCAACAAGTCGCAGGACAAGGTCGTGCTCAAGCATGTGATCGTGCCGGCCGACGTGTGGGACCAGAAGATGAAGGCCGCCCAGGCCGCCGGCAAGGCGCCCGACGTCTACACCGTCAACTACAGCAAGGTGCCCGGCTTCGCCCGCACCGGTCAGATCCAGGCGCTCGACCCGCTCATCCCGGCCGGCAAGTGGGCCGGGCTGCAGGAGTCGGTGGTCGGCTCGGTGGAGCACAAGGGCAAGAAGTACGGCTACCCCATGCTGGTCGAGCCGTCGGCCGTGCTCTACTACCGCAAGGACCTGTTCGCCAAGGCCGGGCTCGACCCGAACAAGCCGCCGGCCACCTGGCAGGAGCTCATCGACTACGGCAAGAAGCTGACCACCAAGGACGTCGCGGGTGTCGTCACCGCCGCCAATCAGATCGACATGGCCTGGTCGACCTGGGGTCTGCAGTGGAACGCCGCCGGGCACCTGCCGATCAGCGACGACTGGTCCACGCCGCAGGCGGCCGACGCGAAGTACAAGCAACTGCTGCAGGTCTACCAGACGCTGTACCAGCAGGGGATCATGCCCAAGCAGCCGCTGGCGCCCTACGCCGACGCCAACCCGCTGGGTCAGGGCAAGACCGCGATGATGGTCTGCGGTTCGTGGGCGGCCAGCGTGCTGCTCCAGGACTACCCGAAGATGGTCGCCGACATCGGCGCCGCCGCGCTGCCCTCCTTCGACGGCGACACCACCAAGCCCACCGCCACGCTCGGCGGCTGGACGCTGGTCGTCGACGCCAAGTCCAAGAACGCCAAGGCCTCGGCCGACTTCGTCTCCTGGCTGCTGGCCGGTGACCCCACGCTGCTGGTCGAGTTCTTCAAGAACACCAAGTTCTCCAAGTACTCGCCGCGGGCGGCCGTGGCCGACGCGATCAAGAACGACCCGGCCGCGGCGGAGAACCCCTGGGCCCGGACGATCGAGGAGCAGGTCGTGAAGTACGCCAAGCCGGAGCCCGCCTATGACTGGGCCGTCAGCCTGGCCTTCGGCAAGGCCATCGAGAAGGCGCTGCAGGGCAAGGACATCGACCAGGCGCTCCAGGCGGCCGACGCCGAGATCAAGGACGTGATCGCCAAGAACAACCTGGCCGGACAGGGTTCCTGACCAGTGAGCCCGCTGCCGGTCCCGCACAGGACCGGCAGCGGAGAAAGGAGCGCCCGTGGCTGTCACGTCACTGCGGGCGGCACGCGTGGAACGCCGCGCCGGCGTCCGCGCCCGCCCAAGGCGGGAGAGCAGGGCGGCGTTCACCATGCTGGCGCCGCTGCTGGTCCTTCTCGCGGTCTTCGTGATCTGGCCGCTGATCCACGCGGTCTACATCAGCTTCTTCACCTGGAGCTTCTACGACCCGGCGGTGTTCGTCGGGCTGGAGAACTACATCAACGTGGTCACCGACGAGGAATTCGTCAACTCGGTGGTGCGCGGCCTGCTGTTCTCCGCCATGGTGGTCCCCGTCCAGGTCACGATCGCGTTCGTCTTCGCCAACCTGGTCAAGACGGTCAGCCGCCGGATGGCCGCCGTCATGAAGGTGACGATCTACGTCCCCGCCGTGATCTCCGAGGTGATCGCCGCCATCGTGTTCGCGCTCATCTACACCCATCGCGGCGGCCTGCTGAACTGGTTCCTCGACTTCTTCGGCATCGAGGCGGTCCCCTGGCTCGGCGACACCGCCACCGCGCTGCCGGCGGTGGCGATCCCCGCGATCTGGATCGGCATGGGTGTGGCGTCCCTGATCATGCTGGCCGGCCTGCTCGACATCCCGGAGGCGTACTACGAGTGCGCCTCGCTGGACGGGGCGGGGCCGTGGACCAAGATGTTCCGCATCACCCTGCCGCTGATGAAGAACGTCATCCTGTTCCTGCTGGTCACCGGCTTCGCGGCGTCGCTGCAGTTCCTCATCCTGCCGTGGCTCATGACGCAGGGCGGGCCGGTGAACTCCACCAACCTGCCGAACCTGTTCATCCTTCAGCACTTCAACACCGACCTGTACGTCGGCTACTCGATCGCCGCGGCGCTGCTGCTGTTCGGGGTGCTCGGCGCGGTGTCGGCGGTCATCTTCCGGCTGGTCAGATCAGAGAAGGCGATGGACGCATGAGAGGCGCGCTCGGCTGGATCATCCGGTACGGCCTGGCCGTGGCGATCATCGTCGCCGCGCTGTTCCCCCTGGCCTGGCTGGCAGTGGCCGGCTTCAAGGCCAAGACCGAGGTGGCGGCCACCCCGTTCCAGTTCTTCCCCGAGGTGTGGCGCTGGGACAACTACGCCCAACTGCTGGCCGACGAGGCGTTCGTGCGCGCGCTCGGGGTGACCTTCGCCGGGGCCGCCCTGTTCGCGGCGCTGAGCCTGGTGGTCAACGCGCTGGGCGCCTATGCCTTCGCCAGGCTGGAGTTCGCGTTCAAGCGGACGATCTGGGCCATCGTGATCACCACCATGTTCATCCCCGGCATCGCGATCATGCTGACCTCGTTCATCGTGGTCACCGAGCTGGGCATGCTGGACAGCATGGCGGTTCTGGTGGTCCCCGGCGCGGCCTCGGCCGTACAGGTCTTCTTCCTGCGCCAGTTCTTCCTGGCGGTGCCGACCGCGCTGGAGGAGGCGGCGCAGCTCGACGGCGCGGGGCCGTGGCGGATCTTCCGCCACATCTTCATCCCGCTGTCCAAGGGCGCGTTCGTGGTGGTCGGCGCCACCTCGTTCCTGCTGTTCTGGAACTCCTACGTCTGGCCGGTGCTCACCATCACCGACCCTGAGCTGTTCCCGATCCAGCAGTACCTGGCCACCTTCCGCTCCGAAAGAACCAGCGAGCAAGGCCTGCTCATGGCCGGATCCACGCTGGCCGCCCTGCCCGTCATCATCCTGTTCCTGATCTTCCAGCGGCACATCATCCGCGGCGTGCGCCTCTCGGGACTCAAGTGAACGCCCACCTCGGCAACGCCCGGCCGATACCCCACGACGAGGGCAGGCACGTGGCCATGCCCCTGGGCGGGATCGGCACCGGCAATCTGGCGATCTGTGCCGACGGCGCGCTCCGGCAGTGGCAGCTGCAGAACGTCGGCAACCATCGCGGCGTCCTGCCGTACACCTTCTTCGCCCTGCGGGTGAGCACGTGGGAGCCGCCCGCGAACGAGGTGTTCGTCCTGCAGGCGCAGGCTGCCGACGCCCCGGCGACGCCGCTGGTCGACGACGACCACGTGCCGGGGTGGCAGCGCGAGCTGCTGCGCGGCCATCGGGGGGTGACTGGAACGACCTTCCGAGGGCTCTACCCCTTCGCCCACGTGGAGTATCACGGGTTGCCCGTCGAGGTCGGGCTGGAGGCGTTCAACCCGCTGATCCCGCTGGACGTGGACGACAGCTCGCTGCCCGCCGCGCTGTTCACCTTCACGATCAGCAACCCGGGGCCGCTTCCCGCCCAGGTGTGGCTGGCGGCGGCCGTACAGAACCCGGTCGGGCACGACGGCAGCACCCCTGTCGACGGCGTGCGCGCGCTCGGCTACGGCGGCAACACCAACCGGGTGCGCCGCGAGCGCGGGTGGACCTCGCTGGTCATGGACAACACCGCGGTCGACCCGGCGGCGCCCGGCGCCGGTCAGGCGGTGTTGGCCGTGGACGCGGCCGACGCCGTGACGATGCCGCAGTGGACGCATCCGGACGAGTTCCTCGCCTTCCTGGCCGGGCGCGCGGTCTACGCCGACGCCGAGAAGGCGCGGCACGCGCCGTGGCTGGCGGACTACCAGGGCAGCGGGCCGCAGCAGGGGTACGGCCCCAGCCCGGCCGGTCGGACGTGGAACGGTGGTGTGGTCGCCCCGATGATCCTCCAGCCTGGCGAGTCCCGAAATATCCGGATTTGTCTGGCGTGGTATTTCCCCAATCGCTACGCCGACTTCGTCCAGTTCGGGCCGCCGAACCCGCAGTGGGGGCCCACCAGGTTCTGGCTGGGCAACGCCTACGCGACCAGGTTCGCCGACGCCGTCGACGTCGCAGGACACGTGCGCGAACAGTGGGCGCGGCTGCGTGACACGTCGCTGAGCTGGGTGGACACGCTGGCCGGCAGCAGTCTGTCTCCGGCAGCGGTCGAGCACCTGGCCGCGCAGGCGGCGATCCTGCGCAGCCCGTCCTGCTTCCGCACGGCCGACGGCGCGTTCTTCGGCTTCGAGGGAGTCCTCGGAGCCTCGACCGTGATGTGGTCGGGCGATGTCGGCGGATCCTGCCCGCTCAACTGCACCCACGTGTGGAACTACGCGCAGGCGGTGGCCAGGCTCTTCCCGTCGCTCGAAAGGAGCATGCGCGCCACCGAGTTCGACGTCATGCAGGCGCCGGAGGGCTACCTCCCGCACCGGGTGATCGCGCCCACCTACCTGCGTCAGCTCTGGGAGGTGCCCATCGGCGGCCCGGTCGAACCCGCGCTCGACGGCATGCTCGGCACGATACTCAAGACCTACAGAGAGGTACGGCACGGCGCGGACTGGCTGCAGCGGTACTGGCCGGGGATCAAGCGCCTGCTGGCCCATATCAGGGAGAAATGGGACCCCGACGGCAGCGGTGTGCTGCGCGGCGTTCAGCCCTCCACCCACGACATCGACCTGTGCGGGCTCAACCCGTTCATGGGCACGCTCTGGCTGGCGGCGCTGCGCGCCGCCGAGGAGATGGCGATCCTGATGGGCGAGCCCGCCATGGCGGCGGAGCTGCGCGAGCTGTTCACCAAGGGCGGCACGCGCTACGACGAGGCGCTGTTCAACGGGGAGTACTACACGCAGGTGCTGGAGGAGGGCGACTCGGCCGAGTTCCAGTGGCTGGAGGGCTGCCTGGCCGACCAGCTCATCGGCCAGTGGTGGGCCCACCAGCTCGGCCTCGGCCACGTGCTGCCGCGCGAGCACGTGGTGAGCGCGCTGCGCGCGGTCGTCAGGCACAACCTGCGTACCGGGTTCGACGGCTTCGACCACCCGTACCGGGTGTTCGCCGACGGCGCCGACACCGGCCTGCTCATGTGCACCTGGCCGCGCGGCGGCAGGCCGCGGGTGCCGACCCGCTACTGCGACGAGGTGTGGACCGGCAGCGAGTACCAGGTCGCGGCCCACTGCCTGTGGGAGGGGCTGGAGGAGGAGGCCGGCGCGATCCTCGACGGGGTGTGGGCCCGATACGACGGCCGGCGGCGCAACCCGTACAACGAGATCGAGTGCGGCGACCACTACGTGCGCGCCATGGCCGGCTGGTCGGTGCTCGACGCGCTGTCCGGCGCCACCTACGACGCCGTCACCCAGCGGCTCACCGTGTCGCCCCGTGGGCACGGGCGGTGGCCGCTGCTGCTTCCGACGGGATGGGGGACCCTCATCCGCGACGACGACGGCGTGCGGATCTCCTGCTCCCACGGGGACCTGAAGGTTCACGTACAGGAGTGTTCGTGACTGCCGGCCTCTGAGTGATGAGGCGCGGGATCGCGGTGACGCCGGTGTGCCCTGGAGGGGTGGACACACCGCTGACCGACACCGTCGAGATCGCCGGGGTGGACCAGCGCCCCCGCCGGCCGGGTCACCCGTACGGCTGGTGATGCGGGTCGGCCATTATGAGATGCTGGCGACGTTCATCGGGACCCTGCGCATCGCGCGCCCGACGCGCACCGGAGCGTTCGTGACTGACCTGCGGCCCCTGCCCAGCGGACGGCATCAGCTGACCCGCGAGGAGGTCGTGTCCTCCCAGCGCGCCCGCATGCTGAAGGCGATGTGCGAGTCGATGCTCGAACGCGGTTACGCCGGCACGTCGGTGACCGACATCGTGCGCCGCGCCGGGGTGTCGCGGGAGACGTTCTACCAGCAGTTCGCCTCCAAACAGGCCTGTTTCGTCCAGGGCCTCGACGAGGCGATCGACCTGCTGGCCGCGCTGCTCGACGCCGCGCGCGATCCCCGGCTCCAGCCGCTCGAACGCTTCCGCGTGCTGCTGCGGACGTATCTGCGCGCCCTGGCCGCCGAGCCGGCCCGCGCCCGGTTCTTCCTCGTCGAGGTCTACGCCGCCGGTCCCGAGGCGGTGGCCAGGCGCATGGAGATGCAGCGGCGCTTCGCCGCCGAGATCGGCGACATCTTCGAGGCGCGGACCGACGACGACAGGTTCGCCTGCGTGACCCTGGTGGCCGCCGTCGCCCAGCTCGTCACCGCACACCTCATGGCAGACGATCTCGACGGCCTGGTGGCGCTGGAAGAGCCGCTGACCCGGATGGCCGAGCGGCTCCTCACGGTCAGCAGTCGGGGATGACGGCGCCGTCGTTGTCCCTGGCCTCGTCGTTGCCCCACCGGCTGAGGTAGTAGGCCGACACGTAGGCGCCCCAGCCGTTCTTGCCCGCGTACACGATGTCGAGGTCGGTCTTCAGCCACCAGTGGTTGTAGTTGCCCGAGCCGTCGCGGATCTCCTGGCCCCAGACCTTGCAGTACACGTAGTTGGTGCCCGCCTTGAGCACGCCCTGCGCGTCGGCGGTGTTCGGCTCCGCGTAGCCGGTGGCGTCGGCGAACGTGTCCACCCAGGACCGGCCACCGCCCGAGCACCCGTTGTCGCTGGTGAGGTAGCGCTGGTTGTAGTACGGGGGGTAGGGCGCCAACGACTGGCCGTTGATCACGATCGTCTGCCCGGCGCCGTTGTAGAGCTGCTCGTAGTGGATGTGCGGGCCGCTGGAGCCGCCGGTCGTGCCCGTCACGCCGACCTGCTGGCCCTGCGACACGGAGGCGCCGTGCGGCACCGAGAAGGAGGCCAGGTGGAAGTAGTACGTCTTCCAGCCGCCGCCGTGATCGATCACCACGTAGTTGCCGGCGCCCCCGGCCTCCCAGTAGCGGTAGGCGGTGCCCGAGGCCGAGGCCAGCACCGGGGTCCCGCCCGTCGCGCCGCCGTCCGACCTGACGAAGTCGAGCGCGAGGCGCACCTCGGTGGAGTGGTGGCTGTAGGTCCAGGTCTGGCCGCAGGGGAAGGGCGCCTTGAACAGCGGCGCCGCGTGGGCGGGGAGGGCGGGTAACAGCGCCGGCAGCAGGACGACGGCCGACAAGGCGAGACGTGCGGAACGCATGGGCGACTCCTAGGAGACCGGCAACCAGGGGAACTCGTGGAGGCGGTCGCGGACCGCCGCCGGCAGGACGGGCCCCATCGCCGCCCGGTAACCGACCACGGCGTCCGCGGCCCGCTGGCGATCGCCGTTGAACAGCTCGTACGGGGTGGGGATCGGCAGCGGGAGCGGGGGACCGTACGGAACCCTCGGGGGTTGCGCGATGACGACGTCACCGGAGCCGGTCACCGCGTCGGGGTCGATGTCGTAGGCGTGGTCGCCGAGGAAGTAGCCGGCGACGCCGTTGGCGAAGCCCAGCAGGTTGGTGATCGGGTTCTCGGAGTGGCAGATGCCGTCGTTCTGGTTGCAGATCTGCTTCACCCGCAGGTCGCCGAAGCCGCGCGGGCCCTTCATGGTGATGCCGGGCACCACGGTGGGCAGGTTGGTCTCGATGCCGCCGGGCCCGCCGTTGACGCCGATTCTGCGCGGGTCGCCGTACAGGACGCCGTTGATCAGTTGGTGCGGGATGTCGCCGGACCCGGACAGGGCGTGGAGCACGTCCCCCGCGACGATCGCCCCCTGGGAGTAGCCCGAGATCGTGATGCGGCTGCCGGGGCAGGCCGCGTGGAAGGCCCGCACCGCCCGGTCGAGGGTGGCGATGCCCTCGGCGACCGAGTCGTCCAGCGAGACCGGGTCGCCCGGGTAGGGGGCGATGGACGCCGAATAGTGGATCTTCGTGAAGCCGACGCCGGGGGGCAGGGTGGCGTTCGTCCGGTCGTAGACGTTGGCGTCCGGATCGAGGTGGCCACCCACCTCGAAGATCATCTTGGTGTCACAGGTGGCGGCCGCGGCGGGCGAGGAGACCCCCACCAGCCCGGCCGCGACTAACACTCCCGCTAACGCAGCTCTCATGACAGCCTCCTTGCCAAGAAAGTAATCGATTTCCCGACTCGTGTACACGGTCGTTCGCGAATCATCCCGGGCCGCTGCGGGAGGCGCGCCGACGGGGACGCGGCGGTGCCGTCCAGCCACCGTGGCTGTTCAGGCCGGAGTCCCGGATGGCCGACTCACAGAAGTCTTCAGGGGGCGCAGGTCGCACCGGGGGGCCTCGTCGCTCTCGGCTTTCTCCCAGACATCACGTGGTGGCTGACCAGGAACTACGGTCAGGCACAAGTGATCCCCAAGTCGGCGTGCTGATGCTGCTGCCATGCACGTCAGAAAGATCGTACGGTCGGCGACGTTGCTCGCCCTGACCGCGGCGCTCGTGTTCCCCGCCGGTCCCGCACATGCCGTGGCCGCGCGGAACACCGACTTCAACGGCGACGGCTATAACGACGTGGCCCTCACCTTCGCGTACCGGAGCTCGGGCGGGATCGCCGTGCTCTACGGCGGACCCAACGGGACCAGTGGCCACCACCTCATCCGACCCCCGGCCGGATGCACCACGGTGGACAGGTGGGGCTCTACCGTCCCGTGCCAGTCTTGGGGGCTGACGATGGCCGCCGCCGACGCCAACGGCGACGGCAGGACCGACCTGTACTTCTCCGGGTTGAGCGAGGCGCAGGCCATGTCCTGGCAGTCCGGAGGGTTCGGGACGGTCGAGCGGCACGTGTCCACTGTCATGTACAACGGCAGGATGGAGGTCGGCCAGTTCGGCGGCCAGTTCGCCAACGACGTGGTCATGGCGGACACCGTCGTCCGCGGCGTCACCCCGCCGTGGACGGGCATCAGCGGCTGGTACGACGGCCAGGGGCAGTACAAGTCCTTCCCCTTGCCCGACACGGACGTCCGGGTCACCCGCAATGAGCCGAGGCACACCGCCTCCGGCAACGTGGACGGTGGCTATGACAAGGAGATCGCGATCGTTCAGGCCAGGTCGATGCGCGAGCCCTCGACCGGTGAGCAGTGGGTGGAGCACCACCTGGTGCTCGCCGACGACCTGGAGGAGAGCCCCGTCCGGATCATCGAGCTCGGCTCTCCGGCGACCTGCACCGCCTCGCCGTATCCCGCTCTCCGCGTCTGCCCGGAGTCGGACTCACAGGTCGTGACCGGCGACGTCAACGGAGACAAGTACGACGACGTCATCATGCTCACGCCCAGCAAGCGCACCCTGCACGTCTTCTACGGCTCGTCCTCCGGTCCGAGCACCGTTCCCGGCTTCACGGCGCGGGACGTGGACTGGGCGGGCGGCGTGCTGTGGCGCGGAGTGACCACCGGGGACGTCAACGGCGACGGGGCCGAAGACATCGTTCTCGGCAGGCCCGACGTCGGCGGCTCCACCGCTCCCGCAGGAGGTGCGGTCGTGCTGATCCCCGGGTCCCGCAACGGCCCGGCGATCGCGGACGGGCAGGTGATCACGCAGGACGGCGTCCGGCCGCTGTCCGGATCGGCTCCTACGCCGCTGCCCGATCCGATCAGCGAGCAGTCCGTTCGCGGCGACGCCTTCGGCGCGGCCGTCTCGGTCCTGGACGTTACCGGCGACGGCAAGGCTGAGCTCATCACCAGCGCGCCGGGTAAGAACGCGTGGCAGGGCATGCTGGCCATCGTCCGCGGCACCCCATCGGGGCTCTCCGCCACCGAGGCGCAGGTGATCCACCCATCGCAGATCGGGATCGACGTCGAAACCCCGGAGATGGGTCTGCATCTGCTGCGGTGAAGCCCAAGGCAGTGCGCGAGCGGTGATGGGGCCTTGCCTGTCTCGTGGGAATGACCCCTGCTGCACTCACGGGCCTTGAGGCAGGGCGCTGACCATTCCCCGATGGTCATGCTCGAATCCGACGGAGTGGGCAACCTGGGCTCACTCCCACCGCGAGCCGAACCGGGGCCCGGGCGCGCTTGTCGTACGTGCATGGGGAAGGCCAGCCACGCTCCAGCGACAGCACCAAGCGGGTCAGACCCGAGCCGCCTGAGCACTCCTGCCCCGCAGATCGAGACTCGTGCGGCTTGACGCACGTGCTGATCCGGATTTGACCCTGACGTTGCGTCAGGCACCACGATGAACGCATGACCGACTACTACGAGGCATTCGATATCAGCCCTGTCCCCCCGCCCGGGCCCGACGCGACGCCACCTGAGATTTACCGGGGCATCTACGGCATGCCGATGTTCGTCACCGTGCCGACGCCGGACCTGGCCGCGTCCGTGGATTTCTGGACCCGCGGACTCGGCTTCATCGACCTGTTCACGGTCCCGGGCCAGGTCACGCACCTTCGACGGTGGGCGTTCCAAGACGCTCTGCTCGTCCCGACCGACGCCCTGCCGGCCCCTTCGACGGTGAGCATCGGCTTCAGTTGCGTGCTGAGCCAGGTCGACGAGATCGCGCAGGCGTGCACCGCACTGGTGCCCGGATGCACGACAGGACCGCGACAGACACCGTGGAACACCGTGGAACTGGAGGTCATCACGCCGGAGAACGCTCGCGTGATCATGACTGCGGCCCGTCCCCTCGACCTCGACAGCGCCGAGGCACGCTACCTCGAAGCAAACGGCTTCACGCTCCCCAAGGGGTGAAACCGGGTAAGTCAGACGCGCATGTCAGACTCGGCAGCGTGACCGACACCGCGATGGACGATGCCGCGGGACCCGGCGGGCTGACCGTCGGGGCCGCGGCATCGCACGTGGAAGTCACCGTCCGCACCCTCCATCATTGGGACGCGATCGGGCTCGTCCGCCCGTCCGGGCGGACCACCGGCGGTTACCGGCTCTACTCCGCGGCCGACATCGCACGCATCCACCGGGTGCTCATCTACCGCGAGCTCGGTCTGTCGCTCGACGACATCGGTGAACTTCTCGATGCTCCGACGGTCGATATGACCGTGCCGCTGAGACAACAGCGCGCCCAGCTCCTCGATCGCATCTCCCGCTTGCAGGCAATGGTCGACGCGGTCGATCGCATGATCGAAGCAGCACGCACCGGCATCCTGCTCTCCGCGGAGGATCAAGTCGCGATCTTCGGGCAGCGCTGGAAGCCGTCACTGACCGCGGGCGCACGTGACCGGTGGGGCGACACAACTCAATGGGCACAGTACGCCGAGCGCGCCGCGGGCATGACCCCCGAGGACTGGCAGCAGATCGCCGACAACATCGCAATGCTCGAGCACGACCTGGCAGCAGCCAAGCGCGCCGGCGTCAGGCCAGGCAGCGCCGAAGCCAACGCTCTGGCGGAACGACACAGGGCCTCCATGGACGCGTACTTCGACTGCACCCTTTCGATGCAGGTCTGCCTGGGAAGGAAGTACGCCGCCGATCCTGGCTTCACGGCCTACTACGACGCAATCGAGCCAGGCCTGACCATCTGGCTCCGTGACATCATCGACGCCAACGCCCGCGATCGAGGCATCGACCCGGATTCGGCGAGCTGGACCTGACGCACCCACTGTGGCGCCGGCGTAGCCGGCGGGCCTGCTCCCCGGCGCTGACGAGCAGGGCGGTGGCGGCATCGACCTCCGGCTTGGCGCACAAGCTGGCCGCGCGTATCGGCGCCCGGTCGACCATGGCGGCGGGAACGACATCACCCGCGAGTTCGGCACCGCACTCGGCGTCGCCCTCCTCGGTACCCTCCTGGCCAGTGGCTACCGCAGTGCCATCGACGACAGGCTCGGCGGCGTCCCTCAAGGCGCGGCGGACGCTGCACGCCAGGGCGTCGCCAACGCCGTCGAGGCCGCGGGCACTGCCGGCTCCCACGCGCGGGCGCTGGTTGATGCCTCCCGGCAGTCCTTCGTCGACGGCTGGCAGCAGGCCATGTGGGCAGGTGTCGTCGTCATGGGCGTCTTGTTCGTCTACACCGCCGTCCGCGGTCCGCGAAACAAGCTCTCCACGTCGGCGGACGAGGAAGACCGATACCCCCAGGTGACCGCGTAAGAGCTGAACCGGCTCGCGCAGGGCCTTCTTCGGCCGGTGGTCGGGCGCCAGGCACGCCTGGCACCCGACCACACTCGCGTCACACCGCCGCTACCCGATCAACCGTCTGACTGTCCAGGTTTCACGCGAACGCCATCCTGGCTCACCAGCGCGAACGTCATGGATGGCGGCTGATGGGGCGAGCCTTACCGACAGGCCGTAAGGCGGATCAATCGCGGGTTCTGCCCGCTGGTGGCGGGCCGGGTCGACGCAGCCGCCCGCGCGAGGCCGGCCCGGCCGCTGGTGACCGGGCGGTGGTCGTCGGCCGCCAGGAGGCCAGCCGGTCGGGGGACGGGTTCGATCGGGAACCGGCGCGGCTTGCAGGTCACGCTCATCGAAGCCCGGCCTGGGGCGCGGGGTTGTCCTGGCGGGCGGCGCGGCGGGCTCCGACCAGCAGCAAGACGTTCGCGAGCAGGAGGATCGGCCAGGGCGTGAACGCGAGGACCACAGCGCCGGCCACGGTCCAGATCCCCAGCGTCCACGCGACGAACGGCGGCGGCACAATGCCGCGGCGGTCCAGCCACAGCACGATCAGGCCGACCACGATGAGCGGCACGCCGAAGCTGGCCAGACTCAGCCAGTACGCGCTGTTCGCCGGGCCCATCGCGGCGAAGTCCTCGCCCCACAGCTCCCCGCTGAACCATGCCCCGGCGTGGCGCGCGGCGCCCTCCAGCGTCAGGGCGCTGAGCGTGTGCGCGGCCCCGAAAAGCGCGATGAGCCAACCGGCCCACTTGATCATCTGAGTTCTCCGTTCTTTCGCGGAGTCACGCGCATCCGGGCGAACTCCAGTTACGAAACTCTGGTTTCGATACTCGCGTTCCGTATAATGCAGGCGTGGCAGCGAGAAAGCAACGGGGAGGACGCCCCCGCGACAGTCGTGTGGATCACAGAATCCTGCAGACCACCCGTGAGCTGATCGACGAGATCGGCTACCCCGCCCTGACCGTCGACCAGGTCGCGGCCCGCGCCGGTGTAGGCAAGGCGGCGATCTACCGCCGCTACACCTCCAAAGCCGAGATGGCGTTCGCCGCCACCGTGCACGGACAGCAGTTGCCTCCGCCGGCCGACACCGGCTCCCTGCACGGAGACCTGCTGGCGCTGGCCCGCGCGTTCCATGTCCGCCTGGCCGCCCCGGCGACCCGGGATCTGGGACCGGCCCTGATGAGCGAACTCGCCGTCAATCCCGAACTGGTGACCCGGTTCCAGGACACCTTCCTGGCCGCCGAACACGCCGATGTTGCCCGCATCATCGAACGGGCCGTGGCCCGCGGCGAGCTGACCGGGCCCGTCGACCCCGCGATCGCCCACGTGCTCCTGGCCGGCTCCCTCACCGCCGCCCTGTACATTCTCCAGGTGCCCGTCGACGATGCGATGGTCGCCGACCTCGCCACCGCCGCCGTAGCCGGCATCATCGCCCTGGCCAACCGGCACAACAGCGACCCCGGCAGAACCGCGGAGCCGTGTTGACAGGGCTGTTCCACCTGGTCGGCCCGCAGGACCGGGAAGCCTGCACGAACACGACGCGCTACGGCTCCGTGCGCGTGGTCAGCCGCATGAGAGGCGCTCCTGGCGCTGCCCCAGGCGGGCGACACCCTGTAGTTCTGGAGGTCCGACCGGTGGGGCCGCTCGGCGGGGCCCGTGCTGGCCACGGTCAACGAACGCCTGAAGCCGAGCGTGAGCTGGGTGTCGTCTCCAGGCCGGTCATGGCGTGTTCCTGAAGGCTGGGCTGCGGGCGCGATGGCGGCGAGCAGGGCGCGCAGGCGGCCTTCGGCCTGCTGGACCGCTGCGGTGAGGGCATCCGCGTGGGCTGTTCCGGCCCCGAGGTTTGCGACGGCGAGCACGGCCGTGACTGCCTGCTGCTGCTCGTGGGACATCTGGGAGCCCGCGCGACCGGCTTGCTGACGGTGCTTCCTGGTTCGTGCGGCACAGCAGTGGCCCGGTGGCCGGTCGGTCCCGGCCGCCCGATACGCCTACCGCGCTGCCGCTCGGCTGATGCGCGTCTGGGAAAAGGTTGAACGACGCGGGGTACCCCCTGCGGATGTGACGCTCCGTGATGTGTTGTACTCAGATGACCCCCGCCTTCTGTACATCCGTTTCAGCATGGGTTGGAGGCAGGTATGTCCGTGAGTCGTGGACCTGTGTGTCAGGTCGTCCCCCACGGTGATCGTCTGACCGTCACCGGGTGGGAGCCCCAGAGACACGTCCCCTTGGTGGACGGCGAGGGGCGCGACACGCTCACCCGGCAGGTCGTCCAGGCGTCGGTGATGGTGATCTGCGAGGTCCACGGCTGGTGCGGGCGGGTGCCCGTGGACTCGGACTACCGGCCTCCAGGCTACGAACCCTGGCCGCTCTGATCCGGCCGTGGTCCCCCGTGGCGGCTGACGTGTCCGTCTCTGAAGGGGCGCGCCGTGCGCCGCGGCGGGCCGGTTTCGGTGGCCGTCAGGCCGTCTCGGCCATCAGCGCGTCGCGCACCTTCCGCAGCCCCGGCAGCCCGGCCGGCACCGCCGCGGCCCGCCGCCGCATCTCCTCCGGGGTGCCGACGCCGAGGTCGTCGAGCAGGTCCTGAAGGGCGGCCGTGCCGTACGGGCTGAACGTCAGGCAGCGCGCGAACGTGACCACGATCCACCAGACCGCCTCCCGGTGCAGGCCCTGCTCGATGAGGTCGCGGGTGCCGTCGATGGAGATCTGCCGGGCCTCGGGGGTCAGGTCCGTCCCGTACGGCTTCGCCGGATCGTACGGCACGCGGTCGTAGACGTCGGCCAGCCGGTCCAGGTGCGCGGCGACGCGCGAGGCGTCGAGGTGGGCGCACCCGAGCCAGTCGAGCAGTACGTCGTGGAAGCCGGCGTGGCCGTGCCTCAGCAGGACCTCCCTGGCGGCCACGTACCGGCGGCGGACGGTCGGGTTGGCGCGGGCGGCGGTCAGGATCACCAGCGTGGGCAGGCTGGCCGGGAACGCCCAGGAGAGCACCCGGTCGGCCAGCGGCCGGCCGACGTCGAACCGGGCCAGAGGGGAGATCCGCTCCTCCAGCGCCGCGCATCGGATGCGGACCCAACGGGAGCGGCCGAACTCCCCCGCCACCGCGGCGTGCAGCGCGGCGAGCCGTCCGTCCGGATCGGCCAGGAGGACTCCCCTGCTCAAGGCGGGCGCCAGCGCCGGTGAGGACAGCACGTCCGCCGCGGACTCCAGCGGGGCGTAGCCGACCTCCAGCAGCACGCCCTCGTGCCGGAACTTGCCCAGCTTCGGCGGGGCCTCGCCGTGGACCACGATCACGAGATCGACGTCGGAGGCGGCAGGAAGCTCCGCCTCGGCCGGAAGCCAGGCCGCGGACCCGCTGACGTAAGCGCCGACGAATCCGGGGACCTGATGCTCCGCCACCCATCGCGCCGCCACCGCCCGCGCCTCTGCGATCTTCATGGCACGACCCTAGGGGATCCGGACCTGGCGGCCGGGACGCGGACGGGGGCGCACGCGTCAGACCACGAGGACGAGGAGCGCGACGATCGCGGCGTCGATGGCGAGGCTGAACAGGGCGGGCAGCCAGCGGCTGCGATGGCGGGCCGTGGGCAGCTCCCGCCAGCGGGCCAGGTGGACGGCCGTGCCCGCCGCGGTGACCGCCGCCACGAGGATGAACGCCGCGAACGGCACCGTGCCCCAGGCCCCGGCCATCCAGGCCACCCACAGCAGCAGGGCGGCGTTGGCCGTCGCGTTGACGGCGCCGAGCCGGTCGGCCTGCGGACGGCTACGGCTCGGCCGCCGCCGGGTCGCCGGCTCCCACGTGATCAGGACAGCGGCGGCGAGCAGCCCGGCGGTGACCGTGAGGAGGAGCGGGTCGGTGGACGCGGGCGTGGGTTCCTCGTGGCCGAGCAGCCGCAGGCCCACGTGGTCGACGTCCTTGTCGGTGTTGCCCAGCACGACCACGCCGCGCCGCCCCGCGCGGTCGAACCCGACGTATGACCGGAAGCCGCCGGTGCCGCCGTTGTGCCAGGTGACCTCGCCTTCCGCGGTCTTCGTCGTGAACCAGCCGTAGCCGATGCGGCTGGTCTCGTCGTCCGTGAAGCGCGGCGTCGCCGCCTCGGCTCCAGGGGCGCCGCCCTTGAGCATGGCGTCGACGAGGCGGGCGAGGTCGGCGCTCGTGGACCAGATCCCCACGCCCGCCGGGCCGTAGCCGTCGCTTGTCCACGGGTCCGCCTCGTGCCCGGCCCGCACGTAGCCGTGGGCCCTGCCCGCCGGTGGGACGGAGGTGGTGGTGGCCCTCATGCCGAGCGGGTCGAGCACCCGCCGCCTCAACAGGTCGCTGTACGGCTGCCGCGCGCGTTCGGCGAGCGCGTGCCCGAGCACCGCCATGCCGAGGTTGGAGTAGGCGACCGTGCCGCGTCCGGCGAGCGTCGCGGAGTTCGCCGCCTCGCGCACGTCGGAGACGCCCTGGCCGGAATAGGGGTTGCCGTGGGTGTAGTTCGCGGCGGCTGCCCGTACCAGCGTGCCGAGACCGCCCGCGAGCCGCGGCAGGCCGGATCGGTGGCCGGCCAGCTCCTCGTAGGTGATCGAGCCCTGCAGGCCCGGCACCGGGGACCGCGGGTCGAGGCCGTCCCTCGCGGCCATGTCGGCGAGGAGCATGCCGGTGAGCGCCTTGGTCACCGAGCCGATCTCGAACGAGGTGGACGCGTCGACCGGACGCGGGACGGGGCCGCCCGTGTCGCCAACGCCCGCCGTACGGACGGCGCCGTTCTCGATCAACGCCACGGACAGCGCGCGGTAGCCTTCGGAGCCGGCCGCGTGGCGCACGGCCTGGGCGAGCGCGCGGTCACCCGTGGTCGCGGCCCCCAGGCGCGGCGGCCCGGGCGCGACGGCGAAGGCCGCGACCGCGGCCAGCACGGCCGCGACCAGGACGGACGTCAGCCGGCCCGGTGTCAGCACCAGGTCGCTCCGCTGGAACATGGAACGCATCCCCTCTCAGGGTCGGATCGGATCGATTGCGAACGGTGTGACCGGTTCCGCGTGGGCCCCCTCGCCTGTCAGGGTCGGATCGGATCGCTTACAAACGGTGTGACCCGTTCCGCGAGGGCACCTCGCCGTGTCCCGGGGATCCGGGGAACGGCATGGCGGCACCACGCGTGACCGGCCGGACCACGAGGGCGGTCAGGGGCCACGCCCGGGAATGACGAGCGGGATCCCGGCGACGGCATGAGCACTCCCCCACCGGGGCCGCGGGTGGACCCGTCCCCAAGGACGACCGCGCAGCAGGTGCGCACCCGTCCCCTCGGAGGGACGGCCACCGCCCGCACGGATGAGCGCCGGTTCGTGAGGGACGGCCACCGCTCGCACGGATGAGCGCCGGTTCGTAAGGGACGGCACCCGACCGCCACCCACGGCACGGCCCCTGCTGAGGGCGGCGCACACCGCCAGACCCGGTGATCGTCCTTGTCGGGCCGGAAGCCGGGGTTGGGCATGGCGCCCACCAGCGCGAACCCGAGAGCCCGAGCACCGGGGTGCGCCGGCGGACCGGGCCAGCGGCCGTCGCGGCGGAGCTGGGCTGGTTGGCCGGGCCGAGTCGGTTGGCCAGGCTAAGCCAGCCTAAGCCAGGCTGAGCCAGGCTGAGCCAGGCTGAGCCAGGCTGAGCCAGGCTGGCCCGCTGGGTTGGTTGGGTCGGTTGGGTCGGTTGAGCCCGTCCAGGCTGGGTCGATCGGCTGGGCCCGCCCAGCTGGCCCGCGGGTCGGCTGGGACCGCCCAGGCTGGGTCGGTCGGGTCGGCCGGGCCGAGGAGGGCCTGGGCGGGGCTGGGTTGGGCGGGGCGGGCTGCCGGGTTTTCGCGGAATGCGGCGGATGAGCGGATCCGGTGGTCAGCCCCGGCGGGAGAAGTAGACGAGGGCGGCCACGTAGGACACGCCCGCGACGGCTCCCAGTAAGGCGAACGGCATGGGATCCTCCCCGCGCCAGACCTGCACGAAGAACCCGCCGACCACGACCATGCTGAGCACGTGGGCGGTGGCGCCGCGGGCGCGCAGCTCGTTGAGCTTGCGCCGCTCGTCGCCCAGTTCCCCGCTCAGCATCGCGGTGGTCTCACTGGCCTTGCGCGTCAGCACGAGGAAGGCGGCGTATCCGGCCATGATCCCGAAGAGCGCGAGCCCGAGGACGACCTGGCCGCGGAGCATGAACGGCACGCCGAGCAGCAGCCCGAGCACGAGGCTGAACGCCGTGATGAACCAGCGGTTAGTCGTCACAGTGGAAGATCTCCTCGACGGTCCGGCCGAAGAATCGGGCCATGCGGATGGCGAGCGGGAGCGACGGGTCATACCGGCCCTGCTCGATGGCGTTGATCGTTTGCCGGGAGACCCCGAGACGCTCCCCGAGGGCCTGCTGGGAGAGCCCCGCGGCGTTCCGGAGCTCTCTGATGTCGTTGTCCACAACGTAAAGCTCCCTTTACTTCAACCTCACGATGGAAAGTACCCTTGACACCGGCGGGTGTCAAGGGAGCTTTACTTCGTGAGCACCCGCACGTGGCCGACCAGCATGGGCCGTCCCGGCGCGGTGGCGGCCGTGGGTCCGCCACCGAACGCCTGGGGCAGCCCGCCGCCGACGGCCACGTTCAGGATCAGGAAGAAGCCGTGGCGGGTCGCCCGCTCCCAGGTTGCCGTGTCCATCCGGGTCGCCTCCACGGTGAAGGGCAGCCGCCCGTCCAGGTACCAGCGCACCTCGCGCTCGGTCAACTGGACCGCGTAGGTGTGGAAGGAGCTGTGGCAGGTGGGCACGGCCGCTCGCCCGAGGTGATCCCGGGCGGCTCTGCGGGTCCTCCAGGTAGGGGACGAGATGGCGCAGGAAGTCGGGCCGGGGGCAGAAGTCGGCGTCGAACACGGCGACCAGGTCGGCGTCGCCGAGGGTCAGGCCGTGGTTGAGGTTGCCCGCCTACTTCAGGTGGCCGCGGTCGGGCCGCGAGTCGTAGTCGAAGGCGTGCTCGCACGCCTGGCGCTCGGCCTCGGGCCGGGCGGCGTCGTCGAGCACGAGGACGCGTAGTGGAGCGTTCCAGCTCAGGGCCGCCACGTGGCGGAAGGTGTTGGCCGGCACCTCTTCCGGCTCGCCCAGATGGGCAGGAGGACGTCGACGGAGGGCAGGGCCGGCGGGCGCCAGGAGCGGACGAGCAGGAGGTGCGATTCCCAGGTGGTGGTGCGCTGCGCTGGCCGTCGACATAGAACACCCAGCTCGTCAGGTTCAGCGCGAGGGCGGCGCGCCCAGCAGGCGGCCGAGGAGGTCGTCGACCACCCGCTCGGCCCTTTCCGTCTCACCCGTGCGCGCCACCAGCAACGCCACCTCGTTGATCGCCGCCAGCAGCATGTGGGCGTACATCCCCAGGTGGTCGTCCCGGACGGCTCCGGTGGCCCGCAGCGCCCCCCTGAGCATGCCGAAGGCGTGGCGGGCCTCGACCTCGCGCCATTTCTCCCAGCCGAGGACCGAGGGGGCGTCGACGAGGACGATCCGCCGGACGACCTCGTCGCCCGCCAGGCGGATCCAGGCCAGGACGCCCAGGCGCAGCGCCTGCTCCGGGCTCACGGCATCGCGCACGGTGTCGGCGATCCGGCGGCCGACCTCCGTCTCCACCGCCTCGAGGACCGCCTCGAACAGGGCGTCCTTGCCGGCGTAGTGGTGGTAGAGCGCCCCCCTGCTCAGACCCGACTCGTGCAGGACCGTCTCGATCGAGGTGCCCTCGTAGCCGTGCTCGGCGAACAGGCGGGTGGCGATGGCCAGGACCCTGTCGCGCGTGGCGGCGCCGCGCTCTGCCTTGCGGTTCATGACCACCACTCTAGACATACCGACCAACGGTCGGTTATTTTCCAGACCGACAGTCGGTTTGTTATGGAGGAACGATGAGAACACGTCACGGCATCTCCTACGTCGACGAAGGCGACGGGCCCGTCGCGCTGTTCGTGCACGGAGCCGGCACCAACGCGAGCCTGTGGGGCAACGCCATCGCCGAACTGCGCGCCGAACGCAGGTGCGTGGCCCTCGACCTGCCGCTGCACGGTCGGAGCGAGGCGAGGGACGAGCTGTCGCTGCCCGCCCTCGCCGAGCTGGTCGAGGAGTTCTGCGCCGATCTCGGCCTCGGCACGGTCGACCTCGTCGCCAACGACAGCGGCGGCGCCATCGCGCAGGTCCTCGCGGTCAGGCACCCGGAACGGCTGCGCACGCTCACGCTGACCAACTGCGACGTGCACGACAACCTGCCGCCCGAGGCCTTCAAGCCCACCGTCGAGCTCGCGGCGAAGGGAGAGCTCGCGCCGCTCACCGCCGTGCTGCTCGACCGGCCCGCGCTCGTGACCGGAAGCGCCTTCGGCGCGGGCTACGAGCGCATCGACGACCCCGAGGCGCTGGTCGAGCGGTTCCTCCGGCCGATCTTCGGCGATCCCGAGCGCGGCCGCGCCTTCGAGCGCTTCCTGGTGGGGCTGGACGCCAAGGACCTCGTCGCCATCGAGCCGGAGCTGGGGCGGCTGGCCGTACCCACGCTGGTGGTGTGGGGCACCAGTGACCCGTTCTTCGAGCTGCGGTGGGCGCGGTGGCTGCGCGACACCGTTCCAGGGGTCAGGAAGGTCGTCGAGATCGAGGACGGCAGGCTCTTCTTCGTGGAGGAGCGGGCCGGCGAGCTCGTCCCCCACCTGCGTGAGCACTTCGCCTTCGGGCTCCGGCAGGCCTGAGGCCCACGTCCGGTGCGCCCCGCGTCGGGTCGCCGCCGCTCCCCCGCTTCGTGGTCGCCGCGGCGGCCGGCAGCCCGTGCACCGGCCTGGGACCCGCGCCGGACGGGGAGCCCGTGCCGGAAAGGCGCCCACACGGGCCGAGAAGGACGCGCACGGGAGAACGCCCAGGCAGGAGGAGGAAGGGCCCCGCACCCCCCGGGAAAACGCCCACGCACGCAGAGGAGAGCTCGCAGGGGGTAAACGCCCCGGCACGCACAGGAAAGCCCGCACGCCCGGGTAAACGCCCCGACACGCTGAGGAGAGCTCGCACGCCCGGGGGTAAACGCCCCGGCACGCGGAGGAAGCCCGCACGCAGGGAAAACCGGTGGAGAGCGGCGCGCAGCGCCGTCCACACTGGGCCGCGTGACAGAGAACGCATTGGTGACGGCAACGACGACCGGAGCCGCGGACGAGGTGAGACGGCTGCTGGAGAGCGGAGCCTCCCCCGACGCGCCCGACGACGAGGGCAGCACCGCCCTCTACCGAGCGGCCGTCCAGGGGCACGCGGAGATCGTGCGCGCGCTGCTGGCGGCCGGGGCCGATCCGAACCGGGAGAGCGGCGGCGGCAGCGAGGGACTGCCGCTGTGTGCCGCGGCCACCTGGGGGCGACTGGACGTGGTGGTCGCCCTGCTCGACGCGGGCGCCGACCCGGACCTGAAGGAGGATCCGGACAGGCACGCGATGGCCGCCCTGCACTGGGCCGCCGCCAAGGACCATCTCGCCGTCGTCTCAGCGCTGCTCGGCAGGGGCGCCGACCCCGACGTCCTGGACAGTGTGGGCAACACCGCGCTCGTCCACGCCACCCGGTACGGCGCGGCGGCCGTGGTCCGGGTGCTCCTCGACCACGGAGCCGACCCCTCGATCACCGACGGCCAGGGACGGCCTGCCCTCGATCTGGCCCGCGACCTGGCCGGCCAGGACATCGAAACGGTGGTCCGCGACCGGGCCGGGGAGTACGCCGCGGCGGGCGCGCGGATCAGCGTGCGCCGCGAGAAGCCGGAAGGCGGTGGTGAGCGCGTCGTGGCCGAGGTGCGGGAGCGTGACGGCCGGTTGCGTTCGGAGTCGTTCCTCGGGACCGGCCACGCCGAGATCGTCCGCCTCCTGGAGGCCCGCCCGGCCGGCGCGTAGGCCTCCGTCCCCGAGGTCCCGCACCGGAAAGGAAGGCAGCCCGCCCGCGGGATCCCGCGCCAGGCCGGCCTGCGGCCCTCCACGGGGTCCGGGGCGGCGGGCAGCCCCATCCACGCGAGGTCCCGTGCCGGGCGGACCGGCCGGGTCTCGCTCACACCTCGCAGGGGGTGAGCCCGGCAGCCTCGGCCTGTCGCACGCGTGGGCGCATGACCGCCGACAGCAGCACCATCAGCACGGCCACCCCGGTGATCATGGCGAAGGCCGCCGGGTAGGAGACGCCGCCCGCGACCCAGCCGGTCACCGCGGGAGCCGTCAGGCCCGACAGGTAGGTGATCGTCGCGACTCCCGCCACGCCCTCGCCGGGCGTGGGCCCCGCGTTGCCCGCCGCGGCGAACACCAGCGGCACGATGGCCGCCACGCCCAGCCCGATCAGCGCGAAGCCGATGACGCACAGCACCGGCGTGCGGGCGGCGACCACGGTGACGCCGCCGGCGACGGCCAGGGCCCCGCCCGCCCTGACCACCGTCACCGGCCCGAACCGGTGGACGAGACGGTCACCGGCCAGGCGGGCGCCCGCCATGCAGAGCATGAAGATCGTGTAGCTGGCGGCGGCCGTGCCGGGGCCCGCGTCGGCGACCTCGGTCAGGTAGACGGCCGACCAGTTCGCGCTCGCGCCCTCGACGAAGGTGCCGCAGAAGCCGACCACGCCGATGCCCAGGACGGCCTTGGGCGGCAGCGCGAAGCGGCGCGGTGCGGGCGCGTCGCCGAGCGCGCCGCCCGGCGGGTCGGGGAGCAGGCCGCGCCCCGCGACCGTGCCGGCCAGCAGCATCACCAGCGCCATCGCGCCGAGGTGCGTCCGGGCGTCGGTGCCCGTCTGGGCGGCCAGGACGCCGACGCCGCCGCCGGCCAGGCTGCCCAGGCACCACATGCCGTGCAGCCCCGAGATGATCGGGCGGCCCAGGCGCCGTTCCAGGACGACGCCGTGCGCGTTCATGACGACGTCGCACATGCCGGCGGCCGCGCCGTACAGGAGGAAGACGGCGAACAGCACGGCGGGCACGGGGGCGAGGGCGGGCAGCGCCAGCGCGAGGCACCACAGCGCGAGCACGACCCTGGTCGCCCTGGCGCTGCCGAGCCGGTAGCTGAGGCGGCTGGCCATGGGCATGGCGACGAACGCGCCGATCGACGGGCAGAGCAGGGCCAGTCCGAGGGTGATGGCGCCGAGGCCGAGGTGGTCCTGGATCCAGGGGATGCGGGTGGCCAGGCTGCCCGCGACGGCGCCGTGGACGGCGAAGACGGCGGCGATGGCACGGTGGGGGCTCATGGCGCCGAAATTATCAGGAAGCCTTCCTGATGAAAAGAGGTAATAGGCAGGCTCCCTGCTTATTATGTGGAGCGTGAAGACCGCCACGCCGGCCATGGCCCGCGCGATCAACGACCGGCTCGCCCTCGACCTGCTGCTGGAGCGCGGCCCGCTGACCGCTCCCCAGTTGCGCGAGCTCACCGGCCTGTCCAGGCCCACCGTCTCCGACCTGGTCGAGAGGCTCATGGAGGGCGGCCTGGTCGAGGTGACCGGGGAGTGCGGCCAGGACCGGCGCGGGCCGAAGGCACGCCTCTACGGCATCGTCGCGGGCCGCGCCCACGTGGCAGGCGTGGACCTGCGGCGCGCGACGGTCGAGGTGACCGTCGCCGACATCACAGGGACGACGGTCGGCACCGCCATACGCGATCTGCCCGGGCGTCCCGACCTCGCCGCGTTCGTGGAGAGCACGGTCAGCGCGGCCGCCGGCGGCCGCGCGCTGGACACGGTGGTGATCGGCGCGCCCGGCCTGGTCGATCCGCGGCACGGCGAGCTGGTCGCCGGCAACGGCGTACCCGGCTGGGGGCCCGGCTTCGTCCAGGAGGTACGGCACCGCCTGGGCGTGCCGGTGATCCTGGAGAACGAGGTGAACCTGGCCGCCGTCGCCGAGCACCGCACCGGGGCGGCCATGGGGAGCGACGACTTCGTCCTGCTGTGGCTCGATGACGGCGTCGGCGCGGCGGTCGTGCTGGACGGCAGGCTGCGGCGCGGGGCGTCGGGCGGCGCGGGCGAGATCGGGCTGCTCGAGGTGGACGGCACGACGTTCTGCGAGAGCGTGGCCAGCGGCGCGGCGCGCGAACTCGGCGGCGAGGAACTGGCCGGGCGGATCGCGCTGGCCGCCTTCGCGATGGTGACGATCCTCGATCCGGGCGTGGTCGTGCTCGGCGGGAAGACGGGGCGGGCCGGGGGCGACACGCTCGCCGGGCTGGTGGGCGAGCGGCTCGGCGCGCTGTCGCCCGCGCCCACCAGGGTGCTGGCGAGCACCGTGGCAGGCAACGCGATCCTGCAGGGCGCGGTGCTGACGGCCCTCGACACGGCCCGCGACAGGATCTTCGGCTGACGCCGGCGCGCCCAGGGCCGCGACGATCTCCTCCCGCCGGCCGGCGGACTCGCGTGAGCCGGCCCCTGCAAGCACGACAAAAGGGACTTGCAACCGGCTTCGACTAGAAAGCCCCCATTGCTCCACGGACAGGGGGACGACCGTGACCGATGCGCACGAGCTTCAGCGCCCGGCGCCGGAGGCGCTTCGCGTGCGCGGCCTGCCGTTCGGCCGGGCCAAGAATGTGATCGCGGACATGGCGGTCGCCGGGCTGCGCCTGCTGATCACCATGGGCCGGTCGATCCAGCCACCGGCCCGCCGCTCGCGGCGACTCTGGCGACCCTCCCCGTCCTGCCTGACGAAGAGCCGGCGGGCGGATTTCGGTTGGACATTCATCGACAAAGAGATCGACCGAAGACAATTCATCCCGACGCCGCCCAGTAAATGATCTAGAGCGGCCCGTCGAGGCCCTTCGGCGTCCGGCACGACGGACGGGCCGTCCATCTATAACGTACTGTCAGGAGCCAGTCAAGGACGCAAATTATACTTTTTGGTACTTCTCTATAGACATTGCCGAAATGGCGTTCTAGTAACATCCGGAAAGTTCGATTACTAGATTTATGACCCTTGAAAGGACGGGCCGTAAGTCTAATATCTGGGTTTGTGTCCCATGATCCATCGGACTTACCGGACAAGCAGGTCTGGCCACCCGGCCACTCCGATGACACCGCCGTGACAGCTCCCATCCCTCCGCTTGCCAGGCACAGGTCGCAGCCGCAGCCGCCGGAGGAGTGGGAGCCCGAACGGCTGTCCGCAGGCCCGTGGCGGCTGATCATTCGTGCGGGGACCGTATTCGTCGCGCTGACCGTGGTGGGGATCGGGATCGGCGCGATTCGCTCGTCGTGGACGCCCGCGCCGAGCGTGGTCACGCCCGTGGCCAGCGCGTCCGCGCCGGCGACCGACCGGGGATCCGCCCAGGCCGGGGCGGCGCAGCAGCAGGCCACGCCGGTCGGACCCGGGACCTCGGGCGAGCCGGTCGAGCCGGGGGCTTCGGCGCCGCCGCGAGGGGGCGGAGCCGAGCCCGCGGTCTCGACCCGGGAGGCCAAGCGGGTGCACGACCGCTTCCAGCGCGACCTGTCGGCCGTCCAGCTCGACATGGACGACAAGGCCGTGGCCCAGCTCGAGCAGGGGCTGGCGCTGGAGATGACCAGGGCGAGCTTCGAGACGGCCAGGCTGCGCGACGACCCGGTGGCGGCCGGCATCTGGCCGGGCACCAAGGTGTGGGTGCCACGCCGTACGGCTGAGGCAGGCGAGTGGTTCGTGGCCGCCATGCACGAGCCGGGCGTGGCGCGCGTGACCGACGTGCTGGTCAGGACGAAGCAGGGGTGGCGGCTGGTGGCCTCCACCGCCGACACCCGCACCCCCGCGCCCGAGCTGCCGGCCATCGCCGTCGACGCCGACGGGTACGCCACCAGCCTGGACGAGTTCACCTCAGGCCTGCGCGGCACGCCCAAACAGGTCGCGCTCGCGCACCTGAGAAGCCTGGAACGGGCCACCGACGACGAGCGGTTCGCCGACGGGCCGTGGACGTCGACGGCGGTGCGGCTCTGGCAGCGCGAACGCGCCCAGCTCCGCAAGGCCGGCTGGAAGCTCGAGCTGTCCTACCGCCTGACCGGGAAGGTGCGGGCGCTCAGGACCGTCGACGGCGGCGCCCTGGTCTGGTACGCGGCCCGCTCCACCGAGGTGCGCACGGCCGAGCGGCCGGGCACCACGGTGACGCTGAAGGGCTCGGCCGCCGTCCGCACCGCCAACCGGCCGTTCGCTCAGACGGCCAGCGCGACCTACGGGCGGATGTACCTGGCGTACGTTCCGCCGATCGACTCCACCGAGCCCATCAGGGTCCTGGGCGACTGGACAGACGTACTGGAGAGCCACGGCACCTGACGGACCACCAGATAAGAGGAGCACCATGGCGACATCCCCACGCAGACCTTCCAGGTCAACGGTCGTCACGACAGCACTCACGATCGGCGTGTTCGGCGCCGGGGCGGGACTCGGCGGTTTCCTCCAGAGTCGTGCCCCCGAGCCCCGCAGCGAGGTCCTCCGCCTGGCGGCGGGCACCTATCAGCTGGACGAGCAGGAGGGCGGGTCGTCCTCGGACGCGCTCACCGCCCGCTCGCTCACCGGCGCGGACGGCGGCAGCACGCTGTCGGGCGGTTCGGGGGGCCCGCCGTTGTGCCTGGCGGCCACCGTCGACTGGCTGGCTGTCCAGGGGTCCGGTGAGGCGTGCGCGTCCATCCCCCTGCTGGGCAAGGAGATGACGGATCCGCCCCTGCTGCGCCCTGGAAACCCGGCGGAGCGGTCCACGCCGGTGCCGAAGGCGCCGGAGCCGAAGGATCCCGCGCCCAAGAAGAGCGATCCGCCGCCGGCCACGCGGATGAACGAGCCGCCGCCGCAGCGATCCGACCCGCGGCCGCCCGCGAGGGAGCGGGACGACTCCCCCGAGCCCAGGAGGAGCGAGGCTCCCGCGCCCAGGCGCAGCGAGCCCCCCGCGCCGAGGAAGAGCGAGCCGGAGGCGGACAGGAAGAACGAGAACGACAGGAAGGACGAGAACGATAGGAAGGAGGACAAGAAGGCCGAGGTCCCGGCGCCTGGCTTCCCGAAGGGCACGCTGCGGGCCGTCGAACCCAACGCGCAGCCGCTGCCCAGCGGCCCGCCCCGCCAGCCGGTACGGCCCCGCCCCGCCGACCAGAACCCGCCCGACCAGGTGCCGCCGGGCCAGAACCCGTCCAGCCAGAACCCACCACGGCAGAACCCGCCACAGAATCCGCCGCGGCGGACCCCACCGAGCCAGAACCCGCCGGACCGCGGCACCCCGGATCGCGGCACCCCGGACCAGGGAACGCCACGCCGGCATCCGACCGTCCGGCCGCCGGACCAGTACCCCACGGCCCGCCAGCCGGCCCCGCGGGTCCCCACCCGCGTTCCCACGGCCCCTCCCCCTGGAGGCAACCCGACGGTCCGGCCCCCCGACGACCGGCAGTGCCTGGTGACCGGCCCCGACGGCAACGCGCTGCGCCCGGCCGTGGCCGGCAGGATCGCCCCCGGCTGCGAGGACCCCGCGCAGACCGCGTTGCCGACGGCCAGGCCCGCGCCGCCGACCGGCAGGACCACGCCCACCGCGGCGCCCAAGGCCACCCCCAGGGCCACCGTGAAGGGGACCGCCAGGACAGCGCAGCCGTCCATGCCGACGTCGCTGCGGCCCGCCGCCAGCCCGGGCCGGCGCACCGGGGCGCCCGCCACCTCGGGCCCGCGCGTCGGCGACGGCACGGCCCTGCGTCCGGCCACCGTCGAGGGCGAGAGCCTGCCGATCTTCCAGGATCCGGCGCTCATGCGCCGCGCCGAGGAGGCCCTCGGCCTCGACGGCACCAGGTCCTACGTCGACGCCAACGGCGAGTGGGACCTCACCGTCGCCCCGCCCGGTACTCCCGAATGCCGTGACTACAGCGAGCAGCAACTGCAGGCCATGGGGGTCTCCACCGCCTCGCCCGCCAGCCTGCCGCGCGACTCGTGCCTGTGGCCGGCCTTCATCCGCTGGCTGTACGCCGATCCCGCCCCCGGCGAGGTGAGCAACTGGACGAAGTTCACCGGCCTGCCCGACCGGAACCTCCAGCTCGTGGTCGTCGACCCGAACAGGGCAAGCCTCCAGCCGCCCGAGACCGCGCCGGGCGCGGTCGACCCGGATCAGGGGCCATGAGCTCTCTTCACGACACGGGGAGCGCCATCCTCGGACCCGATCGGGCGGCCGCGTGGGTGCGGGAGCACGGCGGCCACCTCATGGACTACGCCTGCTACCGGCTCGGCGAGGCGGCGGCGCCGGCCGCCGTCGCCGCCGCGCTCGGCGCGTCGCACTGGCGTGCCGTGCCGGAGAACGTCTCCGAGCGCGGCCTGCTGTTCGCGGCGTTGCGGGGCGTGTGCCTGGCCGATCCGGCGTGCCGGGACGGTTACCACCCGGGGACGGGGCCCGGCCTGCCCGACGCCGAGCTCATGGCGCGGGCCTGGGGACTCGTCGACCCGCTGGGCGTGGAGGCGCTGCTGCTGCTGTTCCGGCACGAGCTGACGCTGGCCGACCTGTCCCATGTCCTGGGGCTGCCGGAGGCCGAGGCGCACCGGCTGGTCACCAGGACGCAGGACCTCATCGAGACGCTGGTGAGCGGGCTGGACGCGCTCGCCCGCGGCCGTCCGACGTGTGACGGCCTCGTGGCGCTGGTGTCGGCGGCCTTCCCCGCCGGCTCCGACGCGGCGCGCGCCGACCTGGTCACGCACCTGATCGAGTGCGCGGCTTGCAACCGGCCGTTCAACATCCACTACACCGTCCCGCAGATGATCGACCAGGTGCCGGTGGCCCCGCTGAGCGCCGCGCGGCGGGAGGAGGTGCTGGGCCTGCTGCCCGCCGTGCCCGACCCCTCGCCGCCGGCCGTTCCGCGCCAGGCCACGCCCGCCGAGCCCGGGGCCGATCTCGACGTGCGGCCGCCCGCCATCCCGACCCCCGGCCAGGACACGCCGCTGTTCAACGCGCTGGCGTCGGTGGTGTGGGCGCGCGAGGTGCTCTCCCCCACCGACCAGGCGAGCGCGCCGCCCGCCCATCCGGTCCAGGACCGGCCGGGCGAGACGGCGCCGTCGCCCACCGAGTCCCCGCCATCGCCGCGTCCTTCCCTGCGGCCATCGCTGCGCCCGTCGCTGCGGCCGCGCTCGCGGCTGCCGGAAGCGCTGGCCGCCGCCGGGGCGCGCACCCGCCGTACCGCGGTCAAGGTCGCCATCATGCTCGTCGCGGGTACGGCCGGCATGGTCACCGGCCTGCAGATCCTCGGGCCCGCCCCGGAACCGCCGCGGGAGACCACGTTCACCCCCTCGTCGGGCAGCGACGCGCTCGTGGGGCGGCTGACCCTTCCCGCTTCGGTCACGCTGGACGAGTTCGGCAGGGGCACGATCACGCTGAATCTTCCCGGCGAGCCGGTGAGCTGGCGGATCATCGCACCCGGCCTCGCCGTAACGCCGTCGAGCGGCACCTCGGGAGACGGCGACCCGGCGGTGATCCACGTGCGGGCCGTGCGCTTCCGGCACTGGTGCGGCGACCCGTCGCCGGTCGAGATCGTGCTGACCGTGCAGGGACCCGCCGACTCGCTCACCACCCGCGTTCGCTGGAACACCTGCTGACCCCTGTGAAAGGACGCTTGCCATGACGGAGACCCCTTCCAAACTGCAGAAGCCGGCCACACAGGCGGAGCAGTTCGACCAGACCATCCCGCTCACCGCCGAACGCCTGCTGACCAACCGGCGGCCCGAACCTGCCTCCGGCTGGCGGCGCCTGGTGTGGCAGCTGTCGGGTCGCCGGTACATCCCCGCCGAGTCGACGGCCGAGGTTGAGCGCCGCAAGCTGATCGCCCAGGCGCAGACCCCGGTGGCCAGCGGGCACCACAGGATCGCGGTCATGAGCCTGAAGGGGGGCGTCGGCAAGACCACCACCACGGCCGCGCTGGGCAACACGCTCGCGTCGCTGCGGGGTGACAGGGTCATCGCCATCGACGCCAACCCCGACAGGGGGACGCTGGGGCTGAAGGTGAAGTCGGAGACCGCCGCGACCATCCGCACGCTGCTGGCCGAGGCCGAGCACATCGTCAGGTACGCCGACGCGCGGGCCTTCACCTCCCAGTCGCCCGCGCGCCTGGAGGTGCTCGCCTCCGACACCGATCCCGCGGTGAGCGACGCGTTCGACGCCGACGACTACCGAACGGTGGCCGGGCTGATCGAGCGCTACTACTCCATCTGCATCACCGACTGCGGCACCGGGCTGCTGCACGGCGCGATGGGCGCGACCCTGGACCTGGCCGACCAGATCGTCCTGGTCAGCCTGGTGGCCGTGGACGGCGCCAACTCGGCGGCGGCCACGCTCGACTGGCTCACCGCGCACGGGCACGCCGACCTGGTCAAGAACGCGATCGTGGTGCTGAACGCCGTCGAGGAGCGCTGCGACGTCGATGTGGACCTGCTGGAGCAGCACTTCGCGGCCCGCTGCAGGACCGTCATCCGCGTGCCGTTCGACCCGCACCTGAAGGAGGGCGCCGAGGTCGACCTGCTGCGGCTGCGGCCGACCACGGCGGGCGCCTACCTGCGTCTGGCCGCCGCCGCCGGGCAGGCCTTCAGCCTGCGTCCCGATCGGGGCCGCTAGTGCCGCCGGTGATGGAGGACCCGGCCCTGCGCTGGGATCTGGGTCCGGTACGGCGCCGCCACCGCGCACGCCGGGTGGTGATCGCGGTGGTCGCGGTCCTCGCGCTGGCCGTGGCCGCCTGGACGCTGCTGCGTCCAGGAGCGGACGACGGGCCCGTCACCCTGGCCGAGCCCGCCGGGTACCACGGCGCGGCGGGTTTCCCCATCGGTTTCCCGCACACGGAGCTGGGCGCCGCCTCGGCCGCCGCCGCGACGTTGGAGGCGGCCTGGTCGCTCGACGACGTGCAGGCGACGGCCGCCGCGCAGCTGTACGCGCCGCCGGAGCAGCAGGAGGCGGCCCGCGCGGGCGCCGTGAGCGCGACCAAGGGCTGGCGGCGCACCCTCGGCCTGCCCGAGGTGGGGTCGCTGCCCGCGGGAGCGGCGATGCGGTCGAGCACGATCGGCATCCGCTGGCAGGAGCGCGCCGAGGACCAGATCCTCGTCTCGGTCCTCGTCCAGGTGACGGCCACCAAGGGCGACTCGGGCCCGGTCTACTCCAGCCCCTACGCCATGAACCTGCTCATGACCTGGCACCCCACGCTGCGCGGCGGGGACTGGGTCAACACCCCAGACACCCGGCCCGCCGCGGCGCCGCCCGCGGCCGCGCCGGGCACCCCCCAGTTCACCGCGGCGGGCTGGCGGCCCATCGCCCGTACCCAGCCCACCTCGTGACTCCAGGAGACAGCCGCTCATGACCCCCAGCCGCCCCTCCCGGCGCCTTTCCTTAGCCTCCGGCCTGCTGCTGGCCTGCGTGTCCGTCGTGGGTGGCGGAGCGCTCGCCCAGCCGTGGACCTCGCACGCCGACGTCGACCCGTCCTCGCCTGAGGGAGGTCCCGCGGGGACGATCGCGCCCGAGCCGGCTCCCGAGCCCGCCCCTGAGCCGGCTCCCGAGCCTGCCCCTGAGCCGACGGAGGAGCCGACCTCGAAACCGACCTCGGAACCGACGTCGGAACCGACATCGGAACCCTCCGGGGAACCGACCGGACGATCGACGGCGGAGCCGAGCGAGGAGCCGACCGACACGCCCACGGCATCCGGCAGCCCCACGGCGACGAAGGCCCCCAAGGCCACGCACTCGCCCGAGAGGAAGAAGCCCGACCCTCCTGCCACCGCTAAGCCGGCGCCCAAGCAGGAGGAGCCGAAGCCGCTGCCGTCCGATCGGCCCGCGCCGGTCGAGTGGCCGCCCGCCAAGATGGAGTTCCCCCTCCCGCTGCCCGGCAAGGGCAGCACGGCCAAGCCGACCGTGCCGAGCGTCCCCAAGCCCGCCGCCACGAACAGCGCCGCGCCCAAGCCGACGGCCAGCACCGCGCCGAAACCGACGGCAAGCACAGCGCCCAAACCCACGCCCGTCAAGGTCACGCCCACCGGGGCCGCGACGAGTGCCCCCAAGAGCACCGCCGAGCCCGGCGCCCGCCCGACGCCCGCCGGTCAACCGCCCGCGGTCAAACAGCCCCCCGTCAAGCAGCCCGCCGTCACGACGGGACCGGTCCGGGCGTCGACCCCGGCCCGCGAACCCGCCCGCCAGCCGCCGGTGCCGGCGGAGGCGAGCCCCCCGCCTTCCGTCCCGCCCTCGGTGCCTCCCTCGGTGCCCGCCTCGGCGCCTCCTCCGGTGGCGCTTCCCTCCGCGCCGCCCGCTTCCGTGAGCGCCCCCACCGCCCAGCCCGCCCCGAGCACCGGACAGGCCGCGCCCCGCGCGCTCGCCCTCAACCCGCTCAACGCCCTCACCGCCCGGACCGTCCTGCCGCTGCCCGCGCTCGCTCCGCCGGCCACCGCCACCGGGCAGACCTGCCTCGCCCAGGACAGCGCCGCCTGCTGGGGCCTGTCGCCGTGGCACGGCACGGCCGGCACCGGGACGGGCGTGCAGGCGCCGGCACCCGGGTGGGCCTTCGTCCCGCCCGCCGCCGCCCAGCCGTTCACCACCGGCGCCCAGCCGTTCGCCGCCGGCGACCGGCCGTTCACCACGGACGGCAGGCAGCCCGGCGCCCGCGCGATCGGTGACCTGGCCGGTGCACCCGCGGCCCAGCCGCCGGCCGTGTCCGGTGACCCGGCCGGAACCGGCGCCGCCCAAGCGACCCTCGGTCCTACGATGTGCTGGGTGTTCGGGCCCGCGGCCGGCTGCGCCAGGGCGGAAGGGGGTGCGCCATGAGGTCGACCACGCGATCCCGCCTCGCCGTCATCGGGGTGGTGGCGGCGCTGTACTGGAGCACACCGGGGTTCGTCGGCGTCGCCACGGCCGCCCCCTGCGCGCAGCTTCCCGACCAGCGCGGCTGGGGGCAGCCGGTGTGGTGCGCCGAGTTCGACGACTATCTCGACCCCAACGAGTGGGCCGTCTACGACTCCGCCGGCCACGCCGGCAACGGCCGCCGCTCGCCCGGCCAGCTGTACCTGGGCGACGGCTCACTGTTCCTGTACGGCGCGGCCGACGGCACCACCGCCGGCCTCGCGGCCAGGTACACCCAGCTGTACGGGCGGTGGGAGGCGCGCATCCGCCTGTATCCCGGCGCGGGCTCCTACCATCCGGTCGCGCTGCTGTGGCCGGCCGGCGGAGGAGGCGGCGTGGTGCCCAACGGCGGTCAGGAGATCGACTTCCTCGAGGTCATCGACGATCCGGAACGGCAGCGCCCGAACTTCTTCATGCACAGCCCCTCGGGACGGCAGGAGGCGCACGCCGACCTCGACATGACCACCTGGCACACCTACGCGGTGGAGAACTCCCCCGAGGGCGTGGTCGGCTACATCGACGGCCAGGAGTGGTTCAGGTCCTCGATCGCGGCGACCACCCCGATGTCGGCGTGCCTGCAGCTGGACTGGTTCCCCGGCGAGGGCAGTGCGGGTGATGCCTGGATGGAGGTCGACTACCTGCGTATCTACGCCCTGACGTGACGCCCCGGCCGCCCGGCCGCCGAGTCCGGAACGTCCTCGCGGCCGTGAGTGGAGCGGGACGCCCTGGCGGCCGTGGGTTGAGCGGGGAGTCATCGCGACCGTGCAAGGAGCGGGGCGTGATCGCGACGTGCAAGGAGCGGGGCGTGATCGCGACGTGCAAGGAGCGGGGCGTGATCGCGACGTGCAAGGAGCGGGGCGTGATCGCGACCGAGAAAGGACAGGGGTCCTCGCGATGGTGGGAGGAGCGGGACCGCCTCGCGGCCGTGGAAGGGGTGGCCCGCACGGGGTCGGCGAGGGCAGCGGCGGTCCCGGGCGGTCTCGCCCCGAGCAGGCGGCGGGGATCATGCGCAGGCTCGGCCAGGGCGCCCGCGTGGATGGCAGCTCCATCCCCCGGCGAGGAGAGAGGTGCCCGATGGGGTCAGGTCCCATCGGGCACGTCCTTCCCGGGCCGAGGGCCGGCGGGGTCTGCCAGGCGGAACGAAAGCGACAGTCTCTGCCGAATCGCGCTCTGCCCGCCGTACCGGGGCCCTATGATGATCTTCACTGCCCGTGAGGAGGAACCTGTGGCCGACCAGCAGCCCGAGTGGAACAACGCCATCGACACGACCAGGCCGAGCATCGCGAGGGCCTACGACGTCGTCCTCAACGGCAAGGACAACTTCGAGGTCGACCGAGAGTTCGTCGCCGAGATCGTGAAGGTCGTCCCCGAGATCTACGACGTGGCCACCTACAACCGGCAGGTCCTCGGCCGTGGCGTGCGGTTCATGGTCGAGCAGGGCATCACCCAGTTCGTCGACCTCGGCTCCGGGCTGCCGACGGTCGAGAACACCCATCAGGTGGCCCAGCGCGCGAACCCCGCGGCGCACGTCATCTACGTCGACAACGACCCGATGGTGCTGGCCCACGGCAGGGCGCTGCTTGCGGAGAACGAGCGCACCGCGGTCGTCACCTCCGACCTGCGCGACCCGCAGGCCATCCTCAAGGACGCGGCCGTCCAGCGGCTGATCGACTTCGACCGCCCGGTGGGCGTGATGCTGGTGGGCATCCTGCACCACCTGCACGACGACGAGGACCCTCGCGGGATCGTCGAGGCCTACATGAACGCGGTCCCGTCGGGCAGCCACCTGTTCATCACGCACTTCTGCGACTCCAGCCAGGACTCGCGCGACGCGGAGAAGAAGTTCCTCGCGCTGCTCGGGACCGGCCGCTTCCGCACCGCCGCGGAGATCACCGCGTTCTTCGACGGGTTCGAGCTGGTCGAGCCGGGCGTGGTGCCGCTGCCGCTGTGGCGCCCCGAGCAGGACGTCCCCGCCAAGCTGACGGTGGGGCAGCGGCTGATGTACGGCGGGATCGCCCGCAAGCCGTAGCGCACCCCGCCGCCCGTCGGCGGTCAGGACGCGCACGACCACGTCGGCTCGTGAATCGGCCTGCCCGTACGGCAGGCACCCCACCCCCTGCCTGACACGCGACGCCGTCGCCGGCGCGTCCCCCGGAACACCGGGCGACGGGTGGGGTGCCCCAGGCAACCGGGAGCACCCCGTCGCTCAGCCGACGTACCGGCGCAGGTGCTGGGCGGTCAGCGAGGTCCCGGTGTCGACCAGGTCGGCCGGCGGTCCGGCGAACACGACCTGCCCGCCGTCGTGGCCGGCTCCAGGCCCGAGGTCGATGATCCAGTCCGCGCGGGCCATGACCGCCTGGTGGTGCTCGATCACGATGACGGTGTTCCCGTCGTCGACGAGCCGGTCGAGCAGGTCCAGCAACTGGTCGACGTCGGCCAGGTGCAGCCCGGTGGTCGGCTCGTCCAGCACGTAGGTCGTGCCGTTCTTCGCCATGTGGATCGCCAGCTTGAGCCGCTGCCGTTCGCCTCCGGACAGCGTGGTGAGCGGCTGGCCGAGACCGAGGTAGCCGAGCCCGACCGACGTCAGCCGGTCGAGGATGGTCCTGGCCTGGCCGGTGGTGAAGAACTCGCGCGCCTCGGACACCGACATGCCGAGGACCTCGCTGATGTTCTTGCCGCGCAGCCGGTAGGTCAGCACCTCGGGGGTGAAGCGCCGGCCCTCGCATTCCTCGCACACCGTCGCCACCTCGGCCATCATCGCCAGGTCGGTGTAGATGAGGCCGATGCCCTTGCAGGCGGGGCACGCGCCTTCGGAGTTGGCGCTGAACAGGCCGGGCTTGACGCCGTTGGCCTTGGCGAAGGCCGCCCTGATCGGGTCGAGGAGCCCGGTGTAGGTGGCCGGGTTGCTGCGGCGGGAGCCGCGGATGGCCGACTGGTCGGCGACGATCACGCCGTCGCGCCCGGCGACGTAGCCGTGGATCAGCGAGCTCTTGCCCGATCCGGCGACGCCGGTGACGACGGTGAGCACGCCGAGGGGGATGTCGACGGCGACGTCCCTGAGGTTGTGCAGTGAGGCGCCCCGGATCGGCAACTGCCCGGCCGGCGTGCGGACCTTCTCGCGCAGGCTGACCCGGTGGTCGAGGTAGCGCCCGGTCAGGGTGCCGGAGGCGCGCAGGCCGTCCAGGTCGCCGGCGTAGCAGACGCGGCCGCCCGCCGTGCCGGCGCCGGGGCCGAGGTCGACCACGTGGTCGGCGATCGCGATCGTCTCCGGCTTGTGCTCGACGACCAGGACCGTGTTGCCCTTGTCGCGCAGCCTGAGCAGCAGGCCGTTCATGCGCTGGATGTCGTGCGGGTGCAGCCCCGCGGTGGGCTCGTCGAAGACGTAGGTGACGTCGGCCAGGCTCGAGGTGAGGTGGCGCACCATCCGCACGCGCTGCGCCTCGCCGCCGGACAGCGTGCCGGACTCCCGGTCGAGGCTGAGATAGCCGAGGCCGATCTCGACCAGTGCGTCGAGGGTTTCGAGCAGGGCGGCCAGCAGCGGCGCCACGGAGGCGTCGTCGATGCCGCGGACGAACGCGGCCAGGTCGTTGATCTGCATGGCCGAGCATTCGGCGATGCCGCGGCCGTTGATCAGGGCGGACCTGGCGGCGGCGTTCAGCCGGGTGCCGCCGCAGGCGGGACAGCCGGTGAGCTTGACCGCCCGGTCGGCGAACGCGCGGGCTACCGGCTGCATGGACTCGCGGTCCTTGGCCAGGTAGAGCCGCCTGACCTTGGTGACGAGTCCCTCGTAGGTGAGGTTGTTCGAGCCGATCTTGATCTTGGTGGCGGGCTTGTGGAGGAAGTCCTCCCACTGCTCGGGGGTGAAGTCCTGCAGCTTCAGGTCGGGGTCGAACAGGCCCGAGTGCGCCATGAGCTGCCAGTACCAGGTGTCGACCGCGAACCCGGGGACCTTGATCGCCCCCTCGTTCAGCGACCGCTCCCTGTCGACCAGCTCGTCGATGTCGATGTCGGTGACCTTGCCCAGCCCCTCGCACTCCGGGCACATACCCTCGGCCCTGTTGAAGCTGAAGGCGAAGGGCGGGCCGACGTGCGGGAGGCCGATCCGGCTGAACATGATCCGCAGCATCGTGTGGGCGTCGGTGGCGGTGCCCACCGTGGATCGCGCGTTGGCGCCCATCCGCTCCTGGTCGACGATGATCGCCGCGCTGAGGTTGCGCAGCGCGTCGACGTCCGGACGGTTGAGACTCGGCATGAAGTTCTGGACGAAGGCCGTGTAGGTCTCGTTGATCAGCCGCCGCGACTCGGCGGCGATCGTGTCGAAGACGAGCGAGGACTTGCCGGATCCGGAGACCCCGGTGAACACGCTGAGCCGTCGCTTCGGGATGTCGAGCGACACCCCGGTCAGGTTGTTCTCCCTGGCGCCACGCACCTGGATGAGATCGTGGCCGTCCGCGGCGGTGTGCTGCGATCCGCGGACGCTGTCATGACGAAGGTTGTCTGCCTGCTGGCTGGAAACCACGGAAACCTTTCCATACTCGTGTGATGGTCACTGCGGCCGAGAGGTCAGGCGGATGCCCGTGCGTGCCCGGAAAGAGGGAGCGAGCCGGTGATCGGGCGGCCGTCGCCGCCGGCATCCGCGCTTCAAGTGTCTCATTGAAGTGCTTGTGAAGACTTTTTCCGAAGATCCGCCGCTCTCGCCGAGGCTGGGTACCGATAACCTTCAACCACGACGTAAGGGGAGAGGCGATGAGCCCACAGCGGACGGCGCTGCGTCCGATCGATCTGGCGCGCATGGCCGGCATATCCACCCAGCAGATCCGCAACTACGCCGACACCGGCATCCTGCCCCCCAGCCCCCGGACGGCCGCCGGATATCGCCGATTCGACGAGGGGCACCGCGCCGCGCTGGTGACCTACCGGACGCTCGCCAGGGGATACGGGTGGGACACCGCGCGCTCGGTCATGCAGGCCGTTCACGCGGGCGACCTGCCCGAGGCGCTCACCCTCGTGAACGCGGGGCACGCGGCGCTGCACGAGCAGCGGCTGTCCCTCCAGGCGGTGGGCGAGGCGCTGGAGGCGGTCGCCGAGCAGGCACCGGACGACTCGGCGCTGCCCCGTGCGGGCATGCGCATCGGCGAGGTGGCCGCCTACCTCGGCGTGCGCACCTCGGCGCTGCGGGTGTGGGAGTCGGCGGGCCTGCTGTCCCCCAGGCGCGAGCCCGGCACGCGGTACCGCGTCTTCGGCCCCGCCGACGTGCGCGACGCCCGGATGATCAGCATGCTCAGGCGGGGCCGCTACCTGTTCCCGCAGATCCACGTCATCCTGGACGGCCTGCGCCGCACGGGCAGCAGCGACGCGCTGCGCGCGGCCATCGCCCAGCGCCAGGCGGAGCTGGTCGAGCGGGCCACGGCCATGCTGGAGGGCTCAGGACACCTCCACCACTACCTCACCCACCTGGGCGGCCGGCCGCCCGCCCCGCCGGACGGAACGTCAGGGAGCTGCCATGACTGAGGTCCTCCTTCGCGGCGGCCGCCCGTGGGGAGCGCGGACTGCTGACCGCTCCAGGCACCGCAGGGCACGCCGGTGATGAAGGATGGCCTGATCCCCTGACCCTGCATGACCGTCTCTGTAACCGCTGATACGATTTTGGCCTTTCGTGACCTACGAGCTCTAACGGGGCAATTGTGACGACGGGGCCCGGTTTTCAGCAGCAGTACCCGGCGCAGTCTCCGCCGTGGCAGCAGGGGCAGCAGGCGCAGGAGCCGTATCAGGCGCAGTGGCCGCAGGCGCAGGGACAGCAGCAGTACCAGGCGCCGTGGCAGCAGGGGCAGCAAGGGCAGTGGCAGGAGGGGCAGCAGGCGCAGTGGCAGCAGCCACCGCCTCCCCCGCCCCCGCCGCCGTCACCCAGGCGCAGGACCGGGCTGTGGGTGACGCTCGGCGTCCTGTCCTTGGTCCTGGTGATCGGCGTCGGCGCGGGCGTGGGACTGGTGCTGAGGGGCGGGAGCTCGGCGAGCGCCCTCGACCCGGCCCCGACCGGAGCGGCCGAGAAGGGACAGAACGGCAAGGGGCAGGATCCCGCCGCCGTCGTGGTCACCGACCAGGAGATCGACGCGCTGCTGAAGTCGCACGGCGCCGCGCTGACCGCGGGCGACGCCAAGGCGTTCACCTCGATCTTCGATCCGGGGAACGCGGCTTTGGTCCGTGGCCAGGCCAGGCTCTTCGCCAACCTGCGCAAGATGCCGCTGAGCGAGATGTCCTACCAGACGCTGCGCCGCAACGGCCGGGCGGAGGACAGCTTCGGGCGCGGCGTGACCTTCACCCAGGACGTCGCGTTCGTCCACCGTTTCACCCGCATCGACCTGAAGCCGGTCTCGGAGTGGTACCGCTGGACGATCAAGAAGGCGTCGGCCGACGCCCCGCTGGTCGTCACCAAGGTCGGCGGCGCGCCGCCGCCGATCACGGGCGGTGAGGGCTCCAAGACCGTGTACTACCCCGGCCCCTGGGACATCTGGCCCGGCGTGGCCGTGGTGAAGGCGGGCCCCAGCCTCGTGCTGGCCAGACCGGAGGACGCCGGACTGGCCAGGCGCATCGCGCCGACCGTCGCCCAGGCCACCGCCGACGACCTGGACTACTGGCGGCGCAACGGGCCGCCGGACGCCACCGTGCCGAGCGGGTTCGTGGTCGCGTTGACCAAGGGCCAGGCACAGCTGGGCAACCTGTTCCGCAAGGAGAAGGCGCACGAGGCGGGCGTGTCGATCCCGATGCTGAGCTGGCGCCCCGGCGACGACGTCAAGATCGGCGGTAGCCGGATCGTGCTCGACACCACCTCGCCCTTCTTCTCCGACACCGCGGGCATCAAGGAGGTCAGCCAGCACGAGATCGCCCACTCGCTGGTCGCGAGCCTCGACAGCGCCGAGATGTCCCTGTTCGGCAAGCCCAACTGGATCGTCGAGGGCTTCGCCGACTACGTCGCCACGCGGCACCAGAGCGTCGCCCAGGTGCGCCGGTACCCGGATGGCAGGGCCTACGTGGCGGGACGGATGGCCAGGCCCTTCGACGGCCGGCTGCCCGACAACGTGTTCTGGGACTACAAGAACATGGTCAACACCAACTACTTCATGGGCAACCTCGCCATGCGCTTCATCGCGACGAAGTTCGGCGAGCGCAAGCTGGCCGAAGGCGTGGTCGCGGCCTACCGGGCGAAGGGCGACGAGAGCGAGGCGGCGCTGTTCGAGGTGCTCGGCGTGAGCAAGGCGGAGTTCGAGCGGCAGTGGGCGGCCTACGTTCGCCGCCAGCTGGCGTAAGGGGGGGCGGGGATGACCGATCAGCACAACGGCCACCAGTACGGCGGGCAGCCCGGGTACGGCGGGCAGCCCGGGTACGGCGGGCAGCCCGGGTACGGTTCCCCGACCGGGGGCCACCCGGCCTACGGGCCCCCTCACCAGGGCCAGCCTGGCTACGGCGCCCCTGAGGCCCAGCCCGGCTATGGGCCTCCTGAGAGCCAGCCGGGCTATGGACCTCCTCAAAGCCAGCCGAGCTATGGCCCTCCTCAAAGCCAGCCGGGCTATGGAGCTCCCCAGGGTCAGCCGCCCTACGGGCCGCCGAGCCAGGCGCACCCCGCTCAGTCGGCGCCGCCGAACCACGACCACGGGCAGCCCGGCTACGGGCCACCGAACCAGGCGCAGCCTCCCTACGGTCCGCCGCCCCAGGCCCAGCCCTCCTTCGGGCCGCCCGGCGGGCCCTCCTACGGCCCGCCCTCGGGGCCCGGCCAGCAGGCCGAGTCGTGGAACCAGCAGGCGCCGTACCCGACCGGCCCGGCCGGGGCGCAGCAGCCGCCGCGGCAGGCGCAGGGGAGCAAGGGCCGCACCGCGCTGTTCGTCGTGCTCGGCCTCGTGGCGTTGCTGGCCGTGGGCACCGGCACCGCGTGGTTCGTCGCCACCTCGGGCTCCGGACCGCAGGGGACGACCGCGCAGAGCGGCGACGGCGAGGCGCTCGGCCAGTGGGCGGTGCCGCTGACGAACGCCGACAGCACCGACTTCACCGCGGGCATGGCCTTCGCGGCATGGCTCACCGACACCACGATCGTCCGCGCCCAGAAGGACGGCCTGCTCGCCTACGACCTCAAGAACGGCAAGCGAGCGTGGGGCGTGCCCTCCCCCGGCGAGCAGCTCTGCGGTGGCACCGGCCAGCTGGCGGCGGGCAAGGGCGCCGTCGCGTACGGCAGCGCCAGCCTGTGCGACCACCTGGCGGGGGTCGACGCGGCCAAGGGCCGGCTCACCTGGAAGATCAAGATTCCGGCGGAGAAGTCCAGCCTGGCCAACATGATCACCGCGCCGCAGCTGATGAGCGCGGGCGACATGGTGGTGCTGTCGGTGAAGGAGACGGTGTACGGCCACCGGCTGTCCGACGGCGCGAAGCGGTGGACCGTCGCGCCGCCCGAGGGCTGCCACCTGGAGGACGTCGACGCGGCCGCCGCCCGCGTGGTCGTGATCTACGACTGCTCGTTCGCCGGCACCCCGAACCGTGTGGAGGTGCTGGACCCGCACAGCGGCAAGGCCGTCAAGCGCTATCCGCTGGGCGAGACGGGCCTCGGCCCCTCCGTCCTGTCGGCCGACCCTGTCATCGTCCAGGTGGAACGCGGTGGCGAGGAGATCTTCCTCGCCTTCGACGCGGGGGGCCGCGAGGTCGCCATCAAGCCCGGCCACGTGGACATGTTGAGCATGAACAAGGTCGCGACGTTCGACGGCATGGCGGAGAAGTACCGCTACGCCGTCCACGGCGACCGGTTGTACCTGGCGACCTTCCCCGAGAACGTGCCGAACGAGCTCCGCTCCAGCAACAAGGCGCTGGCCTTCGATCTCAAGACGGGCAGGCGGCTGTGGGAGTCGTCGGGCACCAACGCCACCAAGCTCACCTACGTCCGCGCCGACGACAAGGGGCTGCTGGCGCTTGAGGTGGGTGACCGGCGGGACCTGGCCCCCAGACTGGTACGGCTCGACGCCGCGTCGGGCAAGGCGACGCCGGTGGCGACGTTGCCGCAGGAGTTCGGCACCGAGGGCGACAACGCCATGGTGTTCGAGCGGAACGGCGGCGTCGTCATCGTGCCGTGGACGTCGGTGGCGACCAAGAACGCGGTCACCTATTTCGGCGGTTGATCGGTCTCGTCGGTTGATCGGTCTCGTCGGTCGATCGGTCTCGGCGGTTCATCGGGTTTCGGCGGTTCATCGGGTTTCGGCGGTTGACGGGTAGGGACAGCCCATGAACGTCGTGGTGCTGTCCGACACGCACGCGCCGCGCCGCTGGAGGTCGTGCCCGCCGAGGGTGGCCGAGCATCTGCGCGGCGCCGACGCGATCCTGCACGCGGGGGACGTCTGTGTGCCGTCCGTGCTGGCGGAGCTGGCCGCGTTCGCGCCGGTTCATGTGGTGAAGGGCAACAACGACGGCCCCGAGCTGGCGGCGCCCGAGACGCTGAAGCTGACGCTCGACGGTCTGCGGGTGGGCATGGTCCACGACAGCGGCCCCGCCAGGGGCAGGCTCGCGCGGATGCGCCGGTTGTTCCCCGAGGCCGACCTGGTCGTGTTCGGCCACTCGCACATCCCGCTGGATGAGTCGGGCGAGGGGTTGCGCATCTTCAACCCCGGTTCGCCCACGGACCGGCGGCGCCAGCCGTACGGGACGCTGGGGGTGCTGACGATCGAGCACGGGGTGCTGGCGGAGGCGCGGATCGTCCCGGTGACGTGAACCCGCGGCTCGCGAAGCGCGCCAAGTTCCGTATCACGCGCTAGCATTCCACAAAGCGGAACTTGGAGGAGAGTGCAGTGGCTGAGGTCCAGTCCCCCGTCGGCAGCGTCGATCGCGCCCTGCTCATCCTGCAGGAGATCGGAAAACACAGCAGGGGCGTTACGCTCGACGAGCTGGCCACCAGGCTCGGCCTCCCCAAGAGCTCGCTCCATCGCCTGCTGGGCGCGCTGAAGCACCGCGGGTTCGCCGCCCAGCCCGAGCCGAGCGGCCCCTACTTCCTCGGCACCGAGATGCTGGCGACCGCGTTCAGGTTCTACGAGACGATGGATCTGCGCACGCTGGTACGTCCCCTGCTGCTGCGGCTGAGCGAGGAGTTCACCGAGACGGTGCACATGGCCATGCTCGACGGCGGCGAGGTCGTCTATCTCGACAAGGTAGAGGCGGTGCGGTCGATCACGATGACCTCGGTCGTGGGCGGCCGCAACGCCGCCCACTGCACCGGCGTCGGCAAGGCGCTGCTGGCCTGGACGTACCCGACCGACGAGGCGATCAAGGCGTGGGCCGACAGGTACGGCCCGCTGGCGGCCAGGACCCGCAACACGATCACCAACCCGGCGAAGCTGGCCACGCATCTCGACCAGGTACGGCAGCGCGGTTACGCGCTCGACCTGGAGGAGAACGAGCCGGGCGTGCGGTGTGTGGCCGCCCCCGTCTTCATGGGCAGGACGGCGCCCGTGGCGGCGGTGAGCGTGACGGCGATCAAGGACCGCATGTCCACGGCCAGGATGGAAGAGGTGGGCAACGTGCTCAAGCGGGCGGTCGCCGAGCAGGTCTGAACGTCCCGGCGGGGAGCGCGCAGGTCTCCCCGCCGGGACGTCGGCTGACGGCGCCGGTGGGTGCGGTATGCGCCGTCAGCCTTTCACCGCGCCGGTCAGCGCCTGGACGAAGCGGCGCTGGCCGGCGAGGAACACCGCGAGCACCGGCACCGTCGTCAGCACCGTGCCCGCCATGATCGCCGGCCAGTCGGCGCGGTGCTGGCCCTGGAAGGTCGTCAGCCCGACCTGCACCGTGTAGTTGTCCTCCGAGTTGATCGCCACCAGCGGCCAGAACAGGTCGTTCCACGCCGTGATGAACGTGATGACGGCCAGCGCGGCCAGGGCGGGCCTGGCCACCGGCAGCACCACCCGGTAGAACACCGCGACGCGCGAGCAGCCGTCGATGCGCGCCGCCTCCTCCAGTTCCTTCGGGAAGGACTGGAAGAAGGAGGTCATCAGGTAGATGCCGACCGCCGAGCTGAGCTGGGGCAGGATCAGCGCGCCCAGCGTGTCGGTGAGCCCGGCCTGGTTGAAGATCAGGAAGGTGGGGATCACCGTGAGCTGGAACGGGATCAGCGCGGTGGCGATGACCAGGACCAGGACCACCTTGGCGCCGGCGAACCTGATCCTGGCGAAGGCGTAGCCGGCCATGCTGCACAGCACGACCTGGGCCGCCACGATCGCCCCCGAGACGATGACGCTGTTGAGGAACCAGCGCGGGAAGTTCGAGCGCTCGACGACCGTGCGGTAGCCGCCCAGGTCGATGCCCTCGGGCCAGATGGCCGGAGGGAACCTGTTGAGCTCGGCCTGGGTCATCACCGAGCTGAGCAGCAGCCAGACGAACGGCAGCACGACCACCGCCGAGATCGGCACCAGCACCAGGTGCCACTTGCCGGGCAGGCGCAGGCGTCTCATGTCATGGCTCCCCTCCGCCGCGCGACCAGCAGGCCCGCGACGATCAGCAGGAGGGTTCCGGCGAACAGGACGTAGGCCACGGCGGCGCCGTACCCGGCGGTGGAGAAGGAGAAGGCCAGCTGCCAGACGTAGTAGACGATGGTCACGGTCGCGTTGGCCGGGCCGCCCTTCGTCGTGGTCATGACCAGGTCGAAGAACTGCAGCGCGTCGATCACGCCCCAGACCGCGAGGAAGATCGTCATCGGGCGCACCGACGGCACGATGATGTGCCTGAAGGTGGTCCACCGCCCGGCGCCGTCGATCGCGGCGGCCTCCATCACCTCCTTGCTGATCTCCTGGATGGCGGCCAGGTAGATCACCACGGAGAAGCCGAAGCGGGTCCAGAAGAAGATCAGCGTGAGGACGAACATCGCCTGGGAGGGGCTGCTGAGCAGCCCCTGGACGGGCAGCCCGAGCTGCACGAGCAGCCCGTTCACCAGGCCGAAGTCGCGGTCGAAGACGAAGCCCATGAGCAGGCCCGTCGCGGTGGCCGAGACGACGTAGGGCACCAGGAAGCAGGTCCGGTAGAACCCGATCCCGCGCACCTTCCTGTTCAGCAGCACGGCCACGAGCAGCCCGGCGACCAGCGACGCGGGGATGTAGAGCACCAGCAGCAACCCGGTGTTCCGCAGCGCCTGGAAGAAGACCGGATCCTCGAGCAGCGCCCGGTAGTTGTCGAGCCCGACGTTGCGTCCCGGCGACATCAGGTCGGAGTCGGTGAACGACAGCGCCAGCGCCCACGCCATCGGCACCAGCGAGAAGCCGAGGATGACCAGCGTCGCCGGCCCGGCGAAGGACCAGCCGGCGACGGTGTCGCCGAGCTTCCTGCGGTCCCTCGGCCGCCCGTGCCGCGTGGCGGCCGCGCCGACCGCGGTGGTGCTGCTCATGATCCCGGTACGGCCAGCGCCGCGTCGGCCTTGGTGGCCGCCTCGTCGAGGGCCGTCCTGGCGTCGCTCCTGCCCAGCAGCGCCTGCGCGATGGCCTCGGCCACGAAGGCGGACACCCGGGGGTATCTGGTGGTCGGCGGCCTGACCCGCCTGGCGTTGGCCAGGTTGTCCGAGATCACCTCGATGCCCTGGTACTTGTCGAGGTAGCCCTGGTAGCCGGGCAGCTTGGTGATCGACTCCCTGATCGGCAGCGAGCCGGTGTCGGTCATCCACTCCAGTTGCTGCTCGGCCGCGGTCAGCCAGGTCAGGAACGTGGCCGCGGCCTTGACCCGGCGTTCGTCGTGCTCGAAGACCACCCAGTTGTCGGGCCCGGAGACCGTCTCATGGTTGCCGTCGGTGCCGGGCAGCGGCGAGACGCCGTAGTCGACCTTGGCCGCCTGCAGGTCGGGCAGCACCCACGGCCCCGACAGGAACATGCCGAGCCGGCCGGACTCGAACAGCTTCTGCCCCTTCTCCGCGGGGCTGGAGTCGAGGTAGACGGACTTGTCGTCGACCGCCATGGCGCGCAGCCTGCCCAGCGCTTGCTGGCCCGCGGCGCTGTTGAAGACGGCCTTCTTGTGGTCGGGTGTGAGGATGTCGCCGCCTGCCTGCCAGATCATCGGCCACAGGCCCCAGACCGCCTCCTCGCCGCCGCTGATCGGCCAGGTGGTGCCGAAGACGCCGGAATCGGCGTCGGTCGCCCGCTTGGCCATGGCCCTGAAGTCGTCCCACGTCCAGTCCGGACCGGGCGGCTCGACGCCCGCCCTGGCCAGCACCTTCTTGTTGTAGAGGACGACCATGTTGTCGACCACGGCGGGGAAGCCGATGACCTTGCCCTGGACGGTGACGGCCTCGCGCTCGTTGTCCCAGAAGTCCTGCCAGCGCACGGCCGGGTCCTTGACGAACTCCGTGAGGTCGGCCGTCTTCGGGTTCCTGGCGATGTTGGGCGCCCACGAGCCGTAGAGGTAGGCGATGTCGGGGTAGGCGTCGGAGGTGAGCGCGGCGGTGATCTTGGGCAGCATGCCGTCGGCCGTGGCCCCGCCGGACTCGGTGTTGACCTTGATGTCCCGCCGGCTCTGGTTGAACCGCGCCACCAGCTTCTCGATCGACTTGGCGGAGGCGTCCTCCTGGCCGTGCCAGATGGTGATCTCGACGGGGCCGCCGGCCGCCTGCTCCGGCCCGCCGCCGCCGCACGCCGCGGCGGTCAGCAGGACGACCAGCCCGACGAGCGCGGCGGCGGCCGGCGCCCGCCTCATCGGACGCCCTCCGGCAGCAGCTCGCCGTGGGCGGCGATCATCTCGTCCACGAGGTCGTGGATCTGCTGGAGGGTCAGCGTCGCCGACGCGTTGGGATCGAGCATGGCCGCGTGGTAGACGTGGTCGCGGCGGCCTTCGAGGGCCGCCCGCACGGTCAGCTCCCCCACGTTGAGGAAGGTGCTGTTCAGCGCGGCGAGCTGGGGCGGCAGCTCGCCGATCCGGGTGGGGCGCATCCCGGCCCTGTCCACCAGGCACGGCACCTCGACGCACGCGTCGGCGGGCAGGTTGGCGATCAGGCCCCCGTTGCGCACGTTGCCGTGGACGACCCTGGGGGTGCCCGTCTCGATGGAGTGGATGACCTCCGAGGCCAGCTCCATGGCCGGCTCGATCTCGACGCCCTCCCCCGCCGCCAGCCGCCGCCTGGTCTCCTCGTAGGTGTCGAGGTTGTCCTCCGACCAGCGCAGGTAGATCTCGACGGGGATGCGGAAGTGCTCGACCTGGTCGTCGTGGCGCAGGAACCAGGGCAGGTATTCCGAGCCGTGCTCGCTGGACTCGGTCGGGAAGCGGCCGAAGCGGCGGTACATCTCCACCCGCACGGTCCTGCGCAGCTCCGGGTCGCGCGCGATGACCTCGTCGAGCACCGGGTACAGGTCGTGGCCCTGGTGCTCGAACGTCAGCACGAACGCCTGGTGGTTGGCGCCGGCCGTGACGAAGGAGATCTCCTCCACCGGCAGGCCCACCAGCGCGGCCAGCCTGGCCTGGGTGTCGCGCACGGAGTGGCAGAGACCCACCACGTTCGTGAAGGGCGTGCCCTGGTAGACGGCGCGCGGGATCATCGCCATCGGGTTGGTGTAGTTGAGCAGCAGCGCGTGCGGCGCCAGCTCGGCCAGGTCGTTGCCCAGCCCGACCATCACCGGAATCGTGCGGAGTGCCCGGAAGATGCCCCCGATGCCGAGGGTGTCGGCTATCGTCTGGCGCAGTCCGTAGCGACCTTGGTGGCGGAACATCATTCCGCTATATGGAATAGAAGGTGAGTGGATTGACCACGCTCCGATCGATCTCGACCCGGTTGACCGCGGTCACGGCCTTACTGCCGCTCGCCGTCACCGGCCTGTACGCCTCCGCCGAGGCCGCCACGACGGCGGCGCCCGGGACCACCGGTGTCACCGTCACCGCCGGCGCCGCCACGGCAGGCCCGGCGGGTGGCACGGCGTCGGGCGGCGCTGCGAGCGCCGTCACGGGCGCCGCCACGAGCGGCGGGCGGTCGGGCGCAAGCGCGGCGATCTGGCGCCCGCCGGTGCAGAGCCGCTGGCAGTACCAGCTCCAGGGCACCAAGGCCTTCGCCGCGACCGGCGGCATCAACGTCGGCATCTGCGAGACGCCGCAGAGCGGCGGGGCCTGCGTACGGCCCAGCGTCTTCGACATCGACCTGTACGCGGACGCCGAGATCGCCGGCAACAACACCACGCTCAACACCGCGGCCGTCAAGGCGATCCACGCCAGGGGCGCCAAGGCCGTCTGCTACGTCGACGCCGGCTCCATCGAGGACTTCCGGCCGGACTACCAGGAGTTCGTCGGCTGGCACGAGAGCCACGGCAAGTCCCTGCTGGGCAAGCCGTTCAGCGACGAGTTCCCGAACGAGCGGTGGGCCAACATCAACAACGACAAGGGCCAGCGCGACTTCCTGCTGAAGATGATGGAGGCCCGCGTCGACAAGTGCGTGCAGGCCGGCTTCGACGGCGTCGAGTTCGACGTCGTCCACGCCCACGAGGAGGGCAGGTCGGTCACCGGCTGGGACATCAGCCCGCAGACCCAGCTGGTCTACAACAAGGCGCTGGCCGACATGGCGCACCGCAAGGGCCTGTCCGTGGCGCTGAAGAACGACCTCAGCCAGATCGACGAGCTGGTGTCGGTCTTCGACTACGCCGTCAACGAGGAGTGCTTCCAGTGGCAGGAGTGCTCCGCCCTGTCGGCCTTCGTCAGGGCCGGCAAGCCGGTCTTCCAGGTGGAGTACAAGACCTCGCCCGGCGGCTACTGTGCCAAGGCGAACCAGCTGAAGTTCAACTCCATCAAGAAGGCCACCGACTACTCGCTGTACGACAAGCCGTACAAGCCGTGTAGGTGAGCCCGCGCCGCGGCCCGGCCGGGCGCGGGGCCGCCCGCTCATGCCAGCCTCGGCACGAGCTTGAGCGCGTTGCCGGCGTAGACCTGCCCGAGCGCCTCTTCGGGCAGGTCGAGCCCGCTGATGGTCCACCGCCCCATCAGCGGCGGGTCCTCCAGCGAGCGGGCGAAGGCCTCGTCGGCGGTCTCCGTGAAGCGGAAGTGGATGCGGTGGACGTCGGGGGTGCGTCGGGATCTCGTCGGTCCCGACAGCACCCGTCCGGGGTGACGCACCGCCCAGCCGCCGTCGTCGGCGAGCCGGCGGCCGAGGTGGGCGTGGGCGTCCACGGCCGGTACGCGCGCCCGCTCGACCGTGGTGACGGGGACCCGCAGCTGGGAGACCGGGCGGTACTGGGACAGGAGGAGGTCCACGCTGCCTCGCTTCATGGCGTGAGCAGGGCCTTGACGGGAACGGTGGCACCGTTCATCAGGGCGGTGAAGACCTCGGCGCCCTCGCTCAGCGGGAAGGTGTCGACCCAGCCGAGATCCCAGCCGCCGACCAGCTCGGCGGCCGTGGCGAAGTCCGTGTCGGTGTAGGCGAAGGAGCCGAGCACCCGCTTCTCCCCGCGCACGAGGGCGGCGGCGTCGAAGCCCGCGACAGGATCGGCCAGGCCCAGCCACACCGCGACCCCGCCGGGCCGCAGCAGGGCGAGCGACCGCTCGTGGGTGGCGGCGGCGCCGACCGCGTCGAAGATCACGTCGTACTCGCCGGTCAGCTCGGCGACGGCCGCGTCCGCGCCGAGGCGTCCCGCGATCGAGCGGCGGCTTTCCGCGCGGTCGGCGACCTCGATGCGGGCGGCCTTGCGGGACAGGGCGACCTGCAGGCAGGCCAGCCCGATCGCGCCCGCGCCGATGATCCCCACGCGGGCTCCCGGCGCGGGCGCGGCCAGCGACCAGGCGTGCACGGCGTTCGCGGCCGGCTCCACGACGCCCGCCGCCGTCCAGTCCAGCTCCCTGGGCAGGGTGGTGACGGCCGTCGCGGGCACGGCCACGCGCTCGGCGAAGCCTCCGGGCCGGTGCACGCCGACGATCTGGCGTCGCCTGCACACGTTCCGCAGCCCCAGCGCGCACACGTCGCAGTCGCCGCACGACAGGATGGGGTTGACGATCACCTGCCGCCCGTCGTCCGTACGGCCGGCGAACTCGTGCCCCATCACCAGCGGCGGCACCCGGAAGCCCGGCGTCCTGACCCCGTGCAGCTCGCTCCCGCAGATGCCGGAGGCGACCACGTGGACCAGCACCTCGCCCTCGCCGACCGAGGGTTCGGGCACCTCGCGCATCTCGACGGCGCCGGGCCCGGTGAACACCAGCGCCTTCACCTGGCGCCTCCCGCCACGGGGTTGGTCAGCGTGCCGATCCCCTCGACGCCCACCTCGACCGTGTCGCCCGGCCGCAGGCTGCGGCGCGGGTCCATGAACTCGCCGCAGCCCCACGGGGTGCCGGTCAGCACGACGTCGCCGGGTTCGAGGGTGAAGGCGCGCGAGCAGAAGGCGAGCAGGTCGGCGACGCCGAAGAGCATCTCGGCGGTGCTGGAGTCCTGCACGGTCTCGCCGTTGACCGCCGTCCACAGCCGCAGCGCCTGGGGGTCGCCGAGCTCGTCGGGGGTCACGATGACCGGCCCGAGCGGGCAGAAGGTGTCCAGGCTCTTGCCGCGCGTCCACTGGCCGTCGGCGAACTGCAGGTCGCGGGCGGAGACGTCGTTGGCCACGGTGTAGCCGGCCACTCCCGCCAGCGCCTGCGCGGGGGACGCGTGCCGCAGCGGCGTGCCGACGACCACCGCCAGCTCGACCTCCCAGTCCACCCGCTCGGTGAGGCCGGCGTCGATCACGATGGGCTCGCCGGGCCCGATCACGCTCGAGGGGAACTTGGCGAACATCAGCGGCCGCTCGGGCTTGTCCATCCCCGCCTCGCGGATGTGGTCGAGGTAGTTCAGGCCGATGGCCACGATCTTGCCCGGCCGCAGCGGCGCCACAGGCGTCGCCCCCGTGAGGGGCCTGGCCGCCGAGACCGCCAGGCGGGCGACCTCCTCGGGCCCATCGACCAGGACCGTTCCCATGGGGGTGCCGGAGGGGACGTCCAGCGCGTACCAGAGTCCCTCGCGTTCCATGGCGGCGAAACGGGTCCCGCCGACCCGTACCGTGCCCAGCCTCATAGCGCTCCATTCCGTATCACAGAATGCTGTTCCGAATCAGCGCAAGGACACCAGCATGCGGGGCGGCTGTCAAGGGCCATCCGCAGGGGAGCTGTCGTTCCGTGATACAGAATGCTGGTGCGCGATACGGAATGGATGCTACGTTCGGAAGACCTTCGAGAGGGGAGGTCCACCGATGTACCCCGAGATCGACACCCCCGCGCTGGTCATCGACCTCGACGTGGTCGGCGCCAACATCACCGAGATGGCCAAGGTGGCGGCACGCAACGGCGTCAGGCTGCGACCGCACGTCAAGACCCACAAGATGCCCGAGCTGGCCAGGAGGCAGCTCGAGGCCGGAGCCACCGGCATCACCTGCGCCAAGCTGGGCGAGGCGGAGATCATGGCCGAGGCAGGCATCGACGACATCCTGCTGGCCTTTCCGATCTGGGGCGAGCCGAAGCTGCGCCGCCTGGCCGCGCTCCGTGAGCGGGTCAGGGTACGGGTCAGCCTCGACTCGCCCGAGGTCGCCGCGGGGCTCGGCCGCCTCGGCGGGCCGCCCGTGGAGGTGCTGGTGGAGGTCGACACCGGCCAGCACCGCCTGGGCCGCCCACCCGGCCGGCCCACCGCCGACCTGGTCGCCGAGATCGCCGCGGTCCCCGGCGTCGAGGTGGTGGGCCTGCTCACGCTGGCCGGTCACGCCTACCACGCGCGCACCGCCGAGGAACTGGCCACGACCGCCCGCCGCGAGGGCGAGGACCTGGTGGCCACCGCCGCGCTGTGCGCCCGTGACGGGATCGAGCTGCGCGAGATCAGCGTCGGCTCCACCCCACCGCCCGGACGCGGGGGTGACGGGCGTGACCGAGATCAGGCCGGGCACCTACATCTTCAACGACGCCTCGATGGTGCGCCTGGGCGTGGCGACCGAGGCGACCACGGCCGCCCGCGTGCTGGCCACCGTCATCGCCAGGCCCACCCCGGAGCGGGTGGTGTTCGTCCCCGGCCACGCCTGCTCCGTCGTCAACCTCTTCGACGTCGCCCACGGCGTCGAGGATGGACACGTCATCACCGAACTACGCGTCGCCGCTCGCGGCGCGGTGCGTTGAAGGAAGGCATGCCATGCGCGGACTGGCCGGCAAGCGGGTGCTGATCAGCGGGGGCAGCAGCGGGATCGGCGCCGCCACGGCCCGCAGGTTTCTGGAGGAGGGTGCCAGGGTCGTGCTCGGCGGGCTCGACCGGGACGAGGTCGAGGCGACCGTGGCCGAGCTGTCCTGCCTGGGCGAGGTGCGCGGGCTGGCGGGCGACGTGCGCGCGGAGGCCGACGTCACCCGCCTGGTGGAGGGGGCGATCGCGGCGACGGGCGGCATCGACGTCCTGGTCAACAACGCCGGTACGGCATGGCGCGAGCCGTTCCTGGAGATCACCCCCGAGCACTGGGACCGGATCATCGCGGTGAACCTGCGCGGCATGTTCCTGGTCGCCCAGGCCGTGGCCCGGCACCTGGTCGAGCGGGGCGAGGGCGGCGTCATCCTCAACATGTCCTCGACCAACGGGCTGGGCGGTGAGGCCGACTACGCCCACTACAACGCCTCCAAGGGCGGCGTGCTGCTGCTCACCAGGACCATGGCGGTCGAGCTCGGCAAGCACGGCATCAGGGTGAACGCCCTGTGCCCCGGCTACATCAGGACCCCGCTCAACGCCGCCATCTCGGCCGGGCTCGCCGGCGACTTCGTCTCCTCCTACGAGCGCGACCACATCCCCCTGGGCCGGGCCGGGCTCGCCGCGGAGGTCGCGGCCGGCTACGCCTTCCTGGCCTCCGACGACGCGGCCTTCATCCACGGCACCGAGCTGGTCATCGACGGCGGCCAGCTGGCGGTCATGTAGGGAAACCATGGCGGGGAGCTGACAGGGGGCACGGTGTCATCGCCACGGCACGGGGTAGCCGTTCCCGCATGTCGACGATCACCCGAGTCGCGCACTTCCGGCAGGGACGAGCCCTCCACACCGTGGGCGAGCTCTTCACCGGCACGCTCGAGATCGACGAGCACCCGCCGCTGGGCGTGCCCGCGCTGGACCGCGGGCCGCGGCCGGTGCGGGCACGGCTGTCCAAGGGCCTGTCGCTGCCGGGCTCGCTGCCCGACGTGCTCGGCCTCGCCATCAAGATCCTGAGCCCGGACGGGGACCTGGACCTGCTGCTGTCCTGCCTTCCCGGCACCCGGCACTACTCGACGATCCTGTCCTACCGGCACGACGGGGGACGGGTCCGCTTCACCGCCGAACCGCTCGGCGAGCAGCCGCCCGCCGACCCCGTGCGCGCGCATCCGCCGCTCGCCTTCGCGCTCAAGGCCAACGGGCGCAGGATCGCGATCCTGCGCCTGACCGGGCACGCCGAGGGCGAGGCCGACTTCGACCCGATCGTCAACCACCACCCCGCGCTGCGGCCCGCCGGCTGGGTGCAGCGCCTGCGCGGCAGGGCCTACGCGCGTTCCCGGCTCGGCCGCGCAGGTCTGCCGCGCGCCTCGGTGCTGGAGAGCGCGCGCCTGGGCGTGGGCGTGTTGCTGCCCGCGCTTGCCCAGGGCGTCGTCCTCCGCCGGCCCCTCGGCGTACGGCTGGCCGCCCTCCTCGACGCCGACCGGCGCGGCGCGCGCCTTCTCGAACGGCTCAGGGCCAGGCACGGCGAGGGCCCGCTGCTGGTCCGGATCCCGGTGCGGGGCCCGGCGCTGATCCCGCTGGCCGCCGCCGACGTGCGCCGGGTACTGGAGGATCACGCCTTCACCCCCGCCAACCTGGAGAAGCGCGCCGCCCTCGGCCACTTCCAGCCGCACGGGGTGCTCATCACCCTGGACCCCGGCCTGCGCGAGCGCCGCCGCCGGCTCAACGAGCAGATACTGGAGCCCGGCCGGCCGCGCCACAGCCTCGCCGGCCCGTTCACCGCGGTGATCGAGGAGGAGGTGGCCGCGCTGCCGAGCGAGGGCGAGCTGACCTGGCCGGTGTTCACCGCCGCGCACGGGCGGATCGCCCGCCGCCTGGTGCTGGGCGACGGCGCCCGCGGCGACGAGCGGCTGACCCTGCTGCTGAACCGGCTGCGGGCCGACGCCAACTGGTTCTACCTGAGGCGGCGCCACAACCAGGCGCGGGCGGCCTTCCAGCGCCGCCTCGACGTCCACCTCCGGCGGGCCGAACCCGGCAGCCTCGCCCCCCTCCTGATGGCGGCCCACGCCGATCCCGACGTGCACGCCGAAGGGCAGGCCCCGCACTGGCTGTTCGCCTTCGACGCCGCGGGCATCGCCGCCTACCGGGCGCTGGCGCTGGTCGCCGCCCACCCGGGCACCGAGGACCTGCGTGCCGCGGTGGAGGAGTCGGTCCGGCTCTGGCCGACGACGCTGGCCGTGCTCAGGGACACGACCGAACCGATCGAGTGGCGGGGCGAGATCCTGCCGGAGGGCACGATGGTGGCGATCTTCAGCCCGTACGCCAACCGTGACCCGCACGCGATCGACGACCCCGACGCCTTCGTCCCCGGGCGCACGGGCTGGACCGGCATCCCGTTCGGCGCGGGCTTCGCCCGGTGCCCCGGCCGGGACCTCGTGCTGTTCACCGCCGAGACCGTGCTCGCCGCGCTGCTGCGCACCAGGCGGGTGCGGCCCGTGACCGCGCTGCCCACGCCGCTGCCGGGGACGCTCGACCACTTCAGGCTCCGCTTCGCCGTACGGCCCGCCTAGAAGCTCCGCCGCACGGCCCGCCTGGACGCTCCGCCGCACGGGCCGCCTTCGCCGTACGGCCCGCCTTCGCCGCACGGCCCGCCTGGACATGGCGGCCCCAGCGTGCGGGGGCCGGCCGGCGGTGGCGGGCTAGTGCGGTCCCCCGGCGTCGGTGCCGCACGGGCCGCCGCCGGTCGACTCCGCGAAGAACACCCGTTGCCCGTCCAGCGTGAGCGTGGGGTAGTAGGAGGAGATCCGCTCGGTCGAACGGCCGACGTAGTGGCAGATGAAGCTGCGGCGGAAGCGGTCGGCGGTCGTGTTCGGCTCGGAGCCGTGGACCAGGTTGCCGTTGAAGAACAGCACGTCGCCGGGGTCCATGTCGACCGGTACCCGCGCCAGCCCCGGCGGGGGCGGGACGTACTCCCGGGTGAAGGACAGGCCGGGGTCGGCCTCCTCCGGGCAGAACAGGTCCATGCGGTGGGTGCCGGGCACCACCTCGAGGCCGCCGTTGTCGCGGTCGATCCGGTCGAGGGCGATCCAGGCGGCCACGCACGTGCCCGGCTCGACCCTCAGGTAGAAGTTGTCCTGGTGCAGCGCCTGGCCGCGGGCGCCGGGCGGCTTGAAGTAGAACATGCTCTGGGCTGCCACCGGCTCCTCGCCGAGCATCCGGCCGACGATCGCGGTGATCCGGCCGTCGAGCAGGTAGCGCAGGGCGAGGTCGTTGATCTGGTGCGGGTGCATGACCCGGGGGTAGTCGCACAGGATGTCATAGGGGGCGCCGGGATCCTGCGGTCCGGGCGTGAAGTGCCCGGGCACCGGTCCGGCCGCGTGCAGGGCCATGAACTCCTCCCGCAGCGCGGCGGCCTCACCGGCGGTCAGCAGCCCGCGCACGAGCGCGAACCCCTCGTCGTGGAAGGTCTTCAGCTGCGGTTCGTCGAAGGTCAGCACGATACGTTCACTCCTTGTTCGGCTGATTCCCACGCTAGGAGGGCCAACCGGTGAAAGGTATGCCTGCGACGGCTGAGGACATGTCCGTTCCTGCCGCCGACCTGGTGATCGTCGGACACTTCGACCGGACGCCGGGCTACGCCGTGCGCCGCGGCACGGGCGCGCCCAGCTGGCTGCTGATGTGGACGCAGGCCGGGGCGGGTCATGTGGAGCAGGGCGAGGTGGCCTGCACGGTCGGCCCCGGAGACCTGGTCGTGCTGGGCTCCATGACCGGCCACCACTACCGGGTCGCGCCCGGGGCCGCCCGCTGGGCGTTCTGGTGGGTCCACTTCCAGCCCCGCCCGTCCTGGCTGACCTGGCTGCGCCCGTACGCGCGGGGTTCGCGCTGCCATCTGCTGTGCGGGGTGCCGGAGGCGCTGCACGGGCGTCTGGACCGCGCCTTCCGCCGGGCCGACGCCGACGCCCGCCGGCCGGGGCAGGGCGCACCGCCCGCGCCGGCGCGACGGCCGCCCAGCCCGGCCGTCGCCGCGGCGCCGCTGGCGCGCGAGCTGGTGCTCAACGCCGTCGAGGAGGTGATCATGCTGGCCTGCGCCGCGACGGCGGGGCCCGAGGAGGGCGGCGACCCGCGTGTCCGGCAGGCCGAGGCGCTCATCGCGGCCGAGCCCGACGCCCGCCACAGTGTCGCGTCGCTGGCGGCGTCGGTGGCGCTGTCACCGTCGCGGTTCGCGCACCTGTTCTCGGCGCAGACCGGCAGGTCGCCGATGCAGGCCGTACGGGAGGCCCGGGTACGGCACGCGGCCCGGCTGCTGGAGGTGACCGACATGGATGTCGGGCAGGTCGCCACGGCCTGCGGCTTCGCCAGCCCGTTCCATTTCAGCAGGACGTTCCGCGCGGCCTACGGCCTGTCGCCCCGCCAGTACCGCTCCCGGCTGCGGGATTCGGGCTCGTGAGCCGCCCGTGTGTCCCGTGGCCCCGCGCGTCCGCCGGAAGCAGCTCGAGATCGTGGGTTGTTACTACTCGCTCGACACCGGCCAGGTCACCCGGCTGGTCTAGCCTGGAAAGTCTCCGCGGCCGGATGACACAGTGGAGGCATGGACCTCCTTCCCCACTTCCGTCGCGAGATCCTCGCCTTCGAGACCGCCGCCCGCACCGCGGCCAAGGCCACCACGGCGCCCGTCGTGCCGTCGTGCCCCGAATGGTCGATGTCGGATCTGGTGGGACACCTGGGCTGGGTGCACCGGTTCGTGGCCCACATCATCACCGAGCGCCTGCGGCAGCCGCCGGAGGCGCTCGACCCCGACCTGATGGGGCTGCCGGAGGACCTTCGCGGCTGGCAGGGCCCGGGGCACGAACCGACGACCGGACCGGTCCCGCCGAGCCTGATCGAGTGGTTCGGCGAGGGCGCCTTCGCGCTGGAGTCGGTGTTCAGGAAGACCCCGCTGGACGAGCGCGTGTGGACGTGGGCGCCCGAGCAGACCGCCGGGTTCTGGCTGCGGATGCAGACCATCGAGGCGGCCGTGCACCGCTGGGACGCCGAGGGCGCGGTCGGGACCGCCCAGCCGGTCGCGGCCGAGCTGGCCGCGGACGCCGTCGAGCAGACCTTCACCGTCATGGCGCCGGCCCGCCGGATGGTGCGGCAGGCCCCGCCCGGGGCCGGCGAGCGGTTCAGGTTCCGGCAGAGCGACGGCCTGGGCGACTGGACGGTCCGCTTCGACGGCGACGAGGTCGTGCTGACCCGTGACGGCACGCCGGGCGACGTCGAGGTGAGCGGCACGGCGTCGGATCTGATGCTGTTCCTGTGGGGGCGGATCCCGGCCGGACGGCTGCAGGTCACGGGCGAGCGGGACCGGCTCGACCGCTACTTCGCCCTGGTGCCGCCGCTGTGACCCGCGAAGGCCCCCGCAGGCTGGGGCCGGGCGCGAGGCTCACCAGGGGGTAGTGACCCGTCGCGGCACGGTGCGATCGCGCGCCGTGCCGCTTCGCCGTTAGAGGGGCGCGGACCTTTCGCCGTTAGAGGGGCGCGGACCTGGGCAATCGCACGTCATGCCAGAAGAACCGAATGCCACACCGCCCGCCCAGCGCCAGCAGTACCCGGGCACGACCGGCCAGATGTCGCCGGAGCCGCGCGACGAGATGCGCGGCTACGCGGGCCGTGACCTGCTGCGCGGCAAGAAAGCACTGATCACCGGGGGTGACTCGGGGATCGGCAGGGCCGTCGCCGTCGCGTTCGCCAAGGAGGGCGCCGACGTGGCCATCGCCTATCTGAGCGAGCACGAGGACGCCAACCACACCAGGAAGGTGGTGGAGGCCGAGGGCCGGCGGTGCGTGCTGCTGCCGGGCGACCTGGCCGACCCCGACCACTGCATCGCGGTGGTCGAGCAGGCGGTGGCCGAGCTGGGCGGGCTGGACATCGTCGTGAACAACGTCGCCTACCAGAAGCCGGTCGACGCGTTGGAGGAGCTGACCGACGAGCAGTGGGAGCACACGTTCGCGGTCAACATCCACAGCTACTTCCGCGTGACCAAGGCGGCGCTGCCGCACCTGCGCGAGGGCAGCGCGATCATCAACACCTCCTCCATCAACGGCCTGCGCGGCAACAAGTCGCTCATCGACTACGCCGCCACCAAGGGCGCGATCAACGCCTTCACCTACTCCATGGCGCAGACCCTGATCGAACGGCGCATCCGGGTCAACGCGGTCGCTCCGGGTCCGGTCTGGACGCCGCTGATCCCGGCCACGTTCCCGCAGGAGAAGGTGGAGCAGTTCGGCAAGCAGGCCCCGATGCAGCGGGCGGCCGACCCCGACGAGATCGCGCCCTCGTACGTGTTCTTCGCCGCCGAACGGCTGTCGTCCTACTACACCGGCGAGATCCTGGCCCCGGTCGGCGGCGAGACCCTGCCCGGCTGACGCCCTGCCCGCCGGCTCAGGGCCTGGTCACGCGGGCGGATCCGCCCTGACCACGCAGGTGGCCTGGCCGGGGTCGGTCAGGCCCGCCGCGCTCTCGGCCACGCGCAGGTAGCCGGGGCAGCGGGTGAAGTCGTCGGCCGTGCACTGCATGATGTGCTCGATCAGCGCCTTGGACGCGGCGATCTCGCGCAGCCGCCGCTCCAGCTCGGCGTGGTGCTGCTCGAGGATCGCCGTGCGCTCGGCGTGGCCGGCCGAGTTGAGGACCTCCCCCACCTGCTCCAGGCTCATCCCCGCCGCCTTCGCCCGGATGATCGTCAGCACCCTGACGACATGGTCGCGGGTGTAGAGACGCCTGCCGTTCACCCTGGTGGCAGGGGTCAGCAGGCCCATCGCCTCCCAGTGGCGCAGCACGTGCGGCGCCAGATCGAACCGCTCGGCCAGCTCCCCGATGCGCATCGAACCACTTGACTTCATGTTGACATTAACTTGCAGACTTGCGCGCATGTCAAACATCTTCGATGTCGCGGTCGTCGGCGGCGGTCCCGCCGGCATGGCCGCGGCCCTGACCCTGGGCCGGATGCGCCGCAGCGTGCTCCTCCTCGACGCCGGCCACGGCCGCAACGCCCCCGCCGAGGCCGTGCACAACTTCCTGACCAGGGACGGCACGCCGCCCTCCCGGCTGCGAGAGCTCGGCAGGCAGGAGCTGTCGGCCTACGCCACCGTCGAGGTCCGCGAGGAGACCGTGACCGGCGTACGGGCCGGCTTCCGCCTCCAGCTGTCCGGCGGCGGCACGGCACAGGCCAGGCGGCTGCTGCTGGCCACCGGACTGGCCGACGACCTGCCCGGCCCGCGCGGCGTCGGCCCGCTGTGGGGCCGCTCGGCCTTCCACTGCCCCTACTGCCACGGCTACGAGTGCACCGGCAGGACCGTCGCGGTCCTCGGCGCCGAGCCGGCACGGGTACGGCTGGCGCTGCAGCTCACCCGCCTGGCCGCCGACGTCACGCTGTGCACCGACGGCCGGCCGCTCGACCCCGCCCAGCGGGCCACGCTGGAGGCGAACGGCGTCGCGGTACGCTGCGAGGCCGTCGCCAGGCTGGAGGGGAGCGGCGACCGGCTCGACCAGATCGTGTTCGAGAGCGGACCGCCGCTGGCCAGGGAGGCGGTGTTCGTCGTCAACGCGCCGCGCCAGCGCTCCGACCTGGCCGCCCGACTCGGCTGCGCGACCTTCGCCGACGGGTGCGTCGAGGTCGACGAGTTCGCCCGGACCAGCGTGCGCGGCGTCTACGCGGCCGGCGACATGGCACGGCGGGCCACCGTACCCGTGCCGCTGGCCGCGGTCGTGGCCGCCGCGGCCAGCGGCGCCGTCGCCGGGGCCGCGTTGGACCAGGACCTGCTCGGCGACGACTTCGGCCTGCCCGGCCCGTTCGCCGGCGCGAAGGGATGAGCGCCGTGAGCACCACCCACCTCGCCAGGAGCACGCCCGCGCGCGTGGCGCCGGCCACCGCCGGACTGCTCGTCGGCATGCTGCTGTCGGTCCTGGACCAGACGGTGGTCGCCATCGCGCTGCCGGACATCGCCGCCGACCTCGGCGGCACGGACGCGATCGGCTGGATCGTCACCTCCTACGTGCTGGCCTCGACCACCACCGGCGCGCTCTACGGGCGCGTCAGCGACCGGTTCGGGCGCCGCGCCGTCTTCGTCACCGCGGTGGCCGTCTTCCTGGCCGGCTCGATGCTGTGCGGCCTGGCGCGGACCCTGCCCGAGCTGGTGGCCGCCAGAACCGTCCAGGGCATCGGCGCGGGCGCGCTGTTCGTGCTGCCGACGATCGCGCTGTCGGAGCTGTACCCCCAGCGCCTGCGCGGCAGGGTCCAGGGCCTGACCGGCGGGGTCTTCGCGCTGGCCAGCCTCGGCGGCCCGCTGGCCGGCGGCGCGATCACCGACCTCGCTGGCTGGCGCTGGATCTTCTTCGTCAACCTCCCGCTGGGCCTGCTCAGCATCGCGCTCGTCGGCCTCGCCCTGCGGCTGCCCACACCCGGCGGCGGCAGGATCGACGTCGCGGGCGGGGTGCTGCTCGCGGGCGCGACGGTGAGCCTGCTGCTGGTGGCCGAATGGGGCGGGCGGGTCCACGCGTGGACCTCCGGCGCGGTCCTCACGCCGGCCGCGACCTGCGCGGCGCTGCTGGCGCTGTTCGTGTGGCGGCAGCGCCGCGCGGACAACCCGCTGCTGCCGCCGCGGCTGTTCGCCGTCCCGGCGCTGCGCGTCACGCTGGCGGCCACCGCCCTGCTCGGCGCGCTGCTCGGCGGCTCGATCGTGTACCTGCCCGGCTACCTGCAGGCCACCTACGGCATGGGCGCCATGCAGGCGGGCCTGGCGCTCACGCCGTACGTCATCACGTTCATGGCGGTCGCCTCGGTGTCGGGGGCGCGCGTCGCCGGCCGTCCCAAGCCTTACCTGGTCGCCGGGGCGGTGATCGTGGTGGCGGGCTTCGCGCTGCTGAGCCGGCTCGAGCCCGGCACCCCGTACGCGCTGGTGGCCGTGGAGTTCGGCGTGCTCGGCCTCGGGTTCGGGCTGCTGATGCAGAACCTGGTGGTCGTCGCGCAGAACGCCGCCGTCCCCGCGGACCTGGCCGCCGTCACGTCGGCCGCGCTGTCGGCGCGCGGGCTCGGCCTGTCGCTCGGCGTCGCGCTCTTCGGCAGCCTGCTCGCCCGGCAGCCGCACGGCCGGGGCGTGGGCGCGGCGATCCCCGAGGTGCTCGCCTGGGGCGTGCCGGTGGCGATCGTCCTGGTGGCGCTGATGGCCGCGCTGCCGCGGCCGGCCGGACGGCCGGCCGACGCCTGAGCGGGCAGGTTGTTGGCCCCATGGCCCGGTGCGAGACTGGAGCCGACGGAAGGGGGGACGTCATGATCGAGGTCAAGAGCATCGACAAGCCGGACGAGCGTCGCGACTTCCCGAACGGTCACCTGGAGGTATGCCACCTGACCGGCCTGGCTTTCGGCGTGGCCACGTTCGAGCCCGGGTGGCGCTGGTCGGAGTCGGTCAGACCCATCGCGGGCACCGACTCGTGCGAGGTCCACCACAACGGCTTCGTCGTCTCCGGCAGGCTCCGCATCCGCATGAACGACGGCGCCGAGGCCGAGATGGGGCCCGGCGACGTCTTCGTCTGCCCGCCCGGCCACGACGCGTGGGTGGTCGGCGACCAGCAGTGCGTGGTGTACGACTTCTCGGGTGGCGCCGCCGAGCACGCCACGCCGTCGAGCCGGCCGTAGCGCTCCCGGCTCGGCGGGGCCCGCCTCCCCACCGGGCCGGCCGCCTCCACGCGTTTGCCATTGCTTGTCCCAACCCTGCATCGGCGCGGCTCGACCGGGCGGTGCGGCCACCGTAGCCTCGGAGATCGGGAGGGGCGGGGAAGGCGGAGGTCATCATGTTCATCCAGGTCATCAAGGGCCGCACCGGCGACCCCGGCCAGCTGCGCGCCGCGCTCGACCGGTGGGTCGAGGAACTGTCCTCCGGCGCGCCGGGATGGCTCGGCACGACCGCGGGCGTCACCGACGACGGGACCTTCGTCAACCTGGCCCGCTTCGAGTCCGAGGACGCCGCCCGCGCCAACAGCGGGCGCTCCGAGCAGCACCAGTGGTGGATGGAGACCTCCAAGCTGCTCAGCGGCGACATCGTCTTCCACGACTCCGCCGAGGTCGTGCCGTTCCTCGGCGGCGGCTCGGACGAGGCGGGCTTCGTGCAGGTGATCGAGGGCAGGGTGCGCGACGTGCGGCGGCTGCGCGAGCTCAACGAGCTGTACGAGGCGCAGTTCAGCAACTTCCGCCCCGACGTCCTGGGCGGCATCGCGGCCCTGTACGACGACGGCTCGTTCACCCAGGCCATCTACTTCACCTCCGAGTCGGCGGCCAGGGAGGGCGAGCGCAAGCAGCCTCCCGCCGATCTGAAGGAGCTCTTCGACGAGGAGATGGCGCTGTACGAGAGCGAGTTGGTCTTCTACGACCTGCGCGACCCCTGGCTGCTCTCCCGTCGCTGACCTCCTCTCGAGCCCGGTGGTGCGACTTTCCTGAAGCGGGCGCGGCCGAGTCGGTACTTTCGTGCTGTGATCACTGACTTCTGGTTCGACCCGACGTGTCCGTACACCTGGGTGACCTCGCGGTGGCTGGCCGAGGCCGCCCGGGTGCGCCCGATCGAGATCCGCTGGCGGCTGCTCAGCCTGTCCGCGCTCAACGAGCACCTCGAGGTGAACCCGGAAGGCGACACCGAGGGCTACCTCTGGTACCCGGCACGGGTGTGCGCGGCGGTCGAGCTCCGGTACGGCACGGCGGCGCTCGGCCGCTTCTACGAGACCCTGCACGATCTCGGCGGCTGGGACCTCGCCCCCGCGCTGGCCGCCGCCGGCCTGCCCGAGGAGCTGGCCGAGGCCGCCAGCACGACGTCGTACGACGACCACCTGCGGGCCTCGACCGCCGACGGTGTGAGCCGGGTCGGCAACCACGTCGGCACCCCGATCATCGCGACGGGTGACGTCGCCTTCTTCGGTCCGGTGATGTCCCGCATTCCCAGAGGGGAGGCCGCCGGCCGGCTCTGGGACGCCACCCTGCTGGTCGCGGCGACCCCGGGTTTCCACGAGCTCAAGGGCGGGCCGCACGCCGAGCCCTGTCTCGACTAGCGCGGCCGGGCGCCGGAGCAGCCGGACAGCCGGACCCTGCTCCGCCTAACGGGGAGACCGCATATCACCCATTAGCCTGGAGGGATGCTCGCCCTCGACTTCGTCAGCACGATCCGCGCGACGCGCAGCGGTCTCCTCGACGCCCTGTCCGATCCCGACGCGCTCACCGCGTGGGCCCGCTCGCGCGCCGGCGAGCTGGACCTGGATCCTGGCTTCACCGCCACGTCCGAGCAGTGGCGCCAGGTCGTCGAGCTGCGGCTGGCCGTCAGGGCGCTGTTCGCCAGGGCCGTCGCGCCGAGGCCGCCCAGCTCTGCCGACGCCGCCCGGCTGCCCGCCTTCGACCAGGCGCTCGCCCAGGTGAACGCGGCGGCGCTCGCCGTACCGGCGGCGCCTCAGCTGGCCTGGGACGAGGACGGGCCGGCGCTGTCGCTCGTGCCCGTCGGACCTCCGGCGGCGTTCCTGGCCGCGCGCCTCGCGCAGGCCGCCCTGCGGTTCCTGGCCGGTCCCGAGGTCGCGGAGCTGCGCACCTGCCCCGCTCCTCGGTGCGTGCTGTATTTCGTCAAGGAGCACCCGCGCCAGGAATGGTGCTCGACGGCCTGCGGCAACCGGGCCAGGGCCGCGCGCCACTACCGCGCCCACAAGGCGGAGTGAGTGACGCACGCCACAAACTTATAATGGGCTAACGCGCCAAACTCCGTTATATTCGTGGGTATCGAATCGACGGAGGAGTTCTCGATGTCCACCTTCCAGACCGGCCACATCGGCCTCAACGTCACCGACCTCGACCGCTCGGCCGACTTCTACCAGCGTGTCTTCGGCTTCGAGGTGAGCGGCAGGTCCGACCAGGACGGCAAGGAGTTCGCCTTCCTCGCCCAGGACGGCACCCTGAGGCTCACCCTGTGGCGGCAGAGCGAGGGCCGCTTCCCCACCGCGCAGCCCGGGCTGCACCATCTGTCGTTCCAGGTCGGGAACCTGCACGAGGTCCAGCAGGCCGAGGCGGTGCTGCGCGAGATCGGCGCGACCATCCACCACGGCGGCATCGTTCCGCACCGCGAGGGCGCCTCCTCCGGCGGCCTGTTCTTCGAGGACCCCGACGGCATCCGCCTGGAGATCTACGCCCCCGACGCCGCGGGCGACCGGCGGGCCCCCAGCGGCTCCGCCCCCACGTGCGGGTTCTTCTAGGCCATGGAGCACCCCGGAGAGGCCGCCGTCCAGCGCCGGGCGGGAGTGCCCAGTGCGGGGACGTGGGGATCGGCCCGGGCCCGGCCGGAGATCCCCGAGGTGGCCGCCGACTTCCTGAGCCGGCAGCGCCTGCTCGTCGTCGCCGCCGCCGACACCCACGGCCGGATGTGGGCCGGCGCGCTGACCGGCCCTGAAGGCTTCGCCCAGGCGCTGGACGAGCGGCGCATCATGGTGGGCGCCCTGCCGGGGCCCGGCGACCCGCTGGCCGGGGCGTTCGCCAGCGAACACGAGATCGGCATGATCGCCATCGAACCCGCCACCCGGCGCAGGATGCGGGCCAACGGCACCGCGCACGCGGCCGGCGCCGGCCTGCTCGTGCACACCGAACAGGTCTACAGCAACTGCCCCAAGTACATCCAGGCCAGAACGATCATCCCAGGACCGGCCGTCACCTCCCCCGCCGCCCGTACCTCGAACACGCTCAGCGGGCGGCAGCAGGAGTGGATCTCCGAGGCGGACACCTTCTTCGTGGCCACCCACGCCGAAGGTCTCGGCGCCGACGCCTCGCATCGCGGCGGCAACCCCGGATTCGTCACGGTGCTGGACGAACGGCACCTGGCCTGGCCCGACTACGTGGGCAACTCGATGTACATGACGCTGGGCAACCTGGAGCTCGACCCTGCCTGCGGCCTGCTGTTCCCCGACTGGGACACCGGCGACGCCCTGCACGTCACGGGGCGGGCGCACGTCGATTGGGGCGCCGAGCGCACGGTCCGTTTCGAGGTGGACGGCGTGGTGGAGGTGACGGCGGCCTCGCCGCTGCGCTGGGAGTTCGGCGGGTACTCCAGGCACAACCCGCCGATCCCCACCTGAAGCGTCCGCCCGGGTCACTCCTCCTCGTCGGGCTCCTCCCGGCGGCGCCTGAGCAGCAGCAGGGCGCCGCCGGCCACCGCCAGGACGCCGGCCGTCGCCCACAACCACACCGGCACGCCATCGGCTGCCGGATTCGCGGCCGGGGTGGCGGCCACCGCGTCCGGCGCCCCCGGAGAGGACCCGGTCACCGCGGGCGCGGGCACCGCCGAGGAATCCGGCGCGGCTTCCGCCGACGATCCCGGCGTGGCCTCTCCCGAGACGGCGGGCGTGGCTTCCGCCGATGCGGCGGTCGCGGGGTCCCCCGAGGAGGACGGTGCGGCCGAGGCGGTCGGCGTCGGGGTGGCGGAGGGGCCGCCCTTCACCGAGAACGGGATCTCCCCCTCGATCGGGTGCCCGTCGGTGGAGACCACGCGCCACCCGATGACGTACCGCCCGGCAGGCAGCGGCTCCGGCACCGCCACGGTGACGATCTTGTCATCCACCTTCGGCTTCCTGAGGGTGACGGCCGAGCCGTCACCGTCGTGCAGCACGATCGCGGGCAGCCGTACCGAGGAGGTGAACTCCAGCTCGATCTCCTCCACGGACACCACCGTGGCGTTCCTGGCCGGCGAGCTGCTCTTGAGCCGGTCGTGCGCCAGCGCCGGCGTGGCACCGAGCAGCACCAGCAACCAGCAGGCGGCCACCAGCACGAGGCCCCTGCGAACCGATCCCTTGCTCATGACAGCAGCCCCTCTCCGATCCAGCCGTCAGGGCCGCAGCCCGGCGGTATGGCGAAAACCGCCGAACCGATCGGCGTGGTCCATTCGTTCAGCAGGTCCGCCTCGGCCAGCCGTTCCTGCACGGGCACGAACTGGCGGGCGACGTCGGCCTGGTAGGAGGCGAACAGCAACCCGGTGTCGGCGCGGCCGTCGGCCGCGACGCCCTCGTCGTAGTTGTAGACCCGGCGCAGCATCCGCAGGTTCGGGTCGGCGACGTGGGCCCGGCGGATGTGCGCGTACTCGGAAATGACGGGGAATCCGGCGGGGGTGAGCTTGGCGTAGTCGGGCGCGTCGTGCTCGCGCCCGCCGGTCAGCGGGGCGCCGTCGGCCAGGCGGCGGCCCACCGTGAACTCCTTGGCCACGGTGTCGGCGGCGTCCCACGTCTCCATCTCGGCCCTGATCCGCCGCAGCACCAGGGTGGTGCCGCCCTGCAGCCGGCCGCCCTCCGCCGGGATCCAGACCGCCCGCTCGAACTCCGGCGTGCCGGGAACCGGGTTGACCGTCCCGTCGAGCTGCCCCATGACGTTGCGCTGGGTCAGCCCGCTCGGCTGCGTGTGCGCGGCCCGCCTGAACCCGCGCTGGGTCCAGCGCACCTTCGCGAACGCCCTGGCGTCCTTGACCACCATCCGCAGCGTGTGGGCGACGGTGAGCGGATCGTCGGCGCAGATCTGGACGAGCAGGTCCCCGCCGCTCCAGCGCTTCTCCAACTTGTCGATCTTGAAGGCGGGCAGCGGGGCCACCGACGCGGGCCGCCGCCCGGACTGCCCGGCCGCGGCGAACAGGCCGGGGCCGAACCCGAACGTGACGGTCAGCCTGGACGGCAGCGCCGCCAGCTCGGGCTCGGTGTCGGCGAGCGCGGGCCGTCCCTGGGTCAGCCGCCGGGCGTCGTCGGTCAGCAGCCGCATCATCCTGGACACCTCCTCGCGGCCGATGCCCTTGCGCAGGTCGAGCCCGACGAACACGGCGTGCGCCTGCGGCGCGGTCGCCACGCCCGCCTGGTGCGGGCCGTGGAACGGCTCGACCGCCCTGCCGTCGGCGACCACCGGGGGTGCCGTGACCGTGCCCGCCCCCGCGGTGGGGGCGGAGCCGGCGACGGCGGCCACCGCCGCCACGGCCCCGCCCGCCAGCAACCGGCGGCGATTCACCGCGAGCCCGAGCTCAGCCATGGTCGCCACTCATGTCCATGCCGGGCTGGTAGTCCTCCTTGCCCCCGGCGAAGTCCTTGCCCATGGCGGTGAAGGCGAACGTGCCGCCGCCCTCGAGGACGAGCGTGAACGGAACCTCCGCGCCCGGCTTCACCTCCTCGGTGACCCCCATGAGCATGATGTGGTCGCCACCGGGCTTCAGCACGTGGGAGCTCTTGGCGGGGATGACGAAGCCGCCCTTCTTCGGCTGCATCACCATCTTCCCGCCGGACTCCACCACCTCGTGCAGCTCCACCTTCGGCGACAGGGGGCTGCTGCCCGCCACGACGGCGACGGCCGTGCCGGAGTTGTTGACGAGCGTGCCGAAGGCGGCGGTCATCCCCTTCTTCGTGGTCTTGATCCACGGGTCGGTGATGGTGAGCGCGGAAGCGGCAGCCGACTGCCCGGACGGCCCGGACGGCCCGGACGGCGAGGCCACGGCGACCTGCTTCGGAACGGAGTCGGCCGCCTCCTGGACGCCACAGGCGGCCAAGCTGGCCACGCCGACGACAACGACGATGACGCGCGAGAACATGGAAAGCCCTTCTTCCGGCTGAGCCGGCACTGGTGTCATGGCACTGATGTCGACCCGGCGCCCGTCACGACAGGGACGCCGGGGAGCACCCCTTTCCCGGGGTGGCCCGCATCGGCCTCCTCGAACGGGAGGTCAGGCGGGAACGGTGCGCATGACGCCAGGAGGGCCGCGCCGGCCCATCTCGTGGCCGAGCAGGATGGAACGCAGGATCGCCGGCCGCTCGGCCGGCGCGGGGACGGCCGTGCGGGCCGCCGGATCGACGAACGCCAGCACCGCGACGAGCAGCCGTACGGCCAGCCGCCGCAGCAGCGCCCACAGGGCCGCCTCGCCGTGCGACATCCACAGCGCCGTCAGCCCGATCGCCCATCCGTGCATGACCAGCATGCCGAGGCCCGGCACCAGCCAGGACTGGCCGTGCGCGTGCCCGGCGACCACCGGCTCGACGGCATGGGCGCCGGCGAACAGCACGTGCAGCACCAGCTGCGTGGCGGCCAGGGTCACGGCGATCACGGCCGCCGACCGCTCCCGCCCGGCCAGCGCCTGGGCCGGCAGGAACGACACCAGCAGCGCCACCACCACCGACGGCGCCGACACCGACCCGCCGGCGAACACATGGGCGGCGATGCCGAGCATGACCGAGACCGCGGCGAAGGCGGCGGCTCGCAGAGCTCGAAGCGGCATCGTGGCTGACATGGCCCGGCCATCATCCCACGCTTACCCGCCGCCTCCCAAAGCGGATTCTTCGCCGCACCACCGCTCCTCCGCCCCCCATCACCGCAGGCGCGACCGCCCCTCTGCCCCCCATCACCGCAGGCGCGACCGCACCCCTGCCCGCCGCCCCCGCGGCCGCCACCCGTCGCCTTTCGACCGCCCCCGCGCTGGTGACCGCCGTGCCCCCGGTCAGCACCGCGTCCCGGTCCACCGCGTCCCCGGTCACCGGCCTCTCCCCCGCGCCCGACCTGCGCGCCTGCTACGACGGCGCGTGCAGGCTCTCCCTCAGCCGGGCGGTGTCCTTCCGCGTCAGCTCGCGCTTCGGCATCACCAGGCTGGCCGTCACCTTCACCGGCGACCAGGTGAAGGTGAAGGGCACCGGTCCAGGCGTCAGCTCGCAGGCGCGACTGGGCGCGGGCACCACCGGATCGGTCAACGGCATCGGCGTCCAGGTGCTGTCCCTGTCCGCCGACCGGGTCGTCCTGCGGCTGTCCCCCCGGCGGTGACAACCGTCCAGGCACGGCAGACGTCGCGGCGCACGCGTCCGCCCCCCTCGCGCGACGAAGCCTGGACGAGCCCGCACCGGCCGTGGTGACACTACCGCGGGCAGGGCGACGGAGTCCCGGCCGACCTCGCCGACCGGGCGGGTGAAGTGATCGGCTACCGTACTGCCCGGCGAACTGTTGCGAGGTGCCCCGCGTTCGCGGGGAGAATCGGGAAGCCGGTGAGAGTCCGGCACGGGCCCGCCGCGGTTACCGGGGAGCCTCCGCCCACGCGCGCGAGCGCAGTCACTGGCCCGACAGGGCTGGGAAGGCCGGCGGGCAGGCGTTGATCCGGGAGTCCGAAGACCGGCCTCGCGTTCACCGCCCCCACGGGGGCGCGAGTCAGCGGGAGCCTGCCCATGATCAGCCAGCTGTACGACGTCATCCACCGCCGCCGCGACGTGCGCGGCGAGTTCACCGGCGCGCCGGTGCCCGACGAGGTGCTGCACCGCGTGCTGTCGGCCGCGCACGCGGCGCCCAGCGTCGGCCTGTCCCAGCCGTGGGACTTCATCCTGGTGCGCGACCGCGCCGTCCGCGCCGCCTTCCACGATCACGTACGGCAGGAGCGGGACACGTTCGCGGCCACCCTCGACGGCGAGGCCGCCCGGCGGTTCGCCCGGATCAAGATCGACGGGGTGCTCGAGTCGACGCTGTCCGTCGTGGTCACCTACGACCCTGGCCGGGGCGGGCCCGCGGTGCTCGGCCGCCACGCCATCGCCGATGCCGGGCTCTACTCGGTGTGCCTGGCCATCCAGAACCTGTGGCTGGCCGCCACCGCCGAAGGGCTCGGCGTCGGCTGGGTGTCGTTCTACCGCGAGTCCTTCCTGCGGGACCTGCTGGGCGTCCCCGGCGTGGTGCGACCGGTCGCGTGGCTGTGCGTGGGCCCCGTCTCCCACCTGGAGAAGGTCCCTGACCTGGAACGGCACGGCTGGCGACGGCGCCGCCCGCTGGACGCCGCCGTCCACCACGACCGCTGGACCGGCGACCGGTGACCTGCGCCCGGCCGCCGGGTGGGAATGCCCGCGCGAAGCCCATCCGGGAGAGCCCCTCCTACGGGCGGGCCCTCCGCGGTCAGCGGAGCCGGTCGCGCAGGCGGGCGCACTCGTGGGCGAAGCGGGTGCCGCGCCCGCTGTCCGCGTGGTCGGACACGCACGGGATCTCGCCTCGGGCGCCGGTCCACGCCGCCACGTCGGTGGCCAGCGCCACCGCCGCGGTGTGGCCGGCGGTCGGCCGCTCCCCCCGGCCCGGCAGCAGCACCGGCAGCATCCCCCTGAGGATGTCCCAGACCTGCTCGTGCGCGCCCCGGCGGGCGGCGCCGGCGAGGGAGTCCAGCACCGGAGGGATCGGGTATCCGGCGCGGCGGATCAGGAACGCCAGCTGGCGGCCGACCGCCTCGGCGGGCAGACTGCCCCGGGCCGCCATCCGCAGCAGCAGCGGCACCGCCTTCGGTTCGCCCTTGGCGAGGAAGTAGGCGAGCATGACCGCGATGGCGTCACCGGCCGGGCCGTCGGCGTCGGCGAGTATCGCCAGGTGCGGCGGGTAGATCCCGGGGCGGGTCCACCGGTACAGCAGGTAGGGCAGGTAGTTGACGGCGACGACCTCGCGGTGCGACGGCAGGACCGCCGCCCACCAGGCCATGGAGTTGCTGTGGTCGTCCCAGTGCCAGGACGACGGTTCGCTCAGCAGCTCGTCGACCAGGTCGTGCCCGGTCGGCTCGGCGCGGAGCACCGGCACCAGCTCGACCTGCGTGGCGTTTTCGGGCGTGCGCTCCTCGAAGAGATGGCGGGTGCCGCCCTCGACGTAGGCCCACGCCACGCCGGTCTCCGGGTCGGGCGGGCCGCCCGCGGACAGCCAGGCGGCGGCCTGGACGGCTCCCCGCGAGCCCACGCGTGCGGCCCGCTCGGCGGCGGCGGGGTGGGCTCCGCGCGGCAGCCGCAGCAGCGCCTGTCCCAGGTCGGCGGCCAGCGGCTCGACACCGGCGGCGGCGCACGCCTCGAGCCGGTCCACCAGCGTCGCGGGGTCCAGGTGCCCGGTCATCAGGGTGGGCGTGGCCAGCAGGACGGGCGGCAGCGTTCCCTCCCGCAGGGCCACGTAGATCTCGCTCAGCCGGCGCAGCAGGAACAGGTGCGGCGGCGAGGCCCGCCCCGGGTCGGGCAGCCGCTGCCGCCTGCGCAGCTCCGCCGCGGGGTCGGGCTCCTGTTCGTGACCGGTCAGCGGGTGCGGCCCCGCTGTCGGCATCCACCGGTCGGCGGGCTCGGCGGCGGGCACACCCGGATCGGCGCCCGGCGTGATCACCTCCCTGACCAGGGCGGCGATCCAGTCGCCGGTCTCTGTCCAGCGCTCCTTGGCGTACAGCTGAGCGGGGTCGTCCAGCTGAGCGGGGTCGTCGAAGGCGCGCTTCAGCTTCGCGCGCAGGGCCGGACGGTCGCCCGCGGCCGCCACGAAGGCGGACAGCCACCGCTCGTCCTGCATCCATCCGCGCCGGTACCGCTGCCACGCGTCGAGCGCGGGCGCGGGGAACCGGCCGGGGCCCGGCAGGACGGGCAGCGGCGCTGGGGTGAACGGCTCCGGTGCCTCCTCGGCCGCGAGGTCGCCGCCGAACACCGCCGCCACCTGCGCGCCGAGGTCGGCGGGCAGGGCGGGGACGGCCTCGGCGATCAGCGGAGCCGCCGGGCCGAACGCGGTGGCGTGCTTGACCGCGAGGGCGGCCGCGCGCCGCCGCACCTCGTAGGAGGTGTGGGAGAACGCCGTGACGAGCGCGGGCGCCAGGTCGGCGGCGCGCCCGGGCGCCTGCCGTACTTCCTCCTCCAGCCAGGTCAGGCCGGCGCGGGCCAGCTTGGCCTCGGGACGGAAGGTCAGCGCGTCGACCGCGTCGACGACGTCGGCGGCGTCGTGGGGTCCGGTGCGGCGCAGCTGGGCCATCGCCAGATCGGCGACCGTGCCGGGGGCGGCGGGCAGCAGCCGCAGATAGTCGCGGGCCCGCCCGGCCGACTCGTGCGGCCGCGGGTCGACCAGCTCGTGCAGGCGGACGAAGAAGCGCAGGTCGATGGCGTCGCCGCCGCGCAGGAACCGGCTCACGCAGCCGTCGAGGATCTCCTCGCGCGACACCGTGCCCGCCGCCAGGAGCTGCCCGAACAGGGCGAGCCAGCGGGTGGGTCCTGGCTTCGGCCGTTCGTCCCTGAGGGCCCGGCCTGCGCCCTCCGCGTGGAAGATCCTCGGCAGCAGCAGGCCGACCAGCGGGTCGTCGTCCACGGGAGGGGCCGACAGCCAGGCGACCACGAGCGGGTCGTGCTCGGGCGGCTCGGCGCCCGAGGTCCGCAGCGCCCCGAGGGCCAGCGGGACGACGCGGTCGCGCGGCCGGCGGATCTTCGCCGCCAGCCGTGCGGCCACATCGGCCTGGAAGGCGACGGGGCGCGCGGCCAGCGCGCGGAACACCTCGTCCAGCTCGTCCGGCTCTTCACGCCACGGGTCCGGGGCCGGCACCAGGTCACGGCGGGTCAGCCAGGCGGCCGTGGCCGCGGGGGCGGAGAGCGTGCCCGCGCCGGCGACCAGCAGCGGCGGCCCGAACGCGCCGACCGCGTCGGCCACCGCCCAGCGCACCTCCAGCCGCATCCACTCGGGGTCGTCGTCCTCGGCGGCGTCGCCCTCGGCACCCCCGCCCCGCCGGCTCTCCCTGGCCATCCGCGTCGCGGTCTCGCGCAACTCCTTGAGGAAGCCCGGCAGCCGGCGGCCCGCCTCGGCCCGCTCGGCCTCGGTCAGCGTGGTCACCAGGTCGGCGAGCGCCACCGTCTTGCGCTCGGTGACGAGGTCACGCACCTCCTGCCAGACGCTCATCGCACGGCCGCCACGTCGGCGCGGGCGGCGATCCTGGCCGCCAGCACGTGCTTGCACGGTCCGCGCGAGCCGCGGTGGTCCCACCACCACGGGCAGGTGCACGAGCCGTCGCTCACCCTCACCTCGCGCACCCCGCCGCCGGTCCGCACCCGCGCCGTGTCCCCCTCGATCCGTACGGCACCGGCCGCCACCAGCGCCTTCGCGGCGGCCAGGCGGGGATTGAGGTTCTGCACGTGCTCCCTGTCGTAGGGCAGCTCGCGGTGGAAGTGCGCGGCGTCGGACAGGTCGTAGCCGACGCGGCCCGCCGTACCCAGCTGGGTGAGCGCGGCCCGGACCCGGGCGGTGGGCAGGCCCGCCCGGTCGGCCAGCAGGCCGATCTCCACCTCGGGCTCGAAGTTGAGCAGCATGCCGACCACGTCGGCGTCGGCCTCGGCCTCCTCGGACGACAGGTCCTCCAGCACCGCGCCCTCCCCCGAGAAACCGCGCCAGCGCTCCGGCGACAGGGCGAGGGTGTAGCGCATGCCGGGCAGTTCCAGCTCCCAGGCGCTCGACGCCGCGCCGCCGGCGCCGCCGGCCGGGCCGTACACCCGCAGGCTTCTGGCGAAGCGCAGCAGCGGCAGGAGCGTCGCCAGGCGGCCCACGCCGGACAGGCACACCGCGCCCGCGCCGGGCCGGTCGCCCACCCGCAGCTCGCGGCCCACGGGAGTGACCCACAGGTCGGCCGTGGCCCGCTTGGGCAGCGACCGCAGGAACCGCACCGCGTTCATCCCCGGCAGCTCGGCCTTCAGATCCATGCCCGCCGCGATCACCTGCACCTCGGCGAAGCCCCTCAGCCAGCGCTCGGGCAGCGGCACCTTCTTCTCCACGACCGCGCCGTCGAGGGTCGTCACGGTCAGCTCGTCGGCGCCGACGCCGAGGTGGAGCGGGTCGCGCGGGCCGACCCTGGCCAGCGCCTCGCGCAGCGGGCCGTTGACGTCGACGTTGGTGGTGCCCCGGTCGAACACCTCGCCGTCCAGGGCTCCGTCGAGCAGGTCGAGGCGGGCGTAGACGCCGCCGCAGGCGGAGAACGACTCGAACCTGAGCCGGTCGCCGCCGCACGTGACGACCGGGTCGCGGGTCCAGCCCGGACGGGGCTGGTGGTAGCGGGTCAGGGCCACGTCGGCCACGCCGAGCAGCGCCGCGGCCGCGGGCGCGGCCTGCGTCACCACCCCGCTGAAGAACCGGGGCGCGAGGGCGGGGCCGCTGAGCGCGGTGCCGCCGGACGTCGACAGTCCGAGGCGGCCGTCCACCAGAGTCGAGGGCGCGGCGTAGCTGTACGCCTGCGTCGCAGATGTCATGCGCGGGACAGTAGAGATCACTACTGACAGAATCCGGCTACCAGGCGACGCCTGGACGAGAGGATCCAGCAGACCGGGGGCGCGCACCGCGCCGGCCTGCTGGATCGACGGTCCGGCCGTCCTGAGGGGTTTACGCGGTGACCTCGCTGTCCTCCCTGGCGGGGGCCGGGGCGGGCGCCGGCGCCGTACGGCGCAGCACGGCCATCGCCAGGGCCGCGGCCGCCAGGCTGCAGGCCACGCCCACCCACGAGCCGAGCGACATCGCCGCGCCGAAGGCGTCGCGCGCGGCGGCGAGCACGGCGGGATCACCCAGCACGACCGCCTGGCCGATCGACTCGCGGGCCGCCGCGGGCGCGGAGTGCGGCATCCGGGCGGTGTAGACCCCGGCCAGCACGCTGCCGAGGACGGCGATGCTGAGCGCCATGCCCACCTGCTGGACGGTGTCGTTCAGCGCGGAGCCGGCACCGGCCCGCTCCACGGGCACCGCGCCCATCAGCGTCGTGTAGGCGGCCGGCCCCGCCAGGCCGCCACCGGCCCCCATGACCAGCATGGAGGCGAACATCGACCAGTAGCCGCCGGTCATGGCCAGGCCCGCGAAGGAGACGGCCATCACGGCCAGTCCGACGGCGACCAGCGTCCGGTTGGAGACCTTCTGGCCGAGCGCCACGCCGACGTAGTTGAAGACCGTGGCCGCCAGCGCGTACGGCAGCAGCCCCAGGCCCGCCTGCGTGGCCCCGTAGCCGAGCACGAACTGCAGGTACTGGGTGAGCATCAGCATCACCGCGCCGATGCCGAACGACATCAGCAGGATCGAGAACGAGGCCCCGGTGAAGTCGCGGCTGCGGAACAGCTCCAGCGGCAGCATCGGGTGCGGCGTCCTGCGCTCCCAGAGCGCGAAGCCGCCGAGGGCGACGGCGGCGATGACGGCCACCGGCAGGTTCACGCCCTGCTGGGGCGCCTCGATCACCACGTAGACGAGCGCGGTCAGCCCGACGGTGGACAGCAGCACGCCGAGCGGGTCGAGGCTGCGCTCGGGGCCGCGCCGTTCGGGCATCAGCGCGTACGCGGCCACGATCGCGATCACCGCGACGGGGACGTTGAGCAGGAACACCGAGTTCCACGAGAAGCGCTCGATCAGGAACCCGCCGAGGGTGGGCCCGCCGATCACGCCGACCGTCGCCACGACGCTCCAGGCGGCCATGGCCTTGCGCCGCTCGTCGTCGTCGAACGTGGTGATCAGGATGGACAGCGTGGATGGCATCAACATGGCGCCACCGACGCCCATCAGCGCGCGGGCGGAGATCAGGTGCCACGGCTGCGTCGCCAGCGTGGCCAGCAGGGAGGCGCCGCCGAACACGGCCAGGCCGAGGACGAGCAGGCGGCGCCTGCCGTACCGGTCGGACAGGTTGCCCGTGGTGAGCAGCAGACCGGCGTAGACCAGCACGTAGGCGTTGATGATCCACTGGATGTCGGAGGGGGTGGCGCCGAGGTCGGTCATCAGTGACGGGATGGCGACGTTGAGCACGGTGGTGTCGATGACCAGCACCATCAGGCTCAGGCAGAGGACGACGAGGACCCACCAGCGGCGGGGGTCTCGGCCGGTGTGTTCGGACACGTTCAGGCCCTTTCGGGGGAGTCGGGGAGGGAGAGCGGGCGGCTTTCAGCGCACCCAGCCGGTGTGCCGCCGCCCGCCGTCGCGGTCGAGCGCGGCGCCGGCCGCTCGGACGAGCCAGGCGTTGACCGACAGCCCTTCACCGCCGGCGGCCGTCTCGATGCGGTGCTTGAGCGGGTCGGGGACGCGCAGGGAGATCCGCGAGGTGCCGCTCTCCTCGCCGTCGGCGGGCGGGGCAGCGGGCGGGAAGGCCCAGGAGAGGGCGGACGGGTGGGAGCCGGGCGGTACGGCGGGGCCGCCCGGCGGCGGCGTCACGACGAAGCAGGGATCCCGGCCGCGCAGACGCAGCTCGACCGAGCCCGGCGCGAGATCGCGGGTGATCTCGACGGCGGCCGTCGAGAGCGCCTCGAGGAGGACGAGCCTGGCGGTGGAGTCGAGCGGGACGACGAGCCGCTCGGCGAGCGCGCGGGCGTCCTCGCCGGCCGCCTCCGCGGAGGCGGCGAGCTCGTGGTGGAGGCGGTCGACATACGGCGCGAGGTGCATGGCATCACTATGGCGCCATCATGGCGTCATTGCAACCCGTCGATCTGATGCCTGTGGCGCCACCGCCCACCGAAGTGTCCGGGACTTTGGTCCCTACCAGCGCCCATGCCGAATGGATAGCGTCGGCATCATGATTCGCGTGTTCCTCCTCGACGATCACGAGGTGGTACGACGGGGCGTCGCCGCCCTGCTGGAGTCCGAGGACGACATCGAGGTGGTCGGCGAGGCGGGCACCGCGTCCTCGGCCCTGGCTCGTATCCCCGCGCTCCGGCCCGACGTGGCGGTCCTCGACGTACGCCTGCCGGACGGCGACGGCGTCGACGTCTGCCGCGAGGTCCGCTCGCAGATGCCCGAACTGCAGTGCCTGATGCTGACCTCCTATGCCGACGACGACGCGCTGTTCGAGGCCGTCATGGCGGGCGCCGCGGGGTACGTGCTCAAGCAGATCCACGGCTCCGACCTGGTCGGCGCGGTGCGCACGGTGGCGAAGGGGCAGTCGCTGCTCGATCCGCAGACGACCGCGACGATGCTGCAGCGGCTGCGCGAGCAGGCCGACCGGACCGACCCGCTCAAGGCGCTGTCGGAGCAGGAGCGCCACATCCTGGAGCTGATCGGCGAGGGCCTCACCAACCGGCAGATCGGTCAGCGGCTGCACCTGGCGGAGAAGACCGTCAAGAACTACGTCTCCAACCTGCTGGGCAAGCTCAACCTGCAGCGCCGTACTCAGGTCGCGGCCATGGCCGCCAGGTTGAAGGCCGACCGCGGGCGCTGACGCGCGCCGCGGCGGGAGGCGCCGGGCGGAGGGTTCAGAGCGGGACCCGCCAGCAGATCCGCGTGCCGCCGCCGGCCGGCTCCTCGACCTCCAGCAGGCCGTTGAGCTGGGCGGCGCGGTCCTCCAGGTTGCGCAGGCCGCTGCGGTGACCGCCGTCGCTCATCCCCACGCCGTCGTCCTGCACCACGAGCGTGAGCGTGCCGTCGGCGATCTCGACCGACACCTCCGCCCTGGAGGCCTTGGCATGGCGGACGACGTTGGACAGCGCTTCGCGCAGCACCGCCAGCAGGTGGGCGGCGACCTCCTCGGGCACCTGGTGGTCGAGCGGGCCCTCCATGCGCAGGCCGGGCATGAACCCGAGGTGACCGCGCGCGTTCTCGACGAGGTCGACGACGCGGGCCCGCAGGCTGGGCGAGCCGGAATCGCGCGGCACCTGCAAGGCGAAGATGGTCGAGCGGATCTGCCTGATGGTCTCGTCGAGCTCGTCGATCGCGTGCTGCACGCGGTCGGCCGCCTCAGGGTGCTCGACCAGCCGTACCGCGCCCATCAGCGTCATGGCGACGGCGAACAGCCGCTGGATGACCACGTCGTGCAGGTCCTTGGCGATGCGGTCGCGGTCCTCCAGCAGCCCGAGCCGTTCGGCGTCCTTGCGCGCCTCGGCCAGTTCGAAGGCCAGCGCGGCCTGCGCGGCGAAGGAGCCGAGCATCTCCACGTTCGCGCCGGTGAACGGCATCCGGCCGGGCTGCTTGACCAGGGCCAGCACGCCGCGCACCGGGAGCGCCGTGCCCAGCGGCACCAGCAGGCCGGGCGCGTCAGGGCCGGAGGAGTCGTGCATGCTCTTCTCGAGCCTGGACTCCCCGTTGGTGTAGACGGCGCCGACGGCGCTTCCCTCCAGCGGGAAGCCGGTGCCGAGCAGGTCCTCGGCGTCCTCGCCCTCGGCGACGGCCACCGACAGTCCCTCCCCTGGCGCCTCGGGCAGCAGGACCATGACCGCGTCGGCGCCGGTCATCCTGCGGGCGCTGGCGGCGAGCATGCGGAGCACGTCGTGCGAGGCGGCTCCCGACAGCAGGCTGGTGGTGATCTCCGAGGAGGCCTGCAACCACGTCTCCCTGCGCCGCGTCTCCTCGTACA